>JAVHWW010000038.1:0-28729 GCA_032159235.1 Acidobacteriota bacterium
GTAGTTTGCCGTACGGGTTGACTGAAAGAGCGATAGCGGCAGCCCGAGAGATCAGGTTCTCTCCGGCGATGAAGGATGGACGTGCGGTCTCGCAGTACATTCAGATCGAATATAACTTTAACCTCTATTAAGAGAGTTCTCAGTTTCGCTCAAACGAAAAACGGCGTCTGCATAAGACGCCGTTTTTCGTTTGAGCGCTATTCTCGAATACGATTTAAGCAAGGCTTTCGGCGACTCGGCGGATGCGCCGGATGCCTTCCTGCAAGCGTTCGAGGGAGGTCGCGTAAGAGATGCGTATGAAACCTTCCGCGCCGAAACCCGCGCCGTCTGTGACGACCACTTGCTCTTGCTTCAATAATCTATCGGCGAACTCGGCGGAAGTCCTGACCGCTTTGTTCAAACAACCGCGCACGTCTGGAAAAGCGTAGAACGCGCCCTCTGGAATGTGACAGCGAAAGCCGGGAATGACTCCGAGAGCATTCATCAACCAGTCTCTGCGCTTGCCGTACTCTTCGAGCATCTGCACCACAGAATCCTGCGGACCTGTGAAGGCTTCCGTCGCAGCCGCCTGCGCGATGGAATTTGGATTGCTCGTCGAGTGTCCCTGCACGTTGAGCATCGCGCGCGTCCATTCGGGACGTGCGAGCGAATAGCCCATCCGCCAACCCGTCATCGCGTAAGTCTTGGAGAATGATCCGGCGATACAGAGTCGTTGGCGAAGCTCCATTGGCAGCGTTGCCGCGCTGAAGACTTCGGCGGGTGGATAGACAAAGCGAAGGTAACATTCGTCCGAGATGGCATAGACGTTTCTCTCGCTCAAAACTTCCATGATGCGCCTGAACTCGGCTGGTGGAATGACGCGCCCCGAAGGATTACAGGGCGAGTTCAAGATGATGAGCTTCGTGCGTGGTGTCATGGCGCGCTCGACCTGTTCGGCAGTGAGCACAAAATCTGTCTCTTCTGTCTCGATGTAGATGGGGACGGCGCGTGCGAAGACTACGATTTCAGGAAACGTGACCCAGTAAGGCTTCGGTAGCAAAACTTCGTCGCCGGGATTGACGAGTGAGACGACGGCGTTGAAGACCGCCTGCTTGCCGCCCGCCGTCGCCATCACTTCCGACCTCTCGTAGAGTGCGTCGAACTGGCGTTCGTAAAAATTGATAATGGCCTGTTGCAGATTGCGCGTTCCGGCGGTCGGCGTGTACTTGGTCTTGCCCTCGCGCATCGCTTCGGCAGCCGCCTGTTTGATGTTGTCCGGTGTATCAAAGTCCGGTTCGCCTGCGCCCAAATCCACAACATCAATGCCTTCAGCGCGCATCGCTTCAGCCGCCTGCATCGCGGCAAGCGTCGTAGAGGCACGCATCTGGGCCACGTTATCGGAAACAGGAAAAACTTCGCTGGCCGTTTTTGTCGTCATGAGTTCGATGAAAGAACGCGGCGCGAGCGGCTTGTCATAGCGCCCGCACCGCGCAGTTGAAAAGTTTTACTTACGTGAGCCGCTCTTCTTCGACGAGCCTTTCTTGGACGATCCCTTCTTTGCTCCGCCCTTCTTTCCGCCTTTCGTGCCACTCTTTTGACCACCCTTCGGGCCACCTTTTTTCATCGGCGATTTGTTGGCCTTCTGGCCGCGTCCTGAGCCGCTCTTCTTCCCACCGCCTGACGATTTGTTGACGGTCGCCCACGCGCGCTTCTCAGCCTCTTCATCAGACACGCCGCGTTTCTCGTAGCCTTCCTCGATGTGTTCAGCCTGACGTTTCTGTTTGTCTGTGTAAGCGGATTTATCTCCTCTTGCCATTTCTTCCTCCCTTTGAACGATCCATGCAGCAACTGAGCCTTCACGTTGACTGCGCTTGATGTTGGTAAAGCGATGGCAAGTATATCACGCAGACGCAGCTTGTTTTTCAGCTTCCGCTTATTTTCTTTCGCATTAAAGCCTCGACTGAAGACGGGACGAGTCCCTCTATTTTTCCACCCAGCAAAAAAACCTCTTTGACGAGCCGCGAGCTAACATAAGAGTAAGCCTCGGCGGGCATCATAAAAACTGTTTCGATGCGCGGCTCGATCCGGCGATTCATCAGTGCCATCTGTAGTTCGTATTCATAATCGGAGATTGCGCGAATCCCGCGCACAATCGCATCGGCCTCGCGCTGGATGGCGTAGTCAACCAGCAAGCCCTGAAAGTCCTCGACGCGAAGACGACACGAGCCGTGCTCAATCTCTGCGGTGACCTGTGCGAGCATCTCGCGGCGCTCTTCAATCGTGAAGAAAGGTTTTTTATCGGGATTGACGAGAATCGCAATGATGATTTCGTCGAAGAGCTTGCAGCCGCGTTCGATGATGTCAAGGTGTCCGTTCGTGACCGGATCAAACGAGCCTGGATAAATCGCACGGCGCATACGTTGAAGCAGAATCCAGAAGTCAGAAGTCAGAAGTCAGAAGAAAAGTAGCATAAAGCAGGGGTTGGGGGATAGGGATTAGGGGTTGGATGGGCGGGAGCTTTGCGCCAGCCCCTAACCTCTATCCCCTAACCCCCATCTTGACATGCGCCGCGCTGAATGTTTCAATAAGATGCTTAACAAACGTGGTGAGTTAAGGCAACTTGCGGCCACGTAAAATAAACTGCTAAACAGCTCGGCGAGTCTTTCCAGAGAAAGACCAATCGAATAGGCTTGGAGACGGAAAGCCCCGCGTTGTTTCAGCGCGGGGCTTCAGTTTGATTGAAGCCTGCGACAGTGAAAGACTCTGACCGGAAGGATGAACATCGGATGAGCAAATTTCTTGAGACGCTAAGGGAACGCATCGTCGTCTTCGACGGCGCGATGGGCACGAACCTTCAGGTGCAAAACCTGACCGTTGATGATTTCGGCGGGGCGCAGCTTGAAGGTTGCAACGAGTATCTGCTTATCAGCAAGCCGGAAGCGGTTGAGAAGGTTCACTCCGCATTCTTTGATGTCGGTTGCGATGTCGTGGAGACAAATTCGTTCGGCTCAACCTCAGTGGTATTGAGCGAATACAATATCGCAAATCTGACTTACGAGTTGAACTTCAAAGCCGCAGAGCTTGCCAAGCGAATCGCCAACGACTATTCGACGAAAGAGAAACCGCGCTGGGTCGCAGGCTCGATGGGACCCGGCACAAAACTGCCGACGCTCGGACACATCACGTACAGAAATCTCAAGGCCGCTTACAGCGAACAGGTGCGCGGCCTCTACGATGGCGGCGTTGATCTCTTCATCGTCGAGACCTGTCAGGATTTGTTGCAGACGAAAGCTGCGCTCGCTGCCATCTTCGACCACTTCGAGCAGGTCAAGCGTCGCATCCCTGTCATCGCTCAGGTGACCATCGAAATCTTCGGCACGATGCTCAACGGCACGGAGATCAGCGCCGCTCTGACCGCGCTGGAGCCGTTTCCGATTGATGTCATCGGCATGAACTGCGGCACTGGCCCACAGCACATGACGGAGAGCATCCGCTATCTCTGCGAGAACGCGCCGCTGCCTGTCTCGGTGCTGCCGAACGCGGGTCTGCCGGAAGTCAAAGACGGCGCGCAGCATTACGGCGAGACGCCGGAATCTTTCACAGCGCAGATCACACACTTCGCCAGAGATTTCGGCGTCAACATTGTCGGCGGCTGTTGCGGCACCAGACCTGAACACTTGAAAATGGTCGTCGAAGCGATGCAGAGCATGACGCCGAAAGCGCGCAACGCGAATCTTGTTCCCTCTGCTTCGTCTATCTACATCCAGCAGCCGTTCGTTCAGGACGCCTCTTTCCTGATTGTCGGCGAGCGCGTCAACGCGAGCGGCTCGAAAAAGATGCGCGATCTGCTGAACGCTGAAGATTGGGACGGCCTCGTCTCGCTGGCGCGCGAGCAGGAGCGCGAAGGCGCGCACATCCTCGACGTGAATGTTGATTACGTCGGGCGCGACGGCGTGAAAGATATGCACGAGCTTGCTTCGCGTCTCGCAACGAGCAACAAAATCCCGCTCATGTTCGACTCGACCGAGTGGCAGAAGATGGAAGCGGGGCTTGAGCACGCGGGCGGCAAGTGCCTTTTGAACTCTACGAACTACGAAGACGGCGAGCCGCGCTTCGCCAAAGTTCTCGAACTGTGCAAACGCTACGGTGCGAGCGTCGTCATCGGCACGATTGACGAGAAGGGAATGGCGCGTTCAGCCGAAGGGAAATTCGAGATTGCGAAGCGCGCTTACGAGCAGGCGACTACGAAATACGGTATTCCGGCGCACGATATTTTCTTCGACCCGCTTGCGCTGCCGATCTCGACGGGCATCGAAGAGGATCGTCGCAACGCTCTCGAAACCATCGAAGGAATCAAGCGCATCAAGGCTGAGTTGCCTGGCTGCTTCACAATCTTAGGCGTCTCGAATGTCTCGTTCGGTTTGAATCCCGCATCGCGCATCGTGCTCAACTCAGTCTTCCTGCATGATGCGGTCGAGGCCGGACTTGATGCGGCCATCGTCAACGCCAGCAAGATTCTTCCGCTCAATCGTTTTGAGGAGCGCGAAATCGCCGTCGCGCGGGATTTGATTTACGACCGCCGCAAGTTCGATGGCGACATCTGCATATACGACCCGCTCACGGAATTCACAAAACTCTTCGAGGGTGTTTCCACAAAGACCACGAAGAAAGATTTGAGCGAGCTTCCAGTCGAAGAACGTCTCAAGCGCCACATCATTGACGGCGAGAAGATTGATCTTGAAGACAATCTCAAACTCGCGCTTGAGAGTTATCCTGCGCTCGACATCGTCAACAACATCCTGCTTGACGGAATGAAAGTGGTCGGCGATCTTTTCGGGAGCGGACAGATGCAGTTGCCTTTCGTCTTGCAATCGGCGGAGGTGATGAAGACCGCCGTGCGCTTTCTTGAGCCGTTCATGGAGAAGAAGGGCGGCGCGACGACTAAGGGCACGATGGTGCTCGCCACCGTCAAGGGCGACGTGCACGACATCGGCAAGAATCTGGTTGACATCATCCTGACGAACAACGGTTACAAAGTCGTCAACCTCGGCATCAAGCAGTTGATTGAAGACATTCTGCGCGCCGCGCAGGAACACAACGCCGACGCCATCGGCATGAGCGGCCTGCTCGTCAAGTCCACGCTCATCATGCGCGACAATCTGGAATTGATGAACGAGCGCGGCATCAGCGTGCCCGTCGTGCTCGGCGGCGCGGCGTTGACTCGTCGTTACGTCGAAGACGACTTGCGCTCGATTTACAACGGCGTGCTCTTCTACGCCAAAGATGCTTTCGCCGGACTGCACACGATGGATGAATTAACGGGCGGCACGATGCGTGAAGCTACGTCGCCATCGTCCGTTGAAGCAGTCGCAAGCGGTAACGGAAACGGCAACGCTGCTGATGATGAAGAAGATTTAGTTGGCGAAGACGCCAAGCTCGGCATCCGCAAACAGGCACGCCCGCGCGCCGTTGCGAAAGTCTCAGGCGACACGACGCACACGACGCGCTCCGACGTGAATCCGAACGCGCCGATTCCGCGCGCCCCTTTTTACGGCTCGCGCGTCGTGGATGATATTCCGCTTGATGAGGTCTTCGCTTTCGTCAACGAGACGGCGCTCTTCAAAGGGCAGTGGCAGTTCAAGCAGGGGAAGAGAAGCATCGAAGACTATCGCAAGCAGGTCGCAGAGCATGTGCGCCCGACTTACGATGCTCTGAAAGAACGCTCGAAGCGCGAGCATCTGCTGACGCCGCGCGTCGTCTATGGCTACTTCCCGTGTCAATCGTCCGGCAACGACCTCATCATCTACGAAGATGATGAGCAGACAGAGCGGCTGCGTTTCACTTTCCCGCGCCAGCCCGCCGGAAAGCGTCTCTGTCTCGCAGACTACTTCGCATCAACAGAGTCGGGGAGAGTGGATGTCGTCCCGTTTCATCTGGTGACGATGGGACGCCGCGCGAGTCATTACTCGCAGGAGCTTTTCAAGGCCGACAACTACGCAGACTATCTCTTCTTTCACGGCTTGAGCGTCGAATCTGCTGAAGCGCTCGCCGAACTCTGGCACAAGCGCATCCGCGAGGAACTGGGCATCGCCGACCGCGACGCAAAAGAATTGAACAAGCTCTTTCATCAATCTTATCAAGGCTCGCGCTTCAGCTTCGGCTATCCGGCGTGCCCGAGCCTTGAAGATCAATCAAAACTGTTTGAGCTGCTCGACCCGTCGCGCATTGACGTGGAGTTGACCGAAGAGTTCCAACTCGACCCGGAACAATCAACCTCCGCGATCATCGTGCATCACGAGGAAGCGAAATATTTTTCGATAGACTAAAAAGAGTTCAAGGTTCAAAGTTCAAGGTTCAACGTTTGAAGATACGACCTTGAACCTTGAACCTTGAACCTTGAACCTTGAACCTTGAACCTTGAACCCGTAACCGATCCGACGCCCGATGAACTCGCCGTCCTTTCAAGGATGGAGCGGTTCGCATTTCTTCAGGCGCACGAGATGAATCAGGGACGTTGGAAACGTTTCTGGACGTGGTGTCAGCGACACATCGGTGCGAACTGGATTCATCTGGTGACTTACAATCTAATGCACGTTGACGGCCTCGAACATCTTGAAGCCGCGTCGGTCGAGCGCCCGGTTCTGCTCGTCGCTAATCACCGCTCGTTCTTCGATATGTACGCGGTCTCGTCCGTTCTCTTTCGTCGCACGAAGCGGCCCATGAAACTCTTTTTCCCTGTTCGCGCGCGTGTCTTTTACGAATCGTTGCTCGGCGTGTTGATAAACTTTCTGGGCGGCTGGTGGTCTATGTATCCGCCGATCTTCGCGGATGAAGACACGTCGAAGCGCAGCTTCGATAAGTATTCGGTGCGGCGTTTGACGCAGCTTTGCAGTGAAGGCGTGGGGCACGTCATCGGCTTTCATCCAGAAGGCACGCGCAATCTCAACTCCGACCCGTACTCGTACCTGCGCGCGCAACCCGGCGTCGGGAAGATTATCAAAGATGCGCAGCCGCAAGTGATTCCCGTCTTCATCGCCGGACTCGGCAACAAGGCTCTGCGACAGATCGTCGGCAACTGGAAGAATGGTGAGCCGATTCGACTCCGCTTCGGCGCGCCGCTTGATCTCTCAGCCTTCATGGAGAAGAAAGATCGAGTCCGCACTTACAAAGAGATCGCAGATTTTGTGATGAGCAAGGTTGCGGAACTTGGCGAAGAAGATCGTGCAACCTTTGGAAAGAAATTATGAATGATGAGTTTTGAGTTTTGAATTGAAAGCCGAAACTCAAAACTCAAAACTCATAATTCATAACTTGTCAGTTATGACATTATTGCCTCTCATCATCGTCAATCCTGTTTCCGCCGGAAACTCCACCCGCAGCGCATGGCCTGCGATGGCGAGTGATCTGGCGACGCACTTCGGCGCGTTCAGTTGTGCTTTCACTGAGAAGCCGGGCGATGGACGCACACTCGCCGCGCGAGGAGCGAAAGAGGGAAGGCCGTTGATCGTTGCTTGCGGAGGCGACGGCACAATCTCTGAGGTGGCGAACGGAATTCTTGAGTCAGGTTGCGATGAAGTCGAGCTTGGAATCATGCCGAGCGGAACGGGCGGCGATTTCCGTCGCACGCTCAATATCCCGACGCGCGCAGCAGACGCGGCACGTGTGCTTCGTAGAGGACACACGCGGCGCATAGACGTTGGCCGTGTCACTTACCTCAACCACGTTGGCGCGGAAGAGTCCAGATACTTTCTAGGCGTCGCATCCTTCGGCATGAGCACACAGATCATCAAGCGCGTCAAAGATAACGATTCACGCTGGCTGCCCGCGACGCGCTCCGGTTGGCTCGGCGGCAAAATCTCCTTCGCAATCAGTACGACGCAGACGACTCTCGCTGCGCCCAAAACATCCGTCATCGTGCAACTGGATGATGGACGCGAACGCCGTCACACCGTCAGCAATCTCTGCATCGCCAACGCGCGCTACTTCGGCGGCGGCATGAAGGTCGCGCCCGATGCGAAGCTGGACGACGGGCAATTCGACGTTATCAACATCGGCGAGATGAGCGCGCTGAGGATTATGGCAAACGTGCGCAAGCTCTACAGAGGCACGCACCTTGAGATGGCAGAGGTCTCGCAGTCACGCGCGCGAGTCGTCACGGCGCGGCCTGCGCGAAAGAATGAAAAGGTAATGATTGAGATTGACGGTGAGTTGCCGGGTCGCTTGCCCGCCACAATTGAGATTATGCCTTTAGCCTTGCGCGTGCGATGTCCACGCAATTAGCTTGAAACTCTCCTGGCGGCGTGACAGCTTGTAGCGTCTAACGCTGGAATTGAGCGGCGGCGGGCGGAAGCGCACAAGCAGACAAGGAAGAAGCACCATGAGAGGCACGCTATCCCGCCGTCCGCTCGAATGACTTGTCAGGCTGCGTAATAAATAAAACCATAGAATCCATTACTGACACAGCCTTTAGATAAATTATTTTGGTACGATGAATGGCACTACACTTGGATTCATCCAACCTAAACTTTTCTCTATTCTCAACGCCGGAGCCTGACAATCACTGCGTCGAGTGTTCGTGGATTAGTTTGCAGAATTCGACGACGCGATTCTCGACCCAGAAGTGGTCTTCGCCGTTGGTCTCTGCGCTGACGAATCCGACGTGGCCGCCGCGCTCAGGCGCGAGAAAGATGAGGTAAGGATTCTCAGCGATGGATGGATGACGAAAGGGAGCGAAGGGGCTGAACGGGTCGTCCTGCGCGTGAATCATCAAAGTGGGCGTGCGGATGTGGCGGATGACGGGCAGGGAACTGCTGCGCTCGTAGTATTCTTCGACGCTCCGGTAGCCGCCGTCAGCTATCGTGTAACGCGCGTCGAAGTCTCTGATCTGGCGGATGCGGTGGAGACCTTTCGTATCGTAAAGCTCTGGAAAGAATTTTCGCTTGCGGCGCACGCGCTGACACAAACTGTGGATGAAGCACTGCCTGTAGAGCCAGTTCGAGCGGCGTTCGATGGCCTCGGCGGTGGAGCTTAAATCAATCGCCGGTGAGATGGCGCAGACGCCTTTTAACTCGCGCGGCACTCTGCCGGCCTCAGCGCCAGCATACATCAGAGATATATTGCCGCCCATCGAAAAGCCAGCCATCAAGATGCGTGCGAGTTGATCCTTCTCAATCAGTTCAAAGAGAACTGCGCGCAGGTCACCGAACATTCCGGCGTGATAGAGCGTGGGCGTCAGATGCTCTGTCTTGCCGCAGGTGCGAAAGTTGAGACGCACGACATTGAAGCCTGCGCGGTAAGCCTTCTCAGCAGTGCCGAGCATATAGACGGACGTACTCGCGCCCTCAAACCCGTGCGCGAGAAGCAATGTCGGATGTGAATGCCGATCCTTTTGCCAGCGACAGTGCGCGAGCAGGCGCACGTTCGGCTCGACCTCGAAGATGCGCGCTTCGTCTCTGCGATGCGCGTGCCTGAGAAACGGACGCGGCCAGTTATAGGCGGCAAGCGTCTGCGCGTGGCCGCTCGTGAAAGCAGGATGCGGAGTGAAAGGTTTGGCTGCGAGCATCCACGCGATCTGCTTCAGAAACGCGGGCGGAGGTTCAGCTTGCTTTCGGTATTGAAAAACGATTCTTTCTGAGAGGTCATGTCGGGCGCGCATCTCTTTTGTTCCAGTGCGGCAAATTGAGGAGTCCGATTGTACCAGCGCGGAGAGGCGTCCCTCTGTATCATCGCGTACAGTTGTAAATTAAAAATTAAAAATTAAAAATGCAAAATGCAAAAGTGAGGACGAAGAGCAATTCTCTGATCTTCGCTTTTGCATTTTGCATTTTTAATTTTTAATTGATTTGCCGCGCGCGCGGGCGTTTAAGGGGCGATGCCCGCGCACAAACGGCTGGTGAGTTGAGCGCCTGGAAAAGTCTTGGTTAATCTCCGGCGCTTAAGACGGCCTTTCAAGGAAGGCTGGCCGTCTGGACAAGATGTATGACGAAGAGTGCTGGCGCACTTTGCCAAGCCGCTTCGCTTTCTAAGCTAAGCGTGTCGGTTCACTCGTCGGTGGATCGCCTGCGGGCGGCGGACTATCAGGCTCACGCACGGGCGCGATGGGCGAAGGCTGCGAATCGGGCGGAAGCGGCAGAGGCTCCGGCTGCGATGGGTCGGGGATGATGGGATCGTCCGGGCCGGTCGGCGGCAACGCAGGATCAACAGGCTGTGGCAACGGTTCGCCGGGCTGCGGCGGTTCTGTGTTTGGATTACGACTCACGCGGGGTCTCCTCTATCTGAATTTTGAAAAGCAATGAAGAGACCTTACCACGAAGGCACAAAGACACGAAAAAAATGAAAAGAGTCGCTTAACTTTCTCTTTGTGCCTTTGTGTCTTTGTGGTTTATCACCTGCTTTGCTCTGCGCGCTGCACGTCGGCGACGACGAAGCGAATCATACGATAGTTGATGTGTGGCGGGAGCGCGTCGCGCAAGGGGCGTAGAAGTTGTGTGCCGAGTTGGTCAATGACGATTTCGATCAGCGCGCGGTCGGCATCCGAGACATGGCGTGAGATGTCGAAGAGGCGTCCCTGCATGATGCATTCGGCGAGATGCTTTTCGACGGTGAACGCGGTCAGCCCACGATGCTGGCAGATTTCTTCGATGGACAAGCCTTCGTTGTAGAGAGCGTAGGTCTCATCAACCGTGCCGGCGGATTTCACTTTGGCCCTTGAAGGAGCAGGTGAAGAATTAAACGTCACTGTAGCGAGTGAGCTAAGCTGTGTCTCCGACAAAGCTAACTCAACGCTCGCGCGCTCGCGCATGACTTCGCCGCCGAGTTCAGTTAAAGAGACTGTCGGGTAAGAGCCGCTTGTCACGCGCAGGCACCCGGCGGCGACGAGCGCGTCAATGTAGATCATCAACTCTTCCTGCGTCATGTCGTCGAGGATGCCGTAGGTCGTGAGCTTGTCGAGTCCGGCCTGGAGAACGGGGCGGGCGCGCGAGCCACGAAGCGTCGAGGCGAGCATCCCTTTGCCGAAGCGTCCCTGCATCCGCGCCGCGCACGCCAGAATTTTACGAACGAGCAATCCTTCTTCATCAGTCAAAGCGCGTGCCTGTGTGACGCTAATCTCGCGCGCTTGAGAAACAGCATCTTCCGCCGCTTCGCTCGCACGTCTCATGCGCGAACGCTCATCTAGTTCGTCTTCCAAGTCGAGCGCGAAGGGCACGTGCTCTCTCACGAAATCATCGAAGGCCGTCCGCTCATCGAGTGGCACGGCAATCTTTGAAGTGCAGTCGTTCGCATCACGTGGGAGCTTGACGCAGTTGCCGCAGGTGCCGCAGTTGGCGGCGTGGCGCGAGTCGCCGAAGTAATCGAGAATGAAAGCGCGGTAGCAGCCGTCCGTGTAGCAGAAGCTAATAATCTCGCGCAGTTTGCGTTGTTCCAATGCGGCGCGGCGCGCGACCTCTTGCGGACGAATGCGTAGATTACTGACCGGGTGTTCATCCAGCATCAGCACGCCGCGTGTGCGCCGCGCCGGACTGTAAGCAATAACGCCCGACGCGGCGAGTTGCGACAGCGCGCGACGCACAGCCGGAAGATCGAGGCCGAGGCTTTCGGCGAAATCATTCACGTCGAGTTCGATGTCCGCGCGCTCGTTGAGATCGGAGCCGCCGAGTAAACCGAAAAGAACTTGCCGCACTTTGGTCTCGCGCTCTCCGACTGCTGCGCGCGCCTCGTGCGGTTTCATTCGCAAACGCAGCGCGGCGCGGTTCTCGTTTGACGAGCCGCGTTCGATGTGCCCGGCCTTTTCGAGAATGATGAGCGCGGATTGCACGGCCATCTCGTTGCGAATTCCTGAGCGCGCGGCAATCTCGCTGACGGAAAGCTCGATGCGTTTCAGATTGGTGGCGACGAGCGCCTGATAGATGCGCGTGATTGTTTCGGGCGGAGGATACGAGCCTTCGATGAAATAGTCCTGCGTGCGCTTGTCCGCGTAATTGAAGAGCAGCACGCAGGTCGAGGGCAGATTGTCACGCCCGGCGCGTCCGATCTCCTGATAGTAAGCCTCAATCGAGCCGGGCATCTGGTAATGCACGACGAAACGGATGTCCGGTTTATCAATGCCCATGCCGAAGGCGTTGGTCGCCACGATCATCTGCGCGCGGCCTGACATGAAATCGTCCTGCGCGCGTGTTCGTGTGGCTTCGTCCATTCCGGCGTGGTAGCCGATGACGTTCAAGCCAGCGCTGCGGAGTCTGCCTGTCACCTGTTCGACGGCCTTGCGCGTCGAAGTGTAGATGATGCCGGAGCCGGAACTCGCAGCGAGCGACTTGATGTGCACGATCTTCTCGCGCTCCTTCTGCGTGTGGACGACGTTGATGGAAAGATTAGGGCGGTCAAAGCCACTGACGAAAGCACGCGGCTCGTGCAGTTGCAGTTGCTCGATGATGTCGGAGCGCACGTAGGGCGTGGCGGTGGCGGTGAGCGCGGCGATCTGCGGGCGTCCGATCTCTTCGATGGCTTGTCGCAGACGCAGATAGTCCGGGCGAAAATCGTGTCCCCATTGCGAGATGCAGTGCGCTTCGTCAATGGCGAAGAGCGAGATGTCAATCGAACGCAAGGTCTCGACGAAGTGCGCGCTGCGAAAGCGTTCGGGCGCGACGTAGATGAGCTTATGAAGCCCTCGCCGCACGCCGTTGATACGAGCCTTCTGCTCTTCAAAAGTGATCGAGCTATTGATGAAGGTGGCTGGAAGATTGCGCGCCTGAAGCGCGTCAACCTGATCTTTCATCAGCGCGATGAGCGGCGAGACGACGATGGTTGCGCCCGGCTTCATCAGTGCGGGCAGTTGATAGCAGAGCGATTTCCCGCCGCCGGTCGGCATCACGACCACCGTGTCGTGGCCTTCTAAGATCGCAGTGATAACTTCGCGCTGGCCTTCGCGGAAATCTTCAAAGCCGAAATGTTCATGGAGCGCAACGAGCGCCTGTTCAATCGTCGGCATAGCATTAGTGTAAAGGTGAAAAGGTTAAATGGGGAAGTGGTGAAAGGGAACAGGAGCGCGTTTGCAAGTTATACGCTGGCTTCTCCTTTTAACCTTTCCCCGTTTCCCCTTTTCACCCTTTCTTTGTAATCTTGGCGGGATGGAAAAACGTGAATGGAAGGCGCGCACGAAACGGGATTTGATGATCGAGGTCTGGGAGCATCTCGATTGTGAAACGGTGGGCGCGGCGGAGTTGGAGACAATCGAAACGGTCGTGCGTGAGAGATTCGGCGACGGAGCGTTGGAGAGTCCGGCGGTGGTCGCGCGTTTGCTCGCGGACGAAGGTGCGGAGTTGCGTCATGCCGAAGTGTTGGAGTTGGACGCGCAGTATCGAGCCGCCGATCCTTACGAAGCGATGTTTCGCAACGTGCTCAAGTTTTCGACATTCGCGCAGGCGGCTGCTTCAATCAAAAACTTAGAGAACCTGCGGCGTGAGTTTGCGCGCAAGAAAGATCAGGAGGGCTTGCGTCGTGTGCGTGAGACGGCTTTGAAGGGCAAACAACGCGCGCAGATGATCGCGCGCAATCGCAACGTGGATGAAGGCAAGCGCGCAGAGAAGCTGGAGATCGCCGAATGGTTCGCGGTCTGGCTCAAGCAGCCGGAGATTTTCAGTGACTGGCACGAACTGCGCCAACGCTCGCAGGAATTTCGTGAGCGGTTCAAAGAGTCGGCACACAAAACCAAAGGATGAGAATCTATCCGATTATTGTTTCTGTCAACGAAGCAATCGTTCTATTAAAGCTATTTCTTCAAGCCACGCACATACCGCACAAGCGATTCAATTTCAGCCTGAGAGAGTTTCTTACCGAAGGCGGGCATCCGTTCGCGCCCGTTTGAGATGGTGTTGAAGATATGGTCGTCGCTGACCTTCTCCTGCCATCGTGCGTCATCAAAATTCGGTGCGCCTTTCAGTTTCCCTTTGAGAGATGCGTGTCCATTATTGCCATGACAGGTGGCGCATTGATTCTTGTAGATCGTCGCGGCGTCTCCAGCATCCGGCGCTGAACTGGCCGGATGCGCCGTCCCCAGCCAGACAACAGAAGAGAAAATCACGGCGACGATGATGACTAAGAGCTGTGCGATTCTTTTCATTAACTAATCCTTCAAGGGTTTAGTCATTCAGACGTTTGAACTCCCATTGCGGTTGTCTCGCACGATGTCAATCAGCGTATCCAGCCGCTTATCGATATGCACCTGAGATTCGGCTAACTTTGCAAGCGCTTCATCTGTGCGAGTCTGTGCGTCAATTAGAGCATCGAACTTCTCTCGCGTCTCTTTGCGCTCGCGCCGGTAGGAACGAATCGCCAAGCTAAGGACACGCTCAAGATGATCAATGCGCGCATCCGATTTCTGCTGGTTCACGGCCACAGTAGCCAGATGCTCGGCCACAACATCAAACTTGCGGTTGAGTTCTTCGTCAGTCATTTCTGATTGCCTTTCTACAGAGCCATTATCCCGCAAATATTAGAGGTGCGGCAAGGCTTCGGCCTGTCGAAACTTTCGCTCGTTGCTTTAAGACGCTGGCAGGTGCGCGCCGAATTGGTAGCTGATGGCAACCCAGAAAGATGCCCATGCGAAGCCGCTGACGAGATTGAGCGTGCTGTATTTCTTCGCGGGCATTCCGGCTGACGCGCAGACAATCGGAATCGTGATGCGCAGCCCGGCTGCGAAGCGTGAGAGCAGCACAGCCACCGTGCCGTGCTTCAGAATAAACTTGCGTACTTTCGGAAACCAACGCGAGAGGCGTTTTGATTTAGCAATCAAACGGGCGGCACGCTCGTGCGCGGCGTAAAAATAGATTTGATCTCCGGCAGAACCGCCGATAGCCGCCGCGACAATCGTCCAGCGCCAATCCAGATAGCCAGCCCCGCACAACGCGCCCGCCGCAATCAATACCACTTCGCCCTCCCAGAAGGCAGCGAACAGAATTGCGAAGTAGCCGTAACGGGGCAACCAACGCATCCCCAGGCTCTGTTGGTCGGCAAAGTAAGCCAGAGTCCAGACGTGATTGAGAAAAGCTAAAAACAATGTCGTCACGGGTTTCGTTTATCTCACGCGGTCGCCACCAGCCGTGATAGCGTTATGCGGTGCGGTGTGTTCGATGTTCTCTTGACGAAGCGGCTGTAGATCATTTGTCACTTCGCGCACGACGCGCAGCACGCGCTCGGCATCGGACGGGCGCAGGCGTGAATAGACGGGCAGTTGCAGCGCGCTCTCGGTCGCTTCAGCGCCGGGACAGTGGGCTGCGAACTCTTTGAAGAGCGGCAACTCAGAGCAGACATCAACGTGCGTGGTCTCAAAATCAACGCCGCGACGAATGGCGCGTCGGCTGGCACGCGACGGATCAGATGTGTAGATGCAGTATTGATAATAGACATGCTCGGCAGCATCCAGAACGCGCGGCGTCTGCACGTTGCGGCAATCCGCGAGGCCGCGCGTGTAAGTTTCGGCGTGAGCGCGCGAGCGTGCGTTGAATTCGTCGAGCTTCTCAAGAGCGCGCAAGCCGATGATCGCCTGCGCGTTGGAGTAGCGTTGGCGATAGGCGCGCGGGAAGGGCGAGAGCGGGCGTATCTTCTCCCAGATATATTTCGAGAGGTCGTAATGGCCGAAGACGCTGGCGGCGGCCTGCAACGGATAGCCCCAGAATGTAAATCCCTTCGGACTAACAACAGTGCGAACGGCGCAACCTGTGATGAAACGTTTGGCGAGTTCCTGAGATGATTGCGGAGGCTCACTCAAAGCCTGCTCGCGCACACGCGCGGCGAGCGCGGCGTCGTTCGTCAAGGCCATTCCGCCGCCGTAGGTGTTGATGCCTTTGAGAAGTTGAAAGCTGTAGAAGGCGGCTCTGCCGAACGTACCGACGCGGCGTCCGCGATAACGTGCGCCGACAGCCTGCGCGCAATCTTCGACGACGATCAGATTGTGCTTCTCGGCAATACGCATGATCTCAGTCATCTCGCACGGCTGGCCGTAGAGATGCGTCGGAACGATGGCGCGTGTGCGTTCCGTGATGGCAGCTTCAATCTTCGACGGATCAAGGTTGAAGGTGGTCGGATCAACATCAACGAAGACGGGACGAAGCCCTGCACGGCGCGCGATTTCGGGAACGACCCAGAAGGTTAGCGCGGGAAAGATTATTTCGCTGCCTTCGGGAAGATCGAGCGCGCGCAGGATGTAGTAGCAGGCCATGCGACCGAACGAGGTGGCGGCGGCGTGCTCAATGTCGTGATACTCTGCGAAGCGGCCTTCATATTCCGCGATAGCCGGGCCGTCAACAGCCTCGCCGCGTTTGAAAGCTGCGACAATCTCCTTCTCATCGCCGGGGACGGAACGCACCCCGTAACGCGCGATTGTGCGGAGCGTCATGTCGTGGCCTTTCGCTCCGCTATCCAGCCGCGATCAAAGTGATCCTGCTTACGCAACGACCACGCATCCGCGCGCTGGATGAAAGGCGTCGTCGAATACTTGTGCAGTCCCAAAGCATTCAAGGCGCGCGACGGACGAGCGAAGTAGCGCGAGTAGGCCATGCCGAGCATCAGGCGTGCGCGACGCGGCGTCAGGTTCGGATGATTGAAGTTGAGCGTGTAGCCGTCGAACTGTTCCCAGTCCTTCTCGAAGATGAGCGACTTCATCTGCTTGTAGAGCGGCGTGCCCGGATAGGGCGTCAGCAGCTTGAAATTGGCGTATGTCGTATCAAGCTCGCAGGCGAAGCGGATGGTGGCTTCGATGCTCTCTTCGGTGTCTTGCAGGAATCCGAAGACGTAGAAGGCTGTGGTTGCGATGCCGAGTTCCCAGCAGAGCGCGACCATGTTACGCATGTGCTCATGCGGGATGAAACGGCGCGCGACGCGCTTCAGAGTCATCGGGTCAATGGATTCGACGCCGAAGGAAATCTGGCGCAAGCCCGCCGCGTGCATCTCGCGGATTAAGTGATCGTCGAGGTCGTCCATGCGCGTCTCGCATTCAAAGGTGATTTTGATGCCGCGCGAGCGAATGCCGTCGGCGATGCGGAAGCAGCGTTCGCGGTCGAGCGTGAAGAGCGGATCGCGGATGACGACGTGCGGCTCTTTGTAGAGCTTGGACAACTCTTCCATCTCGTCGAGCACGCTCTCGTCGGTCCGCGCGCGAAACGAGGCCGTGATGCGATGCGGGCAGTAGGTACAATGCTCAGGGCAACTGCGGCTCGTGAACATCGGCACGGCGCGCGTCAGTCCAGTTCGACTGCGGGAAGTGTGACCGAAGCGGCGGACTTTGACTAAATCCCAGCGCGGGAAAGGCAGCGTGTCCAGATCGTCTATCGCCGGACTCATCACGATGCCGCTCATCTCTTCGCCGGCGGCCAGACGCAGCGCGCCCGCTTCCGGCTCGCCGCTCAGGATGAAGTCGCCCGAAGTTGCGAACAACTCCGGCATGAAGGTCGCGGGCGTGCCGTAGAAACCGACCTTCATCCCGCGTGCGCGTGCGGCAACCGCCCATTCGCGTTCGTGCTTGTAATCAACGATGGAGGTCAGGACGAGCGCGAGATCGCCGTCAACGGGTTTATCGTCATGCGTGATGACGACTTTGTGTCCGGCCTGCGCGAAGATGGCGGCGAGATAGCCTGTATGAATGCTTGGAACATTTTGAAAAACGCGTCGCACTACTTTCGCAAAGCGGGTCATGACGGAATCGGAGCGAAAGCGCGAGCCGAAGCCGCCAGCGACCGTATCCTTGTTGACGAACCCGCCCTTTCCTTTCAAATCCGCTAGGACGATGACAGACATAAATGGGCCTCTGGTTTCTGACCGGGAGACGATGAAAAATATTTAAGCCGAAGCGCATGGAGAAGCGCTGGCGCTACAGAAGTAAAAAACTCAAACACGTGGCATTCTACCCGAACAGTCCGCCGGATGCCAACCTGCTACATGCAAATAAAACCTGTTTCGCGGGCGGCGCAGACATGGTAGGATGTGCCGCCGTTTCTTTCGCTTCAACATCAGAAGACCGCGCCACAACTATCTCTTTTAACTAAAGGCTGTACAGGAAAGGAATCAGAATGGGAAAAGTGAGAAGGAGTACGTTACTTGGCTTGACGCTTTTACTGTCGTTCGTCGCGGGCTGTAAAGTCAGTTGCACGACGGCCAACATCAGCAGTCTCAAGTTCAGCAAGGATGAGGCAGGAACTATCCAGACGAAGGAGTTCGCTCCCAACGACACCATCTACGCCAGGGCCAACGTCTCGAACAACGGGAGCACTGTCACCCTCAAGTTCCGCCTCGTCGCGGAGAAAGTCGAGGGAGTGAAAGAGAACGACCCTGTCCGCAATACCGACTACTCCATTGATCTGGCGTCGCCCAATAATTACGCGGTTTACGACCTGCATCGGGACGGCGGGTGGCCCCCAGGCCGTTACCGCGTCGAAGTCGTCATGCTGTATAGCGGCGAGCAGAAGGATCAGAAGTCGGACACCTTTACCGTCACGGGCGGAGGCGGTGGCGTCGCAAAACCAAGCCCCGCCGCCACCACCAGCACTCCCGGCGCTAATTCGGAAGATAACGCGAACGACTCCGAGAACAGCAGCCCGCACGGCGAACACTGAAGGATCAAAAGGCGGTCGAGTTTACCTTCTCCGTGTTCGAGTGTTATTCGCAGTACGATCTGAATTGAGATGACAGAACGAAAAGAGCGTTCGCCGTGAGCGCTCTTTTTGTCTTGAGAGAGTCGCACACTTCGTAGCCTGTTGCTGATGAATCCTTCTTGTTTTAGGAGAGACCCACAGTTAAACTTCTCATGTGAGATTTGAATGTGACGAATTGAAGAAGCACTCAGATGAATTATAGCCGTTTGCAATTGGGTGGAGACTGACTCTGCTGGGAGCGCAGGCATCCTTGGCCTGCAAGCGTGCAGTGAGCACGCTCACGTGTGTTCGCTCCAGGCGGTGCTCAGGCAGGCAGCAGTTGACCCGCTTTATCATCGGGCCTTGATAGCTTGCCTGCCTTTCGCTCCCTGAAACTAAATTATAGTTTGCTATCTCCAGCTAGGAGCACGCCTCCTTCAGTTAGCCACCTCATCTCTTGCAAATACCCTCCACGTAATAACAACTGGGCCTTGATAACTTGTGCCGGTTGTTATCTGAATCATGTCCTGAGTTGTGCCACTAGCCCAATCACCCCTATCGCCCAGCTTAGGTCCCACCGCTGGCCCGACCAGAAGTCCTACCATGTCGCCGCGCTTACTCACGACATTTTGTGCCGTGCCTATACCAGAGATAAATCTATTGTTACCCAATTCAAGGGTCAGATTATAGGCACGATCATTGAGTTGCCCGACAACCGGAATGGATCGAGGGTTGGTCACCGCCAAGTTGCCGAAGACGACAGAAGCCTGCCCATCAAACGGTGTCAGCGTACCGGTGAAACTTCCTGACGAAGAGACCGCAAGCGTCATGGTACCGGCTATGGTGACGGGGCCGGATTGCGCCGAAGGGCCTTCAACGATTGTGACTTCAAAGTCACCGCGCAATGTGAATTTGCCCGGTTGGTCTGCCCGGCTGACATTCCAATTCGACAAGAGAGCGACGGCTGTCAAGACGACGGACGCGGCCAAGGCGATGTAAAGTTTCCTCTTCATGATGCATTCTCCTAATCGGTTAATTTATCCCAACTCATGCCAGGTAATTTTGGCTTTCACCTTTATTGCAGCTTACACTCTATCTACGAAGAAATGTCTAACTCCGGTTTTATTCTAACAAAAATCTTTATCCCGCTTGGGTAGCAGTCTTCCGAGCGACATGGCTTTACGGCAGTCCACTGGTCAATCGTGGGCGGACATGCTTGCCATGCTACAATGAAAAGCCGGATGGCAGCATAAATCTCGGAGATGAAGATGGCGAGAAGATTAAAAGATTTGAAGGAACTGAAGATCGAACGTCCGCCGCGATTAAAGTTATCGGCTAAAGAATCCTTAAAGCGGACGAAGGAGTTCGAGAAGCGGAAGGAGCAATTCATTGCCACTGTCAGAAAAGGCAAGAATTGAAGTTTACCTGCCTGACTTGGCCGCGTGCTGCTGATCAGGATTTATTGAGCGCGCTGACACAGGAATTCACCTACACATTTGGCGGTTGCACGATCATTCACGGGCTGGACGGCAGCTATCTTTCGCAGGCTGGCTTACCAATTCAAGATCGTCTCAACCTAATTTATTCGGATACGCCGTACACCTTTGAAGAGAATTTTGAGATCGTTTCGGCGTATGCCGATAAACTCAGGACGGCTGCGTTCGTGGCGTTGGAAGAAGAAGCAATCCTGATCGTTGTCAGTCAGGTTTATCACACAGAGTAGTCTCTCAATCCTCTGCCTTCCATGAATAAGTAACCGACACTGCTGAATTCGGTTTATAATCCTGCCATGAAACAGCTAACACGAATTACCTTCGATCCATTGGTGATGGGCGGCAAACCATGTCTGCGCGGCCTGCGTGTCACCGTCGGAACAATCGTCGGATTGTTTGCTTCTGGCTACTCATCAGCCGACATTCTGAAATTGTATCCCTATTTAGAGGAAGAAGATTTACGCGAGGCTCTGGCGTATGCGGCGTGGCGCGCTGAAGAGGTTGAACTTCCGCTCGTGACGACATGAAGATTCTGGTAGACATGAATCTTTCTCCCGATTGGGTAGAAGTCTTCGCGCGGCATGGATTAAATGCCGTCCATTGGTCAACAGTTGGCGATCCTCGTGCCGCCGATCCGGTTTTGATGCAATGGGCACGCGCGAATGATTACGTTGTCTTCACTCACGATCTGGATTTCGGCACAGCGTTGGCGTTGACGCAAGCCGAAAGTCCCAGCGTGATTCAGGTTCGCACACAGGATGTCACGCCGAATCATTTAGAGGCGATGCTGATGGATGCCTTGAGTAAGTACGAGTCGTTGCTTGAATCGGGAGCCTTGATTGTTCTGGACGAAAGTAAATCCAGAGTGCGGATTTTACCTCTCTCAACGAAGTCTTAAAGAAGCAGCGTCGCGGGCGAAACCTCATCATTACGCTTCAACTGCTGCGCGGTGTACAGCCCGCCATCCGGCAAGCCAGCGCCCAGACTCGCGGGCGTGATGACGTAGTGAACTTTCGGCTTGAGCGTCTTGCCGACTTCGTTAAAGAGATTGGCGAGCGCGCCGTAGTATGAAGTCTCCTTGACGGCGGCGGTGCGCGCGTGGCGCATCTCCTGTAGGTATGTTTCGAGTGAGGTCATAGCGCGGGAGCTTTAACCGAGGATGTCGGAGACGCTAATATTCAGATCATTGATTGTCTGAGACTGCACCTCTTCGCCGCGCTTGAAGATGCTGCTGGTTTGATACGCGCCGTTCGCGGGCGAGGCGTATAGCTCGACCTGCTCTGCCGGAAGATTGATGAGCCACGCCTCTGCGATGCCCGCCTTCGCGTAGAGCGGCATCTTGTATGAGCGATCAGTTTCAACCGTCGAATCCGCCACTTCGATGACGAGCAATACATCGGAAGGCGTTGGATGCGCGTGACGATAGAAATCATCGCGCCAGCGCAGCAGCGCAACGTCCGGTTGCGGCTCTGAGAAATCGTTAAGGCGGATTGGGTTCTGCCCGCGCACAATGAACCGACGGCGCGCAAACTCGGTGAGCAGGTTAATAAGAAAATCAACACACGCGGCGTGAGGACTTCCGAGAGGTGACATCTCGTAAATCGCTCCTTCGAGTAATTCGAGGCGGGCATCATCCTCAAAGATACCCGCCCGTCCCATACGCTCATACTCGTCAACGCTGATCCAATGTTTGGCTAGTTGTCGTGACATCTCTGATCCGTTGATGCGCTCCATAACTGAGTCTCAACTGTAGGTTGTCGCCAGACGACGCGCAATGTGTGGCGGAAGCGTGATAGTCTCAAAGGCGCTTGCGACATAAAGATAGTCTTCACCGGATTCATCAATAATGCGTATGTAGCCAGCAGGATCGTTAGCCTCCGGGATAATCACCGGATAGAGTTTGCGTAGCTCCAGCGAGGCTTCATAGCCTTCGTTATCCAAGCAGACAGCGTAACCTATTTGTTCGGGCATCTCAGTCTAACAACCTTTTAACTTTGATCTCTTTCCTGCCAACGCTCCCTTCCTCTTTACTCTTCCTCTTCCGCTCTGATTCTACCTTCAGCACGCGCCTGCTCGACGATTTTCTGCGCGATCTGTCCGGGCACTTGATCGTAGTGTGAGAACTGCATGTGATACGAACCGCGCGCCGCCGTGATCGAGTTCAAGGTTGATTGATAATTAAGCATCTCTGACATCGGCACTTGCGCTTTGATGACCTGCTGGTTGCCGCGCATCTCCATCCCTTGCACGCGCCCGCGACGCGAGTTCAAATCGCCCATCAGGTCGCCGCTATACTCCTGCGGCGCGACCACCTCGACATCCATCACAGGCTCAAGCAAGGTCGGCTTCACCTTCTCCATCGCGGCGCGGAAGGCTTTGCGTCCGGCAGCGCGGAAACTGTGCTCGTCGGAATCAACCGTGTGATATGAGCCGTCAACGAGCACGGCCTTGAAGTCAATCAAAGGATAGCCAGCGACTGCGCCGTGCGAGGCGGCCTCGACGATGCCTTTCTCGATGGCGGGGCGGAAGTTCTGCGGGACAGAGCCGCCGAAAATCTTGTCCTCGAAGACGAAGCCCTCGCCGCGCGCAAGCGGCTCGAAGATGACTTTGCAGTCGCCGAACTGCCCGCGCCCGCCTGTCTGTTTCTTGTGGCGTCCCTGCACTTCTGCGCGTGCCGTGATCGTCTCCTTGTACGGAACTTTCGGCGGATGCAGCGCGACTTCGACGCCGTAGCGTTTCTTGAGCTTGTCAATAATCGTCTCGACGTGAAGTTGGCCTGAGCCTGCGAGTAAGAATTCTTTGGTCTGCGCGTCGCGCGTGAAACTCAAAGCGGGGTCTTCTTCCAGAATCTTGTGGAGCGCGACGCTGATCTTCTCTTCATCCTGTCGGGACTTCGGCTCGATGGCGAAGGCGATGCCCGCTTCTGGATATTCAACGCCGTCATAAACAATCGGCGCGGCCTTATCTGAGAGCGTGTCGCCCGTCTGCGTCTCTTTCAGTTTGACGCAGGCAATGATGTCTCCGGCGTGCGCTTCGTCAATCTTGTCGAGTTGCTTGCCCTGCACGCAGTGAAGCGCGCCGAGACGCTCCATCGCGCCGCGTTTTGAATTGAGGAGGTTGGCGTCGGGCAGAACTTTGCCACTGATGATGCGCATGACGTTGATGCGTCCGGCGAATGGGTCTGCGATGGTGCGGAAGACGTAGGCCGAAACAGGCTCGCTGTCGGAATACTTGCGAGAGATCGGCTCGCCGCCGTCGCTGTCAATCGAAGCGCGCCCATGCTCTGCTTCGTGCGCCGCAGGATTCGGAGCGTAGTCAACGATGGCGTCGAGCAGCGTCGTCAGTCCGACCAGCGTCGCGCTCGAAACAGCGAAGACTGGACAGAGTTTGCTGCCTGCAATCGCTCTCTTGATGGCCGGAATCACATCCTCATCAGGCAGCGTGCCCTCTTCAAAGTATTTCTCCAGCAGCGCGTCGTCCGACTCGGCGACAAGCTCGACCAATCTCTCTCGCGTCTTGTCCAACACGTCGCGCCCTTCGGTCGGCAGGTCAATCTCTTTGGCCTTGCCCTGCGCGTCAAACTCGTAAGCCTTCTTATGAACTACATCCACGACACCGCGAAAGTCTTTCTCGTTTCCAATCGGCAATGTGAATGGAATGATGGCGCGGCTGAAGGTGTGCTGCGCGCTCTCCAGGCTCGCGCCGAAGTTGGCGTGCTCTTTGTCAAGCGCATTGATGACCATGATACGAGGGAGCATGAACTCGTTAGCGAAAGCCCACGTCTTCTCCGTCTGCACCTCGACGCCTTTGACGGCGTGAACGACCACGAGCGCGCAGTCTGCCACGCGCAACGCGGGACGTGCGTGCGAGACGAACGCAGCGTAGCCCGGCGTGTCAATCAGGTTGATCTTCGTCTCTTTGTATTCGAGATGGGCGAGCGCCGTGTTGAGCGTCACCTTGCGTTCGATAGCATCTTCGTCGTGATCGGTCATCGCCGTGCCTTCGTCAACCTTGCCCCAGCGCGGCGTCGTTCCGGCGACGTACAGAAGGGAACTGATAAGCTGTGTTTTGCCCGCGTCGCCGTGCCCGATGACGGCTAAGTTGCGGATCATGTCGGTCGGATAAGATTTCATGGCTGTGATACAGAGTTTCCTTTCAGAGATTCATAATTTGGAGAAGGATAGCCATCCCCGGCCAGTTAAACTCGCCGAAAAAAAATTAGGGCGGGATGCATTCCGAGCGAGACCTTAATTTATCCGAGCGGAGAGGGTAAAGGCAAGCGGGCAGGATGAACGAAAAATCTCTCTGCCCACGACCTGAATGGCCGCGTTGCTGACTTGAATTCGACGCTGTATTCTTTATCCGAAGAAGATTGCAACCGGCGATGATGCACCTGCGTTAATACTTGTATGAGCCAGACAGCACAACTTGAAGTTTACACGGACGGGCAGTGTCCGTTGTGTCGTTGGATGCGCTCGAAGGTTGAGCCACGCGACCGCTTCAACAGAATTGAGTGGCTGGATTACCGTGACCCTGAAGTTCAGAGCCGCACGCCGTACACTTTCCATGAGCTTGATGCTGAGATGCACGCGCGCCGGATCAGCGCCGGGCGCTGGTCTGCCGGATACGATGCCTGGCTCGAAGTGATGCGCGTCCTTCCACGCTGGCGTTTCATCGCTCCCTTGCTCTCCATCTGGCCTTTCACAGCTTTGGGTCGTCTCTTCTATCGCTGGCTCGCCACACGCCGCTACAAGCTCTTCGGCGTCCCTCCGCCCTGCGACGCAGAAGGCGTCTGCGCACTACATCGAAGGGATGAGGGATGAGGGATGAGGGATGAAAAATAGAAGCGATTTTCTTTTCATTCATCCCTCATCCCTTCCTCTGAGGCCACCTTATACCCTCCAATTAGCATCTTAAAAACGCACAAAGTTCCTGTGGAATGATTCGGAGATGGCGCGCTGATGTGAGTGGGATTTGAAAGTCTTGGGCGCTTTTCCGGTGATGAAAAATAGCAGGAGCTTGCGGGTTTAACCGGAGGGGAGTAATCAGAATTATGTTTGGAAGGAAAGCATTTTCGGTTTTCGCGGCCCTGATACTTTTTATTGCCGCATCTTTGGGTGTATCGGCGATGAGCGCCGCAATCTCAGATAAAGACACAAAGGGAAGCTCAGAGAAGGTGCGCGTTGAGACGCCTTTGAATCTGGCGATTCTCGTGCAGGATGATCTGGTTTCGCGTGTCGGAAACGAACTCGATATCACGCGCGGCTTCATCCGCTCGCTGCCCGCAGGCTCGCGCGTGATGATCGCTTACGTGAGAGCCGGGTCGTTACAGGTTCGCCAACCGTTTACGAACGATCTCGACCAGGCCGCGAAGTCTCTGCGCGTGCCCGTCGGCAGCGAAGATGCTGCGCCTTACAATCCTTATGTGGAGGTCGTCGAGGCGCTCCGCAAGTTTGAGACGGGCGGGAAGAATTACAACGCGCTGCTCTTAATCTCTGACGGGTTGGACACGTCGCACGGCTTCGATATGGACTCCGCCGCCAATACGATTGACTTACTGCACGCGATTAAAGAGGCGCAGAAGCGTAATGTCACGATCTATTCGTTCTACGCGCCGACCGTCGGCCTGACGAGTTGGAATCAGAGAGCGATTGGCTACGGTCAAAGCTCGCTCAATCGTCTCTCGAATGAGACCGGCGGGCGTGCCTTCTTTCAGGGCACGAACTTCGTGACCTTCGATTCGTACTTCGACCGTTTACGACAGGCGCTCAACGAGCAGTATGCGAGAGCGTACTGAGGACATCTCATCACCATTCAGACAGACAAGAGCAGGAAGAAGAGTATCTCTGATCTTCCTGCTTTTGTCTCTTTGACGCGAATTTTTTAGCGTTCCCATTTCTAAATTTGGTGATACAATCCACCACAGATTCGGCCTCAACTTCTCGTTAAGAGGCTGAATCGAAACCGTCGGCTCAAAGCCTGAATATTTCGCTGACCGTTGACCTGTGAGCGTCTCTTCCGTCTTTCCTGTCAAGAAAACGGCTGTCGCATCATCGCTATGCGATAGTCAATTACACTTTCCGCTCCGACCGGCCTGCTTAACCAACCTGCGGAGGCCGCGACGCTTTCGTCCCGTGCCATGAAGATGAATAAAGGATGCGAATACTGTCTCATCGTTGAGGGTGCATACCTGACCGAATCGGAAGCCGAACACGCCTTGCGCGATCCATTCATCGAAGATTGGGTCGAGCAGACCGGGCGCTTTCGCCTCCACAATATGGGCGAGATAGAGATCACGCCCGGCGTCGCGCTCGGCTCGCTCGGTGTCGTGATGCTTGACGAAAGATTATTCGAGATCGCAAGCGTTGACCCTGAGCATCCGCTCACCGAGCACAAAGCCAAAGGTATCGCCGAAGCTCTCAGGCGACAAGATATGTTTGACGAGATAGCGGTCGAGCCAAGAGAAAGTGAAAAGTGAAAAGTGAAAAGTGAATAGTGAATAGTGAATAGTGATGAGATGAAGAGGTTGCTCTTCTCATTACTTTCCACTTTTCACTTTTCACTGCCTTTATGAAAGTATATTCACTCAGCTTTCTTAACGGTCGCGTTCGTGCTCTGACAGGCGACATTACGCGGCAGAGGGTGGATGCCATCGTCAATGCGGCTAATTCGACGTTGCTTGGCGGCGGCGGTGTTGACGGTGCGATTCATCGCGTCGGCGGCGCGCAGATTTTAGAAGAATGTCGTGAAATTCGGCGCACACAATTGCCGGATGGTTTGCCGACGGGCGAAGCCGTGTTGACGAGCGGAGGGCTGCTTCCGGCGCGGCATGTGATTCATACGGTCGGGCCGATTTATGGTTCTCACAATGGGCGCGAAGCCGAGCTGCTCGCGCGTGCTTATCAAAACTCGCTCAGGCTGGCCTCCGAGCAAGCTCTGGCTTCGATAGCCTTTCCGTCAATCTCGACGGGCGCTTATGGTTATCCACGTGCGGAAGCGGCAATGGTTTCGTCCGCAGCAATCGCAAACTTTTTTGAGAATGAGAGTTCGATCTCTGAAGTGCGTTTGATATTTTTCTCGCCGGACGATTTGAAAAAGTTTTTGCAGCATCACAGGTTTGACTAAAGAGTGATGGCCAGAGTTACTTTGATAACCCGGAAGCGACATGACAACTTTGCGAACTCAAGTTCCTCTTTGCGCCTTTGCGTGAAATAAAAGCGTTTGTTCACGCAAAGGCGCAAAGAAAGAGCAAAGTTCGCAAAGTGATTTTGCAGCACGGTTTTAATATCTCATCAACGATGGATGATGACAGGCGCGCTTGTCGTCATCTATTTTTTGTGGTCTATTGTTTGACATTTGATTCTGAAGAGAGCACAAGCTGGATGGTTCAAATAAGCGAAGAGATTGAGCAGATGGTTGCATTGAGCGAGCGCAGGTTGCCGGAGTCGTTGCAGGGATTGGAACGGCTGGCGTGGAATTACTGGTGGAGTTGGTCGTCGGATGGAACAGCGCTGTTTCGTGACCTTGATCCGTCGGTCTGGGAAGAGTGCGATCATAATCCGCGACGCTTGCTGACGGAAGTCTCGGAGTTTCGCCTGATGCAGATGGCGTGTGACCCGGACTACTGCGAGCGTGTCAGGCGGCTCGCCGAAAGTTTCGATGCTTACATGTCGGACGAGCGCACGTGGGAATCGCACACCGAAAAGAAGATCACGCGCGAACATCCCGTTGCATACTTCTGCGCGGAGTACGGCATCCACAACTCTCTGCCGCTCTATTCCGGCGGGCTGGGAATGCTCGCGGGCGATCACCTGAAATCTGCGAGCGACCTGCGTTTGCCGCTCATCGCTGTCGGGCTGCTCTATCGCTACGGCTATTTTCGTCAACGTCTCAGACGCGACGGCTGGCAAGAGGAACACTACGGCGAAACATATCCGAACGTGCTTCCGATTCGGCAAGTCAAAGATGAACAGGGCACGCCCATCCACATCGCCGTCTTGATGCGTGGCCGCAATGTCAAAGCGCAGGCGTGGCGCGTTGATGTCGGGCGCATCCCGCTCTACCTGCTCGACACGAACATCGAAGAGAACGAAGAGACAGACCGCCTCGTGACAGGGCATCTCTACGGCGGCGACCGCGAGACGCGCATCGTGCAGGAGATGTTGCTTGGAATCGGCGGCGTGCGCCTGCTTCGTCGCCTGAACGTCGAGCCGCACGTCTTTCATCTGAACGAAGGCCACTCCGCATTCCTCACGCTTGAGCTGGCGCGCGAAATCAGAGAAGCCGAAGGCATCGGTTTCCATGAGGCCGCGCCGAGAGTTCGTGAGCGTTGCGTGTTCACGACGCACACTCCTATTGCAGCAGGCAACGATCAGTTCATCATTCCACTCGTCGAAAAATGTTTCGGCTCGTCTTACGAAGAAGCTCTCGGCCTCTCGCACGAAGATTTCATCAACATGGGTCGCGTCGTGCCGAACGACGAGGAAGAGCTTTACGGCCTGACGCCGCTTGCCATCAAGATGTGCCGCTCGACCAACGGCGTGAGCCGCAAGCACGGCGAAGTCTCGCGCGCGCTCTGGCAAAGACTCTGGCCTGAGCGCACCATCGAAGAGATTCCGATCACACACATCACCAACG
>JAVHWW010000062.1:0-57768 GCA_032159235.1 Acidobacteriota bacterium
TTCGAGATTGCAGCCAAGCGTCTCTCAGCCGACTCCATCAACGTCAGCGCGTCAACGTCGAGCGTGACGAAAGGCGAGACGCTGCTGGACACGGCGCGCAACCTCGAAGCGATGGCTCCCGACTGCATCGTGATTCGTCATTCGTCTGCTGGCGCGCCGTATCAACTCGCGCGCATCTGTCGCGCGGCGGTCGTCAACGCAGGCGACGGCGCGCACGAACATCCGACACAGGCACTGCTCGACGCTCTAACGATCCGCGAGCGTAAAGGACGCATCGCCGGATTAAAAGTAGCGATCATCGGCGATATACTTCATTCGCGGGTCGCGCGCTCGAACATTCATCTACTGACGAAGCTCGGCGCGACCGTCAGTGTCGCCGGGCCGGGCACGCTCGTGCCGAATGAGTTTGGCGAGTTGGTTGAGGAGGGCATCGTTGTCGAGCAGAGAATTGAGAAGGCCATTGAAGGCGCGGACGTGGTAATGATCCTGCGGATTCAACGCGAGCGGCAGGACGCCGCGTTCTTTCCTTCGATGCGCGAGTACGCGGTGCATTACGGCCTTAATCTCAAGCGATTGGAACGCGCCGCGCCTGATGCTATCGTGATGCATCCGGGGCCGATGAATCGCGGTATCGAAATCGCGTCGGACGTTGCGGACGGCACGCGCTCTTTGATTCTGGATCAAGTGACAAACGGTCTCGCGGTGCGAATGGCTGTGCTTTATCTGCTCGCGGGCGGCGCGCACGCGGATAGCTGACTCATTGTTCATTGATTACCTGACTGAGATATCGTTCCTTTGCGCCTTGAGCTATCCGCTTCGCGCCTCCAGCGTGAAAAGTCAGGTTCTCGCAAAGGCGCGAAGATAAAACTGAAGGCGCAAAGAACTGCCAAGGTTTTGAAATCCGCAGAGTCGAGGACAAACTGACGAATGAAATTGCTGATCGCAAACGGCTACCTTGTTGATCCATCACAGGGACAGAATAGCGGCAAGAATCTGTTGGTCGAAGATGGCCGTGTGGCCGGATTGCTTGATCGAAGCGAGGGCGTGCCCGAAGGCGCAGAAGTTCTGGATGCGACCGGGCTTGTCGTCGCGCCCGGTTTTATAGACATGCACGTTCACCTGCGCGAGCCTGGACATGAATATAAGGAGACTATCGAGACGGGCGCGGCGGCGGCTGTTGCCGGAGGATGGACGAGCGTCTGCGCGATGCCGAACACAGACCCCGTGAACGACAGCCCGGCAGTGACGCGCTTCATCATCGAACAGGCGGAGCGCGCAAGGTTGGCAAACGTCTTTCCGATTGGTTCGATTACGAAGGCATCGCAGGGCAGGGAGTTGGCAGAGATGGGCGAGATGAAGGCGGCGGGCATCGTCGCGGTTTCGGATGATGGGCGACCTGTGCCGTCGGCTGGCATGATGCGGCGCGCGATGGAGTATGCGCGCGGGTTTGATTTGACGGTCGTGGATCACTGCGAAGACCGCTCGCTCGCGTCCGGCGGCTCGATGCACGAGGGGCGTTGGTCTGTGATGCTTGGGCTTCGCGGCATTCCTGCGGCGGCTGAAGAGATGGACGCCGTGCGTGATTGTGCGCTCGCGGCGTTGACGGGAGCGCGCGTGCATCTCGCGCACGTCTCGACACGCGGCGCGATTGAAGCTGTGCGCCGCGCGAAAGATGCGGGACTGTTAGTGACGTGCGAGGCCGCGCCGCATCACTGGACGCTCTCCGACGAAACGGTCGAGGGCTACGACACGAACACCAAGATGAATCCGCCACTGCGCAGCCGCGACCACCTCGCCGCGATCATGGAAGGCTTGAGCGACGGCACGATTGATTCAATCGCCACAGACCACGCGCCGCATCATGCGGACGAGAAGGCGCTCGAATTCGATCAAGCTCCATTCGGCATCACAGGTCTTGAGACAGCCGTCGGACTCGCGCTCGACCGACTGGTGCATGAAGGCACGATCAGTCTCGAACGTCTGGTGGAGTTGTGCTCAGTCAATCCGGCGCGCATCTTTAATCTCACGGATCGCGGCACGCTGCGTCAGGGCGCGTGGGGCGATGTGACGATCCTTGACCCAGACTTGCGCTGGAAGTTTGACGTGTCGCGCTCGAAATCAAAGAGCCGCAACACGCCGTTCGATGGCTTGGAGATGCGCGGCGCGGCTGTCGCCACAATCGTCGCCGGGCGCATCGTGTATCGTCATCCAGAGTTTGATCGAAGCCGGGCGGAGAAGCAGAGCGAAGTGACGATTAAATAGGATGAGTTAGCAAAGCGTTTCCACCTTCAAACTTTTCCGCTCCCCTTGCTTTCGCGGACTGGCGTACCGGGACGCGAAGCCAAGTATTATGCGCGGTAACATACATAGTGATATACTCTCTCCGAACGACATATCACTCGACATCTGGGTCGAGTCCCAACACCTTCTTGCGCCATCTGTGGTTTGTTCTCACGACCGCGCAGAAGGTGATCCGAGCTTTGATGAATCATAAGATGGGCAGGAGAGAATTGTGAAAATCTTACTCTATAATCCCGACAACGGCGTGACGCGCAACTTCATGCCACACCTCTGGATGTTTCTACTTAAAGCGCGCACGCCTCCCGGCCATGAAGTGCTCTTGATTGACGGCAACGCCCGCCCCATGAATGAAGAGGAGCTTGTGCAGTACGTCATCGCGGAGAAGATCGGGCTGGTTGGCATCGGTGCGATGACCAGAATGGTAGCGCGCGCATATCGCATGGCCGACGCCATTCGTGCCGTAGGCGTCCCCGTCGTGATGGGCGGCCCGCATGTCACGGAAGTGCCGGATGAAGCACTCGGTCGAGATGGTGGTCAGCGTCACGCGGATGCCGTCGCGCTCGGCGAAGCGGACGAGACCTGGCCGCAGATTGTGGAGGACGCCGCGAACGGCAAGCTCAAGGAGATTTATGAGCCGATTGACGAAAACGGAAAGGAGCGCAAGCCGAGCCTCCAACCTTATCCTGAGATTCCCTGGGAGACATACGACCTCGACCAGTTTGATATGGTGCCGAAGGTTGTGCGACCACTCCTGAAACGATACGGGTCAGGCTGGCAATCAATCCACGTCATTCCGATGGAGTCCGGGAGAGGTTGCCCCTACGGTTGCGAGTTCTGCACCGTCACCGGATTCTTCGGCGACTCGATTCGCTTCCGCTCTAATGAAAGCGTGGTGAACGAGATGCTCCGGCTTAAGCGTCATGCCCGCGAGAATCGCAGTCAGGTCATCATCTTTTTCATAGACGATAATTTCGCCATCAACATCAAGCGCACGAAGTCGCTCTTGAGAGACATCATCGCCGCTAACGCGCAGCTTCCCTGGATGGCACAGATCAGCGCTAATCTGCTGCGCGATGAGGAACTCGTGGACTTGATCGCGGCCTCCGACGGCAAATGGGTGTTCATCGGCATGGAATCAATTGATACCGCGAACCTGGCCGACATGAACAAGAGCTTCAACAAGCCCGCCGAGTATCAAGGCGTGCTCAATCGTCTCGCGCAGCGAAATATTTATGCCGTCACCTCTTTCATCATCGGGATGGACAACGACACACTGGGTGTGGCTGAACGCACACTCGAACAGATCGAAACCTGGCCGCCGGGGCTTCCCGTCTTCGGTCAACTGACACCTTTCCCGTCAACGCCACTCTACAAACGGTTGAAGGATACTGGGCGGTTGACGCGCCCGCAGCACTGGCTGGAGTTCGCTCCCTACCAGATGGCGCACACGCCTTTGAAGATGACCATTCCGCAGACACAGGAAGAGCTTGATAAAGCGTGGAGAGTTTCCTACAGTCCGCAAAGAAACGAGCGTGCGCTTGCTTCGATCAAGGATCAGCCCATAGATCAACGTGTGATCCATCTCGTCATGCGACTGTTCTTTCGCGGCATCTACTTCCCCCAACTGAGCAAGCGAGCATGGATGAAAGTCATCGCTGAAAATCGGCGCGCGATTTACAGCCTCGTCAAAGAGGGAGTCGGCAAGTGGCGCGGCGCGCGGAGGAAGAAAGCGAATATCACAATGTCCGCTCCCACGCCCTGACTCAAGCGGTGTGTGAATCAGATGAGTTCCCGCTTTTAATGGCACCGCCGCAAATTCTCAGGTGGACTTGTGCTTTGACAAAGGAGAAGAAAATTCCGTATAAGTGTGGAATCTCGGATGAGGAAAAATATTAAATCCAGTTTTAATGAACATTGTCTCGCGGGTGTTGCTCATCACGGCGGCCATCATCGCCATGGTGGCAGCGCGCTGGCGATGATGGTCTTTCGTGAGATAAAAGAGTAGAAAGCCAGAGCTTCTATCTTCTTGAACGTCGCTGCCGTTGACTGATTAAGTGTCCGGCAGCGATTTTTATTTGGCATCAAACTTTTAATCTATGAACGAGCTAATCTCCAAAGTTCCAAACGGGATGCGATACTACTTCGGCGCGGCGGCGCGGCGGCGGCGGGCCGTTGAAGATACGATCATGGAAGTCTTTGACGGGTGGTCTTATGAAGAGATCACCACTCCCGCCGTTGATTATCTGGCGCTCTTCGAGCTTGGGATGGGACGCGAGGCGGCGAACCGCGCGTTCCGTTTCACAGATGGAGACGGAAGCCTGCTCGCGCTCCGTCCCGACGTGACTTCTTCCGTCGCGCGCGCCACGGCGACGCTCTTCGCGCAGCGTGCGCGACCCTTGCGCCTCTGCTATGCCGCCTCCGTATTTCGTCAAAGACCACAATCACATGCCGAATGGAGGCGCGAGAGCAGGCAACTCGGTTGCGAATTCATCGGTTCGAGCGAGAGCATCGCGGACATGGAGATGCTTGCTATCGCCACTGAGATTTTCGAGCGGCTGGGGCTGCAAGATGATTACAGGATCACGATCAGCAGCGTCGAAGTCTTCAACGGCATCACCGAAGAGCTTGGACTCGATGCCTTCGGAAGAGAACGGATGCGCCACCTGATAGACATCAGAGACGCCGCTGACCTACAGCGATTCCTTGCTGAGTATCAGATACCGGCGCAGGACTGCGTGGCCTTCTCGCGCCTCGCGCAACTGCCGGGCAAGCGCGAAGTGCTGGATGAAGCGCGCTGTGTGATTACTAATAAACGCTCTCGCGCCGCGCTCGTCAAACTCGAAGAATTGTGGCGCCTTATCGAAGAACTCGGCCTCTCTGATGTTTTCGAGATAGACCTCGGAGATGTCTCGGAGCTTGATTATTACACTGCGCTAACTTTCAAGGTTTATCTCACCGGAGCCGGATCGAGAGTTGGCGGGGGAGGGCGCTACGACCGTCTCATCGCAAACTTCGGAAAGTCCGAACCGGCCATCGGTTTCGTGCTCGAACTGGACGCGCTCATTGACGTGCTGTTGCGGCGTGACATCAAGACGCCAGTGAGCGCGGACGCTGAAACAGACGACGCACAGATGACGAGTGATGACCCTGCATCGGTGCTGCTGGAAGCAAGAGAGCGGCGACGCCAGAATGAGCGCGTGCGAGTTGGTTTGAAGAGGTCAGAGAATGCCTGAGTTGACCATCGCTGTTGCGAAGGGAAGGATGCAGGACGAAGCGCTCGCCCTGTTGGAGCGTGCGGGCGTGCGTATCTGCGCTGAGGCGCGCAACTCGCGGCGGCTCTCTGTCGCGGACGAGAGCGGCAGCTATCGCTTCATCTTCGTCAAGCCTTCGGACGTGCCCGTCTATGTCGAGCATGGCACGGCGGATTGCGGCATCGTCGGGCGCGATGTTCTGTTGGAATCGAACGCGGACGTTTTACAGCCGCTCGACCTTCGAATCAGTCCGTGCCGGATTGCTGTCGCGGCGTGCGCCGGAGTTATCAAGTCTGAACTGGGCGCGTTGCGTGTGGCGACCAAGTATCCGCGCATTGCCTCAACGCATTTCGGGGCGCGCGGCATCCCGGTCGAGATCATCGAACTCGCTGGGTCTGTTGAACTCGCGCCCGTGCTCGGTCTTGCGGACGCTATCGTTGACGTGGTTGAGACCGGGCGCACGCTTGCGGAGAACGGACTCGGCATCGTCGAAGTCATCACCAACTCTACAGGGCGGCTCGTGGTCAACCGCGCGAGCTATCAACTGAAGGCTGAGGCCGTCGCACAACTGATCGGCGCGCTCAGGCTTGTGTTGGGAGAGGGTGCTGTTTGTGATTGAAGTCATCCGTCAAGAAGAGGGCGAGCGGCGCACACGTAAGCTGGCGCAAATAGCAGCGCGCAACGTCGCGCTCGATGCCGGACTGATGGAGACTGTAGCTGCCATCATCATGGATGTGCGCGAGCGCGGCGATGCTGCGCTCATTGAATACACTGAACGCTTCGACGGTGTGCGTCTCGAACCGCATGAACTACGTGTTTCAGAGAGGACGTTGCGTGAGTCTGCCGCGCGTGCCGAGCAGAATGTCGTTAGAGCTTTGCGCGAAGCTATCAAGCGCGTCAGAGAGTTTCATGAGCATGAGCGCGAAGAGTCCTGGGAGATTGAGACGACCGAAGGCGTGCGGCTCGGCCAACGCCTCATGCCTCTTGAGCGCGCGGGATTGTACGTGCCGGGCGGAACGGCCAGCTATCCTTCATCGGTGGTGATGAACGTCGTGCCCGCACAGGTCGCGGGCGTTGAGCGCCTCGTGGTCGTGACACCGCCGCGCACGCTCTCGGAAAATCCGGTGGTCGCGGCGGCGCTCGTCGAGTTGAATGTGACGGAGGTTTACTCTGTCGGCGGCGCGCAGGCAATCGCCGCGCTCGCTTATGGCACAGAGACCCTGCCGCGCGTGGACAAGATCACGGGGCCTGGAAACAAATATGTCGCGTCGGCAAAGAGACTGGTCTTCGGCGCGGTCGGCATTGACTCAATCGCCGGGCCGAGCGAGGTCGTCATCATCGCGGACGAGACCGCACGCGCGGAGTTCGTCGCGGCTGATCTGCTCGCACAGGCCGAGCATGATGAGGAAGCGTCCGCGATCCTCATTACGACGAGCGAAGCTCTGGCTGTAGAAGTTGCCGTGCAGGTCGAGCGACAAACACGCAGCCTCAGTCGTCGCGCCGTCATCGAGAAATCGCTCGCAGCGTTTGGCGCAATCATCGTCGTCAACGATCTTGATGAAGCGTGCGAGTTGGTCAACAAACTCGCGCCTGAGCATCTTGAAATCATCACGCGAGATGAAGACGCGGTCGCCGCGCGCGTGCGTCATGCCGGAGCTATTTTCTTGGGCGCGCACACGCCCGAAGCGGTCGGCGATTATTTTGCCGGCCCCAATCATGTGTTGCCGACAGGTGGGGCTGCTCGCTACTCCTCCGCCCTTGGTGTCTATGATTTCGTGCGGCGCACAACCATGCTGCGCTATTCGCCGGACGAACTCGCGCGCACAGCCCACAGCATCGCCGTGCTCGCAACCTCTGAAGGATTGGACGCGCACGCGCGCTCGGCACTCGTCAGAGTTAAAGATAGTCTGGAGTCTGGAGTCTGGAGTCTGGAGTCAAAAGCTAAAAACAGTTCTTTGCCATCGGACTCCAGACTTGGAAATTTGGAGACAATCAAACCGAGAGTTCGTGAGTTGCGCGCCTACACGCTCACGCCTGACCGCGCGTCTGTCAAGATCAATCAGAACGAGAATCCCTGGGACGCGCCCGCGCGCATTAAAGAGGAGAGCTTGAGACGTTTGAGTGAGCGTGCATGGTCGCGCTATCCAGACTTTGTGCCCGCGAATCTGCATGAGCGATTGGCGGGCTTTGCAGGATGGCGCGCGGACGGGGTGATTGCCGGAAACGGCTCGAACGAATTGATTCAGGCGCTCTTGATGGTGACGGTCGGAGAAGCGAAGCGCGTGCTGATTTGTGAGCCGACCTTCGCTCTGTACAGGCAAGTCACGACGGTGCTCGGCGGCGAAGTGTTGAGCGTCCCGCTCGATGATGAGTTGAAGTTCGACGCGGCGGCGTTGATGAAAGTCGTCAGGGAGTTCGAGCCGGAGGTAACGATTCTGTGCTCGCCGAATAATCCGACGGGCTGTCGAATTTCCGATTCTGACCTCGCAGCGTTGCTCGAAACGTCGTCCGGTTTAGTCGTTGTTGACGAAGCCTATTTTGAATTTTCCGGGCACACGGTTGCGCCTCTCTTGCGGCAACATCGCAATCTGGCGGTCTTTCGCACCTTCTCAAAAGCGATGGCGCTGGCAGGTCTGCGAATAGGATACTTGTTGGCCGCGCCGGAGCTAACACGCGAAGTCGGCAAGGCCGTGCTGCCGTACAATCTCAACGTCGTCTCGCAGACAGTGGCCGAGGTCGCGCTTGAAATGTATGAGGCTGAACTCAAGCCTCTGGTCGAACGCATCATCAAAGAGCGCGAGCGGCTGTATGTCGAGATGAAGAAGATCGAAGGATTACAACCGGCGCCCTCGCAGGCTAATTTCATGGTCGTGCGCTCAAGGCTTGAACCCGGTTTCGTCTTCAGAGAACTCTTGCGGCGCGACATCCTGATTCGTGACGTGAGCAAATACCCTTTGCTCAAGGATTATTTTCGCGCGAGCGTCGGCACGCCTGCGGAGAACGACTTGTTGCTGGCAGCGTTGCGGGAAATTTTTACGGAAAGGCAGAATCCAGAATCCAGAATTCAGAAGCCAGAATAAAAACCAGATACCGCTCACGCGGCTGAGTAGTTACGAAACAGAAGCGGTTCGGCTTTTCATTCTAACTCCTGACTTATCGAGGTTGTATGAAGACTCAACTACAAACACTATCACGCTCGGCGCAGATTCAAAGAAAGACAAAGGAGACGGACGTGCGCGTCCATCTCAACCTCGACGGCAGCGGGCGCGCGCGCATCAGTACGGGAATCTCATTTCTCGACCACATGCTCGAACTCTTTGCGCGCCACGGGCTGTTCGATCTTGAAATCGAATGTCGCGGCGATCTGGAGATTGACGATCATCATTCGGTCGAAGACATCGCCATCTCTTTAGGACAGGCGCTCAAGGAGGCGCTGGGCGATAAGGCTGGCATTGCGCGTTATGGCGAAGCCACAGTGCCGATGGACGAGGCGCTCTGCCGCGCGGTTGTTGATCTCTCAGGCCGTTTCTTTCTGGTCTATGAAGTGGAGACGCGGCGGCATACAATCGGCAATTTCTCCGTCGAGTTGGCCGAGCATTTCTGGCGCTCGTTTGCCGAAGCCGCTCGCTGCAACCTGCATATAGATGCCCTGCGCGGGCGCAACACGCACCACATTCTCGAAGGAACTTTCAAGGCGATGGCGCGTGCGCTCAGGCAGGCAGTCGAGAGAGACGCGCGCATCGTGGGCGTACTCAGCACGAAGGGAGTGCTGTAAGCATGGGTGTGCCGTTGGCGATCATTGATTACGGCGTCGGCAATCTGCGCTCGGTCGAGAAGGCATTTGCCGCGACCGATTGTGAGGCGGTCGTGAGCGATGACGAGCGCGTGTTGTGTGAGGCCGAGAGGTTGGTGTTGCCGGGCGTCGGCGCATTCGGCGCGTGCATGAAGGCGCTCACAGAACGCGGCTTCGCGTCGCTGGTGATGGAGCGTGTGGAGACAGGCACGCCGCTTTTGGGAGTCTGCGTCGGGATGCAGATGCTGTTTGAAAAGTCGGAAGAGTTTGGGATGAGCGAAGGTCTTGGACTGTTGCGCGGGCGTGTGCGCCGCTTCTCGAACGAGTTGCTGGTTCCTCAAGTCGGCTGGAATCAAGTGCGACAGCGTAGCGCTCATCCATTGTTGGCGAGTGTCGAAGATGGAGCTTTCTTTTACTTCGTGCATTCATTTTACTGTGAGCCTGCGGACGAAGCGGTCGTGATCGGCGAGACTGAATACGGCGCGCTATATGCTTCGGCTGTTGCGCGAGAGATGGTGTGCGGCGTGCAGTTTCATCCCGAAAAAAGTCAGGCGGCGGGGCTGCAATTGCTGAAGAACTTTGCGAGCATGAGGGCGTAACGGACAGAAAGCGAATTGAAGAGTAAGGATGCTGGCGAAACGAATTATCCCGTGTCTTGACGTTGATCGCGGTCGCGTGGTCAAAGGGATTCAGTTCGTCTCGTTGGTGGACGCGGGCGATGCTGTTGAGCAGGCGCGGCGCTACGATGCCGAGGGTGCAGATGAATTGACCTTCCTCGACATCACAGCCTCTTCAGACAAGCGCGGCATCGTCGCCGATTTAGTTCGGCGCGTGGCCGATCAAGTGTTTATCCCGTTCACGGTCGGCGGCGGACTCAATAGCCTCGAAGAGATACGCGCTGTGCTGCGCGCTGGAGCAGATAAAGTCTCCATCAACACGGCAGCCGTCGAACGCCCGGAACTAATCAGCGAGGGCGCGGCAGTCTTTGGTAGTCAATGCATCGTCGTCGCCATTGACGCGCGCCGCAAAGATGCGCCGGATGAGGACGGAGGATGGGCGGTCTTCACGCACGGCGGACGACGCGGCACTGGGCGCGATGCCATTGAGTGGGCCATGCGCGCCGAAAGTTTGGGGGCGGGCGAGATTCTACTGACGAGCATGAATAGAGACGGAACACGCGATGGCTACGACTTGAAGTTGACGCGCTCAGTCGCAGATGCGGTGCGGATTCCCGTCATCGCTTCGGGCGGCGCTGGACGCCTCGAACATTTTTATGAAGCTCTGACGACGGGAGGCGCGAGCGCTGTGCTGGCCGCCTCGCTCTTTCATTTCGGAGAGTACAAAATTGCAGAGGTCAAGAGTTATCTGAAGGCGCGTGGAGTGACGGTGAGATGAAACTGGCAATCGAAGGTTTGAAGTTTGATGAGCGCGGCTTGATCCCGGCCATCGTGCAGGACATCGAAACGAAAGAAGTGCTCACGCTCGCCTTTATGAATGAAGAGAGCCTGCGGCGCACACTCGCAGAGGGCGAGACATGGTTCTGGTCGCGCTCGCGTGAGCAGTTGTGGCACAAGGGCGAGAGTTCAGGAAACACGCAGCGCGTGATCGAAGTGGCTGTGGATTGCGACGCGGATGCGCTCAGAATTCTGGTCGAGCCGAAAGGCCCTGCCTGCCACACGGGCGCTCGTTCCTGTTTTCATCATCAATTACAGAATGAGACGCACGACGGCTCCGAAGGCGAGCGGCAGAACATTGAAGAGTCGCAGGCTTTCGGCGCAACGCTCGAAGTGCTCTACACCCTCGTCGCAAGTCGCAGGCAAGAGCGGCCAGCGGGTTCATACACCAGCTATCTCTTCGATGAGGGGCTGGATAAGATTTTGAAGAAGGTCGGCGAAGAGGCGTCCGAAACAATCATCGCGGCCAAGAACGAAGCGCGTCAGCCGTTCGTCGCTGAAGTCTCAGACCTCATCTATCATCTCCTCGTGCTATTGGTCGAGCGTGGCGTCTCATTGGAAGAGATCGGGGCAGAGCTTGAGGCGCGTCGCCACGAGAAACGGAGCGGCGCATGAGGCAGAGTTCGACAGAGGATGTGAAGATTGCTCCGGCGGAACTGAATCGCCTTCTGAGTTTCACAGTGCAACTCGCGCGCGAGGCGGGCGAGATTACTTTGAAATACTTCCGCTCCGCCTTCACGCCTGAGCGCAAAGCCGACGGCTCTTTCGTGACTCGTGCAGACCGTGAGGCTGAAGCATTCATCCGCGCGCGTCTCGCAGAGAGCTTTCCAGATGATGCCGTGCTGGGCGAAGAAGAGGGAACGCGAGAGGGCACGTCCGGCAGGCAATGGATTATTGACCCGCTCGACGGGACTTACTCTTTCGTTCATGGAGTGCCGTTGTACGGCGTGCTTATCGGTCTGGAAATTGCGAACGAGCCGTGCGTCGGCGTGGTCAATCTTCCGGCGTTGAATGAAATCATCTACGCCGCGCGCGGCACGGGCTGTTTCTGGAACGATGCACGTGCGCGCGTCTCTTCGACTTCGAGACTTGAAGACGCGCTCTTGTTATCAACGGATTTCGGGTCGTGCGAGCGATACGGTTTCAAACGCGCCGCCGAAACATTGCAGCAACGCGCCGCCGCGCGCCGAACCTGGGGCGACTGTTACGGTCATGTTCTGGTCGCAACCGGGCGCGCAGACGTGATGCTTGATCCCGTGATGAACGTCTGGGATTGCGCTCCGCTCCTGCCGATTCTCGAAGAAGCCGGTGGCACGTTTACAGACTGGCGCGGTCAACCAACTATTCACGGTGGCAACGCCATCTCGACCAACGGCGCGCTCTTCGATGAGGTATTAAAGGCAGTGAAAAGTGAATAGTGAAAAGTGAAAAGTTAAAAACCGCTTCTCACTATTCACTATTCACTATTCACTTTTCACTATTCACTGCTTTGTATGTTGATTATTCCGGCAATTGATTTGAAGCACGGCCAGTGCGTGCGGCTCACACAGGGGCGCAAAGAGCAGGTCAAGGTTTATGACAGTGATGCGGTCGAGGTGGCGCTGAAGTTTGAGGCCGAGGGCGCACGCTATCTGCACGTGGTGGATTTGGACGGAGCGTTTGCCGAGAGCGATTCGCCTAACCGGATGGTCGCGCGGCGAATCCTGCGTGCTGTCAAAATTCCCGTGCAATTCGGAGGCGGGCTGCGCTCTCTCGCAGACGTGCGGGCGATGATCGAAAGCGGCGTCGAGCGCGTCGTCATCGGGACGCTGGCCGTTGAGTCGCCGGAATTGTTAGCTCAACTCGTCGAGCTTTTCGGTTCTCACATCGCTGTCGGTATTGATGCGAAGGACGGTCACGTCGTCACGCGCGGTTGGGAGAAACAGGAGAAAGTATCTGCCGTCGAGTTGGCTCAGAGTATCGCAGGCATGGACGTCGAGCGCATTGTTTATACGGATGTCGGGCGTGATGGAATGTTGCTGGGAATCAACGTCGAGCAGACGTGCCTCGTCGCCCGCGAGTCAGGATTAAAGGTGACGGCCTCCGGCGGCGTCTCATCTCTGTCGGACATCAAGCGAGTTGCTGAAAGCGCGTGCGGCATTGACAGCTTAATCATCGGCAAGGCTCTTTACGAGCGCCGCTTCAATCTAAGCGAAGCACTGCAAGCTGTCTGATGACGAGAGCCTGATAGTCAAGTGAGAAATTGCCGAGAGTGCCATGACAAATCAGAGGGCGTCACTCTTCCTGATCTAGATCGAGTACGACGGAGTTGATGCAATAGCGCAGTCCGGTCGGGCGCGGGCCGTCGTCAAAGACATGTCCGAGATGAGCGTCACAACTGCTGCACAAAACCTCTGTGCGCCGCATCCCGTGACTCGTATCAACCTCCGTGCGAACATTGTCATCTGCGAGTGGAGCGGTAAAGCTGGGCCAGCCGCAGCCTGAATCGAACTTCGCCTCAGAGTTGAATAGCTCATTGCCGCAGGCCACGCAACGGTACGTGCCTTTCTCTTTCGAGTCGTGATATTTGCCTGTGAACGGGCGCTCCGTTCCTTTTTGACGGGCGACCGCGTATTGCTCAGGTGTGAGTTCCCGCTGCCACTCCGCGTCCGACTTGGTGACTCTCTTTTTCATTTGATCCTTTCGCTGCCTCGAAGTTTACGCGCGGCTCGTCTCCTTCACAAATTTCATGGCGACGCCGTTCATGCAGTATCGTAAACCTGTCGGCGGCGGGCCGTCATCGAAGACGTGGCCTAAATGTGCGTCGCATCTGGCGCAGAGGACTTCCGTGCGTGTGATGCCGAGACTATTATCAACCTCTTCGCGGACGTTGCGCTTATCAATCGGCTTGTAGAAACTGGGCCAGCCCGTGTGAGAATCAAACTTCGTGCTTGAGCTGAAGAGCGGCAACGAACATGAGACGCATTCAAAAGTTCCCTTATCGTGAATCTCATTGAGCGGGCTTGAGTAGGGCGCTTCCGTCCCTTTCTGCCGCGTGATGTTGTATTGCTCCGGCGTGAGGATTTGTTTCCACTCCGCATCGGTCTTGACGATCTTCTTGAGCGGATAAATGTCAGCCTGCCCGCCGCTCATCCGGCTCCGATTTAATGCGGAGGCGAGAGGGATTCTGGAAAGCACTGTGACCGCGCCGAGTGCCATCCCTGATCTCAGAAAAAAACGTCTGTTCATAATTATAGCCTTTCGTTAAGGTAGATTTGCTTGCCGGTAAGATGCTCGAATCGCCGATTCATGTTGCACTCAAGCCGCTGCTCCAAGGTTTACTTGATCCGAGTAATTTACGTTTGCTCAGGCAAAGCGGATTGCGCTGTCCCGCTCCGGCTGAGATTAAGCGTGATGTTTCGACTGCCGAGCCATTCAGCTTGCTCGACTCAATGCTCGTGGTGATGGTGCAAATGCGGATGAGAATGTATCTCGCCTGACTCATGCGCATGACGGTGAGCGTGAAGCAAATTAGTCTGCCGGAGCATCGGTACATCATTCAAGATCGCTTTCGGCTCTCCTTCAGCAATCACCCTGCCGTCCTGAAACACATAACAGTGATCCGCAATATCTTCGATAATGTCGAGGTCTTGAGTGGCGGTCACGACGGTCTTAGCTCCGCCGCCCCAGCCGACCAGAAAATCTATGACCTGGCTCTGACTTTTAGGATCGAGCGCGGCAGTCGGTTCGTCAAGCAGCAGCACCTCCGGGTCAAGAATCAGCACAGAGGCTAAGGCCACGCGCTTCTTCTCTCCACCGGACAGGCGATGCGGCGAGCGGTCTTTCAAGTGTGCGATTTCCATCGTCTCCAAAACTTCGGCGACGCGGCGACGAATCTCATCCTTCGGCCATTTCAACTGCAACGGCCCGAAGGCCACTTCATCAAAGACCGTCGGATTGAAGAGTTGCACGTCCGGGTTCTGAAAGACCAGTCCGACGCGCCGCCGAAAAGCAAACGCGAATCTTTCATCTTGCAATCGCTCTTCGGTGAGTTGCTCGCCGAAGACTGAGATTGCGCCGCTCTCTGGAAAGTAAAGACCATCAAGCAATCGCAGCAGAGTTGATTTACCGGAACCGTTAGCGCCGAGAATCACCGCGCGCTCTCCTTCTCTAATCGAGAGCGTGAGACCGTTGAGAGCCGTCACCTCGTTGTAACGATAGGTCACATCACAGACATCAAAGACTAAATTGTTTGACGGCGCATCACTCATCATTAAATCGTTATCAAAGCGGCGGCGAAACTCTGGCGTCCGAGCCAGAAGGCGAAGACAGCGAGCGACAGGAAAAGTATCAGCGCCAGCCAGTCGCTGCCACGCATCTTGAAATCGTCAAGCGTCTCAACCTCGCCGCGAAACCCACGCGACTGCATCGCTAAATAAACTTCGCTGCTCAGATAAAAACTTTTCGTGAGCAGGACTCCAACGCTCGCTGCTGCGAGACGCCTTCTTTCATGTCCAGCAAGCCTCCCGACCATCCGGCTCTGGCGCGACTCGAACATATCGCGCGCTGATTGAATCATCAGAAAGATGTAGCGATAAGTCATTCCTAAGATGACGATGAAGACGACGGGGACGCCCATCACCCACAACGCCTTGAGCACATGCGTCCAGAGCGTGCAAAGGATCAGCAAGAGTGAAAGCGTCACGGCGGTTTCAACCCGCGCGATCAAGTAGAGGCCGGTGTGCAGCCCCTGAGCAGTCACGTGCCAGTTGAGCAGAGGCAGGCGATAAATAATATTGCCGGGCGTGATAAAAATTGCGGGCAGCGCGATCAGTCCGGTGAATAAAAATGCGCCCAGCCATGCGCGAGTGACCAGCGTCCGCACAGGCACGTGAGAGAGAAAAGCAAGTGAGAGCGCGACGGCGAAGATTCCCAAGATCGCAAAGAGATTGCGCGCCAGCGCCACATCAATCAAGAGCGCCAGCAAGCCGATTACTTTCACGCGCGGGTCGAGCCGTTGGAGCAATCCGTCGGCTCTGGCGATTTCCTCGGCAGACAGGGCGCGATCCATCTTACGCCCCAGGCTCAGGAGCGTGCGCGCGATGAATCTCCCGCTGCGCCTGCGCTGCTGCCTTTCACTCGTCCGCGTTTCGTTGACGGGTAATTGATTCGAGATCGTCTTCACTTCGGCCTGTACCCTGATTTACTTGCTTTCACATCCCAACTCCAAACCGGCACACTCATCTTCGCATGATCCATCCGAGCAAGATGAAAATAGAAATGACAAGTCCCGCGCCGATCATCGCCGACATGATGTAGCCGAACGCTGCGCTCTTCATAAACGAAGGAGCGTAATCCGGCATCGGAGCAGTCCAGATATTTGACAGGCGCGCCAATCCCTGTGGCGGCTCTGTAGGCGGCGCTTGATTGTTCGACGCTGCGGTTATTTGCTGGCGCGCGGCTGGGTCTTTGAAATCCTGCGGCCCCCATTCGCCCCATGCTGTACCCGCTGCCAGCAAGCCCAGAGGCGTTAAGATCATCAACGCGGCGAGGCCGATCCACAAAGGTCTCGCGGCTCGCCATGCGCTTCGTGGCGCACCCTCATCCTCACGAAGCGCAGCGGGCGCTGTCAACTTCAGGAGCGAAACGTCCGTGCGTTGCAGATAAGCTACGACGCCGCCTGTCACGATCAATTCGGCGAGACCGGCGAAAGTCAGATGACCGATCATCATCGCTGGAACCGCGATCTGCAATGGATAAGGAGCATAGAGCGGCGCTCCCGTTCCGTCATGGAAGAGCGCAGGTTGAATACCGAACTCGATGGCCGCGCAAAGAGCTGCGACGTTGATGGCGGTATAGCCTGCGAGCGCCGCGGCGATGACGCGCCGCGTTGATGTGAGAGGCGTGTTGCCGGAGAGCAGCCGGTAGACACCGTAAGTGACGAGCGACCCGACAATCGCCATGTTGAAAGCATTCGCGCCAAAAGCAGTGATGCCGCCGTCGCCGAAGAAGAGTGCCTGAATCAAAAGCGCAACCGAAATCGCCAGCATCGAACCCCAGGGGCCAAGCACAATTGTCGCAATGCCAACTCCGACGGCATGTCCCGTCGTGCCGCCCGGCAACGGTAAGTTGAACATCATGATGACGAAGGAGAATGCCGCGAAGACCGAGAGATGCGGGACGAGCCGCGTGTGCAGCAGGCGCTTGACGCGCCGGAGCGCAACGTACCAGAACGGCGCGGCGCTCATGTAAAGAGCAGCGCACGTCGCAGGACTCAGGTATCCGTCAGGAATGTGCATATAGAATCTTTCGCCCTGCGCTCACTTCATGCCGAAGAAGTAGCTGATGCCTGACGATAACTGATGTTTTTCCGTTCGTTGATCCTCACGAGCCAGCGCGCGTTGACCTGATGATGAACTTTATACTATTTCAAATGTCACAGGGAGTGCCAACCTGCTACAGGTTCGAAGACAATATCCAATATGCGATGAGGATTGACAATCGTGGGAGCGCTGTCACAGCCATCCAAATCGTATTTAGTTGGGTAAGGATGATGATCTGCACCTCGAATCCAATTGTGCCGGATTTTTGAATCAAGCTCTTGTGATTGGAAAATGAATCTACTATGCTTCTCTCTTTCGTATCTTGATGTTGTGCGAGCACGCGCAAAATCTGTTAATGGAGAGTATCAATGTCATCTTTTCTTTTACGAGTTCTTGCTATCTTCCTTCTGAGCACCACGCTGGCTTGCAGTGCGGTCACTGCGACTGCTATCGCAATCCCAGACCCGACTCTGGATGCTCCACTAGCGGCTACAAAAGGAGAGCAAACCGCCGTCTTTGCCGGAGGCTGCTTCTGGGGGATTCAAGCCGTGTTCCAGCATGTCAAAGGAGTCAAGACTGCGACCGCCGGATATTCAGGTGGAGCGGCACAGACAGCTCATTATGAGATGGTCAGTGAAGGTGATACCGGACATGCCGAATCGGTTCAAATCATTTATGATCCTTCGCAGGTGACGTATGGACAACTGCTCAAGGTCTTCTTTTCCGTGGCACATGATCCGACGGAGCTAAATCGGCAAGGCCCCGATACGGGGACGCAATATCGTTCGGCCATCTTTTACTCAACTGAAGAGCAGCAGCGCATAGCGCTCGCCTATATCAATCAGTTGAATCAAGCCAAAATCTTCAACCGCACAATCGTCACTCAGGTCGTCGCCTTCAACTCTTTCTATCAAGCCGAAGGCTATCATCAGGACTATGCCGTCAAGCATCCAGATGATCCTTACATCGCCACCAATGATCTTCCGAAAGTAGAGAACCTTCGCAAGCAATTACCTAATCTCTACAAAGCGAAATAGTTGAGATCGGTCGTGTCAAAAAAGAGTTGCGCCAGGGCTTGAGCGGAAGGGGACTGATCGGGCACAACGAATCCCATGGGACTATTCGATTTGCTCTGGCGCACTTGGTTTGCAGAGATGCGGCACACTACGTGCTGAACTAATTAGGAGGCAATCCCAATCACCTCCTAATTTGAGCGTGCCTCAAAGCGCGACTTAAACAAAACGGGCAGCCGCGAAGCCGCCCGTTTCCTGTTAAATTTTCTCCGCAGGTAAGACTCGAACTTACAACCCTCCGGTTAACAGCCGGATGCTCTGCCATTGAGCTACTGCGGAAGACGCGCCCCACGCACGAGCTTCTTCAGCGATGCGTGGAGCGCGATACGATTTTTATAGCAGACGATTAGTTGAGCGTCAAGCGTGCGCTCTGCCGGTGAGAGCGTTGATGGTTTTGAGTGTTTGCGCCTTGCGTGTGTGGCTAAAGTGCGAGAATATCTGTCACCACTGAATTACAGAAAAGACCGGATTAAGTACGAAGTCCAAAACCTTCGCCCTCTGGCGAATATTGCAGGAGAGAGTTTGTATGGAGCGCCGCATCACTGCCTGGTACAGTCAGAATCTTGGGATGGAGATGCCACTCGTGGCTTACGGCCATGCGGGCTATCCGCTGTTGATGTTCCCGACAGCCGCCGCAGACTTTCTTGAATACGAAAGGTTCTATCTGATTGATTCAATCAGCCACTTGATTGAGGCTGGGCGCGTGCGTGCTTACTCGATCAATAGCGTCAATCGCTACAGCTTACTCAACGAGCAGGCATCGCCGCAGTGGAAGGCCGAACTGCTGACGCGCTATGACCGTTACATCACGGATGAGGTACTCCCGTTAATCCGTAACGACACGGGCGATGCAAATGCGCGTCCCATCACGACGGGCGCGAGCCTCGGCGCGTTTCTTTCCGCCAACGCTTACTTTCGTCATCCAGACCTCTTGCGCGGCGTCATTGCCCTGAGCGGCAGCTATGACATCCGTTCGTACCTGCGCGGCTACACGGACGATAATGTCTATTTCAACAACCCCGCTCAATATCTCTCGAACTTAGACGACGATTACTATCTGCCGCGCTTGCGTCGTGCCGATGCGATCTTCATTCTCTCAGGACAGGGAGCCTATGAAGCGCCGGAGCGAAGCCGCCAACTATCTGAGCTTCTGATCTCAAAGGGCATCCCACACACGCTCGATCTCTGGGGTCACGACGTTGACCACGACTGGCCCTGGTGGCGGAAAATGTTGCCGTATTATTTGGGAAAGCTTTTTTAGTGAAAAGTGAAAAGTGAAAAGTGAATAGTGAAGAGTGAAGAGTGAAGAGCAGTTTTTAACTTTTCACTATTCACTATTCACTATTCACTGCTTTTACGGTTCGTCCGTCCCCTTCTTGCCCCGCTTCTTCGGTTGCTCGACTTCGCGTGGGCGAGTAGCAGGCGCAGTTTGTGGCGCAGTGGTTTCGGTTTTCTTGGGAGCGGCGGTTGGTGGCGGCATGGTCGGTGGTGGCGGTAGTTCCTCCGACTTGGGCGCGGGCGGCAACGTGACCTGCTCCATCTTCGGAGTCGTGATCGTTTCCGTGCTGTCGTTTGCGCTGCCTTTCTTGTCGGAGCGCTGGGCGACCTGATCCAGCTTGCTTTCCATCGTCTCGCGCTGGCGTTGCTTCTCAAGTTCCTTCATGTCTTCAGGAATTGAAGGCGCTTTCTCGAAGTCCTCTTTGGGCTTGTCCTTCAAAAAGTCTTTCATGAAATCAATGAAGAAGGGAAGCGCGCCGTGTCCGCCCGTCATGTCATTCCCCAAAGGTTTCTTTCTGCCGGGATAACCCATCCAGACGCCCGTCACATAAGTCGGCGTGTAGCCGAGGAACCAGACATCCGTGTGATCGTTGACCGTGCCGGTCTTGCCTGCGAGCGGCACGCCCAGTGAGCTTGCCGCCGCCGCCGTGCCGCCGGGCGCAGTGACGCCGCGCATCATCGAGACCATCGTCAACGCGACATACTCGCTCGTCACTTTGTACGTCGTCTTCTCCCACTCTTCGAGAATACTGCCGTCGCGGTCAAGCACCTTGCGGATCATGTGTGGCTCGACGCGCACGCCCTTATTGGGAAAGGCCGAGTACGCGGAGACCATTTGGTCGAGCGGAACTTCGGTCGCGCCGAGTGCGGAAGGCAGATACGGAGCCATCGGTACTTTGATCCCGAAGCGACGCACCATCTGCGCGCCCGTCTCGATGCCGACGGTTTGCAGGAGATGCACTGCCGGAATGTTCATGGACTTGGCGAGCGCAGTTTTCAAAGGCAGATCGCCGTTGCTGGTCGAGCCATCATAATTGTGCGGTATCCAATCGCCGATTTTAATCTGCGCGCCGCTCACTCTTGTGTCAGGCGTCATGCCCCACTCGATGGCAGCCGTGTAGATGTAAGGCTTGAAAGCCGAACCCGTCTGACGGTAAGCCTGTGTCGCGTTGTTGAATTTGTTGGTGTAGAAGTCGTAGCCGCCGACCATCGCAATGATCTCGCCGGTCTTGGCGTTCAAGGTCATCATTGCGCCCTGCACTTCTGGAATCTGCGTCAGTTCAACCTGCAAGCGACGATTCTTCTCGTCCACTTGCTTGATCTCAAACTGCGCGAGATAGCCTGGCTTGAACTCATTCTTCGGTTGACGACCGGACTTGCCCATCTCTTTCGTCGTCACGGTCGCCGTGTAGTTGCCGAAGCGCACCGTCGCTTCATCCTTCGCCGGATCAACCTTCATCACCAAGCCCATGATGAACGTACCGGTCTCGTAATGATTGCCGTACCAGTCTGGATGTTTGTAGCCGTCCAGTTGCTGTTGCGTGACGGGAGCGCCGTTGTCGCCCGCGATGTTGAGGTAAGCCGAACGCCAGCCGCTATGCGATTGGTCGTATCTACGCAGTCCGGCGCGCACGACTTCGACGGCCTTCTTCTGCGCCGCGACGTTGATCGTGGTATAGACTTTCAAACCGCCCTGCGCGACGCGCGTCGTGTACTTGTCCTCCAACTCCTGACGAATCGCCTCGACCGGATAAGCGAAAGGCGAGTTGCGTTCCTGTTGTTGATAGTAAGCCGTGTCGGCCAGCTTGATGGGCTTGGCTTTCGCAGCGTAGGCTTCCGACTGAGAGACGAAACCATTCTTCGCCATCTGATCGAGCACAAGATCGCGCCGCTCTTTCGCCTTCGTCGGGTTGACGGTCGGCGAAAATTCGCTCGTTGATTTCGGAATTCCTGCCAGCAGCGCCGCTTCATCAAGCGTCAGGTCTTTCGCCTGCTTGCCGAAATATGTTTCCGACGCCGCTTCAAAGCCGTAAGAGTTCGCGCCGAGGAAGACGTAGTTGACATACATCTCCATGATCTGATTCTTCGTGTAGTAGCGTTCGATCTGAAGAGCCACGAGCCACTCATTCACCTTGCGCTCAAGAGTCTGCGCTTTCGACAGAAAAAGATTCTTGGCGAGTTGCTGCGTCAGTGTCGAGCCGCCCTCACGGCTGCCCGTCGTAAAATTCTTCCACGCCGCGCCGATAATGCGGATCGGGTCAATGCCGATGTGATCGTAGAAGCGCGCGTCCTCGATGGCGAGAACGGCGTTCTTGACGAGCGGTGGAATCTCTTCAAACTTGAGCGGGATGCGTTTCTCCAGCGCAAACTCACCGATCACGGTCACACCGTCGTCCGCATAGACCTGCGTCACCACGGGCGGACGCCACGTCGCTAATGACTTGACCTCCTCCGCCTGCCTGGAGTGGTTGAGTTGATACGCCGAGATGATGCCCGTCAAGCCGCCTGCGGCGAGCGCCAAAAGCAGCACGGCAGGCAGCCAGAAGCGGCGTAAAAACTGGAAGCGACGCGCCGTCGGCATCGCAGTCTTGCGCGTGGACGCATTGGTCACGCTGAGGGATTTGGAAGACATAGAGCAGTCCTTTTCAAAACAGACGAGGCGCATGTTGTGCCTCGCGCAAATAAGATTCTGTGGCGACGGGGAGAATCATTCGTCGGTCTCGCGGATTATAGCGCAAGTCTGGTATAATACGCACATTCGCTCGTGGGGGCGACAGGCTTCGACAGGAGTCATGATCGTTGACAGGATGCATGTCGGGCTTACTCATTTGCAGCCCGTTAAAAAGCATTTGGGAAACACAATTGCCAATCACAATGAGTTGGCTCTCGCTGCCTAATTAAGCATCGAGCGTCTCGCCGCAAGTTGCTCATGCGCGCGGAGTGAGATGTCACACAGATGAGCTGGCTTGCTCTTTCGGTCCGTGAGAGCGAGCGAGACCAAGCCGGACTAGCTCAGCAGCAGAGGTCTTCGTCGCTTCACTTACTCTGCCGCGAGCGAAACTCGGAAAGAGAAGCGGCTACACATGTAGATTCCTGCGGCGGCGGTTCTTGGATCAGGGTTCAATTCCCTGCGCCTCCACCATATTCATTTTGAGACAAAACCCTCCTGCTTGAATCACAATCTTCCGATTGGAATCTTCGATAGCGGCGTTGGCGGATTAACCGTCTATCGCGCTTTGCACGAACGCCTGCCGGATGAGCGTTTCGTCTATTTGGGCGACACGGCGCGTGTGCCTTACGGGACGAAATCCTTAGCGACGGTCGAGCGTTACGCGATTGAAAATTCACGTTTTCTGGAAGCGCGCGGCATCAAGCTGCTCGTCGTCGCGTGCAACACCGCGTCGGCGCTTGCGCTGCCTGCGATTCGTCAGGCTGTGAGTGTGGATGTGATCGGCGTGATTGAGCCGGGCGCGCGTGCGGCGGTTGAATCTGCCGCGAGAGAAACGGAAGCGCAGAGCATCGGAGTCATCGCCACCGAAGCTACTATTCAGAGCAGAGCTTACGCCAACGCGATTGCGAAACTCGCGCCCGCCATCAAAGTCATCGAACGCGCGTGCCCGCTCTTTGTCTCGCTGGCGGAAGAGGGCTGGGCGGAGACGGATATTGCGCGCTCTGTTGCCGCAGAATATTTGCGGGATGTTAAAAAAGGCGACGTGGGAACGCTCGTGCTGGGTTGCACGCACTATCCGATCCTGCACCGCGTGATTCAGGAGACGATGGGAGACGGTGTGCGCTTGATTGATTCGGGCGAGGCGACGGCGCGCGATGTCGAAAGGCTTCTAACCGCTCAAGGACTTTCGCGCGAGGCCACTGAAGATCGTGCGCCGGAGCGCCATTTGTGCGATGATCTTGACCATTTTTACGTGACGGATGCGGCGGAGCGTTTCAGCCGCGTCGCCGAAAGATTTTTGGGAAGCGCGCCTTCCGTGCTGGAGGCCGTTGAGGTTTGGGGACACGATGAACTTCACACGCACTGACGGACGCCTCGCAGATGAACTGCGCCCGGTTCGGATCACGCCCAATTACCTGCCTTACGCCGAAGGCTCCGCGCTGATTGAGATGGGCAACACGCGCGTGATCTGTTCCGCTTCGGTCGAAGAGCGCGTGCCGCCGTTTCTCAGAAATCGCGGGCAGGGTTGGGTGACAGCCGAATACGCAATGCTGCCGCGCGCAACATTGCAACGCACCTCACGCGAAACCAGGCGCGGCGGCCCGTCAGGTCGCACACACGAAATTCAACGACTCATCGGTCGCTCGCTGCGCGCCATCGTCAACACCACACTGCTCGGCGAGCGCACCATCACGCTCGATTGCGATGTGCTGCAAGCCGACGGCGGCACGCGCACCGCCAGCATCACCGGCGCTTATGTTGCCTTCACGCTCGCCTGCCGCCGTCTCTTACGCACCAACAAAATCGGGCGCGACCCGCTCACCGGCGAAGTCGCAGCCGTCAGCGTCGGGCTGGTCGAAGGTGCGCCGCTACTCGATCTGAAATACGATGAGGATTCGCGCGCCGAAGTTGATATGAATGTTATTTGCACGGGCGATGGTCGCTTCATCGAAGTGCAGGGCACAGCCGAAGGCGCGCCTTTCACACGCGAACAGATGGATCAACTCCTGGAATTAGCCCGCAAGGGCATCGAGCATCTCATTCAAGCTCAACGTGCAGCGCTTGAACAAACTGCTTCGTAAATTACAGAAGAATGCAGAAGATGAAAGGAATAAGGTTAAACGGGGAAACGGGTAAAGGGAGGAAAACGCCCGTGCTTTCCTTTTCCTTTTACCATTCAACCTTTGCCCTTTCCCCTCTGCGCTTCGTCTGTCAGAGACAACTGCGCGCTAACATGAACGCATCAGATTGTCTGGTTTTTTGTCACTCTCCCGACCTGATGAACTTTCGCTCAAGACGCAGAAGCGCTATCATTAACTCAGCAACACAAAAGAGGAGTTTTAGTATCATGCGACGCCTGACAATTTTTCTTGCCCTTGCATCATGTATCGCGCTCGCTTCTGTCGCAGCCATCGCGCAGCAGACTTTCACGAGCGCTGATTACACGCTTGAGCTTCCTTCCGCGAAGTGGCGCGTGATGCAGGAGCCGGATAGCCTGCACGAGCACGCGGAGTTCATCTACGGTGACCGCAACGACGGCTACCTGAAAATCCGCAAGGAAGTCGTCGAAGCAAACACCACTGCTTCCGACCTCTCGCACCGCGATCAGGATCAGAAGCTGCGTTTCCAGATCGGCTACGTCGAAGGCAAAGAGGATAAGTTTGTCGGACGATTGAACGGCGTAACCTATGGTTATGAATACACGAGCGGCGGCAAGGCGATGGCCGGACGTATTTACTATCTGCAAGCAGACAACCGCACCATCTATGCGCTACGCTTCACGGGTCTGCGCGACCGCCTCTCGCAGATACGCAATCAGACGGATGCCATCGCCCGCAGTTTTCACCTCAAATGAAAGGCAGAATTCAGAATCCAGAATTCAGGAGTCAGCAGACTAAGGCGGAAACCGCTTCTACAGATTCGGTTCTCTCGTGCTTCAGTTCTTCTTTTCTTCTGGATTCTGGGTTCTGAATTCTGGATTCTGTTTTTCCAATGCGCCTCGCGCCCGGTTTAGCAATCAGAAAATCCAGCATCAACGGCAAAGGCTGTTTCGCTACCACTCATTTCCCACGCGGTAAAAAGATCGCAGAGTACGCGGGCGAGCGCATCTCAGACGCGGAAGCGAACCGTCGAGCGCATCGCCGCATATTGCGTATCTGCGCGATAGACGAGAAGTGGAGTCTGGACGGGAGTCGCCATGGTAACGGCACGCATTACATCAATCACTCATGCGCGCCCAACAGTTACGTGAAAATTCTCTACGGGCACATTCAATTCTACGCCCTGCGCGACATCCATCCCGGCGAAGAGATTACGGTTGACTACATAGCCACACTCCACTCGGACAAGAAAAGATGCTACTGCGGCGCGCAGACCTGTCGGGGAACAATAAATAAAATTCAAAATTAAAAATGCAAAATGCAAAAGAAGAATGAGAGCGAACCTTTCATCCTCCTTTTGCATTTTGCATTTTTAATTTTGAATTTCTTACAGTCTTGGTAGAGTGAAGCTGAACTTCGAGCCGCGCCCGACTTCGGATTCGAGTGCGACTGTGCCGCCGTGCTGCTCGACAACCTCGCGCACGAAGGAGAGTCCCAGCCCCGTTGACTCTTCGTCCTTCACCTTGCCATCACGCGCGACGCGATAAAACTTTTCCCAGACACGATCAACCGATTCGGGCGGGATGCCGTAGCCGCGATCTTCAACGCAGAGACGCACGGTGTCGGCTTCGAGCAGAGTCGAGACGGTGACGGTTGTTCTTTCGGGACTGTACTTGATCGCGTTGCCGATCAGATTGGTGACGACCTGCGTGATGAGACTACGGTCTGCGGCGACGGGAGGCAGGCGTGATGAAGGTTGCTCGATGAGGCGGATGCGTTTCTTCTTCGCCACCGGTTGCAGGCTTGCCAGCGTCTCTCGAACCACGTCGTCCAGCTTGAGCGGAATCTTTGAAACTTCCTGTTTGTCTGCGGCCTCAAGCTGCGTGACGGCGAGGAACGTGTTAATCATCCTTGAGAGGCGCTGTGCCTCGCTGTGGATAATCGAAAGGAATTCGCGCGACTCCGGCGGAATCGCTTCATCGTTCATCAGCAACTCTGCGAAACCGTTGATCGAGGTGATCGGCGTGCGTAACTCATGCGACATCAGCGAAATCATGTCGCTCTTTAACTTCTCATACTCCTTGATGCGCGTGACATCGCACACCGTGACGGCCAGGCAGAGTGGCCGCGCGCCCGTCTCGTTCCCGTGGTTGCGATCTGTGACGAGGGCGATGCGTAGATCGAGCGTGCGATTGTTTTCGGGGAAGTGCAACTCGCGCTCGTAGGCATCGCCGGTTTGCAACACGCGACGCACGGCGATAGAAGGCTCATCAAAAACTCCACCGCGAAAGCGATCAAGCAAGCCAAAGAGATCAAGCGCACTCGCTTCAGCTTCAGCCAAACGCGCGGCTCTCAACAGCGGCGGATTGACATAGGCGAGCGTGCCGTCAAGATAAGCGACCGCGTGTCCGTCGGACGTTTCCGAGAGCACGCCCGCGCCGAATCTCTGCTCGGTCAACAATCCGCTCACGACGCTGAATGATTCAAGACGACGTTCGGCGGCGCGCGCGGAGATCAGCGTCAGGAAGTTGCGCGGCGTTCCATTTTTGCGCGCTTCGTCGCGTTGAAAGTTGCGCGCCAACTGTTCACCGACGGCCAGCAGCAACGGCCCATCGCTCTCATCGAAACTTTCGCGCAGGCGAACGAGCAGCGCGCCGACCGCGCGTCCTTCATGCCTGAGCGGCAGCGCGACGCTGGCGGGTGCATTGCCATTCCCATCAGTTGTTGCCGCAGCCGCGTGTGTCGCCACCATGTTGCCGGATTTAACTGCACGCTCGCACAACTTCACTCCTTCGCGCCAAGTGGAGTTGCGATCAAGACCGCCGCTCGCGGAAGAACGCAAGCGTGCGGCAGGTGCGAGGTGGCCGTTCTCGTCCGGGTGAAAGATGACTGCTTCATCAAGCGGCAGGACAGTCTCAAGCAACTTCAGGCCGCTCATCAAACGCGCGCTGGCCGTGTCGCCTTCGATGCGACTAACTTGCGAAGACGCGCGCCGCACGTTGCGCGTCAGCGTGAGATCAATCATCCAGAGGCGACGTAACTGAACAGTCAACGTCGCTGCGAGAGCCGCCATCGCCATCGGCGCAAACGCGATGTCAATATTCAGGAAGCGAGAGGCGAGCAGGCTCAAACTTGCCAGGATTACAAGACCGCCGCCCAGAAACGGTAAAGTGCGTTTAGCACCGGCGCGCTCGACAGCGAATCCTGCGCTGAGTCCCGCACCGGCAATCATTAAAGCGCCCAGCCACATTTGAGGAGCCACGACCGGATTTGTCTCTGACGTGCGCGCGAACAGAAACGCCGATTCAATTGAAGACAGCCGTCCCGCCAACCAGAGGAGCAAGACTACTGAAGCCGCACAAAGGGTGAGCGCGAGAGCAACGATTAAGGATCGTAAAGAGTTGAATTTATCTTTCAAGTTAATTTGAGGCCGGAAGGATGGCGAGTCTCTAATAAAATTTTACGCTTGATCGGCAGGGCAAAGCATCAAGCCAGAATGATTATACAATGAAAGGCATTGTTTAATAAAGAGAATTCTCTGAAGAAAATATGAGGAATTCGGCGGAAAAAGAGAGTTCAGTCTTCGAGGGCGACGAGGGCGGCGAGCAAATCTGCCTCTTCATCTTCGCCGACGGTACGCAGGTCGAGCAGGACTTGGCCTTCGGCTATGCGCGCGATGATGGGCGGCGATGACTGACGCAGAGCTTCCTCCAGCGCCATTGCCGAGAAGGTTTCGTGCGTCAGTGCGATGAGGACTGTCGGCGGGTGTGTGGTTGGAGCAGCGCCGCCGCCGATGGCGGATTGACCTTCGATGACTTCGTAGCGGAGCGCGATTGTTGAGAGGCGCTTTCGCAGTTTTGAGACGAAGGATCGAGTGCGACGCTTGATCTCGTCAGTCGTCAGAGCGAGCATCCGCAGCGTCGGGATTTCGTTGAGGGCATCACGAAGGTGCGCGTCGAGTGTTGCTTCGAGAGCGGCGAGCGTGAGTTTATCTGCACGCAGCGCGCGAGAGAGCGAATGCTTGCGGAGCTTCTCAATAATCTCAAGGCGGCCAACGATCAGACCGGCCTGCGCAGCGCCGAGCAGTTTGTCTCCACTGAATGAGACGACATCAACGCCATCTCTGATCGCCTCGCCGATAACAGGTTCGCCCGCCAGACCGAAGCGGCTGAGGTCTTGCAGCGCGCCTGAGCCTGCGTCTTCGTAAAGCAGTAGTCCGGCTTCATGCGCGAGGTCAGCGAGTTCTGCGAGCGTTGGCGTAGCAGTGAAACCGACGATGCGATAGTTGGAAGGATGAACGCGCATGACGAGGCGCGTGTTCTGCGTGATCGCTTGGCGATAATCCGAGAGGCGTGTCCGGTTGGTCGTGCCGACTTCCACGAGGCGCGTGCCGGAGTTGAGCATCACGTCGGGCACGCGAAAGTCGCCGCCGATTTCAACCAACTCGCCGCGTGAGACGATTGTCTCGCCGCCTTGCGCGAGCAGAGTCAAGATGAGCAGCGCGGCGGCGGCGCAGTTGTTGACGACGAGCGCGGCTTCGGCTCCGGTCAACTCAACGAGCAGTTGCTCAACACGCGCTCCACGACGACCGCGCTCTCCGGTCTCCAGATCGTATTCGAGCGTGCAGTAACGCGAGGCTTCGTCTGCGACGGCGCGGCGTGCAGCTTCGGAGAGAGGCGCACGACCAAGATTAGTGTGCAGGATGACGCCGCTCGCGTTGATGACGCGGCGCAGTCCGCTCGCGGCCTCGCGCCGACAGGCACGCTCAAGCCTGCGCTCGGCTTCTTCAAGCAAAGCCGAGCGGGAGTGTTCGCCGTTGGCGGAATTTTCAATTGAGTCACTGGCGAGAATCTTCGCGCGCAGGTCGTCCGTGACGGCGCGTGCCAGTTGAGTCAGATGCTGCGCGCCGACGGAATCTTTGAGCGCGCGTGCCGTCTCTGTTCGCAGCAGGGCGTCAACGGAGGGCAGCGCGCGGAGTAGTTTCGATGCTGGTGTGTCGTGTTGTGTCATACGATCTTTAATCAAACGTCGAGGCGAACAAAAGTAGCATATTATCCGCTACCCATCGAATCAATTGGAAGACGATGAATATCCTCGCTCTTTAGAGCCTGAAAAATATCTTTGTTGACACTTCGCTTTCAAAACGCCTAGACTCGATGTGTTAGCTGCGTGTGGCTCACGCGCGCGGCGGTAAGGAGAAAGTAGCAGTGCCGATTCGTGATAACAAGCTCTCGCGCAGTGCTCAGGAGCGCCAGGCGCGAGCAGCGCAGACCAAGAAGGGCCTCGCGGCAATAGACAATCAGCCGACCGTTGACGAGCAACTAGGTCGTCTTGAAGAGGACATCCGGCGGCTCAAGATAGAGTTTGACATCTATTTTAACGGTGCGGCGAAGCGTCCACCCTACGATACGAAGAGCCGCGTCGAGACGATGCTCAAGCGTCTGGGCGATGATCGCACGCTGACTTTTGCTCAACGCTATCTCTACAATTCGTTGGCTTCGCGCTACACAGCCTTCCGCGAACTCTGGCGGCGCACGATGCAGGGACGCGAAGAGGGACGCGACGCGGCTGCGGCAGCGCGTGCATTAGCGCGTGACGAAGCCAGCCACACGCAAAGCTCTACGACCTTTGTCTGCGATGACGCGCATAAGGACGTGCCGACCGTTAAGCAACTCTATGATGCCTTAATCGAAGCGAAGATGAAGTGCGGCGAGCCAACGGAAGACCTCTCGTTTCCGCGCTTCCATCACCTGATCGCAACCAGAGCCGACCACTTAAAAGAGCGCCTGGGCTGCGAGCGCGTGCGCTTCTCAGTTGACGTTGAGGGTGGGCGCGTGAGTTTCAAAGCCAAAGGAGAATAAGGAAAAGCAGGAGTCGGAATTCAGAATTCAGAATCCAGAATGAAATGCTTCTAGCTTTTCTTCTGGCTCCTGACTCCTGCTTTCGCTTTCGCTTCACGGACTCAGATGACCGGAAGCGGTCAGTGGCTTTACTTGAAAGCCTGGGGAGCCACTACATCTTGGTCACTTTTTCGGCCTGCGGGCCTTTCGGTCCCTGCGTCACCTCAAACTCGACTTCCTGTCCCTCTTCGAGAGTTTTGAAGCCGTCGCCCTGAATGGCGCTGTAGTGAACGAAGATGTCTGAAGAGCCTGGCTGCTCAATGAAGCCGTAGCCCTTCGAGTTATTAAACCACTTGACCTTACCGGTTATTCTTGACATAGCAAACGAATCCTCCTAACGATTCGATAAAACAGGGGCGAAAACTTTTGAGGCTTTCGCGCCGACTGAAAGTTAATGCTTGTGAGCCGGACGCGCTTTTGTTTTGGGGCGCGAAAACGGAAACACACAACCAACAAAAAAAGCCCGCACGCGACGCGGAGGCGGCTCCGAAAAACCGCACTCACCATCACACACAGACCAACGGGGAAAAACTTAACTTCATACTGTAACGCTTGCAAATCGAACGAGCAGGGGCGAGTTTATGGGAAAAGCCCTGCCTTCGAGCGCGACGGCGCATACTACGCGATAGACGCAAAGGCTGTCAAGCAGAAAAATATGGCCTGATATAATCAATTCCAACTATATCAGGCCGTGAACAGCGCTGTTCGTTGCTATGTTCTAATTAATACGTGAGGGCATTAGTATTCGTCGGCGGCTTGATGCCCATCGCTCTTAACATGGCCGGAGATGCGCCCTTGATGTCGAGTTCCTTCAGGATGTAGCCCGCGCCGCCGAACTTGTCCGTCAGAAAGAGGACGTAGCGAATGTCAACAGCGATGGAGCGTCCCTTCTCTTCGTTGTAGAAGAAATCGTTGCCGAGTCCTTCGTAGTTGCCGTCGAAGATAATCCCGACCTGTTCGCCGCGACCATTCAAGACCGGACTGCCGGAGTTGCCGCCGATGATGTCATTCGTGGAGAGAAAATCAACGGGCACGTCTGCGCCGTTCGGAGTCGCGTATGGTCCGAAGTCGTGGGCGCGATAAAGTTGTTTGAGTTTTTCGGGAACGTCGAACGGCTCGCGCCCTGTGTCTTTCTCAATCACGCCGGAGAGGTTTGTGAAAGGCAGATAGATGGCCGCGTCGTGTGGGACGTAGCTTTTGACTTCACCGTAGCTGAAACGCAACGTGCGATTAGCATCCGGGTAAGGCTTCATTCCTTTCATCTCCGTCATGCCCTGCACGAGAAGTGGACGCCAGCGCTGAACGGTCTCGTTGAAGGCTTGCTGGCGCGGCCCGACGCTCGCTTCGGCTGTGCCGAGTTCGATGGCGAAGTCAATGAGCGGCTCGTGCAGTTGCGCGAATTGCGCGTTCGAGAGATCGAAGAGACCCGCCAGACCTTCGGCTGTCGAAAAGCGTTTGCTGTCCACGATGTCACGCGCGAAGTTCTCTTCGGCGCGGCGGCGCGCATCGCCCTGAAGACTCCCGAAACGCTTTTCGATAAAATCAATCTTCTGATTAGCTGGCAGCTCGTCGGCCTTCTTCAACAGATAAGTGAGCAGCGCACGCTCGGCTGTCGGGTTGCGGTCGGCGAGCGCCGCTCCAATCTGAGCGCGCACGCGCTGGATGCCTGCTGCGCCGAGCGCAGGATTGCGTTCCGCTTCGGGCTTCTCTTTTTCAACTGCCGCGCGTTGCGCGAAAGATGCGAAAGCAAGCAGGTCGCTCGCGCCGAACATCTGCTGAACCAGAAGATCGCGTTGAGCGGTCGCGGTCAACTCCCGATACGCCTTATCGAGAGTGGGTAGAACGTCACCGTACTTCGCCTTGCGTGCCGGATCAGCGTTGACCCAGTTCGTGAAGGCAACTTCATCCGCGCGCTTCTTCTCGACGATGCCTGCGCGCCGCATCGCAATCACAGAGCCTTCCAAATCTTTCACCGTGTTGCTCAGGTCGAAGATGGCGCTTTGCAGTTTGATGCGTAGCGCCGGATCAGTCTTGCCCGCATCTTCGAGCGTCTGAATCTGGTAATTAAAAATATCTATCTGGAAGGGCATGGCGATGTCCTGGTTGTAGGCGACCGAATAACTCTCGCGGTAACGGCGCGTCGAACCCGGATAGCCCATCACCAATGTCAGGTCGCCCTCTTTAACTCCACCCATCGAAAGCGACAGAAACTTTTTCGGCTTGTAGGGCACGTTGGAGGTTGAGTATTCGGCGGGCTTACCACTGGGGCTGACGTAGGCGCGCATGAAAGTGAAATCACCGCAGTGGCGCGGCCACTCGAAGTTGTCGGGGTCGCCACCGAAGTAGCCGATGTTGCGCGGCGGCGCATAGACGATGCGCACGTCGGGCAAGACGAGGTACGTGAACCTGTAGTACGCGAGACCGTCGTTCATCGGCAACACGTGGACGCTGATGCCGTCGGCCTCGTTGTTGCCTGCGCTTTCCATCGCTTGAATCTTGGTTTGAATCGCACGACTGCGCTGCGCCGGAGAGAGCGTGTCCGAGACGCCGCTCAGGATTTCGCTCGTCACATCTTTCAAGTCCTGCGTCATCGTCACGCTGTAGCCTTTGGCGGGCAACTCATCGGCGCGCGTCTTCGCCATGAAACCTTTCGCGCCGTAATCATTCGCCTGGCTCGAAGCCGCAACGAGCGCCTCGAAAGCGACGTGGTGATTCGTCAGCAACAATCCTTCCGGCGAAACGAACTCGCCTGTCCCGCCATCAACGATCACGACGGCATCCTTGATGCTCACGCCGTTCGGATTGTAGAGGTCTGTCGGTTTGAGCTTGAGACCGCGCCGGGCGAGTTTGTCTAAAGGCAACGAAGCAATCGCATCCGGCAGGAACATCCCTTCATCGGCAAGCGCGCGAAAGGGAATGAATGTCAAGAGCATCAACGCGACGAGCAAGAGGGCTGACGCGCGCGAAAGTCTGGAAGGCAGCATGGAAAATTTTCCTTTGATGATGATGTTAGATCGCTGTTGGCTGGAAGGATATTAGCAGAAAAGTGGTCAGTGGTCAGTAGTCAGTAGTCAGTTGGCGGCGAGTAGTTGTAACTGACCACCGACCACTGACCACTGACCACTTTTTTCCGCCTACTGATTTTCCATTCCGGGCAAGTACGGTCTGGGGTCAACCGCCTCGTCGTTGATGCGTATTTCGTAATGGAGGTGCGGGCCGGTGGAGCGGCCACTTGATCCGACGCGCCCGACCTGATCGCCGCGCGTGATGTTCTGGCCGACTTCCATATCAATGTGCGAAAGGTGGCCGTAGCGTGTGGTCAGTCCGCCGCCGTGATCTATGACGACGAGTTGCCCGTAACCGTTTTGAAAGCCTGTGAAGGTGACGACGCCATTGGCAGTTGCTGTGACGGGAGTGCCGTAATTGGTTGCGATGTCCTGGCCTGTGTGGAACTCGGACGAGTAACCGCCGAAAGGATTGCGACGATCACCGAAGCCATCGGTCAATCTACCGTCAACGGGCCAGGTCGAGGGCGTCACTGCACGCGCGCGGATGAATGTTTCATAAGTGCTGAGCTTCTGTTCGAGATGCCTGGTCTTGTATTCAACGGCAGTTGCTTCATCAAGGGGAATGAATGGGCCGCCTGCGCCATTCATAACGACTGGCTGATCGTGATTAACGCCCGACATCCCTTCGAGTCGCCGCGAAGCGTCTTCGACAGCGTCAACACGATGGTTCAACTCTTTGAGTTGTTGTCGTTGCTTCGCATTCTCCGCGCGTAGTTGTGCGTTCTCCTGATCCACTGGCAGATGGCTGATGTGTTGCGTCAGAGCATAGACGCCGTAGATGGCCGTACAGCAAACGGCGACGGCGACAAAGGCAGAAAACTTGAGCCAACGTTTATGAACGGAGATGCGACGAATGCGTGCGCGCGAGCGCGAAGTCTGGGCGATGATAAAAGCGTAAAGACGGTCGTCTCTAACCATGATATGTGCTCCTTGAGCAGCCGCACCGCGCAGAAAAACAGAGAAGAGCTGCGCGCCGCCCGTGAAAAGCACAGCCTGCCGGACGAGGGCGACTGATGCTAACCAAAAACTTTGGGGACTATTTTTTTGTGAACCTGCTTGCAGAAAAGCAGCGAACGGAATTATCCAACGAGGTTTAAGAACTCAAAAACAAACCATCATTGCTGCTATGGGCGCGCAAACTATCACACGAGAGCGGAGATTGCAACCGCAGAGAGCGAACGAAAAAAAATTGAAAGCAACGAGGAAATGAAAAAGTCACGCGCGTTCCGTTATTTACGGGCGCGCGTGAGCTTTGAGAAAATTTTGTGATTGAGAGTGGCTGTGCCGTTAAATATCTTCAGCCTCGCGCCGACGCTCTCGGCGTCCACGAAAGACCAGGACAATCATCAACAGCACGAGTCCGATGAAAGCGATGACGACAATCGCCTTGACCGCGACGAGTAGAAAGCTGACGAGCGAGATGACCTGACGCAACAGCACGATAATCAGCGCGATGATCGTCAGGATTCCGCCCCAGCGTCCCGCCACTTTAACAAAAGCTGACATGTTCTCTTTTCCTTATCACTAAACTCTACGGAAACTATACATCGTAAATAGTGAAAAGTGAAAAGTGAAAAGTGAGTAGCTGTTTTTCACTATTCACTTTTCACTATTCGTTTTTCACTGCCTTCATGGTCTCTGTTCAAATGGCAGAGGTGCGCCGCTGCGCCTGGAGACTTGCTTAACCAGTTCACCCGCCTGAAACCTTCCAGAGTCGGCGGGAACGACTGACGGCAGGGGATTGTCTGAGTCGAAAGCGCGCAGGCGATGAGTGCCTTTGCGGTAGCGCAGCAGGTAATCACCGAGCATGTACGCGCCGAGCAGAATCAGCAGAACGGGAAGAACTTGCCGAATGGGAAGACGAATGCCGAAGATGGAATGAGCTAAAAAGATCGCGCCGAGCACTATCAACGTGATGCTCCATGCTAAGGGGCTGCCGTACAAACGGCGCGCAATCACGTCCTGCTCTGTGTCGGGCGCGAGTCCTGCGCGCAAGAGTTGCGCCGTGCGATATGCGTCAACCGCCGAGAAGAGCCAGATACCAAAGAAGCCCATCACGAAGAGCGGCAGTCCAAGCTCAACGTTATTGGTCACAATCGCAAGTTGAAAGAAACTTGCGAAGATACTGAAGTGAACGATAGCTTTGGAAGTTTGTCCGTTGTAGGCTGCGCCGAGTCCGGGCACGAATGAGAGAAGCGTGGCGACGAGCGGTGAGTTGCTGCGACGTAGCGCGGGCAGGAGGTTCGAGCGCGCTTGTTGCTGCAACATCTCGACGCCCTCCACGATGCAGTCCTGACAATACGGGAAGCCGCGAATGCGATGATCGCAGGCCGTACACAAGGCACGCTCGCAGCGATTACATTCGACGACCGCCGGATTCTTTGAGTGATAAGCGCAATTCATAAACGCACGCTCTCGTCGCCTTCCTTGCTCTCTAAAGCTCGCCCAACTATTTCTGTCCTTTACGTTCAGGCGTTGTGTTATCTGACTTCGGCGCAACCTTCTTCGAGTCTTTATCATTGAAGAGAATCGCCGGGACGCCTTCGGAAATAACTTTGATGTCGTTGGGATTGACGGCGGGTGTGACATTCGTATCTGAGTCGCGCGTGTAAGCACGCGCCGCTAATTCAATCCCGGCGTCGTACAGACCTCTGATCGAGCCGTCCGCAGAGACTGTGTTCACCAGCACCAGCACGCAGAGGAGCAGCATGGTTGCCACGGTCGCAAGCTGTGGTGAAACAAGCGGGTCGAGCAGGAGACGCAGGCGCGCAGCGATGCGTGCGCCGAAGGGAGCGCGCACGGCTTCCGCTTTGATTGTGCCGAGTGTGGCCTGCAAGATTCTTTCGTGCAGACCGAAGGGCACGGGCTTCTCTTCGCTGATGTATGTGTAGCAAGCGCCGATAGAGCGCACGACCTGGCCGGGCAATTCCGTACACTGCTCACAAAGAGCAGCGTGTCGTTCCCAACGATGATAAAGGGGAGCGGGTAAGAACCCGTCAAGATAGTCCGTGAGGTACTCTTCAAACTCTTCGCACGTCATGGCCGTCTCCGGCATGGTTTGCAAAAGAATACGCGCCTCGAATTCGGCAGACGGCGCGGGCGCGTCTATCGTGCGACACGCCTGCAAAGTGTTTTTGACCTGGCTTAAAAGGTCGTGACAGACAGGGCAACGCATTGCGTGTTCGGCAAAGACGCGAGTCGTTCCGGCTTCGAGCAAGCCGTCCAAGTAATCTGTCAACCGATCTTCAAATTCCGCGCAAAGCATATCAGCTTCTCGTTTCCGTCCCCTAGAATAATGCAAAATTAAAAATTAAAAATGCAAAGTTAAAGACCGAAGCGCTAGGGCACTTTTGCATTTTACATTTTTAATTTTTAATTTCTCATGCGCTTGTCATCGCTACGACGCGCATCCGGCGAAGTATCTTCGCCAGTTCAATCCGCCCTCGATTGATACGCGACTTCACAGTCCCTTCAGGTATTTTCAAAAGATCAACAATCTCCTGGTAACTCAACTCTTCTATGTCGCGCAGGATGACGCAGGTGCGCAGGTCTGGAGAGAGTTTGTCAATCCCGGCCTGCACCTGTTCGCCAAGCTCGCGGCGTTCCATCTCGCCCTGAACCGAGTTGCCAGCCGAGCGTAGATGGTAAGTATGATCTTCAAGGTCGTCCGCGTGCGTGTCCTGCGGCGCGCGTTGGCGGCGGCGGTAATCGTCAATGATTAAATTACGCGCGAGCCGCATCAGCCAGTTTTGCAGGTCGCCCTGCTTGGGATCGTACTGTTCCAAAGAACGATAGACGCGAATGAAAACTTCCTGCGTCAAATCCTCTGCGGCGTCCGGGCGAGAGGTGAAGCGATAGGCGAGATTGTAAATCCGACGCGAGTAGGTCTGAACAATCTCTTCCCATGCCGCGCCATCGCCCGCGCGACATCTCCTGACTAACTCGGCACCTTCGCCCGCCGTAGCCAAAACCTTTGCAGCTCCCACCTGTTGCTTCTCCGATTCCGGTCGCCCTGTGGCCTTGCTCGAAGTGTCTCCCGCAGGGTGGAAAACTCCCTGTCAAGCGCAGATTACGACATGCAGAGATCGAAAGTTCCCCTTTAAACCGAGCGCCAACGTCCGAGTGGCGCTGAAGTGGATTATACCTCACGCCGAGAGACTATGCTCAAGCCGACCACGATGGTGAGCAGTTGCGCCTCCGCTTCAAATTATTGTAGCCTTGCGGGGCTACCCAATATCTTGTGGTCGCGTATTCAGAGGGGACAAGTTAAGCGCATTTCGTCGAGATCGCAGACTAATCTTAAACTGAAGCCGTAAACTTTTTGCGTCAATATATTAAATTCATCATCTTACTGCTGCTCGCCGTCCTGATCCTGTGGTGGTTCGGGCGAAATCTGGTCACGAGTTGGACGGACGTGGGGCGCAGTCTCGCGTCTGTTGATTGGCGCTTGCTGGCGGCAGGCATCGCTGCCGTTTCAATCACGTATCTACAGCGCGCTTACCGTTGGCGCACACTGCTTGCGCCTCTGACCAAAGCTGGGTTGCGCCCGTTGTTTGCGGCCACAACCGTCGGCTTCGGCGCAGTATTTCTCTTTGGACGAATGGGCGAAGTCGTGCGACCCGTCGTGCTTCCGCTCTATGATCGGCGAGTAAAGCCGACGGGTTCGTTCGTCACGATCATGGTCGAGCGGCTCTGCGATGTCGTTGCCATCGTCGTACTGTTCGCGGTGAACCTGTTATGGTTTCCCGCGCCGCCCGGACGCGAGACGCAGTTGGCGAGTATTCGCACGGCAGGGCTAATCCTGTTGATTCTAACGGCGGTGGGAGTGGCCTGTCTGGTCTGGTTTGAGCGGCGCTCGAAGAGCGTGATTCCCTGGCTCGACGTGAGATTCAAACGCTGGCGCTTCGTCCCGAATCGTCTGGCACACGCGCTGACGCATTTGCTTGAGCAGTTGGCCGCCGCGCTGACGATCCTGGCCGACTCGCGCGAGTTGGCACGCACGATTGCCTGGACGAGCATTATCTGGATTTTCAACACGCTCGCAAACTGGCTCGTGATCCTCGCCTTTCATCTGCCGTTCGGTCTCAGGGAAAATATCTTCGTGATGGGTTGGTCGCTGGTCGGGTCGTTAGTACCGACGCCGGGCGGCGCTGCCGGAGCGTTCCACGCCGCGACCGCCGCCGGACTTATCTTTCTGAATCGCCCTGATCTGGATGCCAACAAGTCTGCGGCGATTGCCATCATGCTGCATCTGGTCGCCTTCGCGCCCGCCGTCGTCTGGGGACTCTACTATTTCCTGCGCGGCGATGTGAGCTTCAAACGCTTGCAGGAACTGACAACGGCAGAAGAGATCGAGCACTCGATTGAAAAAGATGATGAACCTAGGGTTACCAACGAAACGATGTCGAACGAACTGAATGCGGTCGGCGTTAGAAATTAAAAATGAAAAATTAAAAATGCAAAATTGGACTGGCGAATTTTGAGCTATGCTTTCACTTTTGCATTTTACATTTTTCATTTTGCATTGAGGAGCGAAGCGACTATGAAGTGTCCTTTCTGTGGTTTCATTGAAGATAAGGTGGTGGATTCGCGCGAGGCGCGGGAGGGCGAGTCAATTCGTCGTCGCCGCGAGTGTCTGCGTTGCGAGCGCCGCTTTACGTCTTACGAGCGGATTGACGAAATCCCGTACATGGTCATCAAAAAGGACGGGCGGCGCGAGCCTTTCGACCGCAACAAGGTGATGGCCGGATTGCTGCGCGCCTGCGAAAAGCGACCCGTGCCGTCGTCGAAATTGGACAGCATCGTCAACTCGATTGAGAAGTATGTGCAGGAATCGCCGGAGCGCGAGCGCCCGACGAGCAAAGTCGGCGAGATGATTATGCGGCGGCTCAAAGAGTTGGACAAAGTCGCTTACGTCCGCTTCGCCTCCGTCTATCTCGAATTCGAGGACGTGTCGGAGTTCATGCACGAGTTGAAACATTTAGTGCGCCAGCGCAACAGCGCAGCAGCTAAACGAGCTTAAAGGCAGTGAAAAGTGAATAGTGAAAAGTGAATAGTTACAAACAGCTTTTCACTTTTCACTTTTCACTATTCACTTTTCACTATGATAAAAGCGGCTCACATCGGGCTGAAGCGAATTGAGCTTGAGCGTCTGCGTGATGGCATCGGGCGTCTGTATGCTGCGTTGCAGGAGGCGACTGAGGCGGAAGTTCCGGTGCCGGGCAAGTGGGCACCGCCGGTTGATTTGTGTGAGACGAAAGATTTGATTACCGTGCGCGTGGAGTTGCCGGGCGTGGCAGCCTCACAAATTAAAGTCGGGCTGACGAACACGCACCTGCGCATCTGCGGCGAAAAGAAGAAACGCGCGCCACGCAATCGCATCATTTCGCATCTCTGTTCAGAGCGCAGCTACGGTCATTTCAGTCGCGGCGTGCCACTGCGCTGGACGATCAACGTCAACGAAGCGACAGCGGAACTGGCAGACGGCGTGCTCATCGTCCGCCTACCGAAACGAAAGGATCGGCGCGGCGCGGAATTTAAGGTTACGATACAAGAAAAGCAGGAGTCAGGAGTCAGGAGACAGAAGCCAGAATGATAAGGCCGCAAGCCACATCAACAGATTTTTGTTTTTCTTTTCTTCTGAATTCTGGATTCTGACTCCTGAATTCTGCTTTACAAATTATGTCAATTAACAACGTGGAAATCCCTGAGCCTTTGGAAATAGCTGACGGCGGCGAACAGCAGTTGCAGATTCCGAGTGAACTGCCGGTGCTGCCTCTGCGCGACATCGTCATCTATCCTTTTATGATCGTGCCGCTCTTCGTCTCGCGCGAGAAATCCATCCGCGCCGTTGACGATGCGCTGGGCGAGAATCGCATGATTCTGCTCGCCTCGCAGCGCGATCTGGACAAAGAAGAGCCGACGGGCGAAGACCTCTACGAGATCGGCACGGTGGCCGTCATCATGCGGATGTTGAAGTTGCCTGATGGCCGCATCCGCATTCTCGTGCAGGGGCTGGCGCGTGCGACGATTGAGTCGGTTGAAGTCGGCGGCGAATACCTGCGCGCTCATTTGCAGGTCATTCAGGAGACCAATGCGCCCGAACGTTCATTGGAAGTCGAAGCCCTGATTCGCAACGTGCGCGCTTCGATGGAGAAGGCCGCGAACCTCGGAAAAAATATCTCGCCCGAAGTGATGGCGATTATCGCCAACCTTGATGATGCAGGGCGTCTCGCGGATTTGTCCGCCTCGAATCTCGAACTCAAAGTCGAAGACGCGCAATCTGTTCTCGACATTGCCGACACGACCGTGCGACTGCGCCGCGTCAACGAACTGCTCAATAAAGAGATTGAAGTCCTCACCGTCCAGCAGGAAATCAACACGCAGGCGCGCGCAGATATTGACCGTTCGCAGCGCGAGTTCTATCTGCGCCAGCAACTGAAAGCGATTCAGTCGGAGCTTGGCGAGGGCAACGAGTTAGCGGAAGAGATCGCGCAACTCCGCGAGAAGATCGAAGCCGCGAAGATGCCGAAGCCTGTGGAGGAAGAGGCGCTCAGGCAGTTGAAGAAACTCGAACGGATGCACCCGGACGCGGCGGAGACAGCGACCTTGCGGAACTGGATGGAGATTATGACCGATCTTCCCTGGTCGAAAGCGTCGAGCGACAATCTCGATCTCATCAAAGCGCAACGCATCCTCGACGAAGATCACTACGGACTCGACAAGGTGAAGGAGCGTATCATCGAAGCGCTCGCCGTCCGCAAGCTCAAAGAGAAGCCGAAGGGTTCGATTCTTTGTCTCGTTGGCCCGCCGGGAGTCGGCAAGACGAGTCTCGGACGCTCGATTGCGCGGGCGCTTGATCGTAAATTCGTTCGCCTGTCTTTAGGCGGCGTGCATGACGAAGCGGAGATTCGCGGCCACCGTCGCACTTACGTCGGCGCGCTGCCCGGTCGCATCATTCAATCCATTCAGCAAGCCGGGACGAATAACCCGCTCATCATGTTCGACGAGATTGATAAAGTCGGTGCAGACTTTCGCGGCGACCCATCATCAGCCTTGCTCGAAGTCTTAGACCCGGAGCAGAACAATAATTTCCGCGATAACTATCTCGGCGTGACCTTCGATCTCTCGAATGTGATGTTTATGACGACGGCCAACGTGCTCGACACGATTCAGCCCGCGCTGCGTGATCGCATGGAGGTGATTCGTCTCGCTGGCTACACGGAAGAAGAGAAGCGCGAGATTGCGCGTCGTCATCTACTGCCAAAGCAGATTGATGAGAACGGCATCACGGCGCGCAACCTGCACATCTCGAAGACTTCGCTTGCGGCAATTATTCAGCAGTACACGCAGGAGGCTGGACTCAGACAGTTAGAGCGCGAGATTGGGAGAATCTGTCGCAAGGTTGCGCGGCGCATCGCCGAAGGCCACACGGGAACTGTCCGCGTCTCTTTGAAGAACCTGCACGAATTCTTAGGCGCGCCGAAGGTGATGCCGGATGAGGTCTTGAAGAAAGATCAGGTCGGTGTTGCAACCGGATTGGCGTGGACGGCTGTCGGCGGCGATGTCCTGTTCATCGAGGCACTGAAGATGAGAGGCAAGGGCAATCTCGTCTTGACCGGACAACTTGGCGAAGTGATGCGCGAGTCTGCACAGGCCGCTTACTCTTACGCGAAATCGCGCGCCAAAGAATTAGAGATTAACGAAGAGGATTTCAATAATTACGACCTGCACATACACATTCCCGAAGGCGCGATTCCAAAGGACGGGCCATCTGCTGGAATCACTCTGGCGACGGCGATGGTCTCTGCGCTCTCGCAACGTCCCATCCGCAAGGATGTCGCCATGACGGGCGAGATCACCTTGCGTGGAAATGTTTTGCCCGTCGGCGGCGTCAAGGAGAAAGTGCTGGCGGCGAGGCGTGCGCGTGTCTCGACCATCATTTTGCCGCAACTCAACAAGCGCGATATGGACGAAGTGCCAAAGGAGCCTTTCAAGGACATCCGGTTCGTCTTCGTGGACAATGTCAGGCAAGTTTTCCGCGAGGCTCTGAAGGATAAAGTCGTGCCACCTGCGACGACCGGCACACGTCCGGCGCGTCTGCCGCAGGCGGCGTCTCCGAGAAGCGCGTAAAGGCGAAGTTTAAGTTAAGTATTTCAACAGTTACGCCTCTCAAACTTTCTCTTCCGAGCGGCACAACCCACCGGGCTGTGAGTGCATCTTTATTTAGACGGCGAGGCGGTTTTTAGTGGAAAAGTTCACCGCTTCGCCCTCTATTTATGATAGGGATTGTTTGACACTGCGTGAAATCGTGTGATAATCTCCGCGACCTATCGGCTTGCAGGCAGGCCATATACGGGCCGAGCCAAAAAGGAACTTATATTTAACCCTCGCGTGTATTTGAAGTGGATGCCGTTCGCGCGACTCGCTACAGCAGAGCAGTCGCCGTCGTGGATTCGCCCTAACCTCGTAAATAAGGAGAACGACGATTGATGAAGACGAGCTTCCCCCGCTTAATCGCCCGCGCCGCTTTCTTCGTGGCGCTCACATTTTCAGCTACTCATCTTAACGCACAAATTCGCGGCGGGTCATCCGAGCGTGCGATCCCGACTGAGATCGAGAAAACGGACGCGCGCGTCACGCAGCTCATCGCTGATGCGGAAGCGCGCTTCAAAGAGGGAGAACTGAACCTCAAAGCAAACGAGCGTGAGCAGGCGCGTGAAAAATTTGATCGAGCGGTGGATACCATCCTTGAATCGGGGATCAATGTGACGGGCTATCCACGCCTTCAGACTTACTACCTCGAACTCGTCGAAAGAATCTATCGTCTTGAAGTCCCGCAGCAGAAGTCAACATCGCCTGTTGAGTTAGCGCAGACCGTACAGGCCAAGTACACGGGACAGGAACAGAATCAGCAAAGCGAGCCGCAGCAGGAGGCGGGCTTCAAGCAACAGAAGTTTGAGCCGTCGCCGCTCGACGAATTGAGCAAGCTGATTCTCACGCCCGAAGAGCAGAATGTTGATCCTGAAGATGTCGCTAACATTGATGTCGCCAAGAACGCGCTAGACTTCCCGATTGAAACCAACGCGACGATCCAGCAGTTTATTAACTACTTTCTAGGACGCGGGCGTTCGACGATGGAAACCGGGATTCGCCGTTCCGGGCAGTTCATGCAGATGGCGCGCAAAGTTTTCCGTGAAGAGGGTGTGCCTGAAGACATTGCCTGGCTGGCACAGGTCGAGAGCGGATGGCGTCCAAAAGCTATGTCACCGGCGGCGGCCTCCGGCCTCTGGCAGTTCATTCCAGGCACGGGGCAAACTTACGGCCTGCGTCAGACCGCCTGGATTGACGAGCGCAACGGTTTTGAGAAAGCGACACGCGCTTCCGCACGCTACCTCAAAGACCTCTACAATCATTTCGGCGACTGGCAACTGGCGATGGCCGCTTACAACACCGGGCAGGGCAACATTGATCGCGGCATCGCACGCGCAGGCTCCAAGAGCTACTGGAAGATTTTCCCGTATATCGCGCAGGAGACGCGCAACTACGTGCCCAGCATTCTGGCGACGATGTTGATTGCGAAGAATCCTGAAAAGTATGGCTTCCACAGCGTGCGTCCCGATGCGCCGCTCACCTACGATGTCGTGCAAGTTCCATCGGCAACGAACCTTTCCGTCATCGCGCAAGCAACCAACGTGAGCATTGATTACATTCGGATGCTCAATCCAGAACTCAGACGCGACACAACACCGCGCGGCGAGTCTTATCAAGTTCGCATTCCTGCGGGCAAAGCGAATCAGTTTGTCGCGGCCTTGAAGGGCATCCCGATTGAGAAGCGCGACGCGCCAGCGAACAATGTTCAACTGACCGGCTACACACGCGCGAAGGCGGATGTGTCGGCGACGCCTGCGACGCCGGGCTTGATGAAGGTCAAAGCGAGACAGGGCGACACGCCAGCCAAACTCGCGGTGCGTTACAATGTTTCCGCCGAAGAAGTGGCGAAGATGAACGGCACTTCAGTCAACGCTGAATTACCGGCAGGACAGGAAGTCAAACTTCCATCTCCCGCCCCTTCTTCATCGCGCCGACGTAGCGGAAGATAAAAAGCAGTGAAAAGTGAAAAGTGAAAAGTGAATAGTGAAGAAAGGTTTTCACTTTTCACTTTTCACTTTTCACTTTCATTTCCTCATGCTCTTTCGTACACAATCGGCGGCAGTTTACGGCATTGATGCAGACCTCGTTGACATCGAGGTTGATCTGACGCCCGCGCGCGGCGAATCCGACTCGCAGCCTTCTGTGACCATCGTCGGCCTGCCCGATGCCGCCGTGCGTGAATCGCGCGAACGTATTCGGGCTGCCATCTCAAACTGCGGCTTCTTCTTTCCCTTTCACAGGACGACGATCAATCTCGCTCCGGCGGACGTGCGCAAGGAAGGCGCGAGCTTTGATCTCCCGATTGCGCTCGGCATCCTCGGCGCAAACGGCGATCTGGGCGATGCGGAGAATCTGACGGACATCCTCTCGGTCGGCGAGCTTTCTCTCGATGGCCGCGTGCGATCAATTAGAGGCGCACTGCCCATCGCCATTCGCGCGCGTGAATCTTCAATCAAACATTTGATTCTGCCGGAAGAGAATGCACGTGAAGCTGCGGTCGTTTCCGGCGTTGACGTTTACGCTGTCGCAGACCTGCGCGGCGCTGTTGATCTGATCGCGCAGTTACGTTCATCTTCGCCACCCATGCCGCTCAGTGTTTCTCCGTCCGAAGTATTGAAGACTTCCGAGCACTACGCGGTTGACTTCAGAGAAGTGCGCGGGCAATTAACCGCCAAGCGTGCGCTTGAAGTCGCCAGCGCAGGCTCTCATAACATTCTGCTCATCGGCCCGCCCGGCTCCGGCAAGACGATGCTCGCCAAACGCTTGCCGACCATTTTGCCGGCGCTCGAATTTGAAGCTGCGTTGGAGTTGACCAAGATTCATTCCGTCGCCGGACTGACGGGACGCACGGGGCTGGTCGCCGAAAGACCATTTCGCTCGCCGCATCACACGATCAGCAATGCGGGCTTGATCGGCGGCGGTGCAATCCCGCGTCCCGGCGAAGTCTCGCTCGCGCATCACGGCGTGCTGTTCCTTGATGAGTTGCCGGAGTTTGATCGCAGCGTGCTCGAAGTCCTGCGCCAGCCGCTCGAAGATCAGAAGGTGACGATCAGCCGCGCCGCGATGTCGCTGACGTTTCCAGCATCGTTTATGTTAGCTGCGGCAATGAACCCGTGTCCGTGTGGCTTCTGGAATGACCCGACCAGAGAGTGTCGCTGCACGCCGCTTCAGATTCAACGCTACGTCGGACGCATCTCCGGCCCTTTACTTGACCGCATAGATATACACATTGATGTCCCGGCGGTTCGCTTCAAAGAGTTGACCGGAACGGGCGGCGGGCCGGAGCCTGAGTCTTCGTCGAGCATCCGCGAGCGTGTGATCGGCGCGCGTGAGCGACAGCGTGAGCGTCTGAAGGCTGAAGGAATTTTCTCGAACGCGCAGATGACGCCGCGTTTGATTCGCAGATTTTGCCGGATTGATGCGGAGAGCGAGCGAATGCTTGAGACGGCGATGGCGCGTCTGGGCTTGTCAGCGCGCGCGTATGACCGTATCTTAAAAGTCAGCCGAACCATCGCTGATCTTGAAGGTGACGATGAGATACGCAGCAGCCATGTGGCCGAAGCGGTCGGTTATCGTTCGCTCGACCGTACCTACTGGACTTGAAGCGCGCACGGTCTGCACGATAAGGTTGGTCGCGGCACACGAAAAAGATTAACTTTTAGCCGAACAAGGCAACGACGCGCGGAAAGTGCCGCATCACAAGTCGCGGGAAGGCAAAACTTCTTCACGCCGGATTTAATCTTCAGCGTTGAAGCAGGGCAAGTCAGCCTCCTTTGACAAACGGAGCGAGCGCGTCATCATGCCTGTTCTCTGGCGGCAGCGGATTTTGCAAAATACTTTCTGCTGCACGGCGTGAACAAGGGACAAGTGACGGCAGCCGATACCGAGAACACGCAAACAACGGATTACGCGCTGACGCAAAGAGCCGCGCAAGGCGACATGCAAGCCTTCGAGCAGCTTTACCAGCGTCACAACCGTCGCGTTTACTCTCTCTGCCTACGCATGACGCAGAACGTCTCGGAGGCAGAAGACCTCGCGCAAGAGGTCTTCATCCAGCTCTTTCGCAAAATAGGAAGCTTTCGCGGCGAGTCGGCTTTCACGACGTGGCTGCATCGCCTGACGGTCAATCAAGTCCTGATGCACTTTCGCAAGCGCAGTGTGCGGGACGAGAAGACGACCGAAGAGGGCGAGACGCCTGAGCAGATCGTGGTGGGCACGCAGAATCCGAACACGATGCCTGTCGTAGATCGCATCGCGCTCGACAAAGCGATTGCGCAACTGCCGCCGGGCTATCGCACGGTCTTCATCCTCCATGATGTCGAAGGACACGAGCACGAGGAGATCGCGCGAATGCTCGGATGCTCCGTCGGCACGTCGAAGTCTCAACTGCACAAGGCACGTATGAAATTACGCAACCTGTTGAGGCAACAGAATGAGCCGAAATAGCTTCCAACATCGTTCGTCCGGTTTCCACCAGCACTTCCCCGGAAACCAGCGGGCGACAACTGTCACATTCGGGCACTCCGGCACAGGCTTTTGGCCGCGAAGTCCCGCTTTACGCAGTCTCCCCAAGGTTGCTCCCGGATTGGAGCAATGACAGACGGGCGCACTTCGTGCCTTCTGTCTTAATCTTCTGCATCGGCGACTATCGTCCGCGCCGTGCCTGAGTTAGAGGTTAGAAAGACAATGAACTGCGAGAAGTGTCAGGAACTACTCAGCGAATTCCTTGATGATGCGATGAATGAGGCCGAGCGTGCCACGTTCAGCGCGCATCTGGAAGAGTGTCTCCCGTGCTACAACGCACATGCTGAGATGAATTCGATTGTCAGCTTTTGCCGTGACTGTCGTGGCGACTACGACGCTCCGCCGAACGAGAGTGCTTTATGGCTTCGCATCCGCAACACGGTCGAGAGCGAGTCTGGCGCGGCGCACGCAGCCGCGCAAAACCCTACCCGTCAGGCGCGGCGTGAAAGCTGGTTGTCACGCTCGATGCGGCGGAGTTGGGAGCTTTCGTTCTCGCAGATGGTGACGGCTGTCGTCGCTATTGTCATCTTCGCTTCGCTGGCGACGGTCTTCAGCCTGCGCAGCTTGCAGAATAATTCCGGCAGCGCCACGACGAACTTGAATAGCACAGGCGGCCAGACTGTCGCTCTGACGACGAACAATGGCGGCGCGCAAGTGTTTGAACTGAAGGATCGTCCCTGGCAGCAGCAACAGATCAATTACTTGACACAGGTTGTCGAGCAGCACAAATCGCACTGGAATCCGCAGGTGCGTGCAGACTTCGAGCGTAATCTGGACCTGCTCGATCAGACCGTCAACGAATCGCTTCAGAAACTGTCCGTGCATCCGCACGACGACGTAACGGAAGAGATGCTCGACGCCGCGCTCAACGACAAGATGCAACTCCTCAAAGAATTTTCCGATCTGTGAAGCGGTGAGCGAGAGCAAGGTCACGCGCCCAGCGCCCGCGCCATGTAAGGAGGTTCTCTGAAACTGGCGCGCGCGTGCGCGGCAACGTGGCAAGCAATCTCACGAAAATGAGTAACGACGTTTGAAGGAGCTAGTGAATAGCAAAGAGATGAATATCCGTCCGCCCGACACGTGCTCTCGAACTCCCACGGCGCGCGCCGTCCTGAGCCTCTTCGCTCTGACCGTTTTGCTCTTTTATCTTTCAACGGACGCCTTCGCTCAAAAGAGTGTCACGCGAAAATATCCGGCCCAGAAGAACGTGCGCATTGAGGTGAAGAACATCTCAGGCACGATTACGGTTGAGTCATGGAATAAGAATGTGATTCAGGTGAAGGCGGAAATCTACTCGCCCGATGCGAATTTTACGCCCGAACAGAGTGATTGTTGTTTCGGCATAGATGTCGTGCGCGATAATCACGGACGCATGGTCGGCGACATCAACTTCACCGTCAAAGTTCCGGTCAATTCAACCGTCAACATCGAAACCAAGCGCGGCAATATCAGCATCAACAATATTCGCGGCGAGATGGTCCGTGCGCACATCTCGACGGGCGGTGATCTGGACCTGACCGGGATTCGCGTCAATCAAGTGATCGCCGAAAACGGCAATGGCAATCTCGTCTTCGACGGCGAACTCCTGCCCGGCGGTTCTTACACTTTCAAATCTATCGCAGGCGACATGAGTATCCGCATCCCAGCCGATTCCTCGTTCAGCCTCGTCGCCAACGGGCAGCCGCAATCAATCAATCTCAACACGTTTGCGAGTCCGGGATTGAGCTTTGTCGGCGATGGCCGCAAAGTTTACGGCAACGTCGGACGTGGCGAGGACCGCGCGACGCTCACCATCCTGAATCAGCGCGGGACGATCACTCTCCTCAGTCATTAAGATTACAAGTTCCGACGCGCTCATGTATGATGCGGACGTTGTTTATCTGTTCCTTCGGATCAGAAACGTCCGCATCAGTTTTTAAGTTGCTTGCAAGTGAGCGTGCCCGGGAAAGAGATTTTCAACGCAGAGGACGCAGAGGGTCGCAGAGGATAGACAAAGATTGAAAGAGCAGATTACAGAATTTGAGATTCCAAATCTCAGATTTCTATTCTTTCTCCTCTGCGTCCTCTGCGTCCTCTGCGGTTAATTTTCGGCTATATCCACACGCAAGGCGATATAGAGATCAATGTTGCATAACTCTCAAAAACTTTTTATGACGTATCGCGCGTTTGTCGTGTCAGTCATTCTTCTCGCCTTTGTCTTTCTCGCGCAATCAACAATCTCAGCCCAGCAAAAAGATAAGAGTGCGCCGCAGTCAACCGGCGCATTGACGCGCACGACGACCCGGCATGAGGCGCGGCGTTTCGGTTACGGCAGCAGCTTGACTATCGTCGGCGCGCCCGCCGGCTCAATCACCATCGAAGCGTGGCAGAAGAGCGAAGTTGACATCACAGCCGACATCGAGCTTCACGCCGACACGGACGCAGACCTCGCGCTGCTTGCCACCATCAACAACTTTACGCTCGACGAAGATGCTAATCACCTACGCATCCTCACCACCGGCACGCACGATAAAATTTTCATGCGCCGCGTGGCGAAGAAGTTTCCGAAAACGCTCTTGAATCTTCCCTGGAAGATTGATTATCACATCCGCGTGCCTGCCAATTGTGATCTGGAAATTAATGCCGGACGCGGGGCGATCAATCTATCGGGCGTTGAAGGCGCGATTCAATTGAAGGCGCTCGAATCGGATGCGACGCTGGTGCTGACGGGCGGCTCGGTAAGCGCAACCATCGGGAGCGGCTCGGTCAAAATCAACTTGCCCATGACGAGTTGGCGCGGCGCGGGCGCGCTCGTTGAGCTTGCCAAAGGCGACTTAACGGTTGAGTTGCCCGCAGGCTTCAACGCGGACATCAACGCGGATGTCTTACGCTCAGGCCAGATTGAAAACAGTTTTCCAACGCTCGTCCCACAGGAACGCACGACCTTCACGCCGCAATCAATCAGGGGACGCGCCGGAGCGGGCGGCGCCATGCTCACTTTCAGAGTCACCGACGGCACGCTCCGTATCAAAAAAAAGAGCGACAGGTGACGAGTGAAGAGTTTTGAGATAAGGTATCCGCATGACAAAGACAAATATCAACAGGCCGGACGCCACAGAATACAATCCATATTACGGCAAATACATCTCGCTCGTTGCCAACAGCGACATCCTCGCGTTGTTGAGTCAACAACTTGATGAAACTCTGGCGCTGCTTGGCAGCATTCCAGAGTCGCAGGCCAATTTCCGCTACGCGCCGGATAAATGGAGCATCAAGGAATTGGTCGGTCACGTGATTGATGCGGAGCGAATCTTTAGCTATCGAGCCTTGCGCTTTGCACGTAACGACCAGACGCCTATCGAAGGTTTCGAGCAGGACGATTACATCCGCAATGCTTCATTCGATGATTACACACTCAATGATCTGGCGTCGGAATTTGCGCACGTGCGGCGCGCGAGTCTCTCCCTCTTCAAACATCTTGACGAAGAGGCATGGCAGCGCAGAGGCACAGCCAGTGATAACGAGATAAGTGTTCGTGCGCTGGCCTACATTATTGCCGGACATGAGTTACATCACATGGAGATTCTCCGCAGCCGGTATCTTCATAATGCAAAATGAAAAATTAAAAATGCAAAAAGGGAAGAAGAGAAGTCGGCTCTTTGTTTTCCATTTTGCATTTTTAATTTTTCATTTTGCATTATTTCACGCTCTCTGAACCGAAATCTACAGGCTTTCAACAAAATATGACTGTCAAATCAGATCGCTGGATTCGCCGCATGGCCGAGGAAGCGCAACTCATTCAACCCTTTGATGCTCAACTCGTGCGCTCAGTGGAGGGTCGCCGCATCATCTCCGCCGGAGCATCCAGTTACGGCTACGACATGCGCCTCGCAGACGACGGCTTCCGTGTCTTCTCTCCGATTCACGGGCGCGAGATTGATCCCAAACACTTCGATGACTCATCCTTAGTCGAACCGCCTTTGCGCGACGCCGAAGACGGCTCGAAATACTATCTCATGCCGCCACACTCCTATGCGCTCGGCGTCACGGTCGAAACCTTCCGAATGCCGCGCAACGTGACAGGCATCTGCATGGGGAAAAGCACGTATGCCCGCGCCGGACTGATCGTCAACACCACTCCGCTCGAAGCAGGATGGACAGGCCGCCTCGTCATCGAGCTTGGTAATCTGGCAGACCTCCCGCTTCGCGTTTACGTCAACGAAGGCATCGGTCAGGTACTCTTCTTCGAGTCAAACGAAGACTGCGACACCTCTTACGAAGATCGCGGCGGGAAGTATCAGGGACAAACAGGCCTGACTTATTCGCGCCTGTGAAGTATATGCAGGCAGCTCTGACTTGCCGTAAATGCGACACCTGCGGAGGTGAGATGTTTCTAACTCCTTGCAACTATGGTGATAAATAGTGCATCATAGTGTCAGCTAATCCTTCTCTCTTGCATCAGCGGTGATGCGCCCCGTACTTAATGATTGGCGGCGGCGTTCGGATAGTTCGAGAGTGGGTTGATTTCAACCACAGAAGTTGCTCCTACGAGGGAGCACACGAACTCCGAGCCTTCGTTGCGACCGTTACTCCGAAGCACACTTCGATTCGAAACTTCTCTTAACACTCCAAAAAGGGAGAGGTACATCTATATGTCTATGAAACTATATGTCGGCAATCTCGCGTTCCAGACTTCGAGCGATGATCTGCAACAACTCTTTGCGCAGGCCGGCACGGTCGAGTCCGCCTCGGTCGTCGAAGACCGTGAGACGGGACGTTCGCGCGGCTTCGGCTTCGTCGAAATGTCTTCTAAGGAAGAAGGCGACGCTGCCGTCACGCAATTCAACGGTAAGGAAGTTAATGGTCGCGCGTTGACGGTCAACGAAGCCAAGCCACGCGAGAATCGCAACGGCGGCGGCGGCGGTGGTCGCGGCGGCTACGGCGGCGGTCGCGGCGGCGGCGGTGGACGTTACAACCACGGCGTCGGCGACAGCACGACTCGCTGGTAAGAACGCTTAAGGTAACCAGCGACCCTTTATAGAAAGCGCCCCTGGCAATGAAACGAATCAAGCCGGGGGCGCTTCTTATTTTGAGAATGAGACGCGCCTGGAAAATCAGCTTCGGCATCGGCGGTCAGCAGCCGATGAGCATCAGAAAAGAGTCACCAATTAAGAAAGAAGTGTTTATTGCCTGCCCAACCTGCTTCTCTGGAAGTTGCTTTCAACTTGAGCAACCAAGGCAAGAGTTCGTGTGTGATAATTGTGGATTCGTTTTTGCTGAAGGTCTCAAGTGGAATATCTCCGAATCTGAAAAATGTCTGTTCTGCGGAAACGAATGTTTCTATTTTGAAGCGCCGCTTGACCTCTCCTTTCTGGGACGAGCCGCAATCTGCTACGTCTGCGAAGCCAGGTATAAGGGACTGGGGATAGATAGCCTGGACGAGAAATATACTCCGGGAGTCGCGCACAGCGCCCGAAGATCGAAAGCCGCTTTGCGTTGGAAAGAAAGGATTGCACAACATAATGGATCAGCCAATAAAATCGCATGACGATAACATACGAACGTGACGTAATCCTGCTTAGATGTTTGTTGTCGCGCGTGTCAAATGCCAGCACGCCAGAATTTAATCGGGAGGCTTATGAACAGCAAATCTGGAATCAATAGCAAAGCAGCAGGAATCAACTGGGTGACCATGATCTGGATGGTGATCTTTCATCTGGGAGCCATCGCCGCGTTCTTCATGTTTAGCTGGAAGGCTGTGATCGTCGCTTCGGCGCTGTGGTGGATCGCCGGGAGTCCGGGCGTCGGGATGGGCTTTCACCGTCTCCTGACACACCGGGGATATAAGACCTCGAAAGCGGTCGAGTATTTCTTAACGGTCTGCGGCACGCTGGCTCTTGAAGGCGGCGCTATCAATTGGGTCGTCACCCATCGCATTCATCATGCGCACACGGACTCGCCCGGCGATCCGCACACGCCGCGCGATGGAGGCTGGTGGGCGCACATGGGCTGGATTCTCACGGGTACGGCGATGATACACGACCCTTCGGACTTGCAGCACTACGCTCCAGACCTGATGAAGGATCGCTTTCAGCACTGGCTCAATCGCTTCTACTACGTGCCGTTAGTGATCTGCGGCTTGCTGCTGTTTGCGTTTGGCGGATGGTCGGTGTTGATGTGGGGCATCTTCTTTCGCGTCACCTTCAACCTGCACGCGACCTGGCTGGTCAACTCTGCGAACCACATGTGGGGCCGTCGTCGGTTCGCCACCAATGATGATTCAACCAACAGTTGGTGGGTGGCGCTGCTGACCTTCGGCGAAGGCTGGCACAACAACCATCACGCGCACCCGACTTCGGCACGGCACGGACTGGCCTGGTATGAAATTGACTTTAACTGGTGGGGCATCCGTCTGCTCCAACTTTTAGGATTGGCGAAGGCCATCAAGCATGTCCGCTTAAACGCCGCCTCTGCCACTTGGCAACTGGATTCCGGCCATGTCAAAGGAAATTCGTGAAAGAGCTTAGAGAGCAGGGCATCTACGCCTTACCGGACGGGAGAGAATTCGTGGCACACGCGGTCTTTCGCGGCGGGTATGTTCTCTACACTACGGGAGACTGGGAGTTTTCCGGCATTCACCTCTATGAAACTAATGGTGTCGGGCAGATTCGCGCTAAAGGGCAACCCACCTCCTGGCGCATCGAAGATTTGACCGACACCAGAAAGACGGCGCACTCTCGCTCCAAAAGTGGTGCCGCGCAAAAAACTTCCATCACTAGATGAACGCTCAAGTCACTCTTCTTTCGGACAGGCGAGGACGTGGCAACATCTCTATCATCAACTGAATGATGGCTGGACGAGTGCGAACGCGAGAGCATTTGCATTGCGTGCGGTGGACGGGTCTTCTCCTCTTTCACATGCTATACTCCGTCTGTCAACAGTTGACTGTCTCTGTTCTTTAGAAAAATTCACCTCTCGACATCGGGATTGGGCTTCGTGGTTCTCTTCTTGTGCCGTCTGTGGTTTTTATCAACGCGACTGGTCACAAGGAGAGTCCTGATGTCTGAATCCGCAGCCCCTCAACATTCAACCGCCAACAATTTTTCAAACTCATTGACCTCTCAGGCGCAATCACGTTCGTCTGCCCGGAGGATAAGTCTGTCTGCTTCGTCCCACATTTCGGGAGATGACGAGAAATGATCCGGCAGCAAAGTTACGCTTTGAAGATATGCGCGTGGTGCACTGGAACGGGGCAATGGGCGGTCTCTGCGGGTTATGTTGTCTCTTGTCTGGTCTGCGGCGGGAAGGGTCATGTCTCAATTGACAAGCCCGCAGCGCAGTGTCGGCAATGCGAAGGCTCCGGCAGGCGGCACACGGGACGACCGTGCCTGACTTGCGCTGGAACAGGCTGGGGACGTGTCTTTGAACAAGCCTAGCGCGTCATTACTTGAAGCCGTAGCTCTATCTCACAGCAACTTTGGAGGTCTGACATGAAAAAATCGAGGAACGCCCCGTCAACGACTAATAAAGGCTCCGACGATGCCGCACCGGAGGATCAATGGCCGGGGATTGATTCGAGGTATCGGCTGATCGCCGTAGCCGCGTTAAGGAGCAAGCAGCTACAGCGCGGCGCATCTCCACGAATTGCAGCCGACCCGCTCAAGCGTCGGAATACGAGCATCGCGCTCGAAGAGGTCAAGCAGGGACTCATCCATTTCAGCCTCACCGAGAAAGACGCGGAGAAAAATGGCGTGGGCAACACGCCGGAGGTGGACGGATCGCAATGAGCAATATCAACGCGGAGAAATTCGGGCAAATCTGCGATGAAGTCTGGCGCGACCGGGCTGCAATCCTGTCCGGGCGCGACAACCTGAGCGGTGAAGACGCATTGATGAGAGCCGTGTACTGGAGAATCTGTAAAGAAGTGGGTGAGCCGGGTCGCAGTATCAGCCAACATGCTCCCTGCCTCGACAAACTTGTGCAGCAGTACAGAGATGAGGCCGCGCTGAGTTGCCGGGAAGTTGTAGAAGCTGAAAGTTAAGTAGCGAAGTGCCTTTACTCGACTGCTCCATCTCGGAATTTATTAAGATCAAATAGATGGGCTGATGCTGCCTTTGGTACTCTCAGAATTGCTATCGAGGCGGGTTGGATGAGGTGTTAGCTGGCATTCTCTCCTTTCAAATGTAACCTGACCCAATCAAGATTACGTCCGATGAGAAGTTCCTTCATCGCCGCGTGATGAGTGTTTTTCATCGCTACAAGTTCAGTTTCAAATCTGAACCTTCTCGCCAACGCTCGCACATCATCCGTAGCATCATAGGTCATCAGGAAGTCTCCTTTGATTATGCTGGTAGCTCTAAATAACTCCTCATGGTCTAGGTCTGAGTGCGTGTAAAGCCTACTTCCGGCTCGCTTGCCTCCGGCTGTGTATGGTGGGTCAATGAAAAATACTGTGTCGTCGCAGTTGGCATTCTGTTTGATGACCTCTAGTCCGTCGCCCTCAATAAATGAGATGCGCTGACGAATTGCGCTGATTTCGAGGATACGGTTTTTGAGTGTTTCTGGATACCACCTTGATGAAATACCCTTGCCATTCTCGCCATACTTGAGCGGCGCGGAACCCGCCGCCAGAATTCCGCCGCGATACGTCCTGTTTTTCAAGACGGTTTGAAAAGCCCTTTCACGAATTGAGCGCGGTTTCCTTGAGAGCGTTTCTGTGAGGGATTCATAAGTGAGTTGGAATGTTACGATCTTTTCAGCGAGCCACTCGGCGTCTTCGAGAATTGTTTTCCAGACGGCGGCAACTTGCTCGTCCAACTCTACCATTGTGACATGCTCCGCTAGTCCTTCGCCTGCAACAGTCAGACTCACAATACCCCCACCCGCAAAAGGCTCAATCAACTCAGTAGGCTTTACGGATAAACTTCCGAGCCATTGCCGGATGCGAGGCACAAGCCATGTTTTCCCGCCCGCATAGCGGAATGGACTCCTTTGCGGCACGGATGCGACATTGACAATACGTTGGTCTGTGAATAAAGAGGCTTGGGACATAATCAAGTCAAAATAGCATCTGTCAGCGTCGAAGTATCTGGCGGATTGTTGTCTAATTTTTCATCCAGCTTTGACTGTAAATGCGTGACGAAGTCATCAACCGCACCGGCTTCAGCCATTGTCAGTTTGAGCATCGTCGGCTCGAATTTAGTGTAAACGATCTGACCGCGCCGCAGTTTATAAGCGTTCTCGTTATGTTCAAGGTCGTAAACGAGCCACGCAAGGTCAGCTTCTTCTTTGTTAACTTCCGTCATCGCAGGAAGCGTATTGAAGAATCCTTGATGAATCACAATTGCCTGTTTCTTCCTCCATTCGTGAAGGATGCCGCCCTTGAATAGTATTTGCGGCGCAAGGCGCTTTCGTGAGGAAGAGAGGTAATCAGGTCTTGGGTAATTAGGTTTGCCTGTCCAATCTAAGTTTGAACGATTCGCAGGGTCTTGCATGAAATATTCAAAAGGCGCTCGCACGTTGCCGGAGATGTAGACTGCTTGAATCTCGCACGAGCCAAAATCTACAACCTTCCCGCGCTCGTCATAAGACACTAAGACCATGTCAATATTACCGGCTGATTGCCCATACTTGTCTTTAAGCCGAACTTCGACAAGCGATGTCCATGTCGTGGCAGGCGGGAAGAAAAACGCCGCCGCGTCATCAGCGATTAACCACTCTTCGCGGAAACGCACGGGGCATGTGATAGCAATATTGTTGCCCTCGAAGATGCTGCAAACTCCCAGCGGATCGTTCGCTTTATCTTTGGTGCAGTTTGGGACTTTGTTGTTGAAGGGGCACAGACGTTTATCGCGGTAGCGCGCAGCTTCCGCTGACTTGTTGCCTATGGGGAATCCAAAGACTTCTGCTAATGGTTGTTTAGGCACACAGCACCTTTCTAATCAAATTATCAAAATGATAATGTGAAACTGAATTACAGTCTATAGATAATATAGGTGGTTGACTATTATTGTCCCGAACAATTCAGCCCAACATTCCTGAATGCATGTCTAAAGACTGTAGACTGCATCTATGCATGATTATTTACTGTCATAATCTCAGTTCTAAACCTTAACAGACATAAAGACTCTCTCGGACTTCACAATCTGGGTTGATTCATTCGTTTACTTTCCTGCTGAAAAGTGTACGTCAGCGTACAGAGCCGCAGCACATTTCCACACACAGCATTCAAGTCTCTGACTGCGCGGCATTATCTTTGCTAATTGCAGTTCGGAGAAATTTTTGTGTCCGAAAAGTGAGACAGAAGCAATCGCTTCAGGCGCTCTTGGTGTACGAGAACTTCTCATTGAGATGCAGAGACGGTCGCGCTTCGGACATCACCGGACTAGAGAACGATGGGGCTGGAAACTTACCGACACAAGAGAGACTTCGAGCACACGCCGGAGCCGCGCGGGAAAGTCTCGAAAGCGAACCGGCAGCGCTTCGTCGTGCAGGAGCATCACGCTTCGATGCTGCACTTCGATTTCCGGCTTGAGATGGACGGCGTGCTCAAGTCGTGGTCGGTGCGTAAAGGGCCGTCGCTTGATCCGGGCGATAAACGGCTGGCCGTCGCAACCGAAGATCATCCGGTCGAGTATCTGAAGTTCGAGGGACACATCCCCGAAGGAAACTACGGCGCGGGCGAGCATCTGATCTGGGATGCGGGCGAGTACGAGTTGGCGTCGGGCGAAGACGCGCTCAGGCAGCTTGCAGCGGGAAGATTGAAATTTCGTCTCGACGGCCAGAAGCTCAAAGGCGAGTTCAATCTGGTGCGGCTTGGAGGCAGAGATCATCAGTGGTTGCTCATCAAGAGCGTGGATGAGTATGCGCGAGCCGGTTGGAAACTCGATCCGCTTGTGAAAGATTTGAAGTGGGAAGCTGAG
>JAVHWW010000065.1:0-28470 GCA_032159235.1 Acidobacteriota bacterium
GGCTTCTCGTTATCTTCCATTTTGCATTTTACCTTCTTAATTTTGCATTCTCTTGCGTCCTTTGCGGTTAATCTAAAGTCCCCGGCACATCTCTGATTTCCAGGGCGTTGAGGTGGCAATCGCTAAAGTTGTCTTCACCTCGCCAAAGTTCCAATCCTTGCGCTGCCAGATTGAGCCGTCAGCATATTCCACACGATTGATGATAACCTTCTCCTGAAAAAGTTTGCCGGACTTGCTTGACAGGCTGCCCACGCTAATCACATCGCTGGGGCCGGACACACTGAAGGCCAGCAATTCCTTCTCTTTGTCGGGCTTGAGATTGACGGCGCACAGAAACTGTCGGCGCGTGACAGTCGCCGGATTCGCCGTCTCTGTGAATTGATACTCCCAGAACACGACTTCCATCACCTTCTTGCTCGCGTTCCTGACTTTGGCTCGATACTCAAAACCATCAACGGGTTTTGCTTTGGGCGAGCGCGATTCCTGCACGCTCTTTTCCAGCGCAGCGCTTCGCCCGTCAATAGTCTCTTCGTTGGGGTCTCTAGCGCCTGCCGGAATCTGGGCCCGCGCGTTTCGTTCGAGGATTTTATTGTCTTGTATCACAGCCCGAACCGGCGCGACATCCGCTGTGGAATCCGGGTTCTCGATTATCTGACGGCGCTTGTCCCACTTGAAACCGAGCACTACTACCGGAGTTCCTTCAGTCGAGAACCCGCCATTCTGAATCTGAATTGGCGAAACGAACATTAGGAGAAGGGGTAAGAGTAAGAGAGTTCTCATGGTGTGCCTCCAATGCTAATCAATCTCAAAATTAGTATGTTGCGTGGCGCTGGTTTTGGCGATGCGATCAATGATTGTGATTTGCAGCACGTAGCGACCCGGCAGCATTCCGTCCAGAGGTATCTCCGCCGCGTAAGAGAGGCGTGCTGGGTCTTGCGCGCCCTCGGTCGCCACTTTCCGCAGTGGAATTGTGACGACGGGTTGGTCGTCGCGTAGAATTTGCATCTGAAGTGCGAGGTCTGGGGCGGCATCGCCTGTGCCGTGCGCGGCATTGTAGATGAAGGTCAGGAAACGTAACTTCGAGGTCGGCGCAAAGCGATGGTCAATGCTCATGCTCAAGGTTGCAATGGCTGCCGGATTGTCTTTCAAACTCCCCGCTCTTTTGGGCGCTTCGCCAAGCAGAAGGCTGCTTAAAGAGAGGCGATGCGAAGTGATGTCTGGAATCGCTATCCATTGCATGGCGCTACCCGTTCGTCCGCTCTTACTATCGCGCGCGGCAACACGCACTTGATAGAGACCGGGCGCGAGATGCGCCTGGTAGTTATAGAGTATATTCGGATGCGATGATGCGGAAGACGACGGCGCATTGGCGGAAATATTCAAATGATCCTTGAAACTCGCCGCCGGTTTACCCTGATCGTTCAGCACGACACCTACAATATCAACGGCAGCCGTCTGCTTATCTCCAGCCTGCTCGAAGCCGATAAATTGAGTGACAATTTGCATCGAAGCCGCTAGGACTAAGCCCTTATCCGGCATATCGAAATAGGCTAGATTAAGTTGCGTCGGGAGCGCGTCGGTTGGATAAAGCGCTTTGATTGTCTTTCGCAGTTCATCGTCGGGCGTTTTTGTTGAAACCGGACGCTTTTCACTATTGCTGCGGGGCGCGGGCAGCTTTTTCTCCTCTGCATAGAGTCCGCGCCGTGTTCGCACTGTAAACTCAGGATGTCCCGTCACCTTGACTTCGAAGTGCTGGAGTTTTCTGTCTCGCTGGGCTTCGTTATCCGGTCGCCAGGCCAGGAGATAGTAGATGGAAGTCTCTTTCAACGCTCGTGTGACCATCGTCTCAAGTGCATTTGAGTTGAGTAACGCGCGACCGCCCGTGTCGGTTGCGAGCGCATGGATCACGTCTTGCGATGCCGATAACTCGCCCATGCCCGCGCGTGACAGCCGACCCGACGGATCAAAAGGCACATCGCTGCTCGCGTCAGGCAAGCCAGTGCTGAGACCGCGCGCATCTATCGAATAAATCACAGCGCCCGTGCGCTTGGCCGCATCCGTGATCCGCCGTATTCTGTCGGTCGCGTCCGAGTTGCGCGTATCCAGAAAGAAGCCATCGGAAATAAGGAAGACGAGCTTGCGTCCCGGCAAAAGGGCTGATGAACGCAGCAGGTTTTCAAGCGTCGCGAGCGTATTGGTGGTCACGCTGGCGGCCTGTTGCAATAATTGGCGTGCGCGAGTGGTAACGATAATCTCGGCTGAGTCGCGCGTCGTCCCCGGCATCTCCTTCATCACTTGCTCAATAAAAAAATCAAGCGTGTCTCTATCGAATCGGTCAATGGCAAGCGCCTGAAACTCAGATATCGGTGGTCGTCCCAGATCAATAACGCTCTGTTGACGAGGCCTGAGACGCTCGATGGCGGCGCGCAAAACTATTTTATCGTTTGTCAGTTGTTGCAGAAATCCAATCTGACCGCTGACGGAGGTGATCGCTGCCTGATCGTTCTGTCCCATCTCTTTCTCGATGAAGCGAGAGAGCAACGAACGAACTCGCGCGACATCGCCGGGAACGATATGCACATCATCCACGAAAAAGAAGACCGTTCTTCCACGATCAAGCGGCACTGGCGTTGGCCGTTCCGGTGCATTCGCCGGAGCGCGATTCATGCCGCGCGAGGCTGCGAGTTGTGCCTCTTCGTTGGCGCTGCCGGCAGCGATGCGCTCGAAGAATGAGACCGCCTGCGGTTTTCCATCCACGCGCAATTCAAACTGCTCAGGTTTGAGTCCATCAACGAAGCGGCCACTTTTATCAAAGACCATCACGTCCGTTTGCACCAACTCCGTGTTGATCCGCACCACGTCTTCATCCTGCTCCTGCTGCGCCGGGCGCGTGGCTTGCTGTCCCTGTGCTGTCGAAAGGAGAGCGCAGAGACAGAGTAATACCAGGCAGGAAGAGCGTCTGGAGAAGAGCAAAGGAGACGACATGATCTTTGAAAAAGTGAAAAGTCTGGGGAGACTGTGTCAGATAATATCACGTGCGGGGTGACAGGCGAGAGCAATCTGGATAAACTTTCGCGCTGGATGCCCCGTATAAGCCATGAACAAACCGCGAGCGCGCTACAACTGAGCACAGGTCTCTGACCAAAGGATAATCTAAGATGAGTGAGAATGGCAGCACCCTGAAAGTTTCAAACGTCACTAAACGCTTCGACGAATTTACAGCCGTCAACAATTTAAGCCTAAAGGTTCGTCCCGGCAGGATTTTTGGCCTCATCGGGCCAAATGGCGCAGGGAAAACCACGACCATCCGCATGATCGTCAACATCACCGCGCCGGATGAAGGCACGATTGAACTCTTCGGCCAGCAGATCACGCCAGAATTGCAAGACCGCATCGGTTACTTGCCGGAAGAGCGCGGCCTCTACAAAAAGATGAAGGTGATAGATCAGTTGCGCTTCTTCGGCGAGTTGAAAAACGTGAAAGGCAAAAAGGCAGACGAGGCGATTGATCGCTGGCTGGCGCGCGTCAAGCTCTCCGAATGGAAGAATAAAAAGGCGATGGAACTCTCGAAAGGAATGCAGCAGAAAGTTCAGTTTATCGCCGCCGTCATGCACGATCCCGACCTGATGATCTTGGATGAGCCTTCTTCCGGCCTCGATCCAGTCAATCAGGAACTCTTGAAAGAGATCGTGCTGGAACTGAAAGCGGAAGGCAAGACGATTATCTTTTCAACGCATCAGATGGAACTCGCCGAGCGGATTTGCGATGACATCTGCATGATTAACCGCTCCAACAAAGTTCTCGACGGGACGTTGCGAGAGATCAAGCGCAGCTTCGGGCGCAACGCTGTCGCGCTCCGCATCGAGGGCGACGGCGAGCGCGTCCTCAGTGATCCGACGCTGGTCACAAAGATTGAGCGGCGCAGCGATGAGGTCGAAGCCTTGCTGTCGGAAGGAGCGGACGCGCAGGAGTTGTTGAGACGTTTGGTCGCGGCGGGCGCGCGGGTCACTAAATTTGAGTTGGTCGAGCCGAGCTTGAGCGACATCTTCATCGAAAAGGTTGGTGAAACCGAATGACAAAATTTCTGGCAATCGTCAAACGCGAATACCTGACGCGCGTCCGCACCAAGATGTTCATCGTGGTGACGGTGCTTGGCCCGGTGATGATTCTGGTGTTCACCATCGTGCCGACGCTGATGCTCAGTATCAAAACAGGCGGCGCAACACGTCTCGCCATCGTTGATGAAAGCGGGAGATTGTATCAGCGCGTGCATGATTCATTACTGAACGACCGCGATGAGGATGAGGACATCGTAGCGAGTGACAAAGCGACGGATGCTCCCAATGCGAACGCACCGGATCAAACGCGCCGGGCACCCGCAGCGATGAAGGCGACTTTTGATGTTAAGCCGGAGGTGCAGATTGCGGGGCGTTCTCTTGTGGCAGTCCGTAGCGATTTAGACGCGCAGGTGTTGAAGGGTCAACTGGATGGTTACCTCATCATTCCCAAGAATGTTTTGGAGAGCAGCGAAGTTGAGTATCGCGGGCGCAATACCGGGGATGTTATCACGAGCAGCCAGATCGGGAATCGCGTCAACCGCGCTATCCGCGATCAACGCATGGCTGAAAATAAGATTGATCCGGCGCTCATGAGCAAAATCAATCAGCCGGTGAAGATGACCACCAACAAAGTCACCGAGACCGGCGGCGAGAAGGATACTGGCGGGGGCTTCGCCTTCGTGTTCATCGTCGGCTTCATGATCTACATCACGATCATCATGTACGGTCAGGTAGTTCTCGCGGCAGTCGTCGAAGAGAAAGAGACGCGCATCGCCGAAATGCTCTTCTCATCCGTCCGCTCATTTCCCTTGATGATCGGCAAATTGATCGGCGTCTCGCTGGTCGCGGTAACGCAGTTCGCCATCTGGGGGCTGGTCTTTGCTGCTTTCATGCTGTGGGGCGTTGACGCTCTCTCGGCAAGCGGAATGAGCATCTCGCTGCCGCATATTTCAGCCTCGTTCTTTATCTACTTCTTACTCTTCTTCCTGCTCGGTTATTTCATCTACGCGACCATTTACGCGCTCGTCGGCTCGATGGTCACGACGACGCAGGAAGGCGGGCAAGTTGCCATGCCCATCCTTCTCCTCTTGATTATGGGGTTCTACCTCGGCTTCACGGTGATTCGCAGCCCCGGCTCACCGCTCGCGTTCTGGGTCTCGATGATTCCATTCTTCTCGCCGATCACGATGATCGTGCGGATCGTCACGCAGACTCCACCTCTCTGGCAGATCGCACTCTCGCTTGCCATCGGCTACGCCACCGTCGTGCTCTTGATCTGGCTCGCCGCCAGAATTTATCGCATCGGAATGCTGATGTACGGCAAACGCGCGACGATCCCGGAAGTGTTGCGCTGGATTAGACAGGCGTGAGGAAAAGTGGTCAGTGGGCAGTGGTCAGTGGTCAGTGGAAGACTGATTATCTGACCACTGACCACCGACCACTGACCACTGATGATGGGAATTGAGATTGAGAAGAAATATCGCCTGACGCGCGAGCAGTATGATCGTTTAGTTCGTCGGCTGCGCGAGATCGGCGCACAGGCTCAGGGCGAAGAGTTTGAAGAGAACACGCTCTACGCTGGCGGCAATCTTGATTTGAGCAGACAGGCTCTGCGCCTGCGCCGCGTTGGTCGCAAGGCAATCTTCACTTACAAGGAACGTGATCCGTCCGAATCAGCAATCAAGCATCAACGCGAAGACGAAACGACGGTTGAGAACGCGCAAGCACTCAACAGCATTCTGGATGCGCTCGGCTTCAAACCCACACTCGTTTACGAAAAACGACGCTCAACCTGGCGGCTGAAAGGCGCGGAGGTTGTGCTCGATGAATTACCCTTCGGCCTTTTCGCAGAGATTGAGGGGGAAGAGAATTCAATCAGGCAAGTTGAAGAACAGCTTGGCCTCGTTGATGCAGAGGCAGAGATGGCTACTTATCCTGAACTCACAAGACGGCACGGCGAGAAGCGCGGAGACATGATTGAAGCACGCTTCAAAAAAACGATGAATGCTGAATGATGAACGCGGAAGTAAAAGCTTTCGGTTCATCATTCAGCGTTCATCGTTCATCGTTAAGAAAACGAGCCGCTTCTGTTTTGAAAAGCTAACAGGGACGAATTACATGCCCATCCCGCCGCCCATGCCGCCCATGCCGCCGGGCATCGCCGGAGCTTTGTCATCTTCGGGAAGTTCTGAAACCATCGCTTCCGTCGTGAGCATCAGCCCCGCGATTGACGCGGCGTTCTGAAGCGCGGTGCGCGTCACCTTCGCCGGATCAATGACGCCAGCTTTCACGAGGTCTTCAAACTCCTCTGTCTGAGCATTGAAGCCGACGTTTTCGTTCTTCTCGGAACGCACGCGCTCGACGACAACTGCGCCTTCCTTACCAGCGTTCTGCACGATCTGACGCAACGGCTCTTCCAAAGCACGCTTGACGATAGTGACGCCGATCTGCTCGTCCGCATCGCCTTCGCCTACTTTGTTGGCGAGGAATTTCTCCAACGCCTTCGCCGCACGCACGAGCGTCACGCCGCCGCCCGGCACGATGCCTTCCTCGACCGCCGCGCGTGTCGCGTGCATTGCATCTTCGACGCGCGCCTTCTTCTCCTTCATCTCGGTCTCGGTTGCCGCGCCGACTTTGATGACCGCAACACCGCCGACGAGTTTCGCCAGACGCTCCTGCAACTTCTCGCGGTCGTAGTCCGAAGAGGTCTCTTCGATCTGCGCGCGGAGTGTTTTCACACGGCCTTCGATGTCGGAGTGTTTGCCGTTGCCTTCGACGAGGGTCGTGTTGTCCTTGTCAATCGTTACTTTCTTGGCGCGTCCCAAATCTTCGAGCTTGACGCTCTCCAACTTGATGCCGAGGTCTTCAGAGATGACCTTGCCGCCCGTCAGGATGGCGATGTCTTCGAGCATCGCTTTACGACGATCACCGAAGCCGGGAGCTTTGACGGCAGCGATGTTGAGCGTGCCGCGCAGCTTGTTGACGACGAGTGTTGCGAGCGCCTCGCCTTCAACATCTTCGGCGATAATCAGCATCGGCTTGCCCATCTTGGCGACCTGTTCGAGCAAGGGCAGCAGGTCTTTCATCGAGCTGATCTTCTTCTCGTTAATCAGAATCAATGGATTGTCGAGCACGGCCTCCATGCGCTCCGGGTCTGTCACGAAGTAAGGGCTGAGATAGCCGCGATCAAACTGCATTCCTTCGACGACTTCGAGCGCCGTCTCCATCGTCTTCGACTCTTCGACTGTGATGACACCATCTTTGCCGACCTTGTTCATCGCTTCGGCAATGATGCCGCCGATGTTGGCATCACCGTTGGCCGAGACTGTGCCGACCTGCGCGATCATGTCACCCTTGACGGGCTTCGACAGACGCTTGATCTCCGCGATTGCTTTCTCGACCGCTTTATCAATTCCGCGCTTGAGAGCCATCGGGTTCGCGCCCGCCGCGACCGTCTTCACGCCTTCGCGGAAGATTGCCTGCGCGAGCACTGTCGCGGTGGTCGTGCCGTCGCCTGCGACATCCGAAGTCTTGCTTGCCACTTCGCGCACCATCTGCGCGCCCATGTTCTCAAGCGCATCCTTCAACTCAATCTCTTTCGCCACCGTCACGCCGTCTTTGGTGATCGTGGGCGAGCCGAACTTTTTGTCAATGACGACGTTGCGTCCCTTCGGGCCGAGCGTGATCTTGACAGCGTCGGCGAGTTGATTGACGCCGCGCAGGATCGCCGCGCGCGACTCCTCACCATGAATTACTTGCTTTGCCATTTCTCTTTACTCTCCTAACTCAAATGTGTTCAAGGTTCAAAGTTCAATGTTCAAGGTTCGTTCAAGGCTCGTTCAAGGTTCAATATTTACAATTCAACATTGAACTTTGAACCTTGAACTTTGAACATAAAGTTTACTTGCCGCCTTTTTTGCTACTGCCTGATCCGGCTGCTGCGCCCGCGCGCGAGATGATGCCGAGAATCTCGTCCTCGCGCATAATCAATAGCTCTTCGCCGTCAAGCTTGATCTCAGAACCGCTGTATTTGCCGAACAGCACGCGGTCGCCCTTTTTGACATCAAGCGTCTGGCGTGTGCCGTCCTCTCTGTACTTGCCTTCGCCAACGGCGACGACCTCGCCCTCCTGCGGCTTCTCTTTGGCTGTGTCGGGGATGATGATCCCGCCGCGCACCTGCTCGCCCTCTTCGATCCGACGCACGATCACACGATCATGCAGAGGTTTAATGTTTGTTGCCATACTACTTCACTGCTCCTTTCAGTATTTACCGAAAAATCTACGGTTTTTAAGGGATAAAAGCTGCTCACCGGACTCCTCTTAGCACTCAATTGCGGTGAGTGCTAACAATACAGCAGGCGATAAATCGTTGTCAACATCCCGCGCCGGAGTCGTTAATCGGAGCGTAGGAGTCTGGTGGTTTTACAAAGCGGGACTCCACAAACGAAGAGTGATGGAAGAAAACTTATCGCTTTCGACTAGTGCGTTTAGCGGGGCGGCTGGCCGTCTCCTGCTTGCGATAAGTGGAGACGCGCTTTGAGAGAGTGTTGCGGTGGATGCCGAGGATGTGGGCGGTGCGCGAGAGATGTTCTTTGTGTCGGGCGAGGGCTTTTTGAATATAAAGTTTCTCAAACTCGGCGACGGCTTCGTCGAGCATAATCTGGCCGTCGAGCATTTCGTCAATCAGGGCTTCGAGGCGGGTGCGCATCTGCATGGAATTCTCCAGCGACGGATTAGTCAGAGCGGGTGATTACTTGCCAGTGAATAGATTTGAATAGCCTTCATAAAAACGTGCACGCATCTCTTGCGACGTGAAGATGCCCAGCATCTTTGCTCCCTGCGCTAAGATGGGAGCGGTGCGCGCCTCTGTGACCGAAGTGATCTTGACGGGAAAAGCAGTCAACGCAAGATAGAGAATCGAACAGACTGCCCAGCCGCGCAACAATCCGAACGCGCCCCCAAGCACGCGGTCAAACCATTTGAGACGAACGCGCCGCAGGCCGCCTGAGATCAATCGCCCGACCAGAAAACCGCCGACCAAAGCGATTGCCATAATCAAAAGGAAACCGCCAGCGTTTGCAGCCTCTTTGGATTCGACTATCTTCAGCCCGCGCAAGATTGACCCGACAAATTCATAACCCTGCGCGGCGATTAAAAGACCGATGATGAGTGCTGCGCCTGTCAGCAACGCTCGAACAATCCCACGCATCGCTCCCGAGACGACGGAAGATGCAATGAGCGCGAGCACAATGAAGTCAAAGAAAGTCATCTCAAAGAGTCTAGCGAGTCTGGAGTCTGGAGTCTGGAGTCAAAGGCCAAAGCAAATTTCTTTTTAACTATTGACTCCAGACTCGCTAGACTTCAGACTCCAGACTCTTTCCCGCAAGCAAGCGGTAAGCCTCTAAGTAACGCTCAGTGGTAGCTTGCGCAATCTCCGGCGGCAGTGACGGCGCGGGTGGTTGCTTATTCCAGTCGAGTGTTTCGAGATAGTCGCGCACGAACTGTTTGTCGAAGGATGGTTGCGATTTACCCGGCTCGTACTGATCCGCAGGCCAGAAGCGCGAAGAGTCCGGCGTCAACACTTCGTCGATGAGAGTGATGCTACCATCTTTGTCTCTGCCGAATTCAAATTTAGTGTCGGCAATGATGATACCTCTTGTGCGCGCGTACTCACTTGCTTCTGTATAGAGTCGCAGAGAAATATCGCGCAATGTTCCCGTCACATCTGCGCCGATAGTTTCAGCCATCTGCGCTTCGCTAATATTTTCGTCGTGGCCTTCTTCAGCCTTGGTTGATGGTGTAAAGATCGGTGCGGGCAACTTCTCCGATTCGCGCAGTCCTTCCGGCAGGCGATGTCCGCACACTTCACCAGTGCGCTTATAATCCTTCCAGCCGGAGCCGACGAGATAGCCACGCACGACACATTCGACGGGAAAAACCTCTGTGCGCTTCACGAGCATCGAGCGTCCGCGCAAACTCTCCGCGTGGCGGCGAACAGTTTCCGGCATCGCCTCAATCTCGGTCGTGACAAGATGATGCGGAACGACGTGGCCCAGTCTATCAAACCAGAAGCGCGAGAGCGCGGTTAAGACTTCGCCTTTGCGCGCAATCGGCGTCGGCAGCACGCAATCGAAGGCCGAGATGCGGTCGGTCGCAACAATCAAGAGGTGATCGTCGTCAACGCTATAGACATCGCGGACTTTGCCGCGTCGCGCCAATTGAAGATCGGAGAAAGAAGTTTGCAGTACGGGTGTCGCAGCAGTCATCGTAATTGACTCGTATCGTTTGAGAATGTTTGAAGAGCGCCCAGCCAGATGCAGTGAGCGGAGATAATGCTCGTGCCTAGCAGGTTTTGTCAAGGAAATTAGTTTTAAGTTTTTAGTTTTCAGTTTTCAGCCTTGCATTAGTTTCTGAAAACTGAAAACTAAAAACTGATTACTGACTGCTGATTACTTCCTTCAGCCGTTGAATCTGCGCGGCATGGTTGTGCGCGTGAGCGGCGTAAATCTTGAGCCAGTGTTCGATGGTGTAGAGTCCGCTTTCGGGATGCCAGCCTTCGCGCTGCCAGTCGTCATCAGAGAGTCTTGAGAGTATCTGTGCGCTGGTGGCACGCGCGCCGCGAAAGGCGTCAAGCGCCGGAGCGGTGTCGCGCTCGTTATACTTTAAGCGCGTGGCATAATCTTCCTGATCGTAAGCCTGAATAACGGGGCGGTCTTCGGCGAGCAGTCGGCGCAGTCGGATGGCGGAATTCATCTCACTGTCGGCCAGGTGCTGAACGATCTCGCACGCGCTCCATTTGCCGTTGATCGGATGGGCTGTGAGCTGATCGGCGGGGAATCCTTCCAGGCTCCTGGCTACTTCGTCGTATCCTGCCGCATACTGCGCCATCAATTGTTGTCTCTCTTCGGATGTCATCATCTCTCGCTCCTTTTTAAGTCTGGAAAATTTATGCAACAATGCTCTTCTCACAAACGTAATAAGCTCTCTGCTTGTTTCGTCAAAACGGGATCGCCCGTGCGCGTGCCCAACGCGCTTTGAATTAACCACGTTGCTACAACTTTTGGAGAACATCATGCAATCACTGCGCTCATCGCGCCTCGTCGCCAATATTTCCTTACTCCTTCTTGCGCTCGCCTTTGTCTTCTGTGTGCCTTCGATCAGTCTGGCGCAGCCAGCCGCCGCGCAGCAAACGCAGCAGAAGCTACCTCCCAAACAACTGATCCCGACGCGCAACTACGACACGCAGCACATCAAGCTCGACCTGCGCTTCGACTGGGAGCGCGAGCAGGTGCTCGGCACCGAGACGTTCACGTTTGCGCCCTTGACGACAGACCTGCATAGCATTGAACTCGACGCGGCGAACATGACCTTCGCGTCGGTCAAACTCGCCAACGGCACGCCGCTCAAGTTCGATGCCGACATGCCGAATGAGAAGTTGCGCATCACGATGGATCGCGCCTATCAACCGACGGACATGGTAACGCTCGTCATCACTTACAACACCAACGGCACGTCTAAAGGCACAGGCATCGGCGGCTTCGGTCGCGGCATCACTTTCATCAAGCCGACAACTGAAGACCCGACCAGACCCAAACAACTCTGGTCGCAGGGCGAGACCGAATATAATCACTACTGGTTTCCCTGCTACGACCATCCAAATGATTTCGCCACGACCGAGCTATTTGCCACAGTCGAGAAGCCGCTCATCGTCATCTCCAACGGCAAGCTCATCGAAACGAAGAACAACAAAGATAACACGCGCACCTTTCACTGGAAGATCGAAGCGCCGCACGCCAGTTATCTGACCTCAATCGTCGTTGGCGACTACGCCGCCGTCGAAGGCAATTACGCGGGCATTCCCGTTATTACTTACGTCTATCCCAACGAGCTTGAGCAGGGCAAGATCACAGCAGCGCGTTTGCCGGAGATGGTCAAATTCTTTTCAGAGAAGACGGGCGTCAAATATCCTTACGAGAAATATGCGCAGACTGTGACGCGAGATTTCGGCGGCGGCATGGAGAACATTTCCGCGACCACGCAGACCGACAACATGATTTACGATGCGCGCACAGAGCTTGACCGCGACTCCGATGGTTTGCAATCGCATGAACTCGCGCACCAGTGGTTCGGCGATTACGTCACCTGCCGCTATTGGTCGGACATCTGGCTCAACGAGAGTTTCGCCACTTACTTTCAGGCGATGTGGGACGAGCATCGCCTTGGGCGCGACGATTTTCTCTACCGCGATGTGAAAGCGAATCAGGATGCTTATTATGGGACGTGGGCGCAGGGCAATCGCCGTCCCATCGTCACCAGCAATTTTCAGGACAAGGACAGAATCTTCGACAACTACGCTTATCCGCGTGGCGGCGCAGTGCTGCACATGCTACGCAAGACGCTCGGCGAAGAGAACTGGTGGCGCTCCATCAATCACTACCTGAATAAGTACGCGCATCAGCCCGTGCAGACAGAGCAGTTTCGCATCGCCATCGAGGAAACGACCGGACAGCCGATGGACTGGTTCTTCGATGAGTGGCTGTATCGCATGGGACACCCGGTCTTTCGCGTGACTCAAAATTATGACGCGGCGGCGAAGACCTTGACGCTCAAGGTCAGGCAGGAACAGAAGCCCGACCCGAATTCCGATTACCCGCAGGTTGCATTCTTCCGCACTCCGGTTGATGTCGAAATTGGCACGAGCGGTAACACTCGCGTCGAGCGTGTCATGATCGAGCCGAAAGAAGAGCAGACCTTCATCTTCCCGGTTGATTCGCAGCCCATGCTCGTCAACTTCGATTACGGCGACACGCTGATTAAAGAACTCAAGTTCGACAAGCCGACGGACGATCTGATCTATCAGGCCACGCGCGACGATGACTCGATGGGTCGGCTCTGGGCGCTCGGCCAGCTTTCAAACCGTCTGAAAGAAACTGCGACCGCCGATGCCGAAAAGTCAAAGATCGCTGCTGCTCTCGGCGCGGCGCTGAACAACGATAAGTTCTGGGGCATTCGTGCTGATGTGGCAACAGCGCTCGGCGGCGTGCCAGGCACGGAGGCGCGCACGGCATTGCTTGCCGCGACGAAAGACAAAGATGCGCACGTTCGCGCAAACGCCATCAATTCTCTGGCGAAGAGCAAAGACCCGTCGCTGGCGAGCGTCTATCAACAGTTCCTGAACGATCCAAGCTATGCGACGGTAAACGCTGCCGCGCTCGCGCTCGGCGACACGAAAAGCCCTGCGGCTTACGATGCGTTGGTCAAGTTGATAGACGTTCCGTCGTGGCGCGACCAGATTCGAGCCTCCGCGCTTTCAGGTTTAGCCAGACTCGGAGACAAACGCGCGCTCGATTTAGGGATTCGTTTCGCAGCGGCTGGCAATCAACCGGCGGTCAGCGCGGCAGCCATCACCTTGGTCGGCGCGGTCGGTAAAGACGATCCGCGCTCTTTCCCACTTATTGCGGAAGGCTTCCGGCGTGCGGTCAAGACTTCCAGCTTCCAGCTTGCCAATGCTTCAGGTAACGCACTGGTTAAACTTGGCGACCAGCGCGGGATTGATGTCATCGAGCAAGGCATTAAGAGTGTAAATAGCCCGCAATTCGAGGGTTTTCTACGGCAATTTGAGCAACGGCTGCGTCAGGCCGCGCAGCCTGCGCCGAAAGGAAGTGGGCAGTAGGCAGTAGGCAGTAGGCAGTTAAAAGACAGAGACGGTTTGTCTTACTGCCCACCGCCCACCGCCCACCGCCAACTTATTACTTGAGTTTACGCGGCTTTTCCTGTTATATTCTTTACGTCTGAGGCGCACCACGCCACCGGTGCCTTCTGTTTCAACGCCTCTAATCGCCACTCTTTGACGAAAATCACTGATGATAGGCACAGCCACCGACAAGATTAAATCAGCGGACAAGGAAGAGAATGCTCCGTCTGCCGCAAGCGAGCGGAAGCCGTCTCTTCTGGTCGTCGAGGATGACGAGAATATTTCAACGGCCATCAGCGAGTATTTCTCGCGCGCCGGTTATCAAGTGAAAACGGCTGATGATGGATTGGCCGGGGTTCAGTCAGCGCTCAACGAACACCCGGATGCAATCGTGCTCGACCTGATGCTGCCGAAGATGGATGGCCTGGCTGTTTGCCGTGAGCTACGGGAAAAAGCTCCGTACATTCCGATCCTGATGCTGACGGCGAAGGATGATGTCGTTGATAAAGTGCTTGGCCTTGAGATGGGCGCGGATGATTACATCACCAAGCCTTTCTCTTTGCGCGAGCTTGAAGCGCGGATCAAATCCGTTCTGCGTCGTGTTCGCACGAGCGTGAGCACGGATGGTGGTAGCGGTGATGCGCCGATCACACGCGGCAAGTTGCGCATTGATCCATCGAAGCGCGAGGTGATGGTCGGCGACCGTCACGTTGAATTGACGCCGAAGGAGTTTGACCTGCTGCGTCTGTTTGCGTCGAATCCCGGTCGGGTCTTTCCACGCAAGTACCTGCTGGAAAAAATTTGGGACTACTCTTACGAAGGCTACGACCGCACGATTGATTCACACATCAATCGCCTGCGAGCCAAGATCGAAGACAATCCCGAAAATCCTCAGATGGTCTTAACCGTCTGGGGCATCGGTTACAAGTTCTGCGACGAGTAACCTGACGAGAGCACAAGGGTTCCCCCACCGCTCACAAGCGTTAGCGCACACATTGGACGCGCATCGTTTGACACCTTAAAATTTTTACCCCAACGCGGCTCACGCGCCAAACATTCTCCGGCGCACCACCGCTCCAACTTACGGGCTGCTCATCAGCCTGTTCCTGAAAGTAAAACCATGAAGAATCTGATGCCTGCAAAGAATACTGCCAAGAAGAATGTCGCACAGAGCAAACTCCGGCGCGAAGCCAGCCGGAATCTGACTTCGCCTCGGTGGAAGATTGTTCGCACGCTGTCTGTGAGCCTGTTGCTCTCAGTCGTCGCGCTCGTGCCGATAGTCAATCCATTTGCGCAGAAGAAGGATGGGCCGGTCAAAGTCACTGGCGTGAGCTTGCAAAAGTCGAGTGACGGTACAGTCGTGACGGTCTCAGCCGACGCTCCACTGACGCGGACACAGACATGGCAGGACGCAGAGGGCTTTCACCTGACGTTGCCCGGCGCGAGTCCGGGTTCTCTCAAGGGTCTGCCGCGCGGCGTGACCGTGCGCAATCTGGGCAAATCGTTGGAAGTCGTCGTCGCGGTCAAGCCGGGCGCAGGCGTGACGGTTGACCCGCACTTCACGCACCTCAACTTAATCGTTCCCGGTGGTGTTGACACAACGCAGGGCGAAGCGCAGCTTGATTCTCCGTCGAGAAAGCCGCAGGCAGAAGAGCGTGCCGAATCAGCGCCGCTCAATAACGCGCCGCAAGTTCGCCAGCCGCGTCTGCCGCGAGCGATGCAAACGGTCGCGCCCGTCGCTTCAGCTACAGCACCTGAACCGATTGTCGCGCAGCCTGCTCCCGCGCCCTCTAACAGTCAAACAATTACTCCCGTCGCCGCCCCGTCTGTTGCTCCGCAAGTCAGCGCAACGCCTGCTCCTCCTGCCCCGCAGCAACCAGCACCTGCGACGAGCGACAGTTCGGCGACTGCTGCCGTCAACAATAGTTCTGAGGATGGTGGCATCTTCTCGTATCTCTTTTCGACGACGGGCATCGTGATTCTGGCAGTCATTCTCGTCGGCCTCATCATCCTGTATCGTCGTCGGAAGTCAGAAGAGGGCTTTGAAGATGTTGAAGTAGTGAGTAGCAAGGGCAAAGCAGCGATGGTCGAATATGTGCCCGCGAGTATGGCTGCGACTGAAGGGCAGACAAAGAAGGAGCGTCGAAGGAGTGCGCGACGCAAGAACGATCTGTCGTTGATTGAGGCGAAGGCAAACGGAAAGCAGGAACTTGGTTTGCACGCTGAAGCTGGCGCAGCGATGGAGAAACAATCTGTCGTTCCGGTCCAGCCAACGCTCTACGGCGCGTATCGTGTGGATCAGGAAGTCGGCAAGTTGATTCTCGGACAGGCTCACCGGATGGATGTCCTGGCCTCGCGCGCGCCGGATGATCGTCGCGCCATCGAGACCTCTTTGCTGAAGGCTCTAAGTGCACCGGAGGCGGGCGAGGATGGACGACGCCGTGCGCGTCAGGCTCTGGAAGAATATGGTTTCGTCGCGCGTCAGTGCGCGTCGCTCCTGCTCTCGCACAACGCATATGATCGTGCGTCGTCGGCGCGTGTGCTCGGCGACATCAGCGCGCAGTCATCGCTGCCTTTTCTGCTCGAAGCTCTGTACGATACGGAAGGGATCGTGCGCACTGAAGCCGTGACGAGTCTCGGCGCACTCAAGATGCCATCGGCTATCGGCGCGCTGCTCGACATGGCGCGTCGCCACCCGGAGATGCCCGGCACACTCTTGAGCCGCGTCTTGAGCGCCTGCTCGGTCGAGTGCTTTGATTTCTTCGATACGCCGGGGATGGATCGCCTGCTGCTCGACGCGGGAAATGGTTCCGCTTCCGAGAGCGAGATGATTCATCTTGCTCCTGTTGCGGCAGTCGAGCAGTTGCCGGAATGGTTTGAAGACGAAGAGTTGTCGGAGGCCCTCGCACGGTTGCAGGAGACAGATGTTGAGGCGCGCGCTTCGGCGGCTCGGCGACTGGCTCAATTCCATGTCCAACGCTCCGTCCAGGCTTTGACAGCCTTAGCGACAAATGATCCTGAGCCGAATGTCCGCGCGGCAGCCGTGGCGAGTCTCGGCGAGATAGACCATGAAACGATCTTTGCGCCCGTCATCATGGCGTTCGCAGATGAGTCGCGTGAAGTGCGTGCGGCGGCGGCGCGCTCGCTCTCACGCATGAACTTTGATCGTGCGGAAGGCTTCGTGCGCCTGATTGACACTGCTGATGCGGAGACGTTGCGCAAAGTGGCGCAAGCGTGCACGAAGGCCGGGATGGTAACGCAGGCTATGGATCGTCTCATCAGCGAAGACCGTCGGCTGGCTTATGAAGCCTTCTCGGTGCTCTCGCTGCTGGTCAAGTCAGGTGAGACAGAGCCTCTGGCGGATGCCATCACCAATCACCCGGAAGTCAATGTGCGTCTCGCATTGATTCGCCTGCTCGGCACGGCGACCAGTCCCGAAGTTGCAACCCTGCTTCGTCATCTGGTGGTGCGCGACGGCTTGCCGGAAAAGGTTCGCTCCGCGCTCATGGAAGTTGTCTATCAGGTAGATCAAGCGCAGCCGGTCTAAGAGTGCTGAATTTTGAGTTTTGAATTTTAAGTTTTGAGTTAAGGTATCAATTCAAAACTCAAAAATTCAAAACTCAAAACTAATAATATCTGGACTTAGAGCCTGCGGCGTAGCATAATGCGGAACGTAAATCGCCCTTGAATCGGATGATCCGTCATGTACATGATGCCCCGCTCCTTCTTACAAATTACTAAACGGTTCGGCGCACGCGCTGTCCTCGTGCTGTTTATCTTCATCTGTCTGACAGGTGTGGATGTCAGTGCGCAGGGCAGAAGAAAGCGCCCCGCAACTGGTGGAAACACCCAGCAGCAAGTCAACGCCAACACTGCGGCGCAACAGCAGAAGCCGCCGCAGAAGAAGATCGCTGTGCGCTCGACCGAGACTGCCGATGGCTCGCAGATCACCATTCGAGGCGATTCGGCACTCAGCGATTACTCCGCCTACCGGAGTGGCGATCACTACTATGTCTATATCCCCGATGCCAGCGCGGCGGCGGCTGTGAGCGGGTTGCGTGGTCGCGGCTTTGAAGATGTGAAGGCGCAGAAGCAAGGCAACGACGTGGTGCTCTCCTTCAAGTTGCAACCGGGGATGAACGCGCGCGTCAGCCAGAGATTCAACAATCTGAATATAGAAGTGAGAGCGCCCGGCAAAGAAGGCCAGAACACTCCGCCGACGAATGCAAACAAGGAAACACCTCAGACTGCAAACACGGGAACGACTACGACAACAAACCCCCTGACGGCTCCGACTCAGCGTCCGACGCCGCAAGCGCGCGTTAATCCACAAACAAACCCTGCGACGGGCATCAACGGTCAAACAACGAATCCAACGCTGCCAAACAATCCGAATGTCAGCGCTAGTCCGTCGGTCATTCCGCCGACAGCGAGCGGAAGCTCAGCAGTTGGCACTACTGCTCCAACGCCGGGAGTATCTGTCTCGCCATCAATCAATCCAGAGGCGAATCCGTCTGCGACTCCGGCTGGCGAAGAGATCGCACAAGCTCAACAGCCGCCCGCTCCCGCGACGAACTCTGAGCAAACGTCATCAAGCTCTACCTCAAGCTCAACGCTCGGCGCAGTCCTGCAACAGAACTGGCTCATCATCTTGATTGGCGCAATCGTGCTCGGCAGCCTCCTGCTGATCGTCGCCGCACGCTCCAGAGCGCAACGAACGGCGGCGACTCCCGCACGCAGAGCCAGACGAGAAAAGAAACGCGCCGCGAGTGAGAAAGCCGTCGAAGAATTGCCGAAGGCCGATACCTCATCTGCCATCACCGCCGCATCGTCGGCGACTGCCGTTGCAGCAGCCAAGCCTGACGTTGACATGGAAGCGATTGCCGCAGGCGTCATCGCCGCCGAAGCCGTGAAGCCGGGCAAGGTGGAAGAGGCTGCTGTTGTCGCGGAGATTCCGGTCGCGGCTGAAGAGATTACTGCGGCTGAAGAGACCACGAAAGAGATCGAGGTTGCTCCGCCGGTCGTTGATGCCGAGCGCGTAGATACGGCAGTCAAACACCTGCTGGCGGGCGAAGCCTACGATGAAGCTGTGATTGGCGCGCACGATGCAGGCACACGCCAACTCGTCGCCACAGAATTGCTCTCCGCCCTCGCCTCGCGCAACGTCGAACGACGCGACCGCGCACGCGAGGCTTTCATCAAGCATAACTATCTTGATGAGGCGACGAAGAATCTGCGCACAGCCGACGCGCCCGCCGAACGCGCCGCCGCCGCGCGCTCTCTCGGTTACGTCAAAGATAGATCAACGACGCCGCATCTCGTCGCCGCGCTCGAAGACGAAGCGCCGGAAGTACGTCGCGCGTCGGTCGAAGCCCTCGCGGATTTGCACGATCCGGCAGCCGTTCAACCATTGCATGATCTGCTGGTGCGTGAACGAGACCGGAAAGTTCCGAAGAACTTAATCAAGAATGCCATCGAAGCCAGCACCTTAATCGAGGCAGAGGAAACGCCGACGCTCGAAGTGGAGCCGCCGACTCTTGAAGCGGAGCCGTCGTCCGTTGCCGCTGCCGACGTTGCTCAAGCCGAAGTCGCTCCAACGGAAGTCGTTCCAACGAAAGTCGCTCCAACGGAAGTTGCTTCCACAAAAGTCGCTGGTGAACTTATCACAGCCGCCGCGCCGCTCGTCATCGGAGAGGTGGTCACTGCTGAAGAAGAAGCTGCCGCACGTCGGCAAGCCGAAGAAGCAGCCGCACGTCAACGCGCGGAAGAGGAAGAACGCAAGCGTGCGGAAGAAGAACGATTGCGCGCGGAAGAGGAAGCGCGAGTAAAAGCGGAGGCAGAAGCGCGCCAGCAAGCCGAAGCTGAAGCGAGGCGCATCGCCGAAGCAGAGGCTCAGCGCAAAGCGGAAGAGGAACGATTGCGCGCTGAAGCTGAGGCTCAGCGTTTGGCCGAAGAGGAAGCGCAACGCAAGGCAGAGGAAGAAGCTGCCAGACTCCACGCTGAAGAAGAAGCACGACTCAAAGCCGAAGAAGATGCGCGTCAACTGGCAGCTCTCGAAGCAGAGAAGCGGCAGGCGGAAGAAGCGGCGCGTCTGAAAGCTGAAGAGGAGGCGCGGCAACAAGCTGAAGAAGAATCACGCCGTCAGGCTGAAGCGGAGCGACTACGGCTCGAAGAAGAGGCTCGTCAACGCGCAGAAGCTGAGGCCGCACAAAAGCGTGCGGAAGAAGAAGCAGCAGCGCACCGCGCCGCAGAAGAAGAGGCGCGTCGAAAGGCTGAAGAGGAAGAACGTCTGCGTGCGGAGGAAGCAGCCCGCCAGCAAGCCGAAGCGGAGCGACAACGCGCGGCAGAAGCAGCGCGCGTGGCTGCCGAAGCTGAGGCGCAGGCGAAGGCAGAGCAAGAGGCGCGTCAGCGCGCTGAGGAAGAGCAAGCACGTCGGCGTGCTGAAGAAGAAGCGGCTGCGCTCGTCGCATCCGAACCTTTCTTGTTCGATGAGCTTGAGGTTACTCATGCGACGCCGGTTCAAGTCCGGCCTGTCGAAGAAGAGATCATCCCGGAACTTGAACCGGAAGAAATCACCTTCGAGCCTGCTCTGGAAACAAAAGAACTGGCTGTTCACGAATCGAAGTGGCATGAGCCAGCCAGCGACACTGTTGTTGCGGAGCCTTCCACCAAAGAGATTACTTTTGCGACGACGGAAAAAGGCATCGCAGCGCTTGACGAATTCTCGACCGTTCCCGGCGCAGTCCTGAAACGTCTCAGCAGCGAAGAGCCGACGGAACGCGCGGCTGCCGTCACAGACCTTGCGCGTGTCGGCGGTGATGATTCTTTCCGCGAGATCAGCGCGGCCTTCGACGACCCTGCGGTTGAAGTGCGCAACGCCGCCGCGCGCTCGCTCTTCAATCTCAACACGGATCGTGCCGCAACCTTCACACGCGCCCTGCGCGAATCTCCGCCCGAACGCCGCCGCAAGATCGGCTCGGCGCTCGCTTCATCAGGATTAGCCAGCGAAGCCATCGGCCAACTGATGGGCGAGAGCCGCGAGAAAACTTATGATGCCTTCTCGCTGCTCTTCCTGATGTCGAAAGCCGGAGAGGTTCAACCCTTAATGCGCGCCATCGAAGAGCATCCGAACAACGAGGTGCGCCTGGCTGTCGTCAAATTGCTGGCGTTGAGTGGTCAGCAGGAAATTCTCCCGGCCTTCCGTCGCCTAGCCGTGCGCGGCTCGCTTCCAACCGAAGTGCGCTCCGCCGTGATGGAAGCGATTTATCAGATCAGCAGCCAGTCGCCCACACCAGCCTGAAAAGCAGTGACAAGTGACAAGTGGCGAGTGACGAGTTAGAATTCAATTTTCAACTCGTCACTCGTCACTTGTCACTTGTCACTGTATTTTTATGCCTTTCAATCTTCGCTCCGAATACACACCGCAGGGAGACCAGCAACAGGCGATTGATGCGCTCGTGCGCGGTCTCAACGAGGGAACAAAAGATCAGGTGCTGCTCGGCATCACGGGATCGGGCAAGACGTTTTCCGTCGCGTCAGTTATTCAACGCACGCAACGCCCAACGCTCGTCCTCGCGCACAACAAGACGCTCGCCGCGCAACTCTATCAGGAATTCAAAACCTTCTTCCCCGGAAACGCCGTCGAATATTTCGTCTCTTACTACGATTACTATCAGCCGGAAGCATACGTTCCGGCCTCCGACCTCTACATCGAAAAAGAGGCGACCATCAACGAAGAGATTGATCGCCTCCGCATGTCCGCCACGCGCGCATTGTTTGAGCGCCGCGATGTGATCGTCGTCGCCTCTGTCTCCTGCATCTACGGCCTCGGCGACCCGGACGCATATTACGGGATGCTTCTGTTCGTCGAGCCGGGAATGAAGATGACGCGCGACGCACTCCTGCAAAAGCTGGTCGAATTGCAGTACGAACGCTCCGACGTTGAATTTGATCGTGGTAGTTTCCGCGTGCGCGGCGATACGGTCGAGATTTATCCGAGCTATCAGGATCAAGCCTATCGCATTGAATTATGGGGCGACGAAATTGATTCCATCTCGACGATTGACCCACTGCTCGGTGAAGTCCTGCACAAGCACACCACGCGCCTGCCCATCTATCCGAAGTCGCATTACGTGATGTCGAAGCCGACCATCAAGCGTGCGATTAAAACTATCCGTCAGGAACTGGATTGGTGGGAGCCGAAGTTGATTCAGGAAGGCAAACTCGTCGAAGCCCAGCGCCTGCATCAGCGCACGATGTACGATCTTGAGATGATAAAAGAGATGGGCTTCTGTCGTGGGATTGAAAACTACTCAAGGCATCTGACGGGCAAAGCGCCCGGCTCACCGCCGCCGACGCTGCTCGATTATCTCCCGCGCGACACCATCATGGTCATAGACGAATCGCACCAGACCGTCCCGCAAATCGGCGGCATGTTCAAAGGCGACCAATCGCGCAAACGCACATTGGTTGAGTACGGCTTTCGTCTTCCATCAGCGATGGACAATCGCCCGCTCAACTTCGAGGAGTTTGAGGCGCGCATCGGCCAGACGATTTACGTCTCGGCTACGCCCGGCCCGTATGAATTAACGAAGGCTGGCGGTGAAATTGTCGAGCAGATTATTCGTCCGACCGGACTCATGGACCCGGAAGTCGAAGTGCGTCCCGTCAAAGGGCAGATTGACGATCTCCTTGAAGAGTGCCGCCTGCGAACTGAACGCAACGAGCGCGTACTCGTCACGACGCTGACGAAAAAGATGTCGGAAGATTTGACCGAATACTTCGCAGAGGTCGGCGTCCGCGTCCGCTATCTACACTCCGACATCGAGACGCTCGAACGCATCAAAATCTTGCGTGACCTCCGACGCGGCGAGTTCGATGTTTTAGTCGGCATCAATCTCTTGCGCGAAGGCCTGGACTTGCCCGAAGTCTCACTCGTCGCCATCCTGGATGCTGACAAGGAAGGTTTCCTGCGTTCGGAGCGTTCCTTAATTCAGACCATCGGTCGCGCGGCACGCAACGCAAGCGGCAAAGCGATTCTTTACGCCGATAAGATTACGGATTCGATGCGTCGCGCGATTGGCGAGACCGAACGCCGCCGCACGATTCAAGAGGCGTACAACCTTGAACACGGCATCACGCCGCAAACGATCATCAAGCCCGTCGAAGCCACGCTCGTCACGGCCTACGAAGCCGACTATTTCAAAATACCTCTCAACCTCGACGAGTATGACGAGTACACGAGCGCGAATATCAAGGCGACCATCGCACGCATGGAAGCAGAGATGCGCGAAGCCGCCCGCCGCTTCGAGTTCGAGCGCGCGGCTGAATTGCGCGATAGAATCAAGTATCTGCGCGAGCGCGAGCTACAGATGATATGAGGTAACCACAGAGGCACAGAGGGAAAAGGCCAAACGGGGAAATGGGTAAAGGGAGGAAAACGCTCCTGCTTTCTTTTCCTCTTTCACCGTTTTCCCTTTGCCGTATTCTTCTTCGTGTCTCTGTGCCTCTGTGGTGAATACTCCTTATTGACAGCCTCATCATCCCAGCGTACAGTTTCCCGCGAATTGAAGTCTTCAAGGCTCGTGCGCTCTATTGACGAACTGAACCGGACGAGTAGTCTCATCAAAACTAAAATCCAATGATTGCCCCGAACACTCTGTTGCAAAATCGCTATCAAATCATTAGCCAGATTGGTCAGGGCGGGATGGGCGCGGTCTATATGGCGCGTGACCAGCGACTGCGCAGCGTCGTCGCGTTGAAGGAATCCTTCTACAGCGACGAGCAGATGCGGCGCGCGTTCGAGCGCGAGGCTGCTCTGCTCGCCAACCTGCATCATCCTGCGCTGCCGAACGTGATTGACCATTTCGCTGAAGGCGACGTGCAGTTTCTGGTCATGCAGTTTATTCCCGGCGAAGATTTGGGCGCGATGATGGAGATCAAGGGCGGCCCGTTCGCTGTTGATGAAGTGACGACGTGGGCGGATCAGTTGCTGGACGCGCTCGATTACCTGCACACGCAAGCGCCGCCCGTCCTGCATCGTGACATCAAGCCGCAGAATCTGAAGCTGACGGAGCGCGGGCAAGTGATCCTGCTCGATTTCGGATTAGCCAAAGGCACAGCCGGGCAGATGTCATCGGTCGGCGCAAGCCGCAGTGTCTTCGGCTTCACGCCACACTTCGCGCCGCTCGAACAGATTCAAAGCGCGGGCACAGACGCGCGCAGCGATCTTTACGCTTTGGCCGCCACGCTCTACTACCTGATGACAGCCGTCGCGCCGTCCGATGCCTTAACGCGCGCCTCAAGCGTCATCCGAGGACAACCAGACCCGCTCAGGGCTGCCAGCGAAGTGAACGCGCAAATCCCTGCGCGCGTCTCAGGTGTGCTACACGCAGCGATGGCGCAGAACCCTGACGAGCGACCACAAACGGCTGCCTTGATGCGCGAGGCTTTGCGCGAGGCGAGCAGTGAAGCGCGTGTTGCTTCTACTGAATCCGTGTTGCCTGCGACTGTGACGAGTCATTTTACGAATCAGATCGGCATGGAGTTTGTTTATGTCCCTGTGGGCAGTTTTATGATGGGTTCGGAGAAAACTGATTGTGAGAAGCCAGTGCATCAGGTAACGATTCGAGAAAGCTTTTACATGAGCAAGTACGAGGTCACGGAAGCGCAATGGCATCAGGCGATGGGAAGTGATCCGCCAGATTTCAATGGCGACAACTTGCCGGTCAAGGGTGTCGCGTGGATTGACGCGCAGAACTTCATCCAGCAGTTGAATGCGATGAATAATGGATACGTTTACAGATTGCCAACAGAAGCCGAATGGGAATATGCGTGTCGTGCGGGAACGACGGGAGATTATGCGGGCAACTTAGATGCGATGGCGTGGCACATAAGAAACTCAGGAGGTCAGCCGCATCCGGTAGGGCAGAAGCAACCAAACAGTTTCGGATTGTATGACATGCACGGGAATGTAGATGAGTGGTGCGAGGATGTGTGGCATGATAGTTATAACGGCGCACCGACAGACGGGAGCGCGTGGTTGAGTGGAGGGCAGCAGAATTATCGGGTGTTGCGCGGTGGTTGGTGGGACGACCGCGCCAGCTACCTCCGCTCCGCCTGGCGCACCTATGACGATCCGCGTGGTCGCCTCCCCGGCGAGTGGGAATATCACCACCACGGCTTTCGCGTTGTCGCCGTTTCGCGGTCTTCGTAGCCTCTGAAGAGAGCTATCAGCCATCAGCTATCAGCCGTCAGCTAAAGAGATGAGGGCGTCAATTGTGATAGCAGCGTAAGCGACAATGCCGAAACTCCCAAATGCAGAGCGCGCCATTGTTGATGTGGCTAAACTGCGTGATTATTCTTTGAATCCGCAGCATCATGTCGGCAAGCATAAAGCGCGTGTGTTTCTTTCAGCGCTCGATGTGACGCTTGATGATGCTGAATGGTTGCGGCAAACTGTGCTTGAGGCTGTGCGCGATGCGGAGGCGCACTTGGCTGCGCCCTCACCGTTTGGCATCAAGTACGTTGTTGATATACTCGTCGCGCGCGGCGAACGCTCGGCAACTGTGCGAACCGCATGGATCGTCGAGCACGGCACGGACTTTCCGCGTCTGACAAGTTGCTATGTGAAGTGAGGGCTGAAGGCAATGAACGACATAAAATTACATGACACAGTGGCTTTATTGGTTGATCTGCCGGAACAGGAATTAAAGCGCGGCGCAGTCGGCACGGTCGTCGAAGTCTTTGAACAGACCGCTCATCATCCAGCCGGATACATCGTCGAATTTGTTGACGAAGCCACAGGCACAGCCTATGCCCAGGCCGACATCACCAATCGCGCGCACCTCATGGCGCTACATTTCAGACGCGAAGCAGCATGAGACGGACTCTCCTCGCCTTGCCACTTGTTATTTGAAAGAGACAAGAGATGAGCGACGAGATCAAATTGCTTGATGTGGTCGCCTTGCTTGAGGACGTGCCGAGCGAGGGCTTGAGTCGCGGCGAGGTCGGCACGGTAGTCGAAATCTTCGCCGACAAGCCGGACTTGCCGGGCGCGTTGCTCGTCGAGTTCAGCGACCGCAACGGCGAGTCTGACGCTTTCGCTTCATTACGTCCGCAGCAACTCGTTAAACTGCGCTACCGTGACGCCGCGCGTGATGCTGCCTGAATAAAATAGCTGTCAGCCATCAGCTATCAGCCGTCAGTTTCCAAACCCTTGCGCTCTCTGGTCTGTGCTGACATTGAATGCCGCTTCGTCTCTTTAGCTGACGGCTGATAGCTGACAGCTAACATTCATTTAGAGTAAATTTGAATCTTGAACTCCGGCAATGATTCCGGGATGTCCCGCAATCATTCTGGGACGCTTGCCGGCGATTCCGGGAAGCCCTCGAACCATTCGGGGAAGTCCCTGAACCATTTTGGGAAGTCCCGAAATGAGTCTAGGAACTCCCAGAATGATTCCGGGAACTCCCGGAACGACTCTAGGAACTCCCGCAATAATTCTGGGACTTCCCAAAATAATTCTGGGAACTCCCACAATCGTTCTGGGGAGCTTGCCAGCGATTCCGGGAAGTCCCTGAGCCGTTGGCGGGCGTTGCCGAATCATTGCCGGGCACTGCTGAACGATTGGCTGGCGTTGCCGAGCCGTTCGGGGAAGTTTCTGAGCCATTGCGAAGAGTTGCTGGACCATTCGCTGGCGTTGCTGGATGGTTCATCGGCGCTGCCGAGCCATTGCCGGGAGGTGCTGAGTCGTTCGCGGGAGGTGCCGAGAGGCTGGCGGAGGGTGACGAGCCGTTGGCGGAAGGCAGCGAACCATCGGCTGCTGACAGCCAATGATTGGCGAAGGGCAGCGAACGATTCGCTGCTGGCAGCGAATGACTGGCTGCCAGCAGCCGATGATCGGCTGCCTTCCCCCAATCGCTCGCTGCCAGCAGCGAATCATCGGCGGCAGGCGGCGAGCCGTTGGCGGAGGATGGCAAGGCATCGGCTGGAGGTGGCGAATTGTTGGTGGAAGGTGACGAAATCGCTGGCGGAAAGACCCGCCCAGCTTAAGCAGGCGGTACTGACCCGTACATTCAATTATGTTGAGTAAATCGCAGCCTGACGAGATTCAATCCTTTCTCGCTGACGCCAGCAACATGCCGGGCGGACATGCTGCGCGCGTCGTCTTTCCTGAAAACACGCGGGAGATTGCTGATGCGCTTGGCCTTGCGACGCACGAGCGTGTGCCTGTCACGATTGCGGGTGCGGGCACAGGGATTGTCGGCGGGCGTGTGCCGTTTGGCGGAATCGTGCTGGCGACCAATCGGTTGAATCGAATCAGAGAGATTGTGCGCGAGGGCGACGGAGGCTGGGCGGTTGCAGAAGCCGGAGTTGTGCTCGCGGATTTTCAACGAGCGGTCAATGAGCGCGGGCTGATCTATCCGCCCGACCCGACCGAGTGGAGTTGTTATTTAGGCGGCACGGTTGCGACCAACGCATCGGGCGCACGCACGTTCAAGTATGGAGCGACGCGAAACTTTATTCGTCGCCTCAAGATTGCTCTGGCGACGGGCGACGTGATTAACCTGCGGCGCGGCGATGTTCAGGCCGACGAGAATGGAATGCTTCGTCTTCCATTGCCGAGCGGTAGAAGCATTGACGCGCAACTTCCTACATACAGGATGCCGCAGACGCGCAAACATGCGTCCGGCTATTACGTCGCGCCGGGCATGGACGCGATTGATCTCTTCATCGGAAGCGAGGGCACGCTCGGCGTCATCACCGAAGTCGAGACGAAACTACTGCCGAAGCCTGAAGGCGTTTTGAGCGGCGTCGTCTTCTTCAAAATGGAAGAGAGCCTGCTCGCTTTCGTCCGCGAAGCACGCGCAGTGTCGCTTCGCACACGCGAAGGAAATCAAGCGGGCGAGATTGATGCGCGTGCGCTGGAATACTTCGATGCGAACTCGTTGCAATTACTCAGAAGCCGTTACACACGAGTGCCTGAAGAGACGGCGGGCGCGATCTTCTTTGAGCAGGAGACGACAGATGAGACGGAAGAGAGCTTGCAATCTGCATGGCTCGCGCTGCTTGAACATCACGACGCTCTGCTGGATGATTCATGGTTTGCCACCAACGAGCATGACCGTCGTGAGATGAGCGAGTTCAGGCATCAAGTCCCCGTCCTCGTCAACGAATGGCTCGCGCATCACAAGCAGCGCAAAGTCTCGACGGACATGGCCGTGCCCGATGATGAGTTTGCCGCGATGCTCAGGTTTTACAAAGAGACGCTCAACGCGAGTGAGCTTCAATTCGTCATCTTCGGCCACATCGGAGATAATCACGTCCACGTCAACATCATGCCGCGTGATGATCTTGAGGCGATGCGAGCGCGTGAGATTTACATGCAGTTCGTCAGACGCGCCGTCGAAGTTGGCGGCACGGTCTCGGCAGAGCACGGCATCGGCAAACTCAAGCGTGATTACCTGCGCCTCCTTTATGATGAAAAGCACCTGCGCGAGATGGCAGCCTTGAAACGCGCATTCGATCCTGCCTGCATTCTAGGACGTGGTAACATCTTTGCTGAGGACTACCTTTGAGAGTGGTCAGTGGTCAGTGGTCGGTGGTCAGTTAAGAACTGATTGCATCTGACCACTGACCACTGACCACTGACCACTGACTTATGTTTCGTTTCACCACTGCCGGAGAATCACATGGACGCGCTCTCGTGGCGATAGT
>JAVHWW010000067.1:0-7131 GCA_032159235.1 Acidobacteriota bacterium
CGCTCTGGTCTAAACCTAAACCGCGAGTCGTCGCTTCGCGCTCCGTAGTCGTCTCGTGCTGACCATACTTCGTGCTTTTGACCACGCCGACTTTCGCCTGCACGTTCATTCTCAACTGCGCCCATGCACCGGCGGGAGGTTGCCAGGGACAACGATTCTGTCCGCAGTAGTCAACCAGGGCTGAGCCCGTCGGAACTCCCGGCAACGGCTGGCGCGTGACGACGATGTAGAGCCGCTCGTTCGCGGGATTCGCGTCGAACTTGAACCAGTTTTCAACGCCCGGCTCGTTCCAGGGAATCTCGTATGGCACGTGCGCCTCGACACGATTGCTGCCCTTCTCTAAATGCACATCGGGGTAGAGCATCTCAGGATTGTTGTCGTTCTCCGTGTGAAAGATGTAGAGGTAGCCGTCCGTGTTCGTTTCGAGCGAGAGGCGGATGCGGTCGCCCGCGTGAAACTCCTGCGAGGGATCAACCCGGACAGCGTTGCCGCCAGAATCACGCAGGTAAAGCGTGTAGCCGAGACCGATGGCGTTTGGCACGTAAGAGTTACCAGCAGCGTTCGTGCTGACGGTCGTGTTGCCCTTGATGCTTCCGCTCGCATTGCCCGAAGAAGTGTTGCCGCTCACCCTGACGCTGCCGCTTGCTCTGCCCGTAGAGCTTTTAGGACGGTTGCTCCGGCTGCTGCTGTTGCCGATGCCCGTATTACCAGCCGTCTGGCTCGCGGTGGCTGCTACCGTCAAGCTCGCCGTGTTGCCTGAGCCGGAAGACGTTGACTTAGGTCTTGACGTTAAGAACGAGCCGCGCACGGCCTCGTCTTCATCCTGCGCGCGGGCGACGATTGATGCGCCGGCGATGAGCGCGACGGCCAGAAACGGAACGAATAATTTGAGACGCATTTTTGAAACTCTCCTTAATAGCTTCAGATTAATGATGGACGATAACATGGTGGCAGACCGCTTGTTTGTCGAATAGCTTACTTGTGCTCGATGCGAACATCGAAGATGACCGGCTCGCTGGTTGACGCGGCCTGCGGGGTTTTCACCGAAACGAGCGGCTCTGTTCCACCGCCGTTGATGACGGCTGTGACAGGCGCGTTTGCCTTATATTTCGCCCGAAAATCATCAAACTCGCGCTGTTCGTCGGCAGACAAAGCGTGCCCCGCTTTCTTTGTGAGGAAGGCTGGCGCAGTCAGTTGTGTTGGCGAGAAGATGATGGTGTAATTCTCTGTGGCGGGGTTTTTATCGAGCGTGATCCAGTTCTCTTTGCCCGTATCGTCTTTCGGGAAACTGTAATCAACACCTTCTTCAACCTCATTCGTCTCCACACCCGAATCCTTGTCCGGCTCTGCCGTCAGGAAGGTCGTCGGTTTGTTATTGTCGCCTGGCCCGATGATATACAGATAACCGTTCGCGCGCGGCGTGAAATGAAACTTAAACGATTGACTCGAAGCAAGCGGAACGGTTCCTGCCACGCGCGCCGAATCACCGTTTGGTCCGGCTTCCGCAATCTCTAACCAGTAATTCAAACTCTCCTGCGCGTTCGCCGTCGCGCCGCCTGTGCTCGTTGTGGAATCTTTCTTATCTGCCTCGGCTGCCGTTTTAGAATTATTCGCGCTCGACCCACGATTGCTCAAGAAGTACCAGCCACCGATGCCGCCGCCGATGAGAAGAATCGCAACGATGGCAATGATGAGTGGTGTTTTAGATGAACGCGCAGGCGCAACAGCAGGCGCATACGACTCCTGCGGATTGAATGAAGGAAAACTCGGAGCAGGAGTTTGCGGAAGTGGAGCGGGCGGCATCGGTTGCGCCAGCGAGGTCGCAGCCAGAGGCGTTGCGCTTTCCGCCTGCGGTCGCGGCGGCGAATCAACTGTGATGATAGTCGGAGCGATCACCTCCGCGCCGGAAGCCACGTCCGCGCTGGTGCGGCGAGCCTCCATGTTTTCGTTCGTCGTCTGTCTGGCGGAGCTTGCGCTGCCAGTCTCATCCGCGCGGAGATTCGTCGGCTGTGATGGAGCGGAACTCTGCGTGCCGCTACTTAAATTTAGTCCCGGCGAGGAGCCTGCGAGGGCAGGTAAATTGAGTGCGGAGCGCAACTCTGCCGCGAGTTCTCCGGCAGTCGCCTGACGGTCGCTGCGATCTTTCGACATCGCGCGCGAGATGGCGCGACTGAAAGCATCCGGCACATCCGGCACTGCTTCCTGCAAAGGACGGGGCGTTTCTGAAACGTGTTCGCGCCTGAGTTCCTGTAATGTCAAACCCAGGAATGGTCTTCTTCCGGCGATGATTTCGTAAAAGACAACGCCCAAACTGTAAATATCTGCGCGCCCGTCAATCTCCGTGCTGCCATCATTCGGCACTTCACCCCACTGTTCCGACGACATGTAGAAGGGCGTGCCGAGAACCTGCCCGACCATCGTCAAAGCAGTTGTGCCGCTTGCATCTGATCCTGCAACCTCACGCATCTTGGCGATGCCGAGATCGAGCAGCTTCGTGACAGGCTCTCCATCCTCACCCGGCTTGCCGAGCATGATATTTTCCGGCTTGAGGTCGCGGTGCACAACGCCCATCGCGTGCGCGGCATTAAGCACACTCATCACCGGCTCAAGCACCGTGAAGGCTTCGAGCGGAGAGAAACGTCCACGCCTTTTTAACTCGGCATCCAGCGTATGGCCTTCGACGAACTCCATCACCATGTAGATCAGACCGTCGCTCGTCGTGCGCAGATCATAGACGGTGACGGCGTTCGGATGCCGGAAGCGGCGCGCAGCCTGGCCTTCACGTCGAAAGCGGCGCAGCCACTCCGCGTTGTTACGCATCTGCGGCGGGAGGATTTTGATCGCCACCTTATCGCCGAGCAGGATGTGGCGCGCACGATAGACCGCGCCCATCCCGCCCTTGCCGATCATGGATTCGATGTGATACTGCCCGTCGAGGACGGAATCAACAATGTGCGTCGCGTCGTCTTCCAGCACCTCGCCGTCGGTCGCGCAGAAACTCACGTTGTCATCGTATTTCGCGTTACAGGTTGGACAATACTTCATAAGGAACTTCGATTTAAGGATAACAATTTAAGAGCGCGAGCCTCAACGTCGCTGAAGTTGTAATTTGATGTCGAACATGATTGGCTTTGAACCGCGCTCGCCTGTCAGCCGCACGACAGCCGTCTGGTTTTCTTTCTCCCCGGTGAACTCAATCGTCACGGGTGCAGACCGTTGTCTCAACTCTTCAATCCGACGCTTCTCATCAGCAGTTAGTTTACGTAACGAACCGTCAACCGGCAACATGCCACTGGCAAATGGAAGATCAAGCGGTTTGTCGGAGAAGATGATCGTGAAAAGTTCTGTGCCCGGCTTATCGTTGACCTTAACGCGCGCGAGTGAAGGAGCGTCTTTCTCTTCTCCTCCCGTCACCTCAGCGACCGCCGCCACATCGCCGAGCGGCATGATTACCGGATTCCCACTGTTGTCATGCCCAAGCATGTACAGGTAACCGCTCTCGCTCGGCGTGAAAGCGAACTGCAAATTCGTTCCCGGCTCGATTGCGTCCCGGCCTGAGAGTCGCTTCCCTTCATCAAGCGGCGACTGACTAACCAGCAGATGATACAACATGAACGCCCCATCCGTAGCAGTTGGTTTGTCGCTCTCGGCAGTGGTTGCGGGAGCGACAGGCTCAGAACTGTTGCTCGCTTCATTTTCAGCAGTCCTCTGTTTGAGAGGTGGCTGTTTCTGCTGGATGGTATTCTGTTTCTCATCCGGCTTATTTCCCGCTCGCCATTTCCAGAGCGCGAAGCCGCCAACGGCCAGCAGCAGGACAGCCGCAACCGCGATGATAACCAGCATCCGGCTCGAACTCTTCGGTTTCGCTTGCGGCCACGATGCCGACGGAAACTGAGGCGCAGCAGTTTGTTGAGCGATGTCAGCGCCACCTTGAGCATCAGGGGTTGAGGCAGTCAGATTGCGCGGAGTCGCGTGAACGCCGGGGGACGTTCCCTGCTGATGGGTAATCAAAGTCGGTTGAGCGGAGAGCGTCTCTCTCTGCGGCATCTCGACGCCGTTGAGTGCTGCGCGAAGTTCGCGCGCGAATTCTCCGGCAGTCGCCTGCCTGTCGCCTCTATCTTTCGACATTGCGCGCAACACCGCACGCGACCAGGCGTGTGGAATGCTCGCGTTAATCTCTTCAAGCGGGCGCGGCGTTTCATGGCAGTGCGCGCGGCGCAGCGTGACGAAGGAATTGCCTTTGAACGGAAACTCGCCCGTCGTGATCTGATAAATGACCACGCCGAGCGAATAGACATCTGTGCGCCCGTCTATCTCTTCGCTGCCGTCACGCGGCAACTCGCCCCATTGCTCCGGCGACATGAAGTAGGGCGTGCCGACAAGTTGCCCCGTCATCGTCAGCCGTGCTGCGCCCGCCGCCATGTCCGTCAGCTTGGCGACTCCGAGATCGAGGAGCTTAACGACTCCCCGCTCGGTAATCATGATGTTCGACGGTTTCAAATCACGATGCACGACGCCCATCGCATGAGCCGCATCGAGCACGCTCGCCACCGGCTCGATAATCTTCAAGGCCTCCGTCAACGAAAGCTGTCCGCCGCGCGCAGCCACTTCATCGTCCAACGTGCGACCTTTGACATATTCCATGACGAGATAGACCTCGCCCTCGCTCGACGTGCGCATGTCGTGTACGATCACCGCGTTCGGATGATGAAAGCGGCGCGCGGCCTGGCCTTCGCGCTGAAAACGCTTCACCCATTCCGTATTGCGGCGCATCTCCGGCGGCAGAAGCTTGATCGCCACCTGATCGCCCAGCATCGTATGGCGTGCGCGATAGACCGCGCCCATGCCGCCCTCTCCAATGAACTCTTCGATCTCGTATTGCCCATCGAGGACGCGCCCGATCATCTCCGCGTGGTCGTCTCGCAACACTTCGCCATCTTGCGGGCAGATGCTCTGCTCGCCGTCGTAATGTGTGCCGCATTGGGGACAGATTTTCATGCCGAGGTTTATGCCGGGACGATCATTAATGCCCGCGCAGCTTTTGAGGAGACCGCTCAATGACATGGCACTCGCCGAAGTTTTAATGAGCCAGCGAATTTCAAGACGAGCCGCGTGGTCAAGATAGATAGTCTAGCACAAGCGGCTGCTAGAGTGAGAATTCGACAGGAACAGACCTGACGCGAGAAGGTTAATCTCGATGGCAAGACTCATGCAAATTTTCTCTGGATCAAAGTCACAGCGCAAATAGATGGCGCAGTTGATCGGCCACTCTGTTTTGCAGGGCGGGTGACAATTCACCTAATTCACGACGAATGAGCGTTGCGTTAATCGTCATTAAGCGATGCAGCCTGAGCGTAGATGAGACACGCAGACCCGTTAAAGCGAAATCTCGATCTTTCAGGTCTAAAAGTAAATCAGAGGTAAGTAAGACGGCTGGAACACGACTTGTGATAAAAGCTAAGACAACATGGCGATGCGCGCCAATCATTTCTGTCAAACAAACTGCTGGCCGTACTTTTGTCGCTGACAAGTCATCAAAAGGAAACGGTACGAGGACGACTTTACCTTTAATCATTGAAAGGTTTTCCGTCGGCTGCGGTATAAATATCTTCTTCCGTATCATGAAGAAACGCGAAGGCAGGATTGTTAGCTGCCGCCTCAAGCCACTCGCGTTCATCGTCCATCTCAGATTCTTCGGCGAGTAAGATGATGACACGAACGCGGCCCGGTTTCACGGCACGCAATGGTTCGTCCAGATGCAGTTGGTTCTGCTCGTCAATCTCTCCCTGCACTTCAATTGCCTGGATATTCGTCGCCATCTTTTGGTGCTCCTGTCTGCTACATATCCTAACACCGCGACTCAGTTTGATGGAATCAATTTTTTAGGATTCTAATATCCGCGCAACTGCTCTCTGTATCCGTCGAAGTTGTGCCGCATCTCACCCAAGCTATCGCCGCCAAACTTTTCGCGCATCGCTTGAGCCAGAACCAGCGCAACCATCGCTTCACCGATGACGCCCGCCGCCGGAACAGCCGTGATGTCCGAACGCTCGAACGACGCAGACTCTTCCTTCTTGGTATCAATATCAACCGAGCGCAACGCGCGTCTCAACGTCGAGATAGGTTTGAGATGGCCGCGCACGCGCAACTCTTCGCCGTTGGTGATGCCGCCTTCTAATCCACCCGCGCGATTGGTTTGGCGTATGAATTGACTGTTGGCCTCGTCGTAAGCGATCTCGTCGTGAACTTCAGAACCGGGAAGATTACTTGCCTCTGTGCCAGCGCCGATAGCTACAGCTTTGACCGCCGGGATTGACATCACGGCTTGCGCCAATCGCCCGTCGAGTTTCAAATCCCAGGCCGTGTGCGAACCGAGACCCGGCACAACACCGCGCGCGACGACCTCGAAGATACCGCCGAGCGTATCGCCCTCACGCCGCTTCTCGTCAACCAGCGCGACCATGCGCGCCTGCGCTTCCGCGTCGGCACAACGAAGCGGCGCATCGTCTGGAATCGCTGTGATTATGTCCCACGCTAACTCCAGAGGTTTATCCGGGATGCCGCCGAGTTGGATGACGTGGCTGCGAATCTCTACGCCGAAGACTGCGAGAAGTTGTTTCGCCAACGCACCACACGCAACACGCGCCGCAGTCTCACGCGCAGACGCACGCTCCAACACATTTCTCAAATCTCGCGCGCCGAACTTCTGCCCGCCCGCGAGGTCTGCGTGTCCGGGTCTGGGTCTCTTCACCCGACGCGACTTTTCCGGCGGCATATCAACAGCCTCAACCGACATCACTTCAGTCCAGTTCGCCCAATCCTTATTCTCAATCATCAGGGCGAGCGGCGAGCCAAGTGTCAGGCCATGCCGCACGCCGCTCAGAATCTCCACGCGGTCGCGCTCAATCTTCATTCGCCCGCCACGCCCGTAGCCCCACTGCCGCCGCTCCAACTCGCGGTTGATCTGCTCGACATCAACAGGCAGACCGGCGGGCAAGCCCTCAACTATCGCCACGAGAGCGCGTCCATGTGATTCTCCGGCAGTGGTGAAACGAAACATAAGTCAGTGGTCAGTGGTCAGTGGTCAGTGGTCAGATGCAATCAGTTCTTAACTGACCACCGACCACTGAC
>JAVHWW010000041.1:0-96928 GCA_032159235.1 Acidobacteriota bacterium
GTTGCTGAATCTCATGTTCTGGTTGCTGAATCTCAAGCTCGGATTGATCCTTCTCATCACATTGCCTCGCACAGCTCTGCGCCGAAGTTATCAAAGCCTTCGTTCGATGCTGACGAAGCGCGACGGCGGCTCGCGCAGGTTGTCGGTGATGAAAACATCGCCGCGTCTCTCAATCCCGCGTCTCTCGAAGTCGCTCCGGCTTCTGCCGAAGAAGCGTGCGAGGTGTTGCGTCTGGCTGCGAGCGAAGGATGGACAGTTGTTCCGTCAGGCGCGGGAACATGGCTTGATGTCGGCAATCCTATGCGCCGCGCCGATGTGATTGTCAGCACGAGACGGATGCAACGCATCATCGAGCACGAACCCACCGATTTGATAGCCATCGCAGAGGCGGGTGTGACGCTCGACGCGCTCAATGCCGAACTCGGACGCGCAGGTCAATGGCTGCCGCTTGATCCGCCGGATGATGGAAGGGCGACTATCGGCGGTGTCGTGGCGACAGGCATGAGCGGCGCGCAGTGTTTCGGTTATGGCCGCCCGCGTAGCTCTGTCATCGGGATGCGCGTCGCGCTCGCTGATGGAAGGATCGTGAAAGCTGGCGGGCGTGTGGTGAAGAATGTCGCGGGCTACGATCTCTGCAAGCTGTTCACTGGAAGCTACGGCACGCTCGGCTTGATTCTCGAATTGACTTTCAAACTCAAGCCCAGACCCATGCAGACGGCGACGATTGCAGCTTCGGCGTCGCTTGATTCTCTGTTTCGCTCGGCGCGCGCTGTGCTTGATGCGCGGCTACTTCCCGTCGCCATCGAGTTGCTTTCTTCGAGCGCGGCGGCACGCATCGGAGTTTCAGATGAAGATGCTCACCCGGCTCTGCTGATTCGTTATGCCGGAATGCCGGAGACAATCGCTTTTCAAACCGCAGAGACCGCGAAGCTACTTCGCAATGCCGGTGCGACGGTGATCAGCGATGCGTCCGATGATGATGAATACTGGCGCAAGCTCTCTGCTCTTCCATTAGATGACGAAAATCAATTGATCTGGCGCGCAAGTATGAAACCGACAGAGATTGAGACATTTCTCAATCAGACGATGAGAGACGGCGGCTCAACTTCCTCTTCTTCATCGCTCTGGCACGCGGGCGTCGGAGACGGAAGATTGCGAGTGATGAATCCTTTAATGGATGACGCAGTTTCATGCGTCGCATCGCTTGAAAGGCTGCGCGTCCAGGCCCGCGCTCTTGGCGGTTCGTTCGTCATCGAAAGCGCGCCGATGAAAATCAAGAATGCGATTGATGTCTTTGATGTGCCAGGCGCGTCCGCATCCTTGATGCAACGCATCAAGCATCAGCTTGATCCGGCTGATACGCTCTCGCCCGGACGTTTTGCGAATCAGCAGGCGGCACTGACCCAGACACCAAATCTCTGCTAGAATTATGGAAACGCGGAGTCCATCCTGATTAAATCTCAAGGGAGCAAGATCATGCTGACGCTGAAGAAACGAACATCCACAATTTTCCTGCTGACGTTTGCTTTTCTCATAGCGCCACTCGCGCCTCTGCGCTCTCATGCGACGCCTGTCGAGAATCCGCAATACGTTCCGCAGCCAGTTCGCGCGCAGCACGGCATGGTCGCATCAACGAATCGCCTTGCTTCTCAAGTCGGCGTCGAGATTATGAAGCGCGGCGGCAATGCTGTTGATGCTGCTGTGGCGACCGGGTTCGCGCTGGCTGTGACCTATCCGGCGGCGGGGAATTTGGGCGGCGGCGGTTTTATGATGATCCGTTTCCGCGATGGCCGCACGACCGCGATTGATTACCGCGAGATGGCTCCCGCTCTGGCAACGCACAATGTCTATCAAGATGAGAAAGGCAACTTGATTCAGGGCGAAGGCTCTTCAACGGTCGGCTATCGCGCGGCTGGTGTTCCGGGCACGCCCGCCGGTCTGGAGATGGCATGGAAAAAGTACGGCTCAGGAAAGTTGACGTGGTCGCAGTTGATTGAGCCTGCGCGTCGTCTCGCCGCAGATGGTTTTCCGCTTTACTACTCTCTCGCGCGCAGCTTGCGCAGCAGCGAGGGCTTCTTCGAGCCTTACGAAGACAGCCGCAGGATTTACAACAACAACGGCGATTACTACAAAGAGGGTGCTGTCTGGCGTCAGCCCGAACTCGCCGCCACTCTTGCACGTTTGCAAAAAAGTGGAGCGCAGGAGTTTTATCAAGGTGAAACCGCACGCTTGATTGCCGATGACATGAAGCGTCACAACGGATTGATAACGACTGAAGACATGCGCAACTACGTCGCCAAGGAGCGCGTGCCGCTGCGTTCAACCTATCGCGGCTACGAGATTATTTCTATGCCGCCACCGTCTTCCGGTGGCGCAGTTTTAATCGAGATGCTGAATATCCTCGAAGGTTATGATCTAAGGAAGATGGATTGGTCTTCGCCCGCAAGGTATCACCTGCTGACGGAGACGATGCGGCGTGCGTTCGCAGACCGCGCTGAATACATGGGCGATGCTGATTTCGTCAAAGTGCCTGTCGCAGGACTCATTGATAAAGAGTACGCCGCGCAACTGCGCAGCACCATCAACATGAGCCGCGCTTCAAAAAGCTCTGAAGTGAGAGCCGGAAAACCTACCGGCTACGAAGCGGAAGAGACGACGCACTTCACTGTCGTTGATACGGATGGCAACGTGGTCTCGAACACCTACACTTTGAACGGCGGCTTCGGCTCCGGCGTGATTGCCAAGGGCACGGGCGTGCTGATGAACAACGAGATGGACGACTTCGCAGCGAAGCCCGGCGTGCCCAATGCCTACGGTTTGATTCAGGGCGAGCGCAATGCAGTCGGCCCGCGCAAGCGTCCGCTCTCCGCCATGACGCCGACCTTCGTCTTGCGTAAAGACGGCTCGCTCTGGTTCGCGGTCGGAAGTCCCGGCGGCCCGACCATCATCAACACTGTGCTGCAAGTCGTCATCAACGTCATAGACTACGACATGAATATCCAGCAGGCCATTGACGCGCCGCGCATTCATCATCAATGGCTGCCCGACGAAATTGTTTACGAGCCTTACAAAATCTCTCTTGACACACAACGCACGCTCCAATCTCTCGGCCACAAGCTCGTCTCGAATCCGCGCTATCTGGGCGACGCGCAGGGCATTATGATCGAAGAGAAAACCGGCACGCGACTCGGCGCGAGCGACCCGCGCAACGATGGCGTTCCGGTTGGGTATTGAAACGCTCTTGGAACGCTGGGTGAAAGACAGCACTTGTTAGACGTTTTCGCTTTACCGGAGAAAAATGCTAAATCATGAGCGTCAACAGAATCATTCTTACTTTGATATTGCTTACGACGGGGGCGCTGAATAATGTTCTTGCTTTGGGGATTATCCAAAGGCAAGGCGAAATTGTAGCTCGAAAATTTGATGAGTTTGATTTGACCGAGATTTATTACGATGACATGAAGGCGAGGCTAGACAGCTTTATCACGGATGCTTTAATGAGTAATCCGAACTCGCGGGCTTACCTAATCCTATATCGAAGCAGGAGCAACTATTCGCGTTTTCGCCCTTGGCAACTCAGAGATTACTTGGTGAATGCGCGAGGTATTCCGGCTAGTCGTGTCAAGGCAGTTTATGGTGGCTACCGTAAAGTGCCGACGTTGGAGTTATGGGTTGTGCCGGATGGCGCGCTAGACCCGAAAGCGACGCCCACAATAACTATCAAAAAGCGCAGAAAACCTGAAATGAAATATTAACGGCACCGCCTAACAAGCGATTGCAACGGACTCACACCGTCGTTTTCTTATGACTGCATCACAAATTGCGAATGTCTTATCGTCAGAGGAAGACAAGCTGCTGGCGTGTGTGCATTGCGGTCTCTGTCTCGAAGCGTGCCCGACATACATTCACACGAGCGATGAGAATGACAGCCCGCGCGGTCGTATCTACCTGATGCGCGCGGTCGAAGAGGGACGCCTCTCGTCCGAATCCAACACTTTTCGCACGCATATCAATCGCTGTCTGGGTTGCCGCGCGTGTGAGCAGGCGTGTCCGGCTGGCGTTGAGTACGGGCAATTGTTGGAGGCTGCACGCGCCGATTTATCGCAGATTCAGGCGCGCAAACCTACTCTGCGCTCGCGCCTCCTGCGCTTCGTGTTGCATCACATCTGGCTTCATCCGGCACGTCTGCGCTTTGCTTTTGCGATGACGCGGTTGATGCGAACGGCGCGTCTGCCACGCTTGTTGATTAAGCTCAGGCTCGCGCGTCTCATCTCGCCTCGATTTGAATTTGCTCTTGCGCTTCTGGATAGCTCGCGTGCAGATCAGCGATCAGCAGTCAGCCATCAGCTTTCAGCTAAAGCAAAACGTAGCGCACATGGAATGGATACGAGACAGGCAGATTCACATTCAATGAAGATGCCAGCATTGCTTTTCAAAGGCTGCGTGACGGAAGGACTCTTTGCGCGTGTCAATCGCGCGACGGCGCGCGTGCTGGAAGTGAACGGTTATGCGGTGCGTGCTCCCGACGAGCAAGTCTGCTGCGGCGCGCTTCATGCTCACGCGGGCGACCTGGAAGGCGCGCGACACTTAGCGCGGCGTAACATTGACGCTTTCAATGATGAGATAGCCGCTCACATCATCACCAACGCTGGCGGGTGCGGCGCGATGCTCGTCTCTTACGCTCATCTGCTGGCGGAGGATGCGGAGTATAGAGAGCGTGCGCGCGAGTTTAGCCAGCGCGTGCGCGACATTAGTCAGCAACTCGAAGCGACCGGTATCCGTCGGGGCGCGAGCCTTGATGAAAATGTTATGACCTACGACGCATCGTGTCATCTGCTTTATGGTCAGCGCGCCAGTGATGCACCGCTTGAGATGCTGCGGGCGATTCCCGGACTGCGCTTTGTGCCGCTCATGGGAAGCGAGACGTGCTGCGGCGGCGCAGGCGTTTATAACTTGCTTGAGCCGGAGTTGTCGGGGCGCGTGTTAGATGAAAAACTCGCGCACATCAAAGAGACCGGCGCGCAAACCTTAGCGACAGGCAATCCGGGCTGCCACATGCAAATCGGCGCGGGCGCGCGGCTCAAAGGATTAGACTCGTTGCACGTCTGTCATCCAGTTGAACTTCTCGATGAGTCTTATGCCCGTGCGGGATTTTATAAGGACAGAATTCAGGAGTCAGAATCCAGAATTCAGAATGAATAAGGCGGAAAACCGTTTTTGTCTTTCTTCTGGGTTCTGGATTCTGCTTTCCTTATAATCCATTAAACGCGATGCGCCCGCCGACGAGTGTTAAGCGCACGTTACCTTCATCGTCCAGAGCCGTGAGGTCTGCACGCTTCCCTGCTTCAATCGAACCGTAGTCTTGAGCTATATCCAGCAAGCGTGCTGGATTGCTGGCAGCCATTCGCGCCACGTCTTCGGCAGCAACTCCGAGCGAGAGCATCAAACGCACGGCGTCGCGCATCGTGATAACAGAGCCTGCGATGCTCCCGCGTTCGTTGCTTGTCCTTCCATTGATGACGCTGATTGTCTCGCCCCAGATTTTATACTCGCCATCGCCCAGGCCAGCAGGCGCAACTGCATCGCTGATGAGTGAGACTCGCGCTGGCGACTTCGCGCGCAGCAGGAGTTTGAGCATCAACGGATCAACGTGCACGCCGTCGGCGATCACGTCGCAGGTCACGTCATCGTTGATGAGTCCCCAACCGATTGGCCCCGGGGCGCGATGATGAAGCGGCGACATCGCATTCATAAAATGGGTCAGATGCTGCGCGCCCGCTTCACGCGCTCTCTCCAGGACATCAACGGTGGCGCGTGTGTGCCCGATTGAAACGATCCATCCTTGTTTGACCAATTCTCCAACCAACTCTACGCCGCCTTCGATCTCCGGCGCGAGCGTGATGAGATGCGCGGCATTCCGATTCTTTAAGCGTGGTAAAGTTTTCAACTCATCGCCGCGCGCAAAGGTTTTGAAGAACTCAGGGCGCAGCGCGCCGCATTGTGCCTGGTTGACGAAAGGCCCCTCGTAATGAACCCCCAGAACTTGTGCCGCAGGCTCACGCTCATGCTGTGTCGTCATCAACTCGTCAATGGCCTCGATTGCCCGCAGATAATTCTCCTCCGAGTCGGGCACAAGCGTCGGCAGCCACGCAGTGACGCCGTTTCTCGCCAGAAAGCGCGCGACTTTGTGCAGGCCATCGGCATCGGCAGCGTTTGTATCAACGCCGACCGCGCCGTGAATATGAAGATCAATGAATCCGGCGAAAAGCGTGGTATCTGAAATGTCAATCTCTTCATCTGCTTTGAGCTTTTTATCTTTCGATGAGACTTCGATAATTTTTCCGTTTTCAATCAAGACCGAAAGATCGCCCGCCTGGTGCGACGGCAGAATTACGCTTGCGTTTTTTAGTAGGAGCGTTTTCATAGTGGCAACTATAGCGGATTGCAATCGAGTGCGGCTACGGCTCAGTACCGCAGGCGGCACTGACTTAATGCCTTGCCGAGCGCACAGCAAAAAAAATGCTCGCACCACTTTGGAAGCGATGCGAGCATGAAAGAAGGAGAAGAAGCGCTGGTTAAAAGTTCAGCTTCAATCCAAATTGCATTGTTCGCGGATCACGAACACCAGTGATTGTACCGTACAGCGAGCTTGTCACGTTCCCACTGCCGATAGTTCTGAAGTTCGTGTGGTTGAAAATGTTGAAGACTTCAGCACGAAGTTGCAGGTCGAAACGCTCGTTAAAGCGTAGCCTCTTTGCCATCGTGAAATCCACACGCTTGGTTGGCGGGCCGTCAATGATGCCGCGTCCGGCATTGCCGACCGTGTTGGGCAAACCAGTGACAGTGCTCGCCGGATTCAATTGAAAACAACTGGTGTTGAACCATTGTTGGAGAGTATGCGGTGCGCCCACATTTGGATCACAGAGCAGGTTTGGTCTCAAAGTAGGATTAGCAAGCAGCGCTCCGGTACCTGCCGGGTCAAAATTTGAAGTTGATGGCGAGAATGGCAAGCCTGAGTTGTAGGTAGCAATACCAGAGGCTTGCCAGCCGCCCAGAACTTTTCCAACAAAGTTATTCTGTCTCTTGAAGAACGGCAATTCGTAAACGTAGTTGATAACGAGGACGTGCCGTCGGTCAAGTGTCGCTCTCTGATACTCGCCCGGAATATTGTAGGTGTCTTGCGGAGCGGTGGTGCGATCATTTGGGCTGTCGGTTAAATTCTTCGACCAGGTGTATGCCAGATTCACCTGTGAGTTACCGGAGAAGCGCCGTTGAGCGAAAACCTGCAAGCTGTGGTAATTCGAGTTGTAGCGTGGCTGAATCTGCGCGATTGAGAGATAGCCTCGATAGGGACGAAGCTGATCGAGAATGCGCACGTCAGTGAAGGCAGTCGCACCGACGACATTTGGATTTCCGGTTGCGGTTGAAGAATTGCGGAACGCATATCCGGCAGGCTGACATCGAACCAGAGTCGGAGCAGGCGTCTGAGTATAGAAGCCATTACCCGGAGCGCAAAGAGAATTGAGCGCCAGTCCCGGAGGAAGATCATTGAGTTCAGTTAAACCAATCAAGTGAGTTCCCTTCGAGCCGTAGTAGCCGACAGAAAGAAAGATATTTCCGTGGAAGGTATGTTCGACGTCAAGCTCCCATTGCTGCATGTACGGCGTATGGAAGTCGGTTTGAACAGCACGCAGACTTTGAATGCCTGTCGGGACAACAAAAGCGCCCGCGGGATTATCGAGTCTGGTACCTGAAGCAGTGAGAGTCTCCTGGTAGGGCGGGTTTTGTCCGATGTTCTGCTCATACGTTCCGACCAGAACCTGCTCATGGTAGATGCCGTAGCCGGTGCGGATAGAAGTCGTGCCTTTCCCGAACGGGTCCCAGGCGATTCCGAAACGCGGAGCAAAATCGTGCTTCGAGACCTTAACCACATACTTCCCGAATGGCGAAGAAGTCGGCGTGCAATTAAAGGCCGCCGGGCCGGTGGTAAAGTTCTGAGAGTTGACGATTATTCCGTCGCAGAAGTTGCCGGTGCCGACGATGCGGTTACCCGCGCCGGTAACTTGCTCGGCAGTTGACGCAGTGAAGAACGAGGGGTCGAAATTCGACAAACGCCCGTTCTTGTCATACGGCGAAGGGAAATATGAATAGCGCACCCCGTAATAGATGCTTAAGTTTTTACGGAAACGCCATTCATCTTGGCCGTATGCTTCAAAGGCTTTTTGACGCAGGTCTGCCGTGTAATCAAAATGCGCCTGGCTAAAGGTTGTCACGTTTCCAACGAGGAAATTCGCAAAGCGTTGGATGTTCTGATTAAGTGTGGTGGTGGCGACGCCGGTCGGCTGCGTGGTACTGAAGGCGCTAAAGAGTCCTTCGTTGTTTCCCGCCAGAGCGTTCTCATTCTTACGATAGATCGAATAAGTCGCCCCGAATTTCGTTGTGTGGTTGCCGAAAATCTTCGTCAAACTTCCAGTGAAATTATGCTTATAGGAGAAGTTGTCGTATGGACCAAAGCTCGTCAGGTTACTGAATCCATTGTTGGTAACGGATGGAATACGGTCACGAGCGTTAGGGAATGGCAAGGCAATGGGGACAGATGTATTCGCCAGTGCCAGGAAGCCGATGTTTTGACTCAGGATCGCGCCATACCCGTAAGTATAACGCCCCTCGATGATCGTGTTCGGGTCGAGGGCGTAGGTCATTTGAAACGTATGCGCCCGACCCGGCGAATTGGTTGAGGTGGTTGAAACTCCGGGCAGACCTGAGCCGCTTGAGAACAGAGCGTTGGCGTCTATGGTCGGAATCTTGTCGTTTTCAAAACGATAATAAGCCGACAACTTGCTCGTGAAAGTATGGTCTATCTTGATAATCTGCTGATTAAAATCAGCAACGCCCGGCAGAGCGACGATCAGATTATACGGAGCAGCCGCGGTCCCGGCGTTTGGCAATGGGAGTCTATTATAGATGCCCGCCACGTATGCCGCCGCCGCAGGGCTGAAGAAACTTGCGGGGATTGGTGTCCCGGCTGGAAGAATAAACGAGCCGGTGCAACTGGCCTCGCCTAAAGCCGGACGATTGATGCACACCGGAATCGGGAAGATACCATTTCTCAAGTTCGCATCCGGGACCGTAACAGTACCTGCGGCGCTAAAACGTCTGTCCCGACGATTCTCTTCCGAAAAGAAGAAGAAAGTATTCTTGATTAGTCTGATGCTGCGACCGCCTTCTCCGAATCTTGGGAGATAGATCGGACCACCAATCGTGAAGCCATAGTCGTTGTAACGAAACGGCGGACGTTTGGCTTTTCCGTTTGAGGGGTCTCTGCCGAAAGGAGGCGAAGTCGCGGAATTTATCAAAAAGCTGTTGGCGTTGAAGGCTTCATTACGGATAAATTCATACCCGCTGCCGTGAAACTTGGTTGCGCCTGAGCGCGTCACGATGTTGACCTGACCGCCGCCGCTGCGTCCTGACTCAGCCGGGAAGAGGCTGCGCAGCACTGTAAACTCGCCGATTGAGTCCACGCTCGGATAGGCTTGAATCGTGATGTTCGAGCCGCGATCCGTGATGTCCGCGCCGTCAACCGTGAAGGTATTCTGGCTGCTTCGCGCTCCGTTGACGGAGATGTTGATGGTGTTCGCCTGGCCGTCAGGATTCGTCGTTCCCACAAAGACTTGATCCGCCAGATCATTGGAGACACCGGGCGCGAGCGTGACGAGTTGCACCCAGTTGCGATTGTTCAGCGAAAGCTCGCGCGCCTGGCTGCCGTTGATCACAGTCGCGGTCGTCGGCGTTGTCAATTCAACAGTCACGGGGTCAGCTACGACCGTGACAACTTCAGAGATATTGCCCGCCTCCAGCGCCACATCAAGATTATGTCGCTCATTAACATCAATCTTAACTGCGGTATCAATGTGCTTCTTAAAGTTGGCTGCTTCCACAGCGACATCATAGGTCGCAACGGGCAGGAGCGGCACGGAGAACTGTCCTTCATCATTTGTCGTGACTGTGCGAACAACGACCTTCTGATCGTGGTCGGTCACTGTGACGGTCGCCCCTTTGACAGCGCCGCCGCCGGCATCCTTGACGGAGCCGACAAGATTGCCTGTCGTTTCCTGTGCGTAAACGCTCCCGGTCAAACAGAAGGCGACGATGAGAAGCAGACCTCGCAGCCCATTTTTCAGATGGTGTGTCATAGCGTGATTCCTCTTTACTTTGGTAACCGAATGGAAAGCCGGATTCGTCTTTCGGAATCCGCGCACGCGCCCCACACGGGGGTTGAAGCGACTGTGACTGGTGCGCAAATTCGTGAAGCGAATCTGAAACCGATTTTACTATCGCGGTCATCTACTGGAAGCGATGCCGCTCCGTACAACCAGCGTGCAAGTCGGACTAACGATGCCTGAGCGCGCAGCAAGTCTTCTCTTTCTTCCCTTGAATATTCTTGGGCGTTCCTGCGCAAAGTTGTCAGAAGAGCGTTGTCCGAAGTCTTGCGATCTCTTGCATCCGAAGAGAGAAAGATCAAGGCACTCTCTTTCTGGCCGGAAAGAACACCGAGCACAAAGATCGAGCTATCCCCCTTGCATGAAACTTGTGCGGTAAAGACTGTTAAGAAACTTAACGAATGCGTCCCTGGTTGATTCAGGTTTATTTTAGATTGTTTTCCGTCAATAATAGAAACTAAAAGATTTTATCGCAGAGATAAGCGCTGCTGATACATGATTGATGACAATTAAATCCACGCTCTGGCGCTCAAAGTGATCTGAGCGACTAAAACCGTTATGCGTTTTAACTGAAGCGGCGATGCAGGCGCAACTCAACCGGCACACGAATCGGTCAGGCAAATCACGTTCCTGTTACTATCGTGCGCCAGACTCCCAGCAATCGGACGGTTTACGCTCTGACCGCCATCGTCACGATTCAGAAAAATGGAGACATCTCTCGATTTTTTTGGACAAACGCGATCTCATCCCTTTCACATCGCTCAATCATTCAAAGATAATTCTCAACCCCAAGCGCGCTCAATAAAGCGCGTGCCTTGACGAGCGACTCTTGATATTCGAGTGCGGGGCAACTATCGGCGACGATGCCTCCGCCGACGTTGAAGCGCGCAACTCCATCCCGCATCACCATCGTGCGAATGGCGACGCTCAAGTCCAGCGCGCCGTCGAAAGAAAAATATCCGAGAGCGCCCATCGAGAGTCCGCGCGGCACGGTCTCTGTCTCAGCTATGATTTCCATGGCGCGAATCTTCGGCGCGCCGGTCACAGAGCCACAAGGAAAAGCCGCGCGCAGCAGAGCGCCTGGCGTCACCTCATCGCGCAACGTGCCCTTCACTTGCGAGACGAGATGAAAGAGCGTCGGATGTTCTTGCAGAGCACAAAGCTCTGCGACAGAGATTGAACCGTAGCGGCAGACGCGCCCCAGATCGTTTCTCAACAGATCAACGATCATCACGTTCTCGGCTCGATCCTTCTCGCTCGCCAACAATTCAGCGCGCAGCCTCGCGTCCTCTTCCGCAGTCAATCCGCGCGGGCGCGTTCCCTTAATCGGCCAGGCTTCGACACGACGCCCGCCGTCCAGCACTTCCACTCTCAAGAATCTTTCGGGCGATGCGCTGATGACCACATCCTCGCGGCGACGGATGAAAGCGGCGAACGAAGCCGGATGATCGCGCCGCAGTCGCCGGAAGACACTCTCCGGCGTGGTCACTGGCGCGAGCGCGCAACTGAGCTGCTGCGTGAGATTCGCCTGATAGATGTCGCCCGCCGCGATGTGCTCTTTAATCCGGCGCACCGCCACGAGATATTCGTCGCGGGTGAAATTAGATTCTATCGCTTGAACGGGAAGAGCTTTCGCATCGTCATCAACCGTCGCGTGCGCGAGCGCGTTGTTGAGAGTCTCAAATGTTTCATCCACTCGTTCTGATGCCCCGACGCTGACGATCTTCGTGGTTTCACTTTGATAATCGTGAATGATGAGCGTGTCGTAAAAAGCCAGCACCACGTCAGGCTCGACGGACACGTGAGGCTTGGAGCGCAGACGCTCAAGTTGATTGCTCAACTCGTAAGAGAAAGTGGCGATGCAGGCACCGGCAACAGGTAGCTGACTAACTGACAGACGCGGCGAGAGGTATTCGGCAAGTCGCTCAGCAAGCACATTGAGCGCGTCGCCGCGCATGACGTGCGTCTGGCTCAAGCCATTTCGTGTGATTGATATTTGACTGCCATGCGCCTCGACGATTTCAAAAGGATCGAAGCCTGCGATAAGAAAACGCGAAGACGAATCGCGCACGCCGCAGCTATCGAGAATACTCACTCGCCGGTGCGGAGACAGAGATAGGAGCGCGCGCAGTAGATTGTCGGCTGAGAGCGGGATTTCGCAAACCGTCGGTGTCACGGTTGCTGCTTTTGTGTGTTGTGTGCCGCGCATTCCATTTCAATCGGTCTCTATCTATAAAGCAATGCGCGCGCGCGTGCCCGACGAAATTCGTTGAGATCGTCTGCCCACAAACGCGCAATCTCTACGGGATCGTCGGCGCGCTTCACGGCTTCGAGCGTTCTGGCATTGACGAGCAGTCGCGCGTAATCGTCAACCTTCCACTCCGCCGGATAGAGTTTTCTCAGTGCGACTGCAATCTCCAATCCTGTTGACACGGGATGAAAACGAGCGCGATCTGTGATGACGATGTTGATGCCGCCACACTCCTGATTTTTGAAGACCGAGGACTGCGGTGTGAAACGCACGGGCACGAAACGCACGCCCGCGACCTTTCGATTATTCAAGAAGCTGGCGAGTCGCTGGCCGTCGAGCCAGGGCGCGCCGATGATTTCAAATGGCGTGTCGGTTCCGCGTCCGACAGAAACATTCGTCGTCTCAAGCAGGCCAATGCCGGGATAGAGCGCGGCGGCGTTGAGGCTCCGCATGTTGGGCGAGGGATTGACCCACACGAGATTCGTCGCGTCGTACCACATCCCGCGCCGCCAGCCTTCCATCTTAATGACGCGCAGATCACAGCCGATCTTTCGTTCTTCGTTATAGAGTCGTGCCAGTTCGCCGACGGTCATGCCATGACGCACAGGGATTCTGTGATAAGCGATGAACGAGAGTTTGTCTGCATCCGCGATGGGGCCTTCCACGTCAACGCCGCCGATTGGATTCGGACGGTCGAGCACGAAGACTGGAATGTGCGCGCGTGCGGCTTCCTCCAACACGTAGCCGAGCGTGGCGATGTAAGTGTAAAAGCGCGCGCCAACGTCTTGAATGTCATAGACGATAGCATCAAGGTCTTTCAGGTGCTCAGGCTTCGGGCGGCGCGTCTCACCATAAAGCGAGTAGATGGGAAGACCTGTCTTCTCATCTTTCGAGTCGGAGACTTTTTCATCGGCGAGGCCGCGTATGCCGTGCTCAGGTGAAAAGAGCGTGGTGAGCTTTACAACAGAAGTTCCGTGCAGCACGTCAATCGTCTGTCGTCCGGCGCGGTCGCGTCCCGTGTGATTCGTCACTAAACCAACACGCATCCCCGCGAGTTCTTTGAAATCATCTCGCTCAAGCACGTCAATCCCCGTCAGCACTTGAGCATCATTGGGCGCATCAAGAGTCTGTGTCGTATTCGCTCTGCTCGAAAGGCGCGCGACTCCCGTTAAGACATCCGAGGCGAAGCGTGTGGACTCCGCGCGTGCCTGCTCGATGGTCGTGTCCGTAATTGAAGCCGCGACGATTGACGCGACGCGGCCACGCACCGGCCCCACATCGCCTTTGCCGTCCGGGTGCACGCGATTGCTCAGGAAGACGACGAACGATTCGCTCGCCGGATCAATCCAGATGGACGTGCCCGTGAAACCCGTGTGGCCGAACGAGCCGAGCGGAAAGAGATCGCCGCGATTTGATGAAAAGCTCGTCGCAATATCCCAGCCCAGCCCGCGCGCCGAACCGTCCTCGCCGACCACGTGCGGCCTCGTCATCAGCGCCACACTCATCGGACTCAGGATGCGGACGCCGTTATACTCGCCGCCATTCAAAATCATCTGACAATAAATTGCTAAATCATCGGCGGTTGAAAACAGTCCGGCGTGACCTGCGACGCCGCCCATGCGGAAAGATGTCGGGTCGTGAACCTCGCCGCGTAGCCAGTGTTCGCCTTCAGCAGTTTTGTCGCCGACGCCGCCTAGATAACTGCCAGCCGCGCGGCGCGTCTCTGTCGGCGCAATGCGCGCGATAGTTGCAGCATCATTGCGTGCAGAGCGCGTGGATGTGTTTTCACCAAACGGACGAAAGCCAGTGTCTTTCATTCCAAGCGGCTCGTAGATATTCTTTCGTGCAAACTCATCAAGCGTCATGCCGCTCACGCGATGAACAATCTCACCGAGCGCGATGTAGTTGATGTCGCTATAGACAAAGCGCGTGTCGGGAGGATTACGCAGGGGTTCACTTGCCAGTCGTTTCATCGCTTCATCGTAGCCGCTCCACTTCTCGCTTAAATCGAAATCAGGCGCGTAGCCCGAACGATGCAGCAAGAGTTGTTCAATAGTGATTCTATCTCTCGATTCGCCCTTCAACTCCGGCAGATAGACAGACACCGGATCGCTCAAACGCACTTGCCCGCGCTCGACCAGCATCATAATGCTCGTTGCCGTCGCCACGACTTTCGTCAAGCTCGCCAGATCGAAGATCGTATCGGTCGTCATCGCTTCGCGCTGCGGCAGGAGAGCACGCGAGCCGTAAGCCTTGCGCCAGACGACGCGCCCGCGCCGCGCGACAAGGACGACCGCGCCGGGCATTTCATGTTTGTTGATTGACTCTGTGACCGCGTCGTCAATATGCGCGAGTTGCTTGGCAGACATCCCGACGGTTGAGGGCGCGGCGGTTGGTAAATTAACAGCGAAGGCCGGAACGGTGAGGGTGAAGAGCAAGAGCGACGCGGAGACGCGGCGACGCGGAGACGCGGCGATAAAGACGCGATGCGAACGAATGTTCAAACTAAAAGTGTGGCGCAGGAATCTTCTAAAGAACATGTGCTTGAAATTTTACCTACGGCTCACGTTGGCCTTGTCTCAGTGTTTCTCATCATCAAAGTCTTTGCCATGGCTACGGTGCGTCTCCCTCTTCTCGCCGCGTCACCGCGTCTCCGCGTCTCCGCGTCCCACCTGTGTTTGCGCTTTCATCTGAATGCCTGTGCCGCGCGCGTAGAGCGATGGCAGCGTGATGGGCAGTCTGCCAGTGATGTCCGTCTCGCCAAGCACGGCGCGAGCGGCGGCCTGTTGCAGCGCGGGCATGTCTCCGTAAGCGACGAGGTACGTCTTCATCGTTGGAAAATTTTGCAGCAGATACGGATTGCCGAAACTGATGCCGACGACGGGAGCGTTGTGACTGAGCAGAGCATTGAGCGCACGCGCGCCCGGTTCTGGAAGTCCGATACTGCTGGACTGTCCTGTGCGAACGCGCCCGTACAGAGAGACAATCACGAGGTCAGCGCCTGCCGCACGCTCAATCGCCTTCTGCACTTCGGCTTCGGATGAACGCTCGTCAAGCACGATTGTTTCAACCCGTCTGCCCGAACGCGCCATCGCAGAGACGAAAGGATTGGCGACCCACAAACGATCTTCATCATTGGTGATTGCCAGATTGAAGATGCGCGCTTCGGGGCGCAGATTGAGCGGCAACAGTTTCGCATCGTTGCGGACGAGCGTGATGGCGTGTTCGGCAATCTCGTGCGTGAGTTTCAAAGCATCCGGCGAAGCGACGCGCGCGGCGATCTCGTCAATCGGCGCGAGGCGTTGCTTGACCAGTCCTAAATCATACTTCGCAGCGAGAATGCGCCGCGCGGATTCTTCGATTCTCTGCTCCGTGACTCGTCCTGAGCGAACGGCCTCGCGCAAGCCGTGTATCGCGGGCGCGGCATCGGCGTCCGACGGCTTGAGCAGCATATCCGCACCGGCGAGCACAGCACGCACAGCCGCTTCATCCTGATTGAAGTAGATCGTCAGACCGCTCATGTCGAGTGCATCTGTGACGATGATTCCGTCGAAGCCAAGGTCGCGCCGCAGTAAACCTGTCAATGCAGGCGAGAGTGTGGCGGGTGTCGTCGGGTTCTCTGTGATGACTTCTTTATCGGCGTAAGTCGGCTTGCCGTCCGTCTTGCGTGGAAGCGGCGTGAGCGGCGTCGGGTCAATCTGTGGGACTGCGATGTGGCCGACCATCACGGAGCCGACGCCCGCATCAATCGCGGCGCGAAACGGAATGAGTTCGATTTTGTTCAAATCAGCCAGAGAAAAACTGAGACTCGGCAGGCCGCGATGAGAATCAGTCGCCGTGTTACCGTGTCCTGGAAAATGTTTGGCGGTTGCGATGACACCGTTGCTCTGCGCGCCTTTGATGAAAGCCGCACTGAAGCGTCCGACCGCCACAGGGTCTTCGCCGAAAGAGCGAACATTGATGACGGGATTCGCGGCGTTGTTATTAACGTCAACGACGGGCGCGAGAATTTGCTGGATACCGAGCGCGCGTGCCTCGCGTCCGGTAAACTCACCCATGCGCCGCGCGTAATCAGGATTGCCCGTTGCCCCGACGGCCATCACCCAACCGAAGTCCGTCGTATCACTGAGCCGCATCCCTGCGCCACGCTCGAAATCCGCAGAGATGAGGAGCGGACGCCTGGCGCGTTGTTGCAGATGATTGATCAGCACGACGGATTCATAGACCGGACTGCCGAACAGGATGATGCCGCCGATATGGTTCTCTTCAATCTGACGCAGCAGAGCCTTGTAAGCATCGCTCTCCTGATTGAGAAAGGTCGCGTTGATGCCGATGGAGATGAGTTGCCCGATCTTTTCATCGAGCGACATCTTCTTGAGTTCACTATCAGCCCACTTGAGCGCGTCCTTTGATGGATGACGCGAATACTCCGTTGCGAGAGGAAGCGCACGCGGCTGCGCGACCAACCATCTTTCATCAACGCGCTTCAACGATTCCTGACTCACCGCGCCGACCGACGCCGACATGAGCGCAAGAATTATCAACAGCGCGACGACGATGTTCCTGCTATTTCGAGATTGAATTCGCATGACTTGATAATATCTGTTTCTATAAAAGCTGGAATGACTATCTTAACCTTCGGCGGTCGCTGCCGCTACTTCCGAAGGCTTACCGATCAGGCTCACCAAGTAACCGACCACGAAACAGACAGTCGTGCCAGTCAGCACATACCATGTCCAGGCCAGCGTCGTCTCAAGCCAGACCATCAACATGAACGCGAGAGACAGAGCCATGCCCGTCATCACGCCTCTTTGATTCGCGCGCTTCGTCAGCACGCCGAGCAGGAACGCTCCGAGCATCGCGCCGTAAGGCAGCGAGGCGATGGAGAGCGCGGTGTTGAGAACCGATTTCGTAAAACTTTTAGAGACGATAGCAATGCCGATCAGGACGATGCCCCACGCGACCGTGAACCATTTAGACAACTTCAGAAGCGACTCATCATCAGCCTTCGGATTGACGAGCGGCTTGTAGAAATCCAGCACCGTGCTCGACGAGAGCGAATTGAGCGAGCCGCTCAAATTCGACATCGCCGCCGCGAAGATCGCAGCGATGACGAGTCCGGCGATGCCGTGCGGGAGTTGATGCACGATGAAGAATGGGAAGACCTGATCGTTGCTCTCTAAAGGCGTCGTCAGTGGATGAGCTTGATAGTAAGCGTAGAGCATCACGCCGATCAGCAGAAAGAGCGCGAACTGAAAGAAGACGACGAAGCCGCTCAGGATGAGTGCCTTCTGGCTATCACGTTTGTTACGGCACGTAAGCAGACGCTGAACTAATAGTTGATCCGTGCCGTGCGAGGCCATCGTCAGAAAAGTTCCGCCGATGAGTCCGGCCCAGAAAGTAAACGGCACAGTGAAATCCCACTTAAACGAGAAGAGTTGAAACTTGCTGGCAGCCGCTCCTGTCGTGCTGATCGCCGTCTGTCCGGCAGCGACGATGCCATCCCAGCCGCCGGGCACCAGATGCAGCAACTCGTAAGCTGCGAGCAGAGAGCCGCCGATGTAGATGACGAGTTGAATCAAGTCTGTCCAGATGACCGCCGCGATGCCGCCCTCGAACGTATAGACCAGCGTCAGAACGCCGACGATGATGATTGACCACAACCAGAGATGCGGCAGCGTCGGGAAACTCGCACCCAACACCGCGCTCAAGACCAGCGAAGCGGAGAAGATGCGGATGCCTTCGCCGATAGCGCGCATACAGAGAAAGAGCGACGCCGCGAAGTTTTTGGATTTTGGGCCGAATCTTCTTTTGAGCAGTTCGTAAGCTGTCAGCAGATTGCCGCGAAAGTAAGCGGGGATAAACAGCAGACTGATGATGAAGCGCGCGACGATGTAGCCGAGTGCGACCTGCAGGTAACCGAAGTTGCCGCCGAGTTCAGGGCGCGCGTAGCTGGCGTAAGCGATGGCAGGGACTCCGATGAGCGTGATCGTGCTCGTCTCTGTGGCGACTATGGAAAGGCTGATAACGATCCACGAAGTATTCTTATCGCCGAGGAAATAATCTTTGACAGTGCGTTGCGAACTCCTGAAGAGCATACCGAAGATCGTGATGCCCACCAGATAGAGCAACAGGACGCCGTAATCAATCGCAGAGAATCCCATACTGAGGAGTTTCCGTCGCCTTCTGCTGTCGGAGTAGATTACTTCTTTGATGTGCGCGCCGCGTTTGCGCTTAAGAGAGCTTCGACGGCTCGCTGAACAACGCCGTTCGTTTGAGCCAATGCGCGTTCGGCCTCTTCACGTGAGCATCCGGTTTTACTCATCACGAGTGCCGCGCGTAAATCTCCACCTGCCGCTTCAAGCTGTTCACTCGCTGCTGTCTCGCTCAATCCGGTTTCGGCTGCCAGAATTCGCACCGCACGCGCGCGCAGTTTCGTGTTGCGCGTCAAGAGATTCGTCATCCGATTGCCCGTGACGTAACCGAGCCGAATCAGCGTCGCGGTCGAGAGCATGTTGAGAATCATCTTCTGCGCCGTGCCGGCCTTGAGCCGCGTCGAACCGGCGATTACTTCCGGCCCGACTGCCGCAACGATGCTCACTTCAGCCGCGCGCGTAATCTCCGAATCAGGCACGCACGTGACTGCAATCGTCAACGCGCCGATGGAGCGTGCGTGCAGAAGTGCGCCGACAGTGTAAGGCGTGCGCCCGGATGCAGCAATGCCGACGACCGCATCCGTCTTCTTCACACCGCGCTCTTCAAGATCGCGCGCGCCCGCTTCTCTATCATCTTCAGACGCTTCGACCGCGCGATACGTCGCATCATAACCGCCCGCGATAATTCCCTGCACCAGCTCCGGCGAGACGCCGAACGTCGGCGGGCACTCCGCAGCATCCAACACGCCGAGCCTGCCCGACGTGCCCGTGCCGATATAAAAGAGATGGCCGCCGCTCTGCAACCGCTCCACGATTCCATCAACAGCACGCGCCACCTCCGGCAACGCAACCTTGACCGCCACTGCGACACGCGCGTCCTCTTCATTCATCAAACGCACGATCTCTGCGGTCGGCAACGAGCTAATCTCAGCCGTGCGCGGATTCTCTTGTTCTGTTAAAGGAAGGTTCAAAGTTCAAGGTTCAAGGTTCAAAGTTCAAGGTTCAAGAGTTCAAGAGTTCAAAGTCAGGCAACACCTTGAACCTTGAACTTTGAACCTTAAACTGTTTTTAGACTGCGACTGGCAATCTATGCAAGTGTTCGCGCGCCATGCGTGTGGCGGCGAGGGCGGGCGGAAATTGTGGTGGCGCGACGAATGCGTCGGGTGCGCAGCGCGCGACCTCTTCGCGCAGTGGATCAAGCAGGAGGTCGCCTGCGGCGAAGACGCCGCCGACGTAGCCCACCTGAAATCGCTCGCGTCCCATCCGCAGTTTGCGGATCACGGCGGCGGCGGCGAGTCCCAGTTCACGCCCGGCGGCAACGACTATCTCGCGCGCCACTTCATCACCCTGCTTCGCAGTTTCAGTAACGCACTTGCCGAATCCGGCGAGGCGATCATTCGTCATGCCCGGCGCATAGATGGCAATCAGGAGATCGTCTATCGTCGCCACGTTGAAATAAGAGAGCGCAATGTCAGCTAAAGTCGTTTCCGTGCCGCGTCCATCGCCCGCCCGCGCAATCGCCTGCAACGCCCTGCGCGCGATCCATAAACCGCTCCCTTCATCGCCCGCAATCGGCCCCCAGCCACCGGCATAGACACGCTTGCCCTGCGCGTTGATGCCGCAGCAGATCGAGCCTGTCCCGGCGATGATGACCAGACCGGGCGCGCCGTCCGTCGCACCGAACAAAGCGATGTCCGCGTCCGTCACTACTTCAATCGAATGAATGCCCAGCCCCAGCAGAGCCTCGTGCATCCGCAGGCGCAGGTCTCCGCGTCTCACGCCCGCCAGCCCAATCTCCGCCGCGACAATATCGGCGCGTTGGACGTTAGCTTGCGCGCAGGCGCGATCCACCGCTTCACGAATGGCAGTCGCCGCGTTGCCGATTCCGACGCGCATCGGATTCGATGGCCCGGATGTGCCTTCGCCCAGCACGCGCTGTCGTGAGTCAGAGATCATGGCGTGCGTCTTCGTGCCGCCGCCGTCAACTCCGAGCACTAACTCGCGGCCATGAATTCTCTGGGGGGACATAAAATTCGCAATCTTGGACTCCGCCTTCATAACTTCCGATGACAACCTCACACGCCGCAGCAAACAAGCGGTTGCGACAAACTCAAGCCTCGATTATAGTCAGTGCCGTCTCATAATAGAAACTAAAAGATTTTATCCACATAATAATCATCACTGATACTCGGAGCGACGATGGAAATCAGACAATTGAGAGCATTCACGGCGATTGCCGAGAGCGGAACATTCACCGCCGGAGCGTTGCGCGTGCACATCACGCAGGCGGCGGTCAGTATGCAGATTCGGCAGTTGGAGATCGAGCTTGGAGCGCCGCTCTTTATCCGCGCGCCGCGTCGCGTGCTGCTGACGGAGGCCGGAGAAGCGCTGCTCGAACGCGCGCACAGAATCCTGCGCGAGCATGATGCGGCGGTTGTAGAGATTGCGGAGCTTGCCGGAGCGGAGCGCGGGCGTTTGCGAATCGGGAGCGCATCGGCGATGGTCAGCGCAGACCCTTTGCCGAAAATCCTGAGAGAGTTGCGCGAGCGTCATCCGCGCGCAGAGGTCTCTATCGCTTCAGGGACGAGCCAGGCGCTTGTGCATCAGATACTCGCGGGCGAATTAGACATGGCTTTCGTCTCTCTGCCGGTCGAAGCGCGTGGCATTCAAACCGAAGTCCTGAGCCGCGATGAGTTGGTCGCTATCGCCCACCCGCGTCACAAACTTGCGAAGCAGCGCGTCGTCAGTGTGTTCACGCTGGCGGGCGAGAAGTTAATTTTAGGCGAGCGCGGCGGCAACACACGCCGTTTGATTGACGGCTTGTTTGAAGAGGCGGGCGAGCATCCGGTGGTGGCGATGGAGTTAAGCCGCCTGGCGGCGATCAAGCGCATGGTCGAAGAGGAGATGGGCGTCGGCATCGTGCCGCTCAACTCCGCGCGCGAAGAGATCGCGCAAGGGAGACTCGTCGCCTGGTGGATCGAAGGCGCGCAGATCAACTGGGAACTCGGCCTCGCCAAACTCGCGGGCGACTATGACTCACCCATCTGCCAGACCTTCACGCGCATCTGCAAGCAACATTTCAATTCGCAGAAATCCGCTGCGCCGCGACAGAAAACAAAAGCATCTCAAGGGAAACGCAAGCGCAGCGCGCGGGCGTGACGATTGCGGAGAACAGAAGGCACAAGGCAGAAAGCAGAAGGCAGTCAATAGCAGCTTTCGTCTTGGCTGCCTTCTGCTTTCTGCCTTCTGCCTTCTGTTTTTCAATCCGCATTCCGCAATCCGAAATCCGCAATCGTCAAGATGAGGCGTTCGATGTCCGCTTCGTTGTTGAAGAAGTGCGTACTGATGCGGATGCCCTGTGGTTTTTCTGTGACGGCGATGTTGTGATGCGCCAGATGTGCGGCCATGCGATTCGGACGCGGCGTGGCGATCAGCGTTTCGCCTGAGCGCATCCTTTCATCTCGCAAAGGCGAAAGTACGCGCCATCCCTCAGCATTCAAACGCTCGGTCAAATAACGATTGAGCGCCAGCACACGCTGCTTTATCTGCTGCGCTCCGATCTTCGTCAGATATTCAACCGACGCTCCCAATGCGAAGATGCCTGCGAAGTGCGGGCAACCGAGTTCGGCACGCGCCGCCGCGTCATGCCGGAGCCGTACTTCACGATTACGCATCTCGAAAGGCTCTTCAACGCTCAGCCAGCCAATGGCGCGGGCGCGCGTTTCGTCAAGCAGCTTGCGGCTGAGATAGACGAAGCCTGAGCCGTAACCCGCGAGCATCCACTTGTGTGCGGTCGCGCAGAGCGCATCAATCTGCATCCGCTTGACATCAATCTCAAAAGCTCCCGCCGATTGACTCGCGTTGACGACCAGCACGCGATTGCTCTTGCTCCGTCCTAATTCTTCAAGGTCAATCCGAAAGCCGTTTGAGTATTGCACGTGGCTGAGACAGATGATCGCCGTCTCGTCCGTCAGCGCGCGCTGCAAATCCTCGATGCGGAGTTCGCCGTCAACTGTTTCAATCAACTTCACGCGCACGCCGCGATGCAGCCACGTGATGGTGGAGACAGGAAACTCCAGATCGCAGGAGACAACTTCGCCACGCCCTTCGAGCGCGTCAACGATGAGATTCATGCCCGACGAGGTGTTCGTCGTCAGAGCAATCTCTTCCGGTTCAGCATTGATAAACTCTGCGATGCGTCTTCTCACCGTCTCGCGCCGCTCGATCCACTCATCCCAGCGTGCATCGCCTTCGCTCATCATCGCATGGTAAAAATTGGTCGCCGCTTCCATCACCGGACGCGGAACGGGGCCAGCCGCCGCGCTGTTCAGATACGCAGTCTGCTCCGTCACGGGAAAATCGCGCCTGATACTTTCCCAATCAATCTCGTCGCTCATTGTTCTACTCATTATCCGATGAGGATTCGGCGGGAGGATTCGATCATGCGCGCCATTCATCCTGCGAAAGCGATGTGCGCCGCTCCTAAAAGTCCAGCATCATCGCCGCGCTCCGCGCGCACAATCTCCGCGCGTTCAGCCGGAATTTTGAATGCCCGCTTCGTGACTTGCTCGCGCACGTGAGGAATGAATAAATCCCAGCCGTCTGCCGCGCCGCCGCCGATGACGATCACTTCCGGGTTGAAAACATTGATAAGGCTTGCCAATCCGATTCCGAGATAAGTCCCCATCTGGCGAAAGACTTCCAGCGCGAGTTCATCGCCTTTCTCTCCGCTCTGGTAAACGCTCGCGGCTGTCAAATCTTCTGTCGTCTTGAGTGGCGAGTCTGGATAACGAGAGAGCATTTCGCGCGCCTGGCGCACAATCGCCGTTGCCGAAGCATAGACTTCAAGACAGCCAATACTTCCGCAGGGACAGTGAACACCGCCGAAGGGTTCGACACCGATGTGGCCGAGTTCGCCCGCCGAGCCGTCAATGCCGCGCCAGAGTTTTCCATCGAGGATGACTCCGCCGCCGACGCCCGTGCCGAGCGTAATCATAATGATGGACTTGCGTCCGCGCCCGGCGCCCTTCCACATCTCGCCGACCGCCGCCGCGTTCGCGTCGTTCTCAATCACAGACGGCCATCGCAGTTCATTCTGCAAAGCATCGGCGAGATGAAAGTCGTCGAGACAGGGAATGTTCGGCACTCTCATCACGACTCCCTCATCCGCCCGCACTGTTCCGGGAACGACGACCGACACCGCGCCAACCTTCGCGCCGCGCTTGTGGCTGTGACGCTCGCACTCACGCGCCGCCGCAGCGATGGTGCTCACAATCTCTTCCGGCTTGGTGGCCTTCGGCGTGCTCTGTTTGGTGCGCTCGTAGATCCGCCCCTCGCTATCAATCGTCGCCGTGCGCAGATTCGTCCCGCCAAGATCAACTGCGATGACCAGTTCATTTTCTGACAGGCTTTTGTTTTTGAGTTGGCCGGATTCTGTCATCTCTGCATCAGGCTCCGTTGATATTAACGCTGGTTTAGCTCTCCACTAACTGAAGCTAGTGGCAATTCATCAAATATCACTGAGACCTCTGAACTCGTTGCTTTTCAATGCATCCTTCATCTTTTCTCTTACGCTCGACGACGACCGAGCATATCAATTCCGACTGCCGCGACGAGCACCGTTCCTTTGACGATAGATTGGATATAGACATCAAAATTAAGGAGCGACATGCCGTTATCCAAGCTCTGCATAATCAGCGCGCCGAGAATCGCACCGAAGACCGTGCCACGCCCGCCCATCAGGCTCGTTCCGCCGATGACACAGGCCGCAATCGCGTTCAACTCCAGATTATTTCCGGCTCTCATTGTGGCGCTGCCCTGGATTCCATTTTGCACAATCGCCGCCACTCCTGTCAGAGCACCCATGATGCAGAAGGTCATCAGCAGACGGCGGCGGAGATTGATGCCGGAGAGCCGCGCCGCGTCCGGGTTGCCGCCAATGGCATAAAGATAGCGACCGAACGTTGTATTCTGCGTCAGAAACGCGCCGACGAGAGCGACGATCAGCATGATGAAGACCGAGATCGGAATTCCGCCCTGCAAGTTCATCACATAGATGAAGGCGAGAATCAGCACTGACGGCAGCACGATGCGCGCGACGGTCGTGCCCATTCCGGCGACAGGTAGATTGTGCTGCCGCCGCGCTCGATTGCGGCTCAGCTTGAGCCAGGCGATAAAGAGAATTGCCAGAATCGCCATTCCCATTCCGATGCTCGGCGCGACGTAGCTGAGTCCGATGGCCTGAAAGCCGGGCAGGGTGAGCCTGATAGATGTGCCCTTCATCAATCCCAGCGTCAGTCCGTTCTGTCCCCAGGCGAGCATTCCGCCGAGCGTGACAATGAAAGCCGGGATGTTGGCATAAGCGACCAGCGTGCCCTGAAGCGCGCCGATCACCAGACCGACAATAATTGCCGCCGCCAGCGCTGGAATCAGTCCCCAGCCCTGCACCATCGCCGCGACCGCTCCGGCGAGTCCGAGCACAGACCCGACCGAGAGATCAATCTGTCCGGCGACGATAATCATCAACATCCCGACCGCCAGGATGCCCGTCACAGCCGTTTGCAGCAGGAGATTGGAGAGATTATCCGACCTCAGAAATGTTCCGCCCGTCTTGTAATGAAAGACGATCCAGATCAAGGCCAGCGCGAAGACCAGCGTGTAAGCGCGCAAGGTTGCGGTCTGAATCCTGAGACCGCCGATCCGTATCTGTCCACTGCCGCTCTCCGCGCTGGTCGTCGGCGGCGCAACATCAGCCGTCACGGGTGGACGATTAATCGCAGGTTCGTTAGCCGGAATCTGTTCGCTCATAATTTGCTCTCCGCGTTCAGCGTTTCGCATGTCCTGTCGCGCAGGCCATCACTTTTTCGGGCGTCGCTTCGGCGCGTCTGAATTCTCCGGTGATTCTCCCTTCGTGCAGAACCAGCACGCGGTCAGCGAGGCCGAGCACTTCGGGCAGTTCGGATGAGACCAGCACGAGCGCCATGCCTTCGCGCGCGAGACGATTGGTCTGCGCATAAATCTCCTGCTTCGCGCCGACATCAATGCCGCGCGTCGGCTCGTCCAGGAAAAGCACGCGCGGATTGGTCAGAAGCCACTTCGCCAGCACGACCTTCTGTTGATTGCCGCCCGAAAGCGTGCCCGTGACCGTCAGGATTGACGGAGCTTTGACGCGCAACTCCTTCATCGAGCGCTCGCCGACCGCCATCTCCGCATCCGTGTCCGTAAAGAAGCGCCCGGAGAGCCGGCTCAACCCGGCAATCGTCATGTTGTTGAGAATCGTCTGGTCAAGGATGAGGCCGAAGCGTTTGCGGTCTTCGGTGACGAAGCCGATGCCATGCCTGATCGCATCCGAAGGGCGCGCGATGTGTGCGCGTTTGCCTTCGACGAAGATTTCGCCCGTTGAACGTCCGGCGTGCGCTCCGAAGATCGCCATCAAGAGGTCACTGCGGCCTGCGCCCATCAATCCGGCGATGCCCAAAACTTCTCCGCGCCGGACGTTGAAGCTGACGTGATCCACCAGGAGCTTGCCTCTGATGTTCGGGTCTTCGACCGTCATATTGCGGACTTCAAAGACCACATCGCCGTGCGCGTGGTCTGCCTGCGGAAAAATATCTCCGACCTCGCGTCCGACCATCCGCGCGATGACGCGCGCGACATCGAGCTGGCTCGTCGGCTCTGTCCCAACTGTGCGCCCGTCGCGCAGGACTGTGATGCGGTCGGACATGCGGAAGACTTCGTCCAGCTTATGTGAGATGTAGATCATGCCGACGTTGCGCGCGCGCAGCTTGTTGAGAATGCCGAAGAGCGTCTCAACCTCCGTATCAGTCAACGCGGCGGTTGGCTCATCCAAGACCAGAATGCGCGCCTCGTGCGAGAGTGCCTTAGCGATTTCGACGAGTTGTTGTTGACCGATTCCTAAGTTACCGACGGGCGTGCGCGGGTCTATCTTGAGATTAAGATCGTCGAGCAAGCGGGCAGCGCGGCTGTACAGGTCTGACCATTGAATGACGCCGAAGCGACGCGGCTCGCGTCCCAAAAAGATGTTCTCGCCGATGGACAAATCTTTGACGAGCGAGAGTTCCTGAAAGATCACAGCGATGCCGGCTTTCTCCGCATCACGAACATTAGCGAAGCGCTGCACCTTGCTGTTGATGTGTATCTCGCCCTCGTAGTGCGGGTACGGATAGACGCCGCCGAGCACCTTCATCAAGGTGGACTTGCCCGCGCCGTTCTCTCCGACGAGCGCGTGAAACTCTCCGGCGAACAGATCGAACGTCACCCCATCGAGCGCCCGCACGCCCGGAAAAGATTTACCGATATCACGCATCTCAAGAAGAGGCGTGATGTTTGCAGTCGCCATTCCGTCTTGCTCCTATCCTACTGTTGTTTCGGCCACTGATCCTTTGGAACGTTCTGATAGACCTCTTCGAGTTTGTGATAGCCGTCTTTGATGACGGTGTCCATCATGTTGTTCTTGTCAACGGCTATCGGCACTTGCAGAATGGCTGGCACGTCAATCTTGCCGTTGTTGATCTTATCTGGAGCGTCAACCTTCTCGCCGTTGGCGAATTTGATGGCGGCGTCAACGGCGCTGTAGGCCAGAGGCTTGATCGGTTTATAGACGGTCATCGCCTGCGTGCCTTCGACGATGCGGCGACAGGCCGTCAGCTCGGCATCCTGGCCGGAGACGAGAATGGGATTGCCGGCGCGCGTGCCCAAGGCTTGAATAACGCCGCCCGCCGTGCCGTCATTGGAAGCGACGACCGCCTGGATGTTGTTATTGTTCTGCGTCATCGCATTCTGTGTATGATTCAACGCTTCGCTCGGCAGCCAATCGTTCGAGTATTGATCGGAGACGATCTTGATGTCGCCGCGATCCACGGCGGGCTTGAGAATGTTCATCTGTCCCTGATGCAAGAGAATCGCGTTGTTGTCTGTGGGTGAGCCGCCGATGATGACGTAGTTTCCTTTCGGCACACGATCCAGCAGATACTTGGCCTGCATCTCGCCGATCTTGACGACCTGATGCGAGACGTAGAGATCAGGCTCGCTCTCTTTGATGAGCCGGTCATAACTGATGACGGGCACACAGCGTTTGTGCGCGGCCTCGACGATGGAAGCTGCGCCGACGGAGTCGTGCGGCGCGACGATCAGCACGTCCACACCCTGCGTCAGCAGATTGTCGGACTGCTTCTTCTGCGTCGCGTCATCGCCGTTGGCAACCTGAATGATGGCTTCCGCGCCGACATCTTTGGCGTGTTGCGCAACCAGGTCTCTGTCGCGCTGCCAGCGTTCTTCCTGTAATGTGTCCATTGAGAATCCGATCTTCACAGGCCCCGTCTTCTTCTGCTTCGGCGGACAGCCTCCGCCTGCGCTCTGATTCTGCGGCCCGCTCACGCAACCGGCGGTCATCACTGCGGCCAACAGCAGGAGCATCGTTTTCATCTTCACGTCTCGCATCAGTTTAGTTTCCTTTCGTTTCATTGATCGCTCGTGCGCGCTCTTGATCATCGCGCAGCAAAAGATATGGTCGGACTGCCAGCTATCAGTGCGAAGAAGACGCCTCGCTGCTCGACATCGTCGGCGAGAAGCGCAACTTAAGAATCACTGACCTTCAGCCAGCTTTTAATCTCAAGCATTCAGGTCTGCCAAACTCAGGGGAATCGGCGACAAAAAGATTTTGGCCTGATTGATGTGCGTAGCTTACCAGAGCCGCGCCATATATTTCCATTGTATTTTTAATCTTTCGATGCTAAGTTGTCTGCGTATCCCCCGACAATCAGTTTTTGAAAAAGGATTGGCTGAAAGTTATTGAGCCTGAAATCTCTTTTTTTCTCCGCTCGTGCGGCATCCAGCCACATGCAACATTCATCGTCCGACTCCGCTCAGTCAGCAGTCCTTGTGTCTGCCAACGAAGACTGCGGCGCGCTGAACATTTGGGGAGGTTTAATTATGCGTCACACACTTCTTTCTCTTCGCGTAGTTTTGTGCGGATTCTTTCTGCTCTTGCTCGCCACCACGGCCAGCGCGCAATTCAGAGCCGGGGTGCAAGGCTCCGTGACCGACGCGCAGGGCGGAGCCGTCGTCGGTGCGACCGTTACGCTGACCAGTAAAGAAACCAACAAGACGCAACAGGCGACCACTTCCGATGAAGGCTTTTACCGCTTCTCAGGACTCCCGCCGGGCAGTTACACGATCACGGTTGAACAAGCGGGCTTTAATAAAAAGACGCTGGCGAATGTTGTCGTCAACGCTGAAGCGGTCGAGGGTGTGAACATTACGCTTGAGGCCGCCGGGGTGACCGCCAGCGTGACCGTCACAGACACTCTGGGACAGTCGCTTGAAACTGAGAACGCCAACATTGACAAGGCGATCACGACGCAGGATGTCCGCACTCTGCCACAGTTCGGGCGTGATCCTTACGAGTTGCTTCGGTTGACGCCGGGCGTCTTCGGCGAGGGCGCGCGAAATGGAGCGGGCAATGCCGCTAACCTTCCGAACAACAATGGGCCGGGCGGCTCTATTCGCTCAATTTTCCAGACGGAGAATCAAGTCCAAATCTCTGCCGACGGTCAGCGCGTCACGGCCAACAACTACCAGATTGATGGGACGAGCGTGAACAGCCTGACGCACGGTGGTGCCGCGGTCGTCACGCCGAATCAGGAGTCGGTTAAAGAGGTGCGGGTGATCTCGAATGTTTATTCGGCGGAGTACGGGCGAAACTCCGGCGCGCAGATTCTGACGGTCTCGCAGAACGGCACGAACCAGTTTCACGGCAGCCTCTTTCTCAAGAACGACAGCCCCGGACTCAACGCCTTTAATAAGTACGGCGGCTTGAACGGCGCTCCAACCGTACGCGTCAATCAACATCTCAATCAATTCGGCGGCAGCTTCGGCGGACCACTCATCCTCCCGCGTTTTGGCGAAGATAATGGTCCCGCCGCTAAACTTGAAAAGAATAAGGCATTCTTTTTCTTCTCGTATGAAGGCTTGCGGAGCGCCAGTTCAGATACGGCTAACGAATATGTCGTGACGCCGCAGTACATCTCACAGGTTCAACAATTAAGACCCGGCAGCATTGCCTCTAGGATTGTTAGCTCGTCCGGTTTCGCGCCCCGTGTCGTCAGCGTGATCCCCGTCACCTGCGCATTCGCAGGCTACAACAACAGTACCTGTCGTCAAGTGGCCGGAGGACTCGATCTGGGATCGCTCACGGGAGCGACCGGCCAGTATGTCAGCTTCGGCAACTTGCAGGGCGGCGGCTTCGATGGGATTCCAGATATGGAATTCGCGCAGGTCGCCGTGCCAAGCATCAGCAGAGGTAACCAGTACAACCTGCGCTTCGATTTCAATCTCACTCCCAAAGACTCTCTGGCAATCAGTGGGTATCGGTCACGCTTTTTCGGCGTCGGGAGCGATCCATCAACAGGCAGCCAGCCGTTAGCCGATGTCACGACCTTTCCAGCCAATTCGCTGGTCACGGTCACCTACACCCGAATCTTATCTTCGACGATGATTAACGAGGCGCGGTTCAATATCACGCGGTTTGCTTTTAACGAGTTACAGTCATCGAGCAACACCAACTTCGGCATCCCGCGCATTCAAATTGAGACGCCGCCGAGTGGTGTGACTAACAAGGCAGTGCAGTTCGGCGCTCCCTTTAACGAGACGACTCCCGGCATCTTCGCTGAGAACACCTTTGAGTTTCGAGACACGCTGAGAAAGGTTCTGGGCAATCACGGCTTGAGCTTCGGTGTGGAAATCCGCAAAGAGCAGAGCAATGACCAACTGATCGGGTTCGGTCGTCCCGAATTTACCTTTGCCACGCTCTTCAATTTCGCTAACGACGCGCCGTTGTTCTATTTCCTCTCCGTTAATCCGACGACTGGCGGCGCGCCGAACACGCAACGCTTTTTCCGCACCAACACTTATGCCGCCTTCGCCCAGGACGACTGGAAATATCGGCCTAACCTGACCTTGAACTTGGGTCTGCGCTATGAATACTTTTCGCCTCTCAGCGATAAGGGCGGACAGACTAACAACTTCGTCCTTGGCCCTGCGGGACGGGAATTAACCGGCGGGCGACTGGTTCAAATGAACTCGCTTTATAGCGCCAGCAAGTTGAACTTCGGGCCGCGCGTAGGTTTCGCCTATGCTCCCACGAAGTTGCTGGGGAACGATTTCAGCAATAAGCTCGTGCTGCGCGGCGGTTTCGGTCTCCTCTACAATCGGATTCCGGTTGACAATTTCCAGAATGTGCGCGGTAACTATCCTTATCAAGCACTGGTTCAAAGCTGCTGCGGCACTTCGGCTTCAGACTTCAGCACTCCATTCAACGGCGGGCAGATTCTTTACGCCTTGGGCGCTAATAACAGTCCGTTGAGTTTTCCGGCTAATCCGGCGCTGATTCTCAACACCAATCCGGCGACGGGGCTGCCGACGAATCTCAACAACTCGTCAATCACCCTGTACGGCACGCCGCCCAATCTGAAGACGCCCTACGTCTATACCTACTCGCTCGACGCGCAGTACAACCTGCCCGCCAAACTGACGGCAGACCTGGGCTACGAAGGCAGCGCAGGCCGTCATCTGGCGCGCATCGCACAGCAGAACTTCCTCTATCCAGGGACCGTGCCTTTTGCTATCTTCTTCACGCAGACCGACACGAACTCCAACTATAATGCGCTGATAGCACGTCTCTCGCGGCGGCTCTCGACCGGACTCCAGTTCGATGTCAACTACAGGTGGAGTAAGTCTATTGACCAGACTTCCAACGAAGGGGTTGGCGCGGGAACTAATCCGACTTATCCGCAGGACCTTCGTCAGGAGCGCGGGCCATCCGATTTCGATGTCCGGCACTACCTGGTCTTTGACGCCATTTATGGGCTTCCGTTCTTCAAGCACCGCAAGGACGCTCTTGGCAGCGTGCTCGGCGGCTGGCAGATTTCGACGATTGCGACTTACCATACGGGCTTTCCTTGGACGCCTGTGACGGGCAATTGTCCCAGCACCATTCTTCCTGTTATCTGTCCGGCACGCCCAACCGCCTACTTCGGCGGCGCAGGAACGGATTCATCCAACCAAGCGTTTATTACCGGCAGTAACTTCGTGGGTGGCGGCGCACGCTACTTCTCTACGCTGGGCGCTACTCCCGCAACTTCACTTCCCGGCGTCGGGCGCAACTCGTTTCGCGGCCCGCGCTATCGTGATGTTGATTTAACTCTCTCCAAGCGCTTCGGGCTGGGCCGATTTTTTGGTGAAGGAACAGGGCTAGAGGTCAGGGCCAACTTCTTCAATGTCTTTAACATTCTGAACTTGCAGCCCTTCGGGACCTTTAGCTCAAGTACGAATGTCACAGACCCGAATTTCGGTAAGGCTACTGGCGCACTGGCCGGGCGGGTGATTGAATTTCAGGGGCGCTTCAGTTTCTAGCTGAGGTCTTCTCTCCTGCGGCGCGAATGGATGTAACGAAAAGGTTCATCCATTCGCGCTTTTTATTTTCAGCTAACGCGCTAAACTAAAGATTGGCTTTCAGCAGCAAGTTTACTGGACGCGATTAACGCCAGAGGTCGCGGGCGTCATCGTTGCCGGGATCGTGCCTGAAGCAACGGGCTGGCAAGTGTCGTCATTTCCGCGCCGTTTTTTTCTCTCCTCTTCAAGCGTTTTGAAAAGCGCCTCTTCACGCGCGGCTTCGTCCTTCTGCTTCAGGCGACTGAAGGCCAGAAAAAGTTGATAGTGAACTCCGGCATTGTCCGCGCAGAGTTTTGCTGCTTGCTGTAAGTTCGGAATGGCTTCGGTGTAGCGTCTGGTTTTCACGAGCAGGCGGCCTAGATCGTAATGCGCGTAGAAATGTTTATCGCTGAGCGCAATGGCGCGGCGCAGTAATTCTTCGGCCTCCGCGAAACGACCCGACTCGCCGACGATGAACCCAAGTTGCGCGAGTGCGTCCGGGTTATCGTGGTCAAGCGCAAGCGACTTTCTTAAAGCGGTTTCGGCAATGTCGTAACTCGCTCTGCCACGCGCCGCGATGCCGACGAAGTAATAGGCTTGGGCGACATTCGGAAAACGTTGTGCGGCGCGTTGAAAGATTTCGAGCGCCTGATCGTAAAGATTTTGGAGCAGATAGACGCCGCCGAGCCGGACGTAGTAAACGAGCTTTGAAGGGTCTTGCGTCAACGCTCGTTCATAAAACTCTCGCGCATCGTTGGCGCGATTATTTCTTCTCAACACTTCGCCCAGCATGAAATTCGCTTCGGGGAAGTTGGGGCGTAAGGCAATTGCTTTCTGCCAGAGTTGTACCGCCGTTTCGCTTTGCCCGCGTGCGTCTGCGATCAATCCCAGATAATAGAGCGGGCTTGGATCATCCGGCGCAAGCGTCGCCGCCGATTCGAGTGCGGACTGCGCTTCATCAATTCGCTTGAGTTGATAAAACGCGACGCCCAGATTGTAAACGACCGCGAACGTATTCGGGTGCAGCGCGTTTGCTCGCTCAAGCAACGGAACGGCTCGACTGTAATCGCCGCGCGCCGCGTAGAGCAGCCCCAGATTGAGTGTTGCCTGCGGATGATCTGGAACGTCACGCAAGACAGTTTCAAAAGACTGAATGGCCTGTTCAGAACGATTCGTTCGAGCCAGCAGGACGCCCAGATTGGCACGCGCAGAGATGCCCTTTGGATTTAAGCGCAAGGCTTCGAGATATTCACGTTCAGCCGCCTGTGTCTCGCCGCGCTGATCCAGAATCACGCCGAGAAGATTATGCGCGTCTGCATTCGACGGCGCAGCCGCAACCGCACGACGAACAAGCGGCAACGCTTCGTCGAGTTTGCCCGCCTGCAATAGCTCCGCCGCCTGGCGCAACAGTGCGGCGACATCTTCGCTTGAAGCGGCAACGCTCTTTGACTTTGCCGCGCCGGATGATCGCCGTTGTTGGGCCAGAGTAAAAGGCGCGGCGAATCCATTGCAGACGATGAGAGCGATCAGGCTTAATGTCGTCAATGAAACGCTGCGCGCGCGACCTTGCGATGTCCGGTCAAAGTTCATGTCGAGAGACGATTCTTTGTTTCCAGGATAAAAAAGTGTAGAACATCCGGGAACAACGATATAATATACTGAACCGATAATCTTGCAGCAAATTTATCGAAGTTCGCGGAGGCGACTGGAGCTTTTGCCGGAGCCTTGCGAGTTAAGCTGGCATCGAAAGTCGGAGCGCACGCCTCGTTCTTTCAGTCACGTGCCGGAGGGGGATTGAACATGAAGAAGGTCAGGTTAGCAGCCGTGCTCTTAGCTCTCGCGCTCATCTTTTCCGCGCTGCTTGCGCCCGCGCAGACTCAGCAACCAAACATCGAGAGAAGAATCAACGCGCTGCTCGCGCGCATGACTCTCGCGGAGAAACTCGGACAGCTTCAACAACTCGACGGCGAAGCCAACGGAAACTTTCGCCCGGAACATTTAGACCTCGCACGCCAAGGCTTGCTCGGCTCAACCCTGAATGTGCGCGGCGTGCAGCGCACCAATCAGCTTCAACACATCGCCGTCGAAGAATCGCGCCTGAAGATTCCGCTCATCTTCGGCTTCGACGTGATTCACGGCTACCGCACGATCTTTCCAGTCCCGCTCGGCGAAGCGAGCAGTTGGGACCCTGCGGCTGCGGAACGCTCCGCCAGCATTGCTGCTGCTGAATCACGCGCGGCAGGTGTGCATTGGACATTCGCGCCGATGCTCGACATTGCGCGCGATGCACGTTGGGGACGCATCGTCGAAGGCGCGGGCGAAGACCCTTATCTCGGAGCAGCGATGGCGCGTGCGCGCGTGCGCGGATTTCAGGGACGCGATTACAGCGCGCCCGATAAAGTTCTCGCCTGCGCCAAACATTGGGTCGCTTACGGAGCGGCAGAGGGCGGGCGCGACTACAACACGACCGACATGTCCGAAAGAACTCTGCGCGAGATTTACTTTCCGCCGTTCAAGGCTGCGGTTGATGAAGGCGTCGGCACGTTCATGAGCGCCTTCAACGACCTCAACGGCGTGCCCTCTTCCGCGAATCCGTTCACGCTGACCAAGGTCTTGCGTGGCGAGTGGAAGTTCGACGGCTTCGTCGTCAGCGATTACACCTCAGTCGAAGAACTCATCAAGCACGGGCTGGCGGCAAACGGATCAGAGGCAGCGAGTCTGGCTCTCAATGCAGGCGTTGACATGGAGATGGTCAGCCGTCTTTACAACAAACACGGCGCGGAACTTCTCCGAAACAACAAACTCACGCAGGCCACGATTGATGAAGCGGTGCGCCGCATTCTCCGCATCAAGTTTCGACTCGGCCTCTTCGATCATCCCTACGCGGATGAAGCGCGTGAGCGTTCCGTCATCCTGAGCCGTGAGAATCTGGCCGCCGCACGCGAGATCGCCGCGCGTTCGATGGTGCTCCTGAAGAACGAGCGCGAGACATTGCCGTTGAGCAAAGACGTGAAATCAATCGCGCTCATCGGCCCGCTTGCGGACGCTCAACAAGACATGATCGGCCCCTGGAATGGCGACGGCAACGCGGCTGATGCAGTCACTCTTCTCGCAGGCATCAAGGCAAAGGTCTCACCGGCGACGAAAATCAATTACGCCAGAGGCTGCGACATCAAGGGCGAGGCGATTGAAGGCTTCGATGAGGCTGTGCGTGCTGCACGTAAATCAGATGTCGTCATCGTCGCCGTTGGCGAGTCGGCTGACATGAGCGGCGAGGCGTCGTCGCGTAGCTCTCTTGATCTGCCGGGTCGCCAGTTGGATTTAGTCAAGGCTGTACAAGCTACAGGCAAGCCCGTCGTCGTCGTCCTGATGAACGGGCGTCCGCTCACAATCAACTGGATTGCCGAAAACTGTCCGGCGATTCTCGAAACGTGGTTTGCAGGAACACAAGCGGGCAACGCCATCGCTGACGTACTCTTCGGCGACGTGAATCCCGGCGGCAAGCTGCCTGTCACCTTCCCGCGCACAGTCGGACAGGAGCCGCTCTACTACAATCACATGAGCACAGGCCGCCCGCCGGACGCGCCGGGTGCGAACGAAAAGTACAGTTCAAAATATCTGGACGTTTCATGGACGCCGCTCTTTCCGTTCGGCTACGGATTGAGCTACACGCAATTCCGTCTCTCGAATCTGCAACTGAGCGCGCAACGCATTCGCCCTGACGGACGATTGACTGCGAGCGTCGAAGTTGAGAATACAGGCCAGCGCGCGGGCGATGAAGTCGTGCAACTCTATATCCGCGAGACGGCAGCCAGCGTCACGCGCCCCGTCAAAGAGTTGAAAGGTTTTGAGCGCGTCACCTTGCGACCGGGAGAGAAGCGGCGTGTTGAATTCGCGCTCACGCCTCAGCAGCTAGGCTTCTACAATCGTGAGTTGCGCTTCGTCGTCGAGCCTGGCGAGTTCAAAATTTTCGTTGGTAATAGCTCTGCTGACGAGAGGCTCACAGCGAGCTTTGAAGTCGTCCAAAGGTAAGAGCAGAATTCAGAAGCCAGGAGTCAGGAGCCAGAATTTCAAATGACGAAGCAACGGCGCTTTTCTGTCTTCTTACTCCTCGTTTTCATCTTCACAAATCCCTCGTTCCTTAACATCCGTGCGGCAGAGTCTCCGCGCATCAATCAAGTTTCGCTCACTGCGCGTAACGAAGCATTTCTCGAAGATTTTGAACGGCGCATGTTTCGTTACTTCTGGGAGCAGGCCGATCCGAACACAGGGCTTGTTCCTGACCGCGCCCGCACAGACGGCTCATCGCTCGACGAAAATCACCGCGACGTGGCGAGCATCGCCGCAACGGGCTTTGGCCTGACTGCGCTCTGCATCGCAGCGACGCGAAAATGGATTGACCCGCATGACGCGAAGGAGCGAGTGCGCGCGACGCTCCGATACTTTGCCGAACGCGCCGCGCAGTTTCACGGTTGGTTCTATCATTGGCTCGATGCGAAGACGGGCGCGCGGCGTTGGAACAGCGAAGTCTCATCCATTGACACCGCGCTTCTGCTGGCCGGTGTGCTGACGGCGCGTCAAAGGTTTCGTGACGACGCGGAGATTGTGCAACTCGCAACCAGGATTTACGAGCGCGTTGATTTCGCATGGATGCTCAACGGACACGCGACCCTGCTCTCACACGGCTGGAAACCCGAAAGCGGATTTCTCAAACCGCGCTGGGACACTTTCAGCGAGGACACGATTCTCTACATGCTCGCCATCGCCTCGCCCACACATCCAATCTCTGCGCGTTCATGGTACGCCTTCAAACGTGAGCGGATGAATTACGCAGGCTACTCGTATCTCACGACGAAAGGCGTGCCGCTTTTCATGCACCAGTACGCGCACGCCTGGATTGACTATCGCCATCGCCGTGAACAGAGAGGCTGGCACACGGACTTTTTTCTAAACTCCATCAATGCGACGCGCGCGCATAGAGCTTTCTGCTTGAGCCTGGCGTCTGAATTTCCCGGCTATGGCTCAAAGATGTGGGGCATCACGGCGTCCGATAGCATTAAAGGTTATCTGGCATGGGGCGGGCCGCCGCGCGACCCGGCGATTGACGGCACAATCGTGCCTTCTGCGGCTGGTGGCTCTCTGATGTTCACGCCGGACATTTCGCTCGCGGCCTTGCGCTTGATGCGTGAGAAGTACGGCGAGAAGATTTACGGGAAGTATGGATTCGCCGATGCTTTCAATCCGAACAACGGCTGGGTTGACACGGATGTCATCGGCATCAACCTCGGCATCATGCTCTTGAGCGCGGAGAATCTCAGAACCGGAGATGTCTGGCGCTGGTTCATGCGCAATCGTGAGATTCCGAGCGCCATGCGCCTGATCGGACTTAATGTTTATGGCTCACGCAGACCGTCTAAAAATTCTGTTGTTGCTCAGAGCGAGCGTCGCGTTTGGTAAGCTCGATCATTTCTTCGGACTCGCCTTTTTGAAACTGTAGTCCACCAGTTCAAAGCCATACTTGATTTGTCCGGCTTCCGTTGTGGTCTTGACCAGTCCAACGCCGTCAGCATACCAGGACGTTCTAGTCTTCATAGCGCCTCCATCAGAGACCTGGCTGACAATCTTCATCGCCCGAAACTTGCCCGCCGGAACTTCTACCATCTCAGTTCCGACAACCTCATTTGACTCCGATGCTTCTGTTTGAGTGACGCTCTTGCCCTTCCAGTTCCACTTCGCGCCCACGACGAGTGGATTTTTTAGATACTGCATGGCAGGTTGATACTTGACTTCCAAACCCGGCTGCTCCGGGTATGCTTCTCTGTGCATCAACACCCAATCGGTTGTCTTAGAATACCAATCATCTATTTTCACTCCCGCCAGTTTCTCCAACAGATAGAGCATCGTTCCATCGGCCTGCTTCTCCGCGCTGACGACCTTGACGGTGTACTCGGAATCTTCACCGATGCTGCGATACTTCCATGAATCTCCAACGCGCAGAGGAAAATAATCCGGCACAGACGCTGCGGATTTCTGAGACGTGAGGCTCACCGTCAAAATGAAAAGCGCAAATACTAATGTTAGGACTTTATAAACCTTAATCATCTTCTCTCTCCGTATGATTGAATTAATAACGAGACTACACAGGAACTGATGCAGTTAGACTCCAGACTCCAGACTCACGACTCCAGACTCTCTATTGTCCTGTTCCAATCCCAAAACTGTCAGGATGCGATGCACAGCTTCGACCACTTCCGGGTGCGTCGGGTCACGCGGACGCTCCAATTCAAGTTGAAGTTCGCAGCGGATGCGCGCCGGACGCTCTGAAAGAACGACGACGCGATCCGCAAGCTGCGCAGCCTCTTCGATGTCGTGCGTCACGAGGACGACTGTGCGCGGGCGCTCTCTGAGCATTCGCGCCAGTTCACGCCGCAGCCGCAGGCGCGTCAGGTAATCGAGCGAGGAGAACGGCTCGTCGAGCAGGAGCGTGTCCGTGTCGCCCGCGAGCGCACGCGCTAGTTCCACACGCTGGCGCATCCCGCCGGAAAGCTGGTGCGGATAATGTTCCTCAAAGCCTTTCAACCCGATTAAGCCAAGCAATTCTTTCAACTCACGCGCGCGCTCCCGCTCATCTTTGACATGCCGCAAACCCATCTGAATATTCTGCGCGACGGTGCGCCAGGGAAAGAGTCCATCCTGTTGATAGACCATTCGCATTTGTCCGTTGCTCGTCAGGTGTCCCGCCGTCGGCTGGTCGAAGCCCGCCAGCATATTAAGGAGCGTCGTCTTGCCGCAACCCGACGGGCCGACGATAGCGACGAACTCGCCGAGCGCGATGTCCAGAGAAAAATCGCGCAGGACTTCCACCGCGCCGAAGACACGCGAGACCGATTCTAGTCTGAGCGAAATTGTCTCCGAGCGGTTCGGAGGATTTGAAAGAACTAATGTTGAATGGGGGTCTTCATCAGGAGCAGACAAAACAGAGCCGTCAACCAAGCAGAAAGATAACGTGCTATCTGAGAAGGTACGGTTGCAAGTAGGACATCTTTTCATAATCTTGCTGAACGGCTTATCGTTCATAACCCCAGCGAATATTCGGCAGTTTGGTCAAGAGCAAGAGTAATCTATCAATCACGACACCTATAAAACCAATGACGATCATGTTGACGACGAGCAGATCAACGCGCAGTCCGTTGCGCGAATCCCAGACGGCGTAGCCGAGTCCATCCTGTCCGGCGATCATCTCTGCTGCGACGACGACCACCCACGCGAGTCCCGCAGTGATTCGCAAAGCCGTGATGACTTGCGGCGCAATCGCTGGCAGCGTGACCTGCGTTAATAATTCCGCTCCGCGATAGCCGTAATTTTCGGCAACGCGAAAGTAAACGGTCGGGATGCTGGCGACCGCCGCAATCGTAGCGAGCACGATAGGGAAGAATGAGGCCATGAAGATCAGGAAGATGGCCGGGCGGTCGCCGATGCCGAACCAGAGAATCGCAAACGGAATCCACGCCAGAGGCGAGAGATTGCGAAAAAAGTTGATCGTCGGCAAGAGCGCACGCCGCCCACGCGCGCGCTGTCCCAGGATCAGACCGAGCGGAATGCCGAGCGCGACCGCTATCAAAAACCCTATCGAGACGCGGAAGACTGAAGCGATCAAATCATCAAACAAACGTCCCGCCCTGATCTCTTCGCCGAAGCCTCTGACCACCGCCTGCGGAGTGGGAAACGCAGATTCCGGGAAGATGTTAAGCAGCGAGAGTAAAGCCCAGAGAGCGACAATCAGAATCAACACGATGACGGGAAGAAGCCGTGTCTTCTGTGATAATTTCTCTTCCTTCATTATGCGTGCGATGACAAGCTACTTAGCGCGTTTCAAAATGTAGGGGCAGAGGCTCACTCCCTGTCCGTGTTTTTCGTTAATCATTCGGCACTCCAATGTTATAACACAAGCTCTTTGAGTTTGAAGCGATGGCGCATCTCGCTCATTGATTTGACATCGCGGGCTGCGCTTCATAAGATGCGCGCACAGCCTGAATCAAACAACAGACCGACGGCTTAAGCTCTATCAATATGATAATCCCGGAGTAAATATCATGGCAGACAACGACCAGGTAATCGCCAATCAGGAAAAGATTCTGGCGAACCAGGAAGAGATCAAGCAGAACCAGGAAGCAATCAAGGCGAACCAGGACAACATCAAATCCAATCAGTATAAACTGGAACAGATTATCGCCAACCAGTCGCGCATGGAGGAGAATCAGCGACAGATTCTCGCCAATCAGGAAAAGATCATGGGCCAATAGCGCCGCCTACTACTTCGAGTCGGGACGCGCGAGAGGGGCAGTCGTTAAGATTCCCAACCCGCGCGCTCCGCCTTGCAGTAACGCGCTTTGATGAACAACGAGACACTCTCCCTCGCTTTTTTTACTCGCCTGCATCTTTTTGTACTACACTCCTGATAGTCAGACGCTGCGGCTTCTTTCAACAAGGACAACACGATGCATTCCTTTCACGCTTCCAGCAAAAGAACATTGATTCTCGTTGCGGCGCTTTACCTTCTCTTGCCTGCCTCCGCAACGCACGGTCAGCAGCCTCAACAGCAATCCTCCAATCAAGCGGACGACGTGATCCGCATCAACACCGAGTTGGTGCAGACAGACCTGATGGTCTTCGATAAACAGGGACACTTCATTGATGGATTGAAGCCGGAACAGTTTGAATTGTTGTTGGATGGAAAGCCGCAACCAATCTCGTTCTTCGAGCGGGTGAATTCCGGGACTGCGAATGAAGCGTCGCAACTGGCGGCGGCGCGAGGTAGCTCATTAAATAAGAGTGAGCCGGGCAAAGCCACAACGATGAGCACAACCGACAGAGGACGTGTGATCTTCTTCTTTCTGGATGACCTGCACCTTAGCGAGTCCAGCCTGATGCGCGCGCGCAAGGCTCTGGCGGATTTCGTCGAGAACCAGATGCGTGCGGGCGATCAGGTGGCAATTGTCTCCGCCAGCGGCCAGATCGGATTCTTGCAGCAGCTCACCGATTATCAGCCGGTACTCAGTGCAGCCATCGAACGCCTCAACTACAAAAAGAATTCAGAAACTTTCGCCAGCAGAACAGTGATTACGGAATATCAAGCCAATCAGATGGCGGAACATCAAGATAAAGACTTGTTTAATTACATCGTCTCGTCAACAATCAATGAGTATCAACTGATCGCGCCGAAAGGCGGAGACGCGCGCGGGCTTGACCGACTCGCCGTCAACATGGTCAAGAATCGCACCCGCCAGATCAACGCGCAGTCGAAGGTTGCCACGACGGACACACTTTCGGGGCTTGAGAGCTTGCTGCGCTCATCATCTCAGTTGCCCGGACGCAAGCTGGTCTTCTTTATTTCGGATGGTTTCATCGCAGAGGCGCGCGGCACTTATGTCATGAACATGCTGGAGCGTGTGACAACGATGGCGGCGCGTGTTGGCGCTGTAGTCTATACGATGGACGCGCGCGGGACGTTTTCTGACCCGGCAGTTGATGCGGGACGCAACGACTTTCCCGATGGGATGGCTTCAGGGACTCCCGCTCGCAACCCCTCCACCGAGGCCTCTGCGATGCGCGAGCCTCTGCGCATCCTGGCTGATGAAACCGGCGGACGCGCCATTCTCAACTCCAACTCGTTCGCAGACGCTTTCCAACAAGCCATCAATGAAACCTCGGCTTATTACCTGCTTGCCTGGCATCCAGATAGCGATGAGCAACGGAGCGGTAAAGCCAGAATCAAAGTCGGCATCAAAGATCACTCTGACCTGCGCGTGCGCTTGCGACGCAGCTACTACGTTCCGCCGCCAGTAGTCGCTACCGCTCGAAACGAGAATGAAAAGAGCGCGCCTGCTTCTTCTACATTACAGCAGACGCCGGAGACTGGATTGCTCATGGCATTAGGGTCGCTCTATCCACAGCGAACGATTCCCACCATGCTTTCGGTCGGCTACGTCAACACGCCCGATCAGGGGTTGGCGCTGAAAGCCTCTATGCAGATTGAGCGCAGCGCGCTCGATCTTGCCGAGAGTGGCGCGAAGAAGTCTGAGCTTGATGTGTTAGGCGCGGCTATTGATGATCGAGGCGTCATCGTCACTTTCAAACAACTGTTGACCATCACACCCGACGCCTCTGCACAGAGTCAGCAACAGCCTGTGATCTGGAATCAGCAACTAAAGATTCCGCCCGGACTCTACCAGGTGCGGGTCGCCGTGCGCGAGCGCGCGAGCGGGCGAACGGGCAGCGCACAGCAATGGCTTGAAGTGCCTGACTTTTCAGGCGGACGCTTTCAAATGAGCAGCCTGTTTTTAGGCAAGCGCAAGACAACCCCGACGGATGAAAAGTTTGCGATAGCTCCCAGACCTGTTTCAGTTGCTGTGGATCATCACTTTGCGCGCACATCCGTGCTGCGTTTTCAGACTTATGTTTATAACGCGGCGCGCGGCGCAACTGCTCCCGATGTCTGGATTGAGACGCAGGTGTTGCGCGATGGCCGTCAGGTCGTGGCGATGCCCGCGAGCAAAGTGCCGACCGAAGGTTCAGCCGACCTGTCGCGTCTTCCCTACTGGGCGGAAGTCGGACTCGCACAGTTGCCCACAGGCCGTTATGTCCTACAGGTCACGGCGACAGATCGCGCTACCAAATCGAGCGCTTCGCAGCGTGTGAGCTTCGTGATTGAGTAAAGCGGACGCATACTGTTACGGCCTTTAATGCGCTATAGAGGAAATTACTTTCAGTTCACGGCCATGGGACGTTACTTGGCACGCGAGAGACCGATTCAATATCGGAGACGGCAAACTTCAGCACACGAATGTTTTCTCCAGACCTGTTCTGGCGGTTCACAATCTGTATTTCACCAATCACCACCATTCTGTTTCTCCACTTCTCGCCATCGCCATCTTTCCATGACGCCAAATTTCTTAATCGTTGGCATTCCGCATCAGCCTTGCAGTTCAGGTAATCAATTACTCGACTATTTTCGTCCGAACAATTCTGATCGTACATGAACCACACGTCGGGGAAATAATCTACGAAGATTGCGCTCGTCTTGACCAATTTATTGGTGTAGAGTTCGGGATGTTTTGTTAGCTCGCAAAACGAAACCCGCGCGACATGTTGATCTTCTTTTGGTGGCTTCGGCTGAATGTAACGCGCGTAGTCTAATCTGGCGGATGCGCTAATTACTAAGCAAACCAAGATGAGCGATGCTTTCTTAACTATTCCTTTCATCAGAGCCAATCCTCCTTTGGTTGAATTGTCGCATATCGGCAGAATTTGTCTAATTGCTCTGTTCCTGACGCTCAATCCTGAACAGACGCTATTCTCATAATGAGAGTCGCATAGTTTGACTCTCTGTTGTAAGATACTCCCAACAATCTGATGCTCTGATAACAATCTACCGGAAAGAGGAATCCAATGAAACGCTACGCTACAAGTGTGTTGCTGCTGGTGCTGGCGCTCGCCTGCGGTGCATCAGGCCAGACGTCTCGCTCATTCACGATTAATGACTTGCTGAAAGTCCGTCGCGTCGGCGACCCACAGCTTGCGCCCGATGGCCGCACCATCGCTTACACGGTCACCGACATGGACAAGACTGCCAATCGCGGCATCCCGCAAATCTATCTTGTTCCGACGAGCGGTGGCGAACCGAAACTCGCGGGTAGCGGCTTGCGCTCAAGCTCGCCACGCTGGTCGCCCGACGGCAGGAAGCTCGCTTACATTAGCGGCGGGCAAATCTGGACGATTGATGTTGGGAGCGGCGAGACGAAGAAGATCACAAACATCTCGACCGGCGCGGGCGATCCCGTCTGGTCGCCTGACGGCAAGATGATAGCTTTCTCCTCGGACGTTTATCCTGATTGCACGACGGATGATTGCAATCGTCAACGCGACCAACAGGCTGAAGAGAGCAAAGTGAAAGCGAAGATCGCGGAGCATCTGCTCTACCGTCATTGGACTGAGTGGAAGGACAACAAGCGCACGCACGTCTTCGTCGTCTCGGTTGACAACGGACAGACGCGCGACCTGACGCCGGGCGATTACGATTCGCCGCCGTTCAGTCTCGGAGGGCCGACCGCTTACGCCTTCTCACCCGATTCAACCAAGCTCGCGTTCGTCAGCAATCGTGATAAAGTTCCAGCCGTCTCAACCAACAACGACATCTACGTTGTTCCCGTCACAGGCGGCGAGCCGACGCTCATCACGAGTAGTAATCCGGCTGCCGACGATGCACCGGCCTTCTCGCCCGATGGTCGCTACATAGCCTACCGCGCGCAATCGCGTCCCGGCTTCGAGAGCGATCTTTTTCAACTGATGCTCTACGACCGCCAGACGGGAAAATCGCGCGTCCTTTCAGACAAGATTGATAACTGGGTCGAGAGTTTCACCTTCTCGCCCGATAGCCAGAAGATTTACTTCGTCGTCGGCGAACACGGATGGCAGCCCGTCTATTCAATCAACATCGCTAACGGCGCGATGACGAAAGTGATTGCCGAAGGCTTCAACGATGATGTGCAAGTCAGCAAGGACGGCACAATGGTCTTCACGCGCAGCAGTTCAACAATGCCGACGGAGATTTTCCGCGCCAACGCTGACGGAAGCGGCGTTGCTCAAGTCACGAGAACCAATGAAGCGTTCCTCTCAGGCTTCAACCTCAAGCCGCAAGAGCCTGTTTCATGGACAGGCGCGGCGGGGACGAAGATCAACGGCTGGATCATCAAGCCCGCGAACTTTACGCCGTCGAAGAAGTGGCCGCTGCTCGTGCTGATTCACGGCGGGCCGCAGGGCGCTTGGAACGATAACTGGGGCTATCGTTGGAATCCGCAGGCGTTCGCGTCGGCTGGCTACGTCGTCTTCACGCCGAACCCGCGCGGCTCGACGGGCTTCGGGCAAAAGTTCGTTGACGAAATCTCCGGCGACTGGGGCGGCAAGGCTTACACGGACATCATGGACGGCGTGGACTACGTTATCTCCCACAACAACTACATAGACAGAAACCGCGTCGGCGCGGCTGGCGCTTCTTACGGCGGCTATATGATTGATTGGATCGAAGGCCACAACTTCGACAAGCGATTCCAGTTCAAAGCTCTCGCCTCGCACGATGGCGTCTTTAACCTGACCAGCATGTACGGCGGAACAGAGGAACTCTGGTTCACAGACTGGGAGTTCAAGGGCACGCCCTGGACGAATCCAGAGATGTACGCGCGTTGGTCGCCGCACATGTTCGTCAAGAATTTCAAGACGCCGATGCTCGTCATTCACAGCGAGCTTGATTACCGCGTGCCCGTCACCGAAGGCTTGCAGCTTTTCACTGCGTTGCAACGCATGAATGTTGACTCCAAGCTCCTCTACTTCCCGGACGAAGGCCACTGGGTCTTGAAGCCGCAGAACTCTGAACTGTGGTACAAGACCGTGCTTGGTTGGTTCGAGAAGTATCTGAAGCCGAATGCCTAGCACCAACTTTTCAATAGAGGACTTGCCGATTGAGTAGGTAGATTTAACCGCAGAGGACGCGGAGGACGCAGAGGTTAAGGAAAGGTTTGAAGTCTCAAATATAAAATTTCAGATTTGAAATTTTGCATTTGTCATTTATCACCTTCTCTTCCTCTGCGACACTCTGCGTCCTCTGCGGTTAATCTCTTTTCGAGTAGGGGAAGGCAGAGCGAAGAACATGGGGGAAAAGCAACCGACCGACCTTGACCGCCTCTCAATCCGCAAGCGACCCGACGGGCAGCCAATCATGCATCAGACATGGGGCAAGCTGCTCTTCATGCACTGGCGCATCGCGGAAGAGATGCTGCGTCCTTTGATTCCTGAGCGATTGACGATTGACACTTTCGATGGCAGCGCGTGGATTGCCGTCACGCCGTTTACGATGTGGGACATCCGCGCCTTCCCGCCTTACTTGCCGCCCGTGCCCGGACTCGACAGAATGCACGAGTTGAACGTTCGCACTTACGTTCATCTTGATGGTGTGCCAGGCGTCTGGTTCTTCTCGCTTGATGCGAATAGCTCAATCGCAGTGATGACGGCGCGGGCATTCTTTCACCTGCCGTACTTCAACGCCGAGATGTCACTTGAGCAAGACAAAGAGACGATTGTTTATTCTTCTCTACGTACAGAAGAGAACGAGCCGTCTGCGGAGTTTGCAGCGACGTGGAAGACGGGCGAGACGCTTCCCTTCTCGCATCCCGGCTCGCTGGAGTTTTTTCTCACAGAGCGTTACTGCCTCTACTCCGCACACAAACAGAAACTCTATCGCTGTCGAATCTTTCACCCGCCCTGGCCGTTGTGGAAAGCGTCCCTTTCATCATTCGCTTCGACCATGATCGAATCGCACGGACTTCCAACGCCCGAAGGTGTGCCTCTGCTTCACTATGCAGAGGAATTGAGCGTTGACATCTGGCCGATAGCGGAATGCAAAAGGCAAAATTAAAAATGCAAAATGGAAGACACGCAACGGAGTCACTCATCTTCCACCTTCCATTTTGCATTTTACATTTTTAATTTTTCATTCCACCTAGTGGCCCGTTCGGCTCAATCACACCTCGCAGAACGCTGAAAGGGACAACCACAATATGCGGGCCTTCGGCGTAAGAGGCGACTTGATAGGCATCGAAATTGACTTTCAAGCCTCTGCGCGTGATGGCCCAACTGTTGTAATTGTCTGTTTCGGGGGCTGCGCCCTTTCTGATCCAATCCATATCAGGGTTAGGCCGCAACTGTCTCCTGAGAGAATTAATCGAGTAGTCGGAGATGGGCTTCAGATATGCGGAGTTTGGCTTGAAGAGGTCTGCCAGCTTGAGCACGCGGCCTGCATTGAGGTCGTAATTGAAAGTGACCGTGACGTGACTCGGATGCGCCGCGCCTTCGTTGTAGCTATCTTCAGCGAAAGTGATGCTGACGAGATTGTTGGTCGCCAGTTCGACGATGTAACTAAGCTCGAAACTGCTTCCGACACCGCCGGGCATATCCGACGGCGAAAAATCTTTTTTGAACGCGGCTATTTGCTCCGTCACCAAGCTCTTGATTGCGCTGTTGAGCTTTTCCAGTCCCTCATTCTGCGCGCTGACGGCCTGCGGATACTTGGCTGTAATCGTCAGGCGCTGTTTTCTGTTGACTTCCCGCGTCTGTCTCCTGACGAATCTGATGGCAGGGGCACGGCGTTGCAGAGCGAGCGACGCCGCGCCTGTTTTGGCGACTGCGTTGGGCTGCATGAAGCCGTAGGCACTCAAAACGAGTGCGGTTGAAATCAACATTGAGAATAATCTTTTCATCTCTGACCTTTCACTTTTTGTCTGGCGCTTCGCGCGCGAAATTTCCAACATTGTGGAACTCAAAATCTACCGCCCTCCGGCGACTTTCGCCAGCGGGCCGTCGGGATTTATCACATTTTTCAAGACGCTGTATGGGATGACAGCCTCGTGTGGGCCTTCGGCATAAGATGCTACCTGATATGGATCGAAATGCACCTGCAACCCTCCGCGCGTGATGTTCCAGCTTTGATAGTTCTTCTCTTCCGGGCCTGCGCCGCTCTTAATCCAATCGAAATCCGGGTCAGGCGTCAACTCTTTTTTGAGCGATGCGATGGCGTAATCAGAGATTGGTTTCAGGTAATTCGAGTTGGGCTTGAAGAGGTCTGAGAGTCTCAGCATCTTGCCGGAGGTCAGGTCGTAATTAAAGACGATGGTGTTGTACGAGCCGTGAACTGCGCCTTCGTAGTAGGCTTCGATCAGGAAAGCGATGCTGACCAAACCGTTGGCTGCGTACTCGACGTTGTACTTTGAGTCAAAGGTGCTGCCTGTGCTGAATGTTCGCTGTTCAGGTGGTTGAGCGTCAGTCCTAAACTTTCCCACCTCTTTGTCAATAAAACTTCTCAACTCCTGATTAAGTTTCGTGATGCGCGGATCACTCGCCGTATCAATCGCCTGTGGATAACGCGCCTTAATAGTTTGCCGCTTCCTCCTGTTCGTTTCTCTAATCTGTCTGGGCGCGAACCTGATGGTTGCGCCGCGCTGTTGCGCCGCAGGTAAAGCAGACGGAGCATTCAATCCACTACTGGCCTGTCCTGCATTGAAGATGCTCAAGACAAGGATGGTTGGAATAAGCGATGAGAAAAGTTTTTTCATCCGGGGGAGCCTTTCATGTATAAGCTGGCAAGGCAAACTGTTTCGATCAAATCATTCCGGTCTTTCAGGGGGCGGCACAACCGCCGTGAACTCCTCCGCGAAACGGCGCGCGTAACTATCGAGCAACTCTTCGACGCGCTCAAGTCGCGGCGAGCGAACGACGAGTCCGACGTGATGACTCTTCTTCGGGCGATAGACGATCTCTTCATCCGTGTAAGCAGAAGTGTCCGGGTACTCCTGACGTGCCAGCGAAAGCACGATGCCGCCGTACTCTTTGCGTGGCGTTGGAAGTTTGTAAGAGCCGTTGTCACGCGCAATCTCAATCCGTGCCCACTCGCGCCAGATGTTGATGCCGCTCGCCGCTTCCAGAGTCTCCGCGATGTATGCGCCGCCGACGCGCGATGCGATCTCAAGGAAATAGAACTCGCCATCTGCGGCGCTCTTGATAAACTCTGCGTGCGCCGCGCCGTGCATAAGACCGAGCGCGGGAATTAATTTGCGGTTGAGTTTCTGTAGCTTTCGCTCATCTTCAGAATTACGCTTGACGGTTCTCGAAATGAAGACGCCGCCCTGATGCGTCACGTCCATCGGCGGACGCCCGTAAGCGTTCACGCCCGCGAAGATGACCTTACCATTATTGACGAGCGAGTCAACGTGAAAGACATCACCCGCGACGTAGCGTTCGAGCAAATAGTAAGGCGAGCGCTCGCGCAAGTTGTCGCGCGCGTCCAGCCCATCAATCGCACGCCAGACCTGTTCGGAGTCTTCCAGCTTCTTGATACCGATAGCCGACACATCTGAGCGCGGCTTCATCACCCAGGGAGGCTCGACGCGCGACATAAACGCGCGCAACTCGTCGTAATTGAGCACGTGCGCAAAGTCGGGAACACGAATCCCAGCGCGGCTCGCAGTAACGCGCATCGAGAGCTTGTCGCGGAAGATGCGCGCCTGTGTGCTCGTCATGCCATCAATGCAGAGATGCTCCCGGATCAGTCCGGCGGTGACGACATCAAACTCTTCGAGAGCCACGATGCGGTCAATCTTCTGCGGTCGCCCAAGCTGGCTCACAGCGTAGATGAAAAGCTCCGGGCTGGCGTCGTTCGGCAGCGCGATGATGTCGTCTAAACTTTCACGCGGCCAGTCTTCATGGAGAATCCTCTCCTTCGTCACGAGGATGACTCGGCAACCCTGCCGCTTGCACTCGCGCATGAACTCCACGCCTTTGAAATAGCTCGCCAGGCAGACAAAGGTTGGAGGACTCGCTTGCGATTCACTCATCACATCTCCGGCTGGTTGACTGCTCACCAACGCCATTAGTATTGCACTGAACCTTGAATTCGACGTATATAACATAGAACGCCGGAGCAATACAGAGAGAGACAGAGAGGAAACGATGGACTGAAAGACGGAATTCAGGAGTCAGGAGTCAGAAGCCAGAATGAGAAGGCGGAAACCCGCTTTTACAGATTCTGTCTTTCTTTTCTTCTGGCTCCTGAATTCTGGATTCTGAATTCTGCTTTTTCCAAATGATCTTCCGCAGTCCCTACAGTGAGATAACGATTCCAGAAGTTTCGTTGACACAGCTTGTGTTGCGGCGGGCTGAGGAGTTGGCGGACAAGCCCGCGTTGATTGACGGCGCGACGAATCGTGTGCTGACTTACGGTGAGTTGAGCGAGGGCGTGCGGCGTGTGGCAGCGGGACTGGCGGCGCGCGGCTTTCAGAAAGGCGATGTCTTCGCCATCTTCAGCCCGAATCACGTGGAATATGCCGTTGCCTTTCACGCGGTCGCCACGCTCGGCGGCATCGTCACGACGACCAATCCGCTTTACACCGCAGACGAACTGGCTCATCAACTTAATGATGCGTGCGTAAAATATCTGCTGACCGTTCCGCAGTTGATTGACAAAGCATTAGAGGCAAGTCAAGGCTCCAAGGTGCAGGAGGTTTTCGTCTTCGGTGAAGCACCGGGCGCAGCGTCGTTTGACTCGCTGCTTGAGTGCGAAGGGCTTGTGCCGGAGGTTGAAATCAACCCGCGCGAAGACATCGTCGCGCTGCCCTATTCGAGCGGCACGACCGGCGTGGCGAAGGGTGTGATGCTGACGCATTACAACATGGTCGCTAACCTTTGCCAGCTTGAAAAGATTGATCGCATCTCGGAACAGGATACGCTGATCGCCGTCCTGCCTTTCTTTCATATCTACGGCATGAACGTCATCATGAACACGGGTCTCTTCAAAGGAGCGGCCATCGTCATCATGCCGCGCTTCGAGTTGGAACAGTTCCTGCACGTGCTGCAAACCTACGGTGTGACACGCGCTCATCTTGTTCCGCCGATCATGCTGGCGCTGACGAAACAGCCCATCGTTGACGGGTACGATCTTTCAAAACTCAAACTCATCATGTCCGGCGCTGCGCCGCTCGGCGAGAAGCTGACGGCTGCCTGCTGCGACCGCCTGAAGTGCGTGATTAAGCAGGGCTACGGCATGACTGAATCCAGCCCGGTCACGCATATAAGTTCCGAAGACCCGGCAGAGACTAAGTATGGCTCGGTCGGCCAGTGCATTCCGAACACCGAATGTAAAATCGTTGACCTTGAAACGGGCGCTGAATTGGAATCAGGACAGGAAGGTGAAATCTGTGTGCGCGGGCCGCAGGTGATGAAAGGTTACCTCAATCGTCCAGAAGCGACGGCGCAGACGATTGACGCAGAGGGCTGGCTGCACACGGGCGACATCGGCTACGCTGACGAGGATGGACACTTCTTCATCGTTGACCGCGCGAAGGAACTCATCAAGTATAAAGGTTTTCAGGTCGCGCCCGCAGAGCTTGAGGCTGTCCTATTGACGCATCCGATGATTGCCGACGCTGCCGTCATCCCCAGCGCTGATGAAGAAGCGGGCGAAGTGCCAAAGGCTTTCGTCGTGCTCAAAGGTGCAGCGACCAAACAGGAAATCAAGGAGTTCGTGGCCGCGCGTGTTGCGCCGTATAAGAAGATTCGCCAAGTGGAATTCATCGAGCAGATTCCGAAATCGCCGTCAGGTAAAATTCTGCGGCGCGTTTTAGTTCAACGTGAACGTGAAAGGAAATGAAATGATGTCGGCTGAAGATGTTTCAAGAACAATCAAAGCATACTTCGCAGCGCTGCGTGCAATGGATGTTGAAGCGTGGGTAGCAACATTTGCGCCCGATGCCACCAGCTACGATCCTGTCGGCGCACCACCGCACGTCGGCCACGATGCGCTGCGACAGTTTTTGACGGCAATCACGGCAGCCTTTGATAAAGTTGGCTTGACTGAAGATCAGGTCTTCATTGCGGGCAACGGCGCTGCCGTCAAGTGGACTGGAAACGGCAAGGGCAAGAACGGACGCGCTGTCCGGTTTGAAGGGATAGATGTTTTCGATTTCAACGAAGCGGGTTTGATTCAAACCGTGCGTGCTTACTGGAATCCTGCTGAAGTGATGATTCAGCTACAGGGTTAAGCGATTGATAAACTTCAGAACAAAGAAGAGACTTGTTGACTGTTAGGAGACCATAAAAATGCTTACGAAGGCCGTTTTTGTTCTCATCATGAGTTCGCTTCTCTTTCAAGTGTCGCTTCTAAAGGTTGGCGACCGCGTGCCCACTTCCAGTCCATCAAGCTACGTCAAACTTGAAGTCAGAGGCATACTTCTCCATAAGGAAGATGCTTACTATATTCAGGCAAACGATCCCGCCTTCAGCGATTTCAAGTTGCTTGTGCGGCTTGAACGAAGTGAAGATAAGAATCGAGCACTAGACCAACACCTTCAGATTCTGGAGGGGAAAACTGTCATCGCTCGCGGATTCTTGGATGGTACAAGGATTACACAGGGAGCGGGGCTGGAGGTGGGTGTGATTGGCCTTCGCTTAAATAGAGAATCGCAAGTCGAAGCCGCCGGTGAAGATTAAGTTCGGCTGATTGCTCTTCCAAACCAGTGAGCAAAGCTATTCCGCTAAGGCTTCTCTAATGCTGGCGAGTTTGGTTCGGCTTCAATTAACAGGCTGATTCACTTGACCCATGTTGTTCGCCCAGACTATCTTCACACGCATTCATTATATAAACGGAGCTTCAAATTAATGTCATCAACTACAGCCGTCTCATCGCCAGCCTGGACGATTCCCGATTATCTGGAAACGCGCGAAAACCATTTGACCATCAACGGCGTTGACGCGCTCGCGCTCATCAATGAATATGATTCGCCGCTCTACGTTTTTTCCGAAGCCCGCATTCGCTCAAACATCGAACGCTTGCAGCGCGCCGCCCGCTTCGTCGAGCGTCCGATCCGCTTCTGCTATGCCTCGAAAGCAAACTCGAATATGTCTGTGCTCAAGACCGTGCGCGACTGCGGGATTGACATCGAAGTCAACAGCGGCGGCGAGCTTTACAAAGCGCTCCGCATCGGCTTTCGCCCTGAACAGATCATCTTCAACGGCACGAGCAAGTCTGACGCCGAACTTGATGAAGCTGTCAGCGCAGGAATCTATTCAATCAATGTTGATTCGATTTACGAGATCGAACTCGTCGAAAAGGCCGCGCAAAGAATCGGCAAACGAGCCAACATCGCCCTGCGTCTGACGCCTGAGATCGGCACGCGCTCGCACTTGGGCTTGCAGACCGCGCTGCTGACATCCAAGTTCGGCATCTCCTATTCCGATGTGCTCGACGCTTTCCGTCGTGCGCTCAGGAATCCAGAACTCCTCCACGTCAGCGGCATACACATTCACGTCGGATCGCAGACGCCGGACGTTGAGCCGTTCGCCGAAGCCTTCAAAGCCATGTGGGATCATCTCGTCACGCTGCACCGCGAGACCGGCCACACGCTCGAACACATCAATCTGGGCGGCGGAATTCCCGTCAACTACCTGCGCGACCGTTCGATGGCTGACCAACTCCCCGAACACGAGCGCGACATGCTCGGCGCAGACCTCGAACCCGTAGAAGTTCTCTCCGCTGCACTCAAGGTCGCGCGCGAATCCGCACGCGCCGCGGACGCCGAACATCTGCTCGACCGCGTGACGATTCTGCTTGAGCCTGGACGCAGCATCATCGCCGATGCAGGTTTAGTCTTAACCACTGTCCGCAACATCAAGCGGCGGCCTGAGACGAATGACGTGTGGCTTTTGACAGACGCTGGCTACAACCTGCTGCTCTCGATGAATAATTATAAGTGGTACTACCACCTTATCTCCGCCTCGCGCGCTGCCGACACGCCCGAAGCAGATTACAAAGTCGCCGGGCCGCTCTGCGATTCGGGCGATGTCTATTTCGACATCGAGCGCGAAGGCCGCTTGCCTGATTATCGCTGCTTGCCTGCTCATGTGCAGCCCGGCGAAGTCCTAGCGCTTTTGAATAGCGGTGCATACTCGCTCGCACAGATGTTCCACTACAATGGTCGTCCATTGCCTGCCGCCGTGATGGTACGCGATGAAGGTCAAGTAGATTTGATTCGCCGACGCGATACTTATGAAGACCTGGTGACACACGATGTCTGGTAAAAATAAGTTCAAGGTTCAAGGTTCAATGTCGCACGACGCCTTGAACTTTGAACCTTGAACCTTGAACCAACTATGTCCAAACCTGCGCCCAGCAATATCACACTCATTCGCGGACTGACGCTTGTCGCGGCGGCTTCCATCGTGATCGGCAACGTCGTCGGCACGGGCGTCTTTTTGAAGGCGCGTGTGATGACGTGCAATGTGGGGACGCCGGGCATGGTCATCATCGTCTGGATCGCGGCGGGAATCTTGAGTCTCGCGGGCGCGCTGACCTACGCGGAGTTGGCGGCGATGATGCCGCGCGCTGGCGGCGAGTATGTCTTTGTGCGCGAGGCTTACGGTGCGCGGTGGGGATTTCTCTACGGGTGGATGCAAATCTTCATTGCCAAGACAGGCTCGCAGGCTTCCGTCGCGGTGGCGTTCGCAATCTTTCTGAACGACATCACGGGCAAAGCGCTCAACACTCCGTTCTTCTCAATCAACATTTGGGGTAAACATTTTGACTTCGGCTATCTCCAACTCATCGCACTCTCTTTAATCGCGCTCTTCACTTTAATCAACTGCGCGACGGTCGTTGTCAGTGGCTGGATCGCAACCGTGTTGACGGGCGTCAAGATCGCGCTCGTGCTCGGCATCGGACTCGGCGCTTTCATCTTAGCGGGCGGCGATTGGGGACACTTCGCAATGGCGAACGCCGGAGGACTCTGCGAAGACGTGAATCCCGGAACGATGGTCGGCATGGCCGGGTTCAGCGCGGCGATGCTGGCCGCGCTCTGGGGCTACGACGGTTGGAACAACATCACGCTCGTCGCAGGCGAAGTGAAGAATCCGCAACGCAACATCCCGCTCGCGCTGATCGGCGGCACGATGCTCATCATCCTGCTCTACGTCTTCGTCAACATCGCTTACTTCTACGTCCTGACACCGACGCAAGTCGCCAGCGTCTCAAAAAATTCATCCGTCGCGGCGGAAGTGACGCGCACTTTTATGCTGCCGTTCAATCAAACTTTGAAGAGCTTGATCGCCGGACTGATCGCAGCGTGCTTGATGGCCTCTTCGCTCGGCACGCTGCACACTTCGATTTTGACGGGTGCGCGTGTGCCTTATGCGATGTCGCGTGATCGTCTCTTCTTCGACAGGTTCGCGCGCCTTTCCACACGCACGCACGTCCCCATCGGCGCGCTCATCTTTCAGGGAATCTGGGCAGGCATTCTGACGCTCTCCGGCTCATTCGATACTCTGACGGATTACGTCATCTTCGGCTCGTGGATTTTCTACGGGCTTGTGACCGCTTCGATCTTCATCTTCCGCCGGAGAATGCCGAATGCGGAGCGTCCCTATCGCGCGTGGGGTTATCCGGTCGTGCCTGTGCTCTTTCTGCTGGTGACGGGCTGGTTGCTCTTCACGACGCTGCTGCCCGATCCCGGTCGAGCCTGGACGGAGCTTGGCATCTTAGCGCACCTCAAGTATCCGGCGGATGGCTTGAAGGGGATTAGTCTGAATGCCCTGATCGGAATCGGACTGATTGCGCTGGGGCTTCCTGTTTACTGGTATTTGTCGCGCCGCAACCGTGTCGCATTCGCGGAAAATGTGCCTGAGAATGAAGAGAAGCAGACGCCGGAGCATTGATGGAGTGATGGCGTTTGCGGCGTCGGTCACAAAATTACTCTTGACTTGCCGTCCGAGTTAGCATAGAAGCAATGTTGCTCGACCGTAATGTGAAGCCGGGTGGCCTTCAGCCGCTCTAGCTCTAAAACCATTTCAGATTAAAAGGAGTCTCGTAATGAACAATCGAATTATTGGAATCGTTGGTGGTGCCCTACTCATCATTGGCATCTTCCTACCGCTCATCAGCGTTGCAGGTCTTCTCAGCTTCAGCAGTTTTTTCGTAATTACAAATGCACCGATAGCAGGTTCTTGGCCCCTTATTTTGATCGCCCTTTGCGGCGTCGGGGGTCTGCTATTGGCTTTGACCAATAACTATAAAGCGCTTCTGGCGCCAGGTGTTATTGCAATCGGGTGTTTGGTCTATAGTTTCATTCAAATGAAATCAGAGATGGGGTCTATGGGCGGCCCTGGCGCTACCGGAGCGGGAGCCGATAATGAACTCGCGCAACAGATGCTGGCAACAGTCAGCATGGGCGTGGGAGTCTACGTGATGGCACTTGGCGCCATCGCCCTGATTGTCGCCGGGGTGATGAAGAGTCCGGCTCGCGTCGGCAACTCTGGATGGGGCGGAGCGCCTCCGCCGTACACTCCGGGAAGCTAAGGCCAATTTGACTTTAATAATCTCTCTCATTAGGCGAGCGCCAGCAAATTATCGCGCGGCGCTCGCTGAAATGCGCGAAGCGTTCGCTCACAAAATTCACGCAGTCAGAAACCGCTAGATCAGTCAGGAGGGTCAGGATGAAACGGTGTCCCACGTGCCAGCGCACATACGCAGAAGATTCTCTCATGTATTGCCTTGACGATGGCTCGACTCTGTTACGACTCGATTCCAACCAATACGATCCGCCACCCACGATGCGGATTCCTGATCCGCGCGTGACTAACCAGCCGCCGTTCCAACAATTTCCTCCACCCTATTACGGCCCCCCGAGCGGTCAGGTCAGGAGCGGCACCGGCTTCAAATTCACCAACAAGGTCGCGGGTATTTCGGGAGCCTCACTTGTGGTCGTCGGCGTGTTCCTGCCGTTCGTCAGTCTGATGGGTTTTCTTAACTTTAGCTACCTTCAGGTGGCAATGGCGAATGGAGATTTTTTCACTTGCTATATCGTCGCCCTGGTCGGCATCGGCGCTCTCCTCCTTACGCTGAAGCAACAGTACAGACCGCTCATCGCCGCGGGGATTGTGGTGATTGCCATTCTCCTCATTGATTTTTTCAGAGTCAAATCGAACATCGCCTCCATCGCTTCTGGGATGTTTCCGGGAATGCCGGGAGCGCGGGCTGGCACGACTCCATCAGGACCGGATGCAGCGATCATCCAGAATCTTTTTGGGATTTCGTGGGGATTCTTCGCAATGGTGGCGGGCGGGATTCTGCTCATCGTCGCCGGGGCGATGAAAGATACGACTTCCACGAGCGGCACAAATTGGGATAGCAATACACCGCCCTCAATTCTTAAGTAGAGAGGCCAAATCAATCTTGATTGGACTTTGCGCGCGAGGCCAGAGCTTCGCGCGCAACTTCTTTGTCGTCGAAGTGAAAAGTCTCACGTCCGATGATCTGGTAATCCTCATGCCCTTTGCCCGCGATGACAACCAAATCTCCCGCGCGTGCTTCCATAATCGCGCGCTCGATGGCTTCTCTGCGATCCGCGATCTTCTGATACGGCTTGGCAGTCTCACGCATCCCGACTTCAACGTCCGCTAAAATCCGCAAAGGGTCTTCCGTGCGCGGATTGTCGGAAGTCAGAATCACGACATCGCTCAAACTCGCGGCAGCCTCGCCCATCGGCGCACGCTTCGAGCGGTCGCGGTCGCCGCCGCAACCGAAGACCGTGATGACACGCCCGCGTGCGACATCGCGTGCGGTGCGTAGAACATTGACGAGCGCATCATCCGTGTGCGCGTAATCAACGACGACAGCGAAGTCGCCCGCGTGCGGCACGCGCTCGAAGCGTCCCGGCGCACCCGTACAGGTTTCGATGGCACGCGCGATGATGTCCAGATCGTAGTCGAGCGCGAGACCCGACGCTGTTGCCGCGAGAATATTATAGATATGCGGGCGTCCGACGAGCGGTGAATGAAGCTCGCGCTCTCCTGCCGGAGTGCGAAGCCGGAAGCGCATTCCTTCGAGCGAATGCTCCACGTCCGTTGCCGTCACGTCCGCTTCGGCGTTGAGCGCATAACGGATGACGTTCATTCCGTTTTTCTCAAGATCGTGAGCCAGCACAACGCCGCGCTCGTCGTCAACATTGATGACGGAGACGCGCGGAGTTCCGCCGAGACTGCCATCAAACAGGCGACGCTTGGCGGCGAAGTAGTTTTCCATCGTGCCGTGATAATCCAGATGATCGCGCGTCAGGTTCGTGAAGACCGCCACGCTGTATTGCAGCCCATCGCAGCGATGTAGATCAATCGCCTGCGAAGAACTTTCCATCACGGCCATTCGACAGCCAGCATCAACAGCACGACGCAGGATGCGCTGCATATCAGTCGCTTCGGGTGTCGTGCGTTCAGCCTTCCAGCGTTCTTTGTCAACTCTGTACTCGACAGTCGTCGTCATCGCCACCGGCTCGCCCGCCGCCTCAGCAATCGCCGCGACGAGATACGTAGTCGTCGTCTTGCCGTTCGTGCCCGTGATGCCGACGAGCTGAAGCTCGCGCGAAGGATAGCCGTGAACTTCTGCTGCGGCCAAAGCCATCGCCGTGCGCACCTCGAAGACCTGAATCCACGCGCCGCCGAAATTCTCAGGAGGCTCAAGCTCCGAAATCACGCCAACCGCGCCCTGATTTATCACCTGATTGACAAAACGATGCGCATCAAACAGCGCCCCTCGCACAGCGACGAAGAGACTTCCCGCACGCACCTGTCTCGAATCATGTGTTACGTCCAGGACTTCCACATTCTCATCGCCAGTCAAGATACCGCCCACCGCCTCCGCCACTTTGCTAAGCGTTACTGGCTGCCTTTCATGCTTTGCTTCTGCCACTCATTCACCATCCACCAAAATTTTCTCTTCAGCGAGCGACGACGATTATAATCTGTGGGGACACTGCCAGCTAATGCAACAGGGCAGAAGCCCGACCGTCAGGGAGGGCGTAGGTTGTGAACCGGAGCGCGAACTGAAAGCACGGACGCCCTCCCTGACGGTCGGGCTTCTGCCAGTAAATCCTTGCCTGTTTGAAATGACACAGGCAGAATGCAGCTTGAGTTTTCCAGCCTGAATCACTTTCGGAGTCAAGATGAAATTAACTGTCGTCATCGGCTCATTGCTGACTGCCGCCGCTCTCTTCTCTTCGCTGTTCCAACATAGCGACGCCGCGCCGCCACCGCAATACGACCTGCTCATCAAGAACGGTCGCGTGATTGACGGCACAGGCCGTCAAGGCTACATCGCGGACGTTGCCGTCAAAGGCGACCGCATCGCGCGCATCGGCAATTTAGCGAACGCACGCTCTCGTCATGTGATTGATGCGCATGGTCTCGTCGTCGCGCCCGGCTTCATAGACATGCTCGGACAATCGGAAACGAATCTTCTGATTGACCCGCGCGCGATGAGCAAGGTGATGATGGGCGTCACGACAGAGATTACGGGCGAAGGCAACAGCGTCGCGCCAACGAACGAACGCCTGATTGCGGAAGAGGGCGAATACTATCGCCGCTACAATCTGACGGTTGACTGGCGAACACTCGGCGAGTATTTCGCGCGCCTTGAAAAGCAGGGCATGGGTCTGAATCTCGGCACATTCGTCGGCGCAACACAAGTTCGTTCTTACGTCATCGGCTTCGACAATCGCCCGCCGACCGCAGATGAACTGATACAGATGCGCCGTCTTGTTGCAGAGGCGATGGAAGACGGCGCGCTCGGCGTCTCGACCTCTCTGCAATATGTTCCTGCACGATTTGCCAAGACGAACGAGATCGTCGAACTGGCGATGGTCGCGCACCGTTACGGCGGCATTTACATGACACACCAACGCTCTGAAGCCAACGCGCTCGATTCATCGCTCGCCGAAGTCTTCGAGATCGCGCGTCGCGCACACATCCCAGCCGAAATCTGGCATCTCAAGACCGCTTACAAAAAGAACTGGGGACGAATGCCCGAAGTCCTGAAACGAATTGAAGCAGCGCGCGCGTCTGGCCTGGACATCACCGCAGACGTTTATCCATACACGGCTGCGAGCACTGCGCTTTCTGCTTGTCTTCCGCCCTGGGCTTTGGAAGGTGGAAACCTTCGGATGCTCGAACGCCTGCGCGATCCGGCAACGCGCGAAAGATTGAAGAAGGAAATCACGCTGGATTCAAACGAGTGGGAGAATATTTTCTTGGGAAGCGGAGGTGGAAGCGGCGTCCTCATCAGCTCTGTCGTTCATCCAGAACTCGAAAGTTTACAGGGCAAACGCATCTCTGAAATTGCAGCCGAGCAGAAGAAGGATGAACTAGACGCGCTGTTTGATTTGCTTCTGGCCGATAAGGGCGAGACGAGCGCCATCTACTTCATGATGTCCGAAGACGACCTACGTGCTGCGCTCCGCGCGCCCTTCGTCTCCATCTGCACAGATAGCGGCGCACGCGCTACAGACGGCCCGCTCTCCACAGCCAAAGGCCATCCGCGCGGCTGGGGTTCGTACCCGCGCATCCTCTCGCGCTACGTCCGCGACGAGCATCTGCTCACACTCGAAGAGGCCATCCACAAGATGACGGGCTTGCCTGCCGCGCGTGTCGGCTTGAAAGGTCGAGGCGTGCTGCGCGAAGGCAATTATGCGGACATCACTATCTTTGACCCGCAGACCGTGCGCGACCGCTCGACGTTTGATAATCCGAATCAATACCCGGAAGGCATCCCCTTCGTCATCATCAACGGACAACTGAGCGTTGACAACGGACAACGCACGAAGGCGCTCGCAGGCCGTGTGCTGCGCGGGTCGGGTTATAAACATGGATAGCTTACGTCAAGTGCTTTTCTGCTGTACTTTCTCCTAAACCACCTGCACAAAATTTCTCTGGCAGTTCCGTCCGCCTTTTTATATGCCAGCTAACCTGAACTGTCCTTCCGCGATTTTCCTTGACACGCACGGGCACAGCGCAATACGATTCGACACCTCGTGCAATCAACTGGCCCTGTGAAAGTTTACTCTCTGTGAGGAGCAACAATGACCGATAAATTTCACCCCAGGCTTTTAATGACTTTGTTAGCTATGATTCTCTTATGCGGCGCAATGGCTAAGTCGTATGCCGGTGGAATGCCGGGCAAGCCTGCGCCTCCGCTTAAACCCGAAGAGGTTAACGCGCTGGTTGACCGACTCAAGCCAAGCCTTTCCAAGTTCATTACTGACAAAGACCAGATCAATCAGATTGGAGAGAAATGGGAGGCTCGCAAAGAAAGTTTGAATGGCAAGTACGAGGATGACGCCATGCAGCTGCTCTTTGAGGATGTCAAGTCTGTTGTCACGGATGCCGAAACGCAAAAAAAGATATGGAACTATTGGAACGAGGATGATGAGGATGAACCCGGCGGTGGAACTTCCAGATTAGTTAAACTCGGCGCATCGTCTTCGTTTGCCTTAATTCTATTAGGCTTCGCAATTAAAAGGGGGCGCACACTGTGAGCGCCCTTTCGTTCTGCGAGGAGCAACAATGACCGATAAATTTCAGCCCAGGCTTTTAATGACTTTGTTAGCCATCGTTCTCTTCTGTGGCGCAATGGCTAAGTCCTATGCCGGCGGCAGGCCTCCGGTTCGGCCTCCGCTTAAACCCGAAGAGGTTGACGCGTTGGTTGAGCGCTTCAAGCCCAGCCTGTCCAAGTTCATTACTGACAAAGACCAGATCAATCAGATTCAAGAGAAATGGCAGGCTCGCAAAGAAAGCTTGCAAGGTAAGGACGTACTTGATGCCATCGAACTGCTCTTTGATGACGTCAAGTCTGTCGTCGCGGACGTTGAAACGCAAAAAAAGATCAGGCACGAATGGGACTCAAACGATGATGAGGATGAACCTGACGGTGGAATGTTCAGATTAGTTAAACTCAGCACCTCAACTTCGTTTGCCCTAATTCTCTTATGTTTCGCAATTAAAAGAGGGCGCACACTGTGAGCGCCCTTATTATCCCCCGAATCCAGTTTTCCTTTTATTCTATCGTCGTTTGCAATTGAGAGCACCCTCCCTGACGGTCGCGCTTTCTGCCGGGTGCGAGGTTGCAGGGCAGAAAGTGCGACCGTCAGGGAGGGTGTCACTCAGGATTCATCCTCTTGCAACTCGCTATAAACCACTCAACGAATGGTCTCATAATATATTCGTCAGATGGCGCTACACCTTGATGAATATTCTTTTCCGATACAGCAGCCACATCAGGAACAGCCAGAGAAAGATGTAGGTGATGGCGAAGAAGAGCGAGGCGTTGATGGGCGTCGCCCACGAAGCGAACAGGTTTTTGAAGATGTAGGGTTGCAGCGCGATGCTTGAGCCGTCGCCGCGTGGGACTTTGATGATTCCCATCAGGCGCGCGAGCAGTCCTGAGAAGACGAAGAGCGCCAGAGCATTGACGCCGAAGATGACGAAGGGTTTAGCCCAGCGCTTGTAGCCTTTGATGTCAACGAGCCAGTAGCAGATGGCGAGCAGTTGCAAGGCCATGCCCGTCGTGAAGAGGACATACGAACTCGTCCACAGGGATTTATTGATCGGAAACCACGAATTCCAAATCCAACCGACGACGACCGCCAACGCCCCAACGAAGAACATCCCGCCGACCTTTTCAAACTGCGTGCGGCGCGAGCGCAGCCAGTGTCCGGTCAGGACTCCGGTCAAGGTTGTAGAGATGGCCGGAATCGTACTCAACAATCCTTCCGGGTCATAAACTTTGCCCTGCTTCCAGATGTGCGGGCCTAACAACCAGCGATCAACATGCGCCGCAAGGTTGCCTTCTTTGCTGAGGTCTGCCGCGCCGAAGATGAAAACAGGAAGAGCCATCATCAGAAACCAGTACACGAGAAGCAGCGCGCCCGCGATGATGGCTTGCGTGCGCCAGCGTGTCTTGAGAAAGATGATGGCCGAGACCAGATAACAGACGGCGATGCGTTGCAGCACGCCCGCGAAGCGAATCTCCGCGAGGTTGAAGTAAGGGAAGCCGTTGAGAAAGACTCCGAGCGCGTAGATGATGACGGAGCGTTTGACGACCTTCCATAGCAGGCCGGACTCGTCGCCGCCGCTTTCGAGGCGTCGCCCGAACGCGAGCGTGATCGAGACGCCAACGATGAAGAGGAAGAAGGGAAAGATTAAATCCGTCGGCGTCCAACCATTCCACTCCGCGTGCTCAAGCGGCCAGTAGATACTGCTCCACGTTCCGGGATTGTTGACGAGCACCATCCCCGCGATGGTCAACCCGCGAAACACGTCGAGCGAGAGCATCCGTCCGGCAAAACCACTCTTAGTTATTTCGTCTGCTGCTTCCATCGCCTCACCTCACGAATGAAATCGTTTGCGCTCATCGCCCTTTTTCACTATTGTGTCTTCGCCGGAGACAACTATCACGGCAGTGATTTGAATGTCAATGAAAGGCAGAATTCAGGAGTCAGAATCCAGAAGCCAGAATAAAAGAAAGAAATGGCTTCAGCCTTATCCATTCTGGCTTCTGACTCCTGGATTCTGAATTCTGCTTTGTCCCTAATGCTTCAGGAGATCGCCGAGCAACCGGCGGCGCTTGAGAAAACAATTCGGGAAGAGCGCAGCAAGATCGAGCGACTCGGCGCGTTTTTGCAGGAGCGCGATGTTGACTTGATCGTGCTGGTCGCGCGCGGCAGTTCCGATAACGCGGCGCTCTTCGGTCGCTACCTGCTCGAAATAACAACGGGCATTCCGGTCTCGCTCGCCGCGCCTTCGGTTCATACTGTTTATAACGCGAAGTTGAAACTCTCTCGTGCGCTCGTCATCGGCGTCTCGCAATCGGGCGAAGGCGAAGACATCAACCGTGTGCTTGAGAACGCGCGCGCGTGCGGAGCCTGCACGGTTGGCATCACGAATGAAGCCGCTTCTTCGATGACAAAACTCGTTGACGAGACGCTGCTCATGCACGGCGGGCGCGAGCGTTCAGTTGCTGCAACGAAAACTTATACGGGGCAGATGCTTCTCTTCTACATGCTCGCATCTGCGCTCTCCGACGGCAATGCGACTCCCGCCTACGAAGCCATCCCGGAGTATGCTGCGCGAGCGCTCGAACAACAAGAGACAATCCGCGAACTCGTCGAGCGTTACGTCTTCATGGAAAACTGCGTGGTCGTCGGGCGCGGATTGATTTACGCGAATGCTTACGAGCTGGCGCTCAAGTTGATGGAGACCTGCTACGTGGTCGCCGAGCGTTTCTCGTCTGCGGATTTCCTGCACGGCCCGCTCGCAATGGTCGAACGTCATTTCCCCGTCATCCTCTTCGCTCCGCCGGGCGCGATGCTCGATGGCGTTAAAGAACTTCTCGAACGCTTGCATGAGCTTCGCGCTGAAACTCTGGTTATCACAGCCGATGAAGAAGCCGCACGCGCCGCGACGCGCGCAGTAATGTTGCCCGGCGAGATCAATGAATTCCTTGCCGCCGTTCCCTACATCATCCCCGGCCAGCTTTTCGCCGCACTCCTCGCGGAAGCCAAAGGTCTCGACCCTGACGCGCCGCGCTCTTTATCGAAAGTGACGCGCACGCTCTGAGAGGAAAATCGTCGCTAGACAATCGCCTATCAATCTCTTACTCTCGCGCGTTCTTCCGATAGAGGTCGTGTGACTGAATAAAAGTCCTATGCTATTCTTTGATAGGCAACTTCGATAAATTTTCGATAACGCGCGTTGCGAAAGTGGCGTAATTGGCAGCCGCGCCAGATTTAGGATCTGGTCCCGTAAGGGGTGGGGGTTCGAGTCCCCCCTTTCGCACCAAGTTTTAATGTCGTAGTAATCATTTCTGAGTTGGAACAAAAGGAAGGCCGCCCGTTCCGTTCATCCACAAACCGGAGCGGGCTTCAAAATTTATGAAGAGTGAAGTCGTTGATGTTTCTCCGACACGCAAGGAGATCAAGATTGAGATTGAGGCGAACACCGTGCGCTCTGCTTACGACCGCATCAGTGATCGCTACGCGCAGGCTGCGACTGTGCCCGGCTTTCGGCCCGGACACGCGCCGCGCTCTGTGGTTCGCGCGCGCTTCAAAGATAAGATTCGCGGTGATGTCTTGCAGGAGCTTGTGCCGCAGGCGGTGCAGGACGCGATAGCCGAACACGCGCTCGATGTGATCGGCGAACCTGAACTGCATCTCGATAATTCGGAAGGACTCGACAAGATTGGCACGGAGCCGATTAACGTGCACGTGCATGTCGAGGTACTGCCCGAAATCACGCTTGGCGAGTACAAAGGAATCGAAGCGGCGCGGCGCGTTCGTCCCGTGACGGATGAGGATGTTAATCGTGTCATCGAAAGTCTGCTCGAAGCGTCGGCTTCCCTGCAACCCGTCGAAGATCGCGGCGCGGAGATTGGCGAGACGGTGACGGTGAATTTTAACGGCAAGTTTGTCGAGACGCCCGAAGCGGAAGACATCAATGTCGAAGATGTTGACGTTGAGCTTGGCGGCGAGGGCGTGCAAGAGGAGTTTACGGACAATCTGCTCGGCGTGAAGGCTGACGAAGAGAGAATGTTCACAGTCAACTACCCCGAAGATTTCACGTCGAAGGGACTCGCTGGAAAGAAAGTCGAATACACGGCAACGGTCACGGCAGTGCGTCGCAAGGAGTTGCCTGAGCTTGACGACGAATGGGCAAAGAGTCTGGGCGAAGAGTTTGATTCCGTGAGCGTGTTGCGCGAGAAGGTGCGCGAAGATTTACAGCAGCGCGCGGGCGTCGAGTCTGACAATCACCTTCGTAGCGAGGTGATGAGAAAGCTGATCGAGGCGCATCCGTTTGAAGTGCCGCAGACTTTGACGGAGCAACAGGCGAATCATCGTCTCGAAGCGGCGGTGCGCGACATGATGGCGCGCGGCTTTGATCCGCGCGGCGCGGACATTAAATGGGAAGGCGTGCTCGATTCTCTGAAGGCGCAGGTGGTCTTGGACATGCGCGGCTCACTGCTGCTTGAGAAGATCGCTGATGTGGAACAGATTGAAGTCGGCGACGAAGAAATTGAAGCTGAGATTAACGAGATCGCCGCGAGTTCGCGTCAAACGCCGGAACAAGTGCGTGCTGCCTTGACAAAGCAGGGAGGCACTACTAGCATCGCCGATAGGTTGCGCAACCGCAAAGCGCTCGACCTGATTGTTGAAAATGCGCGCGTGACTGACGCAGAGTGGAGCGAGGAAACTTCGGAAGAAGATGAAGACCTCGCTGCTCAAGAGAACGCCGCAAGTGCGGAGCAAACTGAACAGAAGAGCGAAGATGATGAGAAACAGAAAGCTCAATCTTCTTCATCGGAAGTTTAAGAGTACGGCCAGCGTCTCTCATCGCCTGTCACCTATTACTTGTCACTGACTGAAGGGGTTTGGAAATATGCTAGTCCCGATGGTCGTCGAGCAAACGTCGCGCGGCGAACGTGCCTTCGACATTTATTCGCGTCTCTTAAAAGACAATTTAATTTTCATCGGCACGCCCATTGACGATATGATTGCGAATCTGATCGTCGCGCAGCTTCTCTTCCTCGAAGCCGAAGACCCTGAGAAAGACATCTGGCTTTACATCAATAGTCCCGGCGGCTCCATCACTTCCGGGATGGCAATCTACGACACGATGCAGTTCATCCGCCCGGACGTGGCGACTATCTGCGTCGGCCAGTGCGCTTCGATGGCCGCGTTGCTTTTGACGGCAGGCGCAAAAGGCAAACGCTTCGCGCTCCCGAACTCGCGTATCCTGATTCATCAACCTTCGGGCGGCTCGCAGGGTCAGGCCACAGACATCCGCATTCAAGCCGAAGAGATTATCCGTATGCGCGAACTGACCTCACAGATTATCGCCAAGCACACAGGCCAGACTTACGATAGAGTTGAGCGCGATGTGGAACGCGATAAGATCATGTCGGCGATGCAGGCGAAAGAATATGGTTTGATTGACGAAGTGATTACGCACCGTGAATAAGTGATAGGTGATGAGTGATGAGTGATAAGTGATAAGAAAGAGCCTTTACTCATCACTCATCACTTATCACCTATCACTTTCTTAAAGCTATGCGTTTCAGGACAGGAACAGAATCCACGTTGCGACTCTTGGCACGGCGAATCAAGCGCCCGCTGTGTTGCTCGTTCTGCGGCAAGTTAGAGGATGAAGTTAAGAAGCTCGTCGCCGGACCAAACGTCTATATCTGTGATGCGTGCGTCAATATCTGCAATCAGGTGATGGCAGACACTGAAGGCACGAAGACGCCCCCGGCTTCTCCCGAATAAACTAAAGTTCGACAGACTTTCAACGGAGTATCCCCAGACGCCTATGGTACGACGAACCGATGACACGTTGCGCTGTTCCTTCTGCGGCAAGTCGCAGAACGAAGTCAAGAAACTCATCGCTGGCCCCACCGTCTATATTTGCAACGAGTGCATAGACATCTGCAACGAGATCATCACGGACGACCAGCAGGCCGAAAATGTTGCCACCCGTCCGCCGCTTCCCAAACCCGGCGAGATCAAAGGTTTTCTTGACGAGTACGTCATCGGTCAGGAAGAGACGAAGAAGCGTCTCGCCGTCGCCGTCTATCAACACTACAAGCGCATCGAGATGGCGCGTCGCCGCTCAGATGTCGAGATTCAGAAATCCAACATCCTCTTGATCGGCCCGACGGGAACAGGAAAGACCTTGCTCGCGCAGACACTCGCGCGGATGCTCTCAGTTCCCTTCACCATCGTTGACGCGACGACCTTGACCGAAGCTGGCTACGTCGGCGAAGACGTTGAGAACATCATTCTCAAACTCCTGCAATCCGCCAACGGCGATGTCGAACGCGCGCAGCAAGGCATCATCTACATTGACGAAGTTGACAAGATTTGCCGTAAGGACGAAAACCCTTCGATCACGCGCGACGTGTCGGGCGAAGGCGTGCAACAAGCTCTCTTGAAAATCTTGGAAGGCACGGTCGCCAACGTCCCGCCGCAAGGCGGGCGCAAGCATCCGCATCAGGAATTTTTCCCCGTTGACACGACCAACATTCTCTTCCTCTGCGGCGGCGCGTTCGTCGGACTTGAGAAAGTTATCGAAAGGCGGATGCGTAACAAGTCTATGGGCTTTCACGCCGACATCAAATCCGGCTCGCATCGTCACGCCGAAGCCTTCGCGCAGGTGCAACCCGAAGACCTCGTGCGCTACGGTTTGATTCCAGAGTTCGTCGGACGCCTGCCCGTCTGCGGCGTGCTGCACGAGTTGGACGAAGCTGCGCTCATCAAGATTCTGACCGAGCCGAAGAACGCGCTCGTCAAGCAGTACCAGAAAAAGTTCGACTTCGACAACGTGAAACTCAAATTCACAGAAGACGCGCTCAAGTGCGTCGCACGCCAGGCCGTCGAGCGCAAAGTTGGCGCGCGTGGACTGATGATGATCCTCGAAGAACTCCTGCTCGACGCGATGTACACACTGCCCTCACAGAAACGCATCAAGGAGTTCGTCATCACCTCGGAGATGGTCGAGCGTCGCCGCGCCATTCCGGGCGAAGGCTTGACAGGCGTTGACGGCGCTGCTGCGTAATTAAAGATTCAAAATTAAAAATGCAATGTGGAAGATGGAGAGGAGATTTTCTATCTTCCATCTGCGTTTTAATTAATAGAAGATCAGATGTGCGGAGCGAAATGAAGAAGATTGTATCCTCGACGTTTATTGCGCTGATAAATTTAGCATTCGTCTGCGCGGCGCAAACCGCGAACACGCCGCTCAAGCCGGAGCAGATTGTGGATTCGCGTGCGCTGGGTGAAGTGCAGATTTCGCCAGATGGCGAACGGGTTGCTTTCACCGTTGCCGAACCGCCGAAGGGCGCGACGCGCAGTTCCAACATCTGGATTTTTAATACACGCACCCGCGACTTGCGCCGTTTTACGACCGCGTCGAAGAGGGATTACAACTCGCGCTGGTCGCCCGCCGGACAAACGCTCGCCTTTCTCTCGAACCGCGATGGCTCAACACAGATTTATCTGCTGGCGATGGACGGCGGCGAAGCAGTTAAGTTGACCGAAGGCAAAAGCGACATTGAATCTTTCGCCTGGTCGCCCGATGGCCTTCGCATTGCTTTTACTGCCGCCGAACCGAACACAGAGGCCGAGAACAAAAAACAGGAAGCGAAAGACGATGCCCGCGTGGTTGACAAGGACGATAAGCCTGCGCGGTTGTGGATGATTGACATCGCCACACGACAGACGCGCCAACTGACGAATGGGAAATGGAAAGTTTCCGAATTCGACTGGATGCCTTCAGGCAATGAGTTGATCGTCACGGCGACAGACAAATACGCACCCGAACGATTCACGAATCGGATTTACTCGCTCGACGTAAGCACGAAACAGAACGCCGAACTGCGCGAGTTGTTCGCGCCGCGCGGCGAGTTTGGCGCTGTGAAAGTTTCGCCCGACGGCAAGAGTATCGCTTACATCAATGGGCGCGTCGAAAGCCCGCTCGGACATGATCTGTTCGTGCAATCAATCGCGGGCGGCGAGCCGCGTAATCTGACCGCAACGACACTCGACCGCGCCATCGAAAATTACGTTTGGCAAGTGGAGGGTTCCATCTTGGCGCAGGTTGAAACGGGCTTCAAGACCGCGCTTTATCGCATCGGCACGGACGGTAAAGCGGCAATCGTTTCAGGTTTAGAAACGAATCCGTTATATTTTGACGCGCACAACTCCGGCTTGCTCGCGCTCGTCGGAGAAACGGTGAAGAATCCGAGCGAACTTTGGGTCGGCGACCCGCACGGCAAGTTTACACAGGTGACGAATTTCAATGCAGAGCTTCGCCAATTCGGACTTGTCGAGCCGGAGATGCTCGAATATAAAAGTTTCGACGGCACGAAGATTGAAGCCGAGCTTTTCAAGCCGCGTGATTTCACGACAGGCAAGCGCGTGCCTCTGATTGTTCTTGTTCACGGCGGCCCGACCGGGCGCTGGGCGGATGCTTTCAGCTCGCATTACAGCAGATGGACACAGCTTCTAGTCTCGCGTGGTTACGCAGTTTTATTACCCAACGTGCGCGGCTCAACCGGCTATGGCTGGCAATTTCTAGCGTCGAATCGCGGCGATTGGGGCGGCGGAGATTTCAAAGATATTTTAGCTGGTGTTGATGAAGTCGTGCGGCGCGGCGTGGCGGACGAAAATAGACTTGGCATCGGCGGCTGGTCTTACGGCGGATTCATGGCGATGTGGTCGGTGACGCAAACCAATCGCTTCAAGGCGGCTGTGGCGGGCGCTGGCCTTTCAGATTTAGCAGCCGAGTTCGGGACGGAAGATTCGCCGACCTACGACGAATGGTTTTACGGCACGCCTTACGAAAATCTCTCGGCGTTTCAAAAAAACTCGCCGATAACTTTCGTCAAGATGGCGAAGACACCAACATTGATTTTACAGGGCGAAGCGGATGTGGTTGATCCAATCGGGCAAAGCCAGCAGTTCTATCGCGGTTTGAAACGCTACGGTGTGGAAACCGAACTGGTCGTTTATCCACGCGAAGGTCATGGCTTCCGCGAGGAGAAACACATCGTTGATTATTTAAATCGGTTGACAAGTTGGTTTGACCGTTATTTGAAAAACGGCCAGTGAAGTTGTCAGCTTAATTCCTAACTTTACATTTCCGAATTTACCTTTTTACTTTTACCTTCTCTCTGTTCTACAATTAGCTTAGTTCACATGAAGGGCGAGACGGCGGCAATCGGCTCGCCCTTCTTCACAGGTTTTAGTTTTCGGGTTTCAAGAGTTGAAAATGAGTTATGGAAGAATATTCAGACCACGCTCCTTCTGACCTCGCGCGTTATCCGATGGTGCCGATCCGCGATGTCGTCATTTTTCCTTTTACCAAGGTTGCTTTCAAGATCGGTCGTCCCGGCTCCGTCCGCGCGCTTGAGGAAGCATTGGCTGGCGACCGCACCATCTTTCTCGCCACGCAGCACGACGCGAGCGTTGACGAGCCGACGCCGGAACAGATTTACGGCATCGGCACGCTGGGACGCATCCTGCAATCGCAGAAGCAGGACAACGGGCAGATCAAGGTCGTCGTCGAGGGACGCGAACGCGCCACGACTGTGCGCGTCGAGAATGATAACGGAGCGTTCACGGCTCTCATTCGCCGTGCGCCTGTCGTTAAAGAAGAAGGCACGCGCGTCGAGGCTCTCGTTCAGAAAATAAATCAACTTGTCGAGCAGCATCTACGTCTCGCGCCGGACGCGCAGACGGATGCGCTCCAAACCGCGCTCCGCAATCAAGACCCTTCACATCTGGCCGACGCGCTCGCTTCGCAGCTTCGTATCTCTGTCGAAGATAAGCAGGGGCTGTTGGAAATTTTCTCAGCGCAGGCGCGCTTGCAGCGTCTCGTCGAGTTGTTGGAAATGGAGCTAGACAAGCGGCAGCTTGATCGCACCATCCAGACGCGCGTCAAGAAGCAGATGGAGAAAGCGCAGAAGGAGTATTACCTCAACGAGCAGATCAAGGCGATTCACAAAGAGCTTGGACGCAAGGACGAGAAGGCCGAGCTTGAAGAAATCAAGAAGGCGATAGAAGAGGCCGGGATGACTGAGGAAGCGAAGGAGAAGGCCATGCAGGAACTCCATCGCCTCGAAGCTATGCCGCCGATGTCCGCCGAAGGCACTGTCTCGCGCACCTACATTGACTGGCTGCTGGCCGTGCCCTGGAAACAGAAGTCGAAAGAGATTAAAGACCTCTCGAAAGCCGAAGATGTTTTGAACGAAGATCACTACGGTCTGGAAAAGGTTAAAGATCGCATCCTCGAATATCTGGCCGTGCGCCAGCTTGTGAAGAATCCGAAAGGTTCTATCCTGTGTTTCGTCGGCCCGCCGGGAGTCGGCAAGACTTCGCTCGGCAAATCTATCGCCCGCGCGACTAATCGAAAGTTTGTGCGCCTCTCTCTGGGCGGCGTGCGTGATGAAGCGGAGATTCGCGGGCATCGCCGCACGTACATCGGCGCGCTGCCAGGACAGATCATCCAGATGATGAAGAAGGCGGGGACGGTCAATCCGCTCATCCTGCTCGATGAAGTTGACAAGCTCGGCGCAGACTTTCGCGGCGATCCGTCGTCCGCGCTCTTAGAAGTTTTAGACCCTGAGCAGAACAATACTTTTCAGGATCACTACCTGGATGTCGAATACGATCTCTCGCGCGTCTTCTTCATCGCCACGGCGAATGTGCTCCATACGATTCCGCCAGCGTTGCAGGATCGCCTTGAGATTATTCGTCTCTCCGGCTACACCGAGCGCGAGAAGTTGGAGATCGCCAAGCGTCATCTCGTGCCGAAGCAGGCGGAGACCAACGGCTTGAAACCGGAGCAGGTCGAATTCACCGAAGATGGCTTGCTTGAGATCATTCGTCATTACACGCGCGAGGCTGGCGTCCGCAACATGGAGCGCGAGATCGGCTCGTGTATGCGGAAGGTGGCGCGCAGGTTTGTTTCCGAGAGCGCGAGCGAAGTGTTCAAGGATGTCGTCACGGCTGAGCGCGTGCGCGAGATGCTGGGGCCGATTAAGTTTCGTCAACAGGGAGTCGCAGCCGAAAGCGAAGTCGGGCTGGCGACCGGATTGGCATGGACGGAAGTCGGCGGCGAAGTTCTGCAAATCGAAGCGACGCTCGTTAATGGTCGCGGCGGCGTAAGGTTGACGGGGAAGCTCGGCGACGTGATGCAGGAATCCGCGCAGGCCGCGCTGACCTGTATCAAGGTGCGAGCCGAACGTCTCGGCATGAGCCTCGATTTCATTCGCAAGCGTGATCTGCACGTCCACATCCCCGAAGGCGCGATTCCGAAAGACGGGCCATCTGCGGGCATCACGCTCGCAACGGCGATGGCGTCGGCGCTCGCGCGCGTGCCTGTTCGCAACAACGTGGCGATGACAGGCGAGATAACGTTGCGCGGTCGCGTGCTGCCTATCGGTGGCGTTAAAGAGAAGCTGATGGCGGCGCATCGCTTCGGCATCACGACGATTATCATGCCGAAAGATAATGAAAAGGATTTGGTCGAAGTGCCGGAAGAAGTGCGCAGCGTGATGGACATCAATCTCGTCGAGACGATTGACGAAGTGCTGGCGCTTGCGCTCGAAGACGCCTGCCCGACGGATGCGGGCGCGGTTGATGAAACCAAGACGCCTCCGCTCTGGTCAACGGATCAACCGTCGCAGGGCGTGCCGACCAGCGCCGAATAAAATTCACGAAACATGAGCGCAGGGCGTGATCGTATGACTACGCACGCGCCGAGTCGCTTTAGGCATAAGCTTTATCTTTTACCCTCGCTTAAGCCGCCTCGTCATGCGGCAGTAATTAATCTAACCTAAACCAAGCGCGCCAGCGCCTCAGTCGCTTCGTGTAAGTATTCTGCGATTCGGCCTGAGCATGGCACGCGATAACCGAATGGAGACTTTTGTATGGGCACAAAAACTGAAGACGCAAACTTGATTCTTAAATTGTATGAACTGCGCCGCGAAGAGGTCATGCGCAAAGCGCGTGACTGGTTCATCTGGTTCAATCCTACCAGTATGCAGGATATTGTTGACACGTTCATGAGCGACAAGAGCGCCTATTACCGAATGGTTGTGAGCTATTGGGAGATGGCGGCCACGCTCGTTAATCACGGCGCGATTGACGAGGAGTTGTTCAATGAGGCGAACGGCGAGCAGACGGTAGTCTTCGCCAAGGTTGAGCCGTTCCTTGCAGAGCTTCGGACGAAGTTTGATAGTCCGCAAATGCTGGCGAATCTCGAAAAGCTCGTGATGCGCAAGCCAAATGCGAAAGAGCTATTGAACACCATCCGCGAACGTTTCAAACAGATGGCAGCCATGCGCGCCGAAGCCATGAGCAAAGCACAAGCGGGATGAAGTAGTTCAAGGTTCAAGGTTCAAGGTTTAAGGCTATCAACTTTGAACCTTGAACCTTGAACTTTGAGCCTCTATGAAAATTACGAGCGCTGAGTTTATCAAGAGCGCGTTTGCCGAAACGGATTGGCCGCGTGATGAGAGGGCGGAGATAGCTTTTCTTGGGCGGTCGAATGTTGGGAAATCGAGTTTGATAAATTCCCTGCTGGGTGTCAAAGGCCTGGCGCGCACGTCGCGGACTCCGGGACGAACGCAGTCGTTAAACTTTTTTCTGATTAATAATCGTTTCCGTTTCGTTGACCTTCCGGGATACGGTTACGCGCGCGTGCCGAAAATAATCAGGTCTTCATGGGGCGAGTTGGCAACAAACTACCTTGCCAAGCGCGCGTCACTTGTGCTATCAATTCAAATTGTAGATTCGCGTCACGAACCCACAACATTGGATTTGCAGCTTAATGAGTGGCTTGCTGCTCATCAGCAGCCCCGCGTTGTAGTTGCCACGAAATCCGACAAGCTCTCTAACAATGAGTTGCGCAAGAACCTTGAGCGAGTCAGGACGAAGCTCGATGCCGAGCGGGTCATAGCTTATTCCGCCGTGACGGGCAAGGGACGCGAAGAAGTTTGGCGAACTATCGAAGAAGCGACAAAATGATTGCGGAATGCGGATTGAAAGAGCAAGAAGATTCCGCTTCTTAAACTCGAAATCCACAATTGCAACGCGCGGCGCGCGCGGCGCATCTTATCGAGGCTCAAAAAAAATTTCTGAAACAGTTGATCGTATTTTCGAGGACGCGAGACGGTAAGGCCGGAATCACACTGCCGCCGCCTCGCCTGTGATTGAGAGGTTAGCCCCACACGCGCCTGCACGCGAGTTCGAGCACCGAGAGATTTCATCCCCGATTCAATAAGTTCGGCACCAATTAAATTGACAACCACCAACAGCACGCGGCCCTTGAGCCGTTGAGAAAGAAGCAGAGAGAGATGAGCGGCACGTCAATCGGCGTCAGCCGCACGAGAGAAGAATAGCAATGTCACAACGTACACCACGCACACGCGCATCCAGCGCCAGCAGTAGCAACGCCAACGGTGAGGACGGCACGGCGACAACCATCGCCACTGTCGAAGCGCCGGAAGAAAAGGCTCCCGCCAAAGAAGCCAACAAGCCTGAAGACATCTTTAATCTGTCTGACTTGAAAGAGATGTCCATCTCCAAGCTCACGCAGATTGCCAAGAGCATGGACGTGCCCGGCGCAACCGGAATGCGTAAGCAGGAGCTTGTCTTCAAGATTCTCGCCGCGCAGACCGAAAAGAGCGGCCTCATCTTTTCCGAAGGCGTGCTCGAAACTCTGCCCGACGGGTTCGGTTTCCTGCGCGCTCCCGAATATAACTACCTGCCCGGCCCTGACGACATCTACGTCAGCCCGTCGCAGATTCGTAAATTCGACCTGCGGACTGGCGACACCGTCTCCGGCCAGATTCGCCCGCCGAAAGAAGGTGAACGCTACTTCGCGCTCATTAAGGTCGAAGCCATCAACTTCGAGTCTCCCGGCGAAACGCGCGACAAGGTCTTTTTCGACAACCTGACGCCGCTCTACCCGGACGAGCAGTTGCGGATGGAGACGTTACAGGACAACCTTTCGGCGCGCGTGATTGATCTCGTCACGCCTATCGGCAAAGGCCAGCGCGGACTGATCGTCGCTCCACCACGAACGGGTAAGACGATGTTGCTTCAGACCATCGCCAACTCCATCACGGAGAATCACCCGGAAGTGACCCTGATCGTCTTGCTCATTGACGAGCGACCGGAAGAAGTCACGGACATGCAGCGCTCGGTCAACGGCGAAGTCATCTCGTCAACATTTGACGAGCCGCCGACGCGCCACGTCCAAGTCGCGGACATGGTGATTGAAAAGGCCAAGCGACTCGTCGAGCACAAGCGCGATGTCGTCATCCTGCTGGATTCAATCACACGTCTGGCACGCGCGCACAACGCCGTCGTGCCGCCATCGGGCAAGATTCTATCGGGCGGTATTGATTCAAACGCGCTGCAACGCCCGAAGCGTTTCTTCGGCGCGGCGCGCAACATCGAAGAAGGCGGCTCGCTGACGATCATCGCCACCGCCCTGATTGATACAGGCTCGCGGATGGACGACGTGATCTTTGAAGAGTTCAAGGGCACAGGCAACTGTGAAATCCACCTTGACCGGAGACTCTCAGACAAGCGTCTCTTCCCTGCCATTGACCTGCAACGCTCCGGCACACGCAAGGAAGAACTGCTTCTCAGCAAGGAAGACCTCAATCGCATCTGGGTGATGCGCCGCGTCCTGAATCCGCTCTCGCCCGTCGAGCAGATGGAAGTCGTGCTTGAGCGATTGGAGAAATCCAAGTCCAATGCGGAGTTTTTGGCCTCGATGCAAAGCTAGTAGTCAGTAGTCAGTGGTCAGTGGTCAGTTAAAGACGGAATGTATTTTCACTGACCACCGACCACCGACCACTATTCTTGACAAACAGGCGCAGGCTTCGCATAGTATCTAATCTAACGCTCTATCAACTTGTTCTTTTTTGTACGCCCCGTTGACGGGCGCAGTGTGAAGAGTTTTGCGCGTTGCGATCCTTTCGTCTGAAGCTGTGCCTTTCGCCAAAACGGGCGGGCTGGCCGATGTTGCGGGCGCACTGCCGAAGGCTCTCCGAGAGAACGGCGAGGATGCGCTGCTGCTGCTTCCGCTCTTCGAGCAAATTGATCGCCGGCATCTCAGAGAACAGATCATTGACAATCTGGATGTGGACTGGCGCGGCGGCGTCTATCGCGCCCGCGTCTTCTATAGCGATGCGCCGGGTGCGCCAGCGTTTTTGATTGACGCGCCGGAGTATTTCGCGCGCAATTCCGTTTACGGCTTCGCGGACGATCACGAGCGTTTCGCCTTCTTCTGTCGCGCGTCGCTCGCGCTCTTCAAGCGTCTGGGTGCTGCGCCGGACATCGTACATCTCAACGATTGGCCCGGAGGTTTTGCCGCCGCAGAGCTTCGCTCGCGCCGTCATTACGACTCCTTTTACGCGCGAACCCGCACGCTCTTCTCGATTCACAATCTCGCGTATCAGGGCGCGTTCGATCCCGACGAGCTTTGGAAACTCGGCTTCGATGGAAGCGAGCGCGAGGCATTTATGATGAACGGCACGGCGTCCGCCTTGAAAGCCGGATTGCTGACGAGCGATGCGCTCTCGACCGTCAGTCGGCGCTATGCCTACGAGATTCAGACACCGGAATTTGGTCACGGACTTGAATGGATTTTGCGCGCGCGCAGAGATCGTCTGGTCGGAATCACGAACGGTGTTGACTACGATGTTTGGAATCCAGCGACCGACGCGCACTTGCCCGCGCACTTCGATGCCGACAATCTCGATGGCAAGCGCGAATGTAAGCGTGAACTTCTGCGCGGCTTCGGTTTGCCAGAGGATTTGGATCGTCCCATCATCGCCAACATTTCTCGCCTGACCGCGCAGAAGGGTTACGACCTGATTAAAGAGGCTGGCGGGGCGATGATTGAGACCGGCGCGTTCTTTATCGCGCTCGGTTCGGGCGCAAGCGAGTATGAAGATTATTTGCAACTGATGCGCGATCACGCGCCGCATCAAGTCGGCGTCTTCAAAGGTTTCAACGAACCGCTCGCGCACAAGATCGAAGCTGGCGCAGATATTTTCCTGATGCCTTCGCTCTTTGAGCCATGCGGTTTGAACCAGATGTACAGCACGCGCTACGGCACTGTGCCGGTGGTGCGCGCGACGGGTGGGCTGGACGATACGGTTCAGGATTTCGACCGCGTGAGCATGACGGGCAACGGCTTTAAGTTCGTGCCTTACACGGCCTCCGCGATGCTTGATAAAATTCACGAGGCGCTTTACTGTTATGCTGAGCCTGATGCGTGGCGCACGATTCAGCAGAACGGGATGCGCGTTGATAATTCATGGCGAGCCGTCGCGCGAAAGTACATAGAGCTTTATCGCAGCATGGCTCAAATGTAAAAGGCAGAGGTCAGAGGTTAGAGGCTAGAGGCTAGTTTCAGCTTTCTACTGACCTCTAACCTCTAGCCTCTAACCTCTATTTAAGGAGAGAACACGAGTATGAGTGAACATGTTAATGAAGTGAGCGATAGCTCTTTTGAGAAGGACGTTCTTCAATCAGACAAACCTGTGTTGGTGGACTTCTGGGCCGCGTGGTGCGCGCCATGCCGGATGCTCGCGCCGACGGTCGAGGCTGTGGCGGAGAAGTACGCCAGCGCCGCGCACGTCGTCAAACTGAATGTGGACGAGAACCCGTCGGTCTCGCAACGCTACGGCATCAAGGGTATCCCGACGCTGATTCTCTTCAAGGGCGGCAAAGAGGAGGAGCGCGTCGTCGGCGCAACCAGCAAGGAAGCCATCTCTCGCATGATTGATAAGCACGTCAGCGCCGCCGCTTAATTGAAAACGCACCTGTGGCGCGGGCGGTTTTTTAAGTGCATCCGTCCCGCGCCACTTCCATTTGCGGCATCTATCAAGATCGCCTCAATCAATGCCGCCTCTTCTCCATCGAAAAGCGCGACCCCGAAGAAGTGCGCGGAAGCTGTAGCTTCTGCTTCATAGAGAAGCCGGTCAAATTAGAGAAAGCAAGCTGACAAGCAGTGGTCAGTGGTCAGTGGTCAGTGGTCAGTTAAAGACTGATCCCAACTGACCACTGACCACTGACCACTGACCACTGAATTATGATTATCGTCGTTATCGGCGCGCAGTGGGGCGATGAAGGCAAGGGTAAGATCGTTGACCTTTTGGCCGAACGCTTCGAGATTGTGGCGCGTTATCAGGGCGGGCACAACGCCGGGCACTCCGTTTATGTCGGCGACCGCGCGTTCGTCTTGCGCCTGCTGCCGTCGGGCATCGTACACCCGGATAAAATCTGCGTGCTCGGCAACGGGATGGTGATTGACCCGAAGGCGTTCTTTGAAGAGGCCGACCAACTCGCGGAGCAGGGCGTGAGCGTGACACCCGAACGTGTGCGCGTCAGTTCGCGCGCTCATCTCATTCTTCCCTATCATCGCGCGCTCGATCACACGAGCGAAGAGCGACTCGGTAACGAGCGCGTCGGCACAACGCTGCGCGGCATCGGCCCAGCCTACGAAGATAAAGCCGGTCGGCGCGGCATTCGTGTCGCAGATGCTTTAGTGCCCGATGTTCTACGCTCACGTATCGAGCGCAATCTCGAAGACGCCAACCGGATCATCGTCGCTTACGGCGGCGCAGCTTTGAACGCTGATGAAATCTTCGATGAGACTTCGCGCCTCGCCGAACGCCTGGAGCCGTTCATCACCGACACGACCCATTTCATCAACAAGTCGGCGCGCGAAGGTCGCTCGATTCTGATTGAAGGCGCGCAGGCCACGCTGCTCGATGTGGATCACGGCACGTATCCTTTCGTCACTTCATCAAGCACGACTGCCGGAGGTGCATCCACCGGCTTAGGTCTCGCGCCGCAACGCATTACAGGCGTGCTTGGCATCGTCCGAACCTATACGACGCGCGTCGGCGAAGGGCCGTTTCCGACCGAGATGCTCAAAGGCGAAGAGGAACTTGGACAGATGATCCGCGAGCGCGGGCGCGAGTATGGCGCGGTCACACGTCGTCCGCGACGCTGCGGCTGGTTCGACGCCTTCGCCACACGCTACGCCGCCGAAATCAACGGCTTCTCATCCGTCGCGCTCACGAAACTGGATGTGCTCGACGCGCTCGACGAGATCAAAGTCTGCACGGGCTATCGTCTCGACGGTCAGCCGCTCGATTCTTTCCCGGCGGTCTCGCAAGACCTGCGCCGCATCGAACCTGTTTATGCCACGCTGCCCGGCTGGAAAACATCCACTGAAGGCATCACGGAGATAGACAACCTGCCCGCAGAAGCACGCAGTTACGTCGAATTTCTCTCAAGCGAGATCGGCGTCGAGATCGGTCTCATCTCCACCGGGCCGGAGCGCGGGCAAACTATCGTCTGCCAAGATTCGACGCTCGCCAAGTGGATCGAAGTTTAGTTTTGATTGATAGAGCAACTGGCTTTTAACCAGTGGGTCGCAGGTTGAAGACACTCTAGCTTGCGACTCATGTAGAGCGTATGTAAAATGCTTTTCACCAAGCAACGTGTGGGCCGATAGCTCAGTTGGTAGAGCAACTGGCTTTTAACCAGTGGGTCGCAGGTTCGAGTCCTGCTCGGCTCATCAATGATTGCAAACAATTAGGAGCTTCCCTTCGGGGATGCGCTTGCTGCCATATTAAGTAGGCCGATTAGCAATCCTGGCCGTAGGAATTGCCCACAATCCGTTATGGTCATGACGGACGTAAGCAAACAACCCTTCAATAAGGGGACGGACAAGGTTCGGCCCCAAACTTTTTCTACCCTAACTATCTAACTCGATCTAAATTAATATTCAAAGCTCTAGCCAACTTTCGGAGAAGTACGCCGATGTTGAAGTAGTCCATCACTCCGACAACAGCACCACAGCTTGAACACTGGACAAAATTCACCTTATACATCGCATTGGCAGGTTCAGCTTCTTTCATCTCGAAAGAGTGACTATTGCATTTCGGGCAGGTTGAGTAAGCCATTGAGCAATCCTCCTATATAGATTTCCCCTTGAATGAAAATTATTCTACCATACGTGATGCACTTATGATACAACGTCCCATCGTTGGCTAACCCTCTAGTCAGCGGATTTCAACCTGTTATGGGATTAAGTAAGTCTTTTACGTAGAGCAACGGTATTGAGTCAAAGACGAAGATTTTTTTAACCAATGGGTCACAGGTTCGAGTCCTGTTCGGCTCATAACCCACCTCTTCGGAAGACTTCATAAAATCCTATGCTACAACTGTGGCCCATCAGACTCCTTGATCTGGAGACGGGCAGCTTTAAGCGAAGATGAAGGGCATAAGGATTCGAGCACACATTCGCCGCAGAGAGGCTTGCGCGCCTTGCAGACCCGGCGACCGTGCGCGATGAGCAAGTGAGAGAAGTTAATCCAATCTTTGCGCGGCACAAGCTCCATCAAATCGCACTCGATTTTCTCAGGCTGCTTTTCGGTGGAGAGTCCCAGTCGCTCGGAGAGGCGCGCGACGTGTGTGTCAACGACGATGCCGGATGTCATACCGAAGGCATTGCCGAGCACGACGTTCGCTGTCTTGCGTGCCACGCCGGGCAAGGCGAGCAGGTCGTCTAAGTTTTCCGGCACGCGGCCTTGATGTCGTTCGTTGATGATTCGACATGCGCCCTGAATTGCTCTGGCCTTGTTGCGGTAAAAACCTGTTGAGCGGATGTCTTGCTCAAGCTCTGTTTGCGCGACGCTGGTATAATTTTCCGCGCAACGATATTTCCTGAAGAGATCGGCGGTGACAAGGTTGACGCGCTCGTCCGTGCATTGCGCCGAAAGAATCGTTGCGATCAGCAGCTCAAGCGGGTTTGAATGGTTGAGCGAGCAACGCGCGTCCACGTATGCGCGCTTGAGCGAGCGGATGAGATGTCGTGCGCGTTGTTTCTCTTCGCTGCCGGCTTGAGATCGTTTCAAGATTCAGTCCACCCTTCGTTCAAATAATCGTTGGCGGTCGGAGCTTATTATATCTTGCCGCGCCTGTTTCCAGGTCATCGCTCATTGCAACGCAAACGGTCAGAAGGAAGTGCGGCATCTGGAATTTGAATGAAATCCGTCAAAGCGAGTTGCCGCCTTCTCATTCCGGCTTCTGGCTCCTGCTTTTCCAGATTCCGCTTTTCTTCCTGTTGCTGCTAAACTGAGCGCTCATCAAAACTCGTGAGGTAACCATGAATGCCAGAAGAACAGAAGACTGCTAATAATTCACAGACCTATGTGGTCGGTGCTGAAGATTTCGAGTTTGAGGCGCTGGAGCAGGAGAACGGCCAGGCGACCGTCGTCCGTTTCAAGCTCGACGATGCGCGCTATCAGGCCGGAGACGTGCTGCTGGTTCTCTCCGGCTCCGAGATACATTTTCACGGCATGATCGGCAAAGTCGGAGACGGCTACGCCATCGCTTCCGACCACAGAGGCTCTCTGTTGCCCGCGACGATTCAATAAAGATGCGACGCGAATCGAGTCTCTCTCATCAGAGCGTGGCTTGCCACAGTCCGAAGTCCGGCGCTGGAACGCTCTGGCTATTAGGCGTTTTACACCTTGACTCAGTAACCGAATGAGGTGGAGAATGTGCCCCATCATCTTGTGAGAAGAATAACCATCAACGGCTCCTTTTAATTCGCGGAGGCTTTCATGAGACGTTTCTCCCTGTCCCTGTTTTCGTTTCTCATCCTGTTGGCGTTAGCTTCGGCTCACGCGCAGAATTCGCAGACTGCGAAAGATTATCTCAAGCGCGGCATCACACGCTTGAGCAAGGGCGACACGGACGGCGCTCTCGCTGAATTCAATAAAGCCATCGAACTGAGTCCGCAAATGGCCGAAGCGCACCTCAATCGCGGCAAAGCGCGACGCGCCAAAGGAGATTTGGACGGCGCTATCGAAGATTATGAAGAGGCCATCGGCCTCGACCCGCACCTGACTTCAAACAACCGCGACATCACACTGGCCTTCGCCAATCGCGGCTTCATTCGCACTAATCAATACGATCTGGACGGCGCGATCTCCGACTACGACAAAGCCATCCAGATTTCACCCAACGACGCAGACTCCTACATCAAGCGCGCCGAAGCGTATCTCATCAAAAGCGACCTGCAAGTCGCCATCAAAGATTTCGACAAAGGAATCTCTCTGAACCCATCGAGCGCATCGGCTTCAATGGCCTACGCCGGACGTGGTTTCACACACCTGCTGCAAGGCGATGAGGACGCAGCCCGCAAGGATTTCGACAAGAGCATCAAGCTCAGCAACGAAGGGCGCATCTTCCTCGAACTGCATCTCAAAATCCTTGAGACTCAAATCAAAGAGATGCGGCGGCGACGCGCTGAAGACCAGCAACGAGTCGCATAAACTCGATAGTAATTCTAGCGTGTGTAGCCCGCCGGGTGATCTATCTCGATGTCAGTGCTGTCCGAACTAATATCAATGCGATGGAATCCTTTGTTCGGATGCGTTGAGAGATAGGTCAGGGCGATCTGCCGTGTGAAGGTTCCGGCGAGTTCCCTCAAGAATGGATCGAAGCTGACGGGCGTGCCCGTGCCCTGAAAGAAGGCCTGTCCGGCTGTTTCATCGGCGAGGCGTTGAAGCGAGCCTTGCCCGTTGTCAACCAGGCGTTGATTATTGACTGACGCCAAAGCAACGCTCGGCGCGTAGAAAGAATAGACGGCGACCGCCTCGCGCTGCGCTTCCTGGATCGCGCGTTCCAAATCTATGCTCTGCGTGGGCGATGAACTGTCGAGGCCGTGCGAGGTATCGAGTCCGTCTGAGACAACGAGCATCGCGCGTCGTCCTTTCGGCATCGCCTCGAACCGGCGCAATCCTTCGACAATTTCGACGTAAGGATTGTAAGGCGCGGCGCTCGCTGAGCCTATCGGAATCCGCAGTTTGGAGGCTGCACCCTCAAGATCGGCTGTGAACTTTTGGCGGACTTCAAGCGAACCCGCTTTGATGTAACCCACCATCACACGCGACCCCTTGGGCAAGCGGATAATAAAATCTTTGAGGGCTTTGATCTCGTTATCAATGGACGAAACCACATCGTCCTGAATGAGCACGGCAACTGAGAGTGGAGTATCTGTGCCGAGCGCACGAATGGAGAGAATTCGCTGCTCTTCATTATCCTCGCGCACTGTGAGGATGCCGATATTCTGTAACTCGCGCTGCGGCCCTCTGGCTCCACGCCGACGCACCGTAATCGGAATCGTGACGGTGCGGACGCCGCCCCGCTGCTCCTGAACTTTGACCGCGCTCTCGTCGTTATTCGACTGCGCGTCGGCTCTCAGTCCGGCAGCCACAGACATCAGCGCGGCTGTTAAGATCACACAGGCAATTCTGTTTGGGCTACTCATCACTACTCCTTAGACTTCAAAGGTGCCTGGGATTCTCTATGATATTACAGCGCGCTAATTTGCGGTAGTTGAATGAAGGTAAATGAGATTTCCAAGGGCGGTAGCTGTTCAATAAATCCCACCAGCAGCCTTTACCGTTCTGTCTCGTCCTGCTAATAATAAGGTCATGCTCAGACGATTAACTTGCATCCTTAGCGCCGCCGTGATGTTCGCCGTGCTGTCGAGCGTCATCAACAGCGCGGTCGTTCTCGCTCAGGTGGTAGATCAAGAGACGCGCGCCGCTGTACCCTTCAATCAAGTTCCTTCATCACGCCTCGTGCATTTGCGGCGTGGCATCAATCTCAGTCACTGGTTCTCGCAATCGCCGAGCAATGATTACTCAGAGAAACATCTTCAGACGCAGACCACCGCGCAAGACATTGCGCTCATCAAGCGCATGGGGTTTGACCACGTGCGGTTCACCATCAATCCAGACCCGCTCATGGACGAGTCTGATCTGACGCGACTCAAGCCCGAATACACACGCCACCTTGACGACGCGCTCGATATGATACTCGCCGGTGGACTGTCAGTCATCGTTGACATCCATCCTTCCGACGAATTCAAGATCAGGCTGCGGACGGACGACCGAGCAGTCGCAAACTTCATCGGCTTCTGGCGCGCACTCGCTCAACATCTTTCAGCGCGCGACCCGGAGCGCGTCTTTCTTGAAATCCTCAACGAGCCGATGGCGGAGGATGCATACCGTTGGATTGGAATTCAGGCGCGCGTCACGGCGGCGATTCGGGAAGGCGCTCCGCGTCACACGATCATCGCCACAGGCGCGCGCTGGTCAGCCGTAGATCAACTCCTGCTGCTTGAGCCTTTGGCCGACCGGAACGTAATCTACGCCTTTCACTTCTACGAGCCGCACACCTTCACGCATCAGGGCGCGACTTGGGGAGCAGACTATTGGCCCTACCTCAAAAACATTCCTTATCCGTCAAGCACCGAAATCATTTCCGCTCTGCCCGCGGTCGAACAGCAGTCGGCGCAGGGCGCGCTCAAACAGTACGGCGAAGAACGCTGGAACGCGGAGCATGTCAAGAGAGTCATTGAGCAGGCAGTTGAATGGGCGCAGAAGCACAATGTCCCGCTCGTGTGTGATGAGTTCGGAGTCTATCGCGCCTTTGCCCCGACGACTGCGCGCCTGCGTTGGATCGAGGACGTTCGCACTGCGCTTGAGAGGCACGGCATCGGTTGGACGATGTGGGACTATGCTGGCGGTTTCGGTGTCGCCGTGAAAAAGGATGGCGTTGCGACACCTGATCCTCAAACCATCGCCGCTCTGGGGCTGCCAGCGTCGAAGTGATGCGGACTGACGTAAATACCATTCTGACGAAATTAGCCTCTGACGTGCACACGGCTGCTGCATCCGAGTGTGTCATGCGTCTTGTGTACATGATTCGATTATCAAGTTCAATTCTGTGGGATGCTAACGAAGGCCAGGTCGTGCAACTTCCTATCACTTCAGACTTAGCAACAGTACTTCCATTCCAACGCAGTCAATCCCAAGCCAAACGCGAGCAGAGGGCTGATGCACCAAAGTGCCTGACCGAACGTGAAACGCAAATATTCACAAGAGGACTCCTGTGCTACGATTAAGACCTGACCCGGCACTACCTGAAAGCAGAGAGGTAATTGCGTTATGACAGAACCTGCATACGCAGCCGCCCGTGCGGTCGCGGCCACGGTGCAAGCACACTTCGCCTGCCATCTCGCAGAAGCGCGTCGGCAGGAGTTGCTGGAGTTTGCGCCACAGCCCGAGACTCAAACCATCGAAGCGATTATTGATGTTGCATTCTGGGCCAGCCTTCGGCGCGAGGAAGGTTATACCCCAAAGATTTCCCTTGCCTTCCTCCCACCCGAACAAGTAGCCCAACCGCTGATCTTCGAGCGTCGGCTTCCACTAACTCCCACTGCCCTTTCGCGGCTCGCGCCCGCCGTCGAGCGACCCGGAATCCATCTAGGGGTCTGGCATGACACGAACGAGCTATACGTGTGGGGAACCACTCGCACAATTCCCAAGCTCTGCTTCGTGCTGGAGGTTATCGAACCGGGGCTGCTGGTCGTCAAATACCGCCGCAGCCAGGAAGCAGGAAAGTTTGTCAACGTCGTAGTCCTCAAGGGCGATCAGATCAAGGTGGTGGATGAGCAGGGTACCAGCTTGCCAGACTGTCCAGCTCTTCTGACGACGCTCCTCGGCTTCGGCGCGCCTGGTTTACAAGCTGATTCGGTGAACGTCCTTATTCAACTGGCTGTCTCAATGCGCGCTCACGGACGCGGTGGATTATTGCTCGTTGTTCCACAAGGTTCTGAGGTGTGGCGGGAGTCTATTGTCTGGCCTGTCCCATACTCCGTGTCGCCTCCGTTATCAGAGTTGACCGACCTCCTGCGGCAGGAAGAGAGCATGAGGAACGGGACTCTGTGGCAAGAGTCACTCTTTGATGCGGTCGAGGCTATGGCGGGCATGACAGCGGTGGATGGCGCGACCGTCATCAGCGATCACTTTGAACTGCTGGCGTTCGGGGCTAAGATCGGACGACGGGAAGGTGGAGCACAGGTCGAGCAAGTAATTGTGACGGAGCCGGTCGTCGGCGATACGGCTTCGGTAGTCTATCCGGTACAACTCGGCGGAACACGGCATCTATCTGCTGCGCAGTTCGTCCAGGATCAGCGAGACGCGGTCGCGCTCGTGGCTTCACAAGACGGACGCTTCACTGTGTTCGCATGGTCGCCGTGTGAAGAGATGGTTCATGCCCATCGTGTCGAGACGTTATTGCTCTAAGCAGCGCGGCACTTCGAGCAATTCACCTCAAACCCAATGCCTTGAGATAGCCACCATTGATTTCACAGTTGCGGAGTTTGATCTGTTCCAGATAGCCTGCCAGCGCTTTCTCTATCTTCTCCTTCGGAGGACGATTGTTCCTTACCTCCTCAAAAGTCGCGCGCGGGTGATCGGCAAAAGAAATGATCGCGTCCCACTCCGCCGGTTTCTTTATCGAGGCGACGCAGGAGGTGGAGTCCAATTTCTTGTAAGGCCAGAAGCACCATCCTATCCCGTTCTGTTCAAGCAAGGTCCTGAACGAGTTGATCCACTCGTCCGTATTTTCGCCCGACTCGCTCATCCAGATGGGGACGTTGTATTTATTGCTGAAGTTGAGATATTCCTGGATGGCTTCCGGCTTCACCGCCATCCAATATTTATGGAAAGTGTAAACCACCTTCTCATCAAACGGCGGCCCGAACACTTTGAAATTGGTATCCCACTGCGCGCCGCCGAGAACGATGAGGTGGTTTCGATCTACCTCCCTGATTCCGGCCACCATCTTCCGGTAGAGAGGCTCAAGTTTTGGGTTTAAGGAGGCCGTATCGAAGAAGTGTGGGATCGGCTCGTTGAGCAGGTCGTAACCAAGCACGGTCGGCTCGTTTCTGTAACGCGCGGCAATCTTCTGCCAGATTTTGACCGCTAACTCCTGGCTCTCCGAACTTTCAAAGAGAAACGGATAGCCCCAACTGTCATCAATGTTATCTCCGGTCTGGCCTCCGGGCGCGGCGTGCATGTCGAGGATGACGTATAGTCCTTCCTTTTTGCACCATCCGACGATCCGGTCCAAAAGCTCATAGCCAACACCTTCGAGCCTTTGAGGATCATTCTCCGTCACGAACAGGCGATAGCTGAAAGGGACACGAACAGAGTTAAAGCCCGCTTGCTTGATGTATTTTATATCTTCGTCAGTGATGTAATTGTCACGATAGACTTTCCAGAACCGCCGCGCTTCATCCTCCCCGACGAGTTGGTTAATCACAACCTGAATCAATCGCGGGGAGTTGGCTGCCTTAAACTTAAACATGTAGCCTTCGGGCACGAGCCAGTTGCCGAGATTGATGCCTCTTAAGAAGAGCGGTCGCCCGCTCGGTGCAATCAACTCTTTGCCGCGCGTGGTAACGAATTTCGGTTGGGCATGGCAGAGAGGATAAAGGCTCAGAAGAAAGAGCGTGCTGATGACTAATACTATTTTCTTTTGATGACAACCCATCATAAGCTAACCATGTCGAGAAGATTTGCAACTCCCAACGCAGATTAAACCGTCAAGACGGTATTTTCACTTAGAACGCGCGGTGCCTTTGATAGCCTGCGGCAAACTTTTCGCCATCAGCGCTGGGGAGTAGTAGGTAGTGCTGACATCACACGGTCAGCCGTCTCACGTCCCGCTTCATTTAACTGCAACTCTCCGGTTCGACCTGTCGGAAGACGCCCGCTTAAAACACCACGCGATGGCCGCATATATACTCGACCCTGATCTTTAACCTTTCCCGTCCCAGGCGAGAAGATGACGTAGCTGACAGCTAAATCATTAGGATTGACTTGACCCATCCCTGCATCCATGCTCGCTGTTTCCAGTTGGAGCAAGACGACGAAACTCTCCGTCTCCTTCTTCGCCCGCTCACTGGCTTCCTTGCGCCTCATGCTCTTATCGGTGGTGATCGTGATGGAGGAAATCCCTTTGAATCGTTCAAAGAAACCGCTCCAGACTGCGTCCGACATATATGCTGGAACGTAGAGAGACCCACCCTTCTCATCCATCCCGACGATCAAGGTCTGTGGTTTTAGTGCGGGCTTGTTCTGCACAGAAGGCTGCTCCGGCTCTGCTGGAGATGGAGTGGTGATCGGAGGATTGAGTGGCTTTGGCGCGCGGCGGCCTGATTGTGCCTGTCCGAGAGAATGAATCGCCAGGATGAAGAGGACGCACAGCGAGATGTTTAAGAATGGTCTGACAAATCTGATCTTCACTTCTTGCTGCCTTTCTTCTTGCCTGTAGATGTACTTTCTTTGGCGCGTTTCTCTGTGTTGGTAGGCTGCTTGGCACGATCAGCGCCAGCGTTGACGATGAGACCCATGTCTTTGAGGCGTTTCTTCCATTTCTCAGTGGCTTTGTCTTCTATCATTTCTTGCTGCCTTTCTTGCTCGACTGTACTGCAACCTGGCTGTCCGTGCCGCTGACTTTAAGAAAGAGTCTTCAACAGCCGCGTTGAGTCTTTCTTCCGCACCCTCTTCTTTGCCGCTGATTTTTCGGCTGCATCTTTAGGCTTCGGTGGCCGACCGGCGATTGGCGGCTGAAAGCTGTTCGCCGAGTCAGCATCTATGAGCCATAAACGGGGATTGATTTGTTCGGCTTCAATTAAGCCGCGTTGAATCCAGCCTCGCACAGTTCTGGTGTCAACATCTTTCATCGCTGCCACTTCCTGCACGGTCAATGTTGTCCTGGCCCTTTTCATAGCCGCGATTATCATTCAAGGCGACTTGAATTGGCAAGGTAATTATTCCGACGATGGAAAAGTAAGTCTTAACCAATTAACCTTCCATTCATACCGCAATCTTACAGCGCGGAGAATGTACCCAGCAGGGAAAGTTTGCCGTTTCTTTCGAGGCTGGCTAACGACAACGCGCTGGAGTATCATTCGGCTTCGCACGTTAATCACAGTCTGCGTGATGGATGGATGTGTTTTGGGGCAAGCGATGACAGCCCGTCAGTTGTCTGAAACTCTCACAAAAGCGGAGCGCCCATGAGCGAGAAAGAGTCGAGCGGCAAGATCACTGCGAGCGAGCGCATGATGGCGCGCGTCTTACAGTGGGCACCCTGGCTGGCCTTCTTTCTCGTCGCGCTGCCCGTGCCCATCTACTTTCTGACAAAATATTTTTCATCATCAACAGACGCCGCGCTCAACATCCTCTTCGCACTGACTTCGCTCGCCGTCGGCTCAATCATCGGCTTCGCCGTCACACTTTTCCTGCTCTACTATCGTCGCCACTGGGCGCAGAAAGTGCGCGACCGCGTGGCGGCGGACGGCGTGACGGCGGACGAGTTGCCCTGGTTCATGACGGAGTTGACGCCAGCCGAACGCCAGTCGCTCAAAGAGATTGACGCGCGCAACCCGATGCTGGCGGACGCCTATCGGGAGACGCTCGCCTCGCGCATCACTGCCACGCGCGTCGTCGCCAACGCCAAACGCGAGTTGCTTCTCGTCGAACGCCGTCTCAATCGCGCGGACTACATTCAGGGCGCGGATACGACCGCTCTGCGTGACGAACTTCGCACAGACCGCGAGCGGCTTGAGCAGATCAGGACGGAAGGCACGGAGCGCAGAGCCGAAGCCGAAGCGCGCCTGCAAATGATCGAAGCCGCATCGAGTCGCGGCGCAAACTGGGCGGAGACCAACATGGCGCTTAATCGTCTCAGCACCACGCGCGACCAAATTCCGCTCGCCCTCGAAGCCGCACGTCTCGAACAGCAGATGCTTGAAGAGAGCGGGAAGGCGATGCGTGAGAACGAGCAAAAGACATTAGCTAAAGAAGAATGAAAGAGCAGAGATCAGAGGTCAGAGGCCAGAGACTAGATAGTTTAATTACTGACCTCTAACCTCTAACCTCTAACCTCTCACCATGAGCGATGAATCAACGCAGCCGACGCGCATCAACCTGATCCGAATGGATGACGGACGCTGGCGTGTCTTCATTGACGACGCAGACATGGGCGCGGCTTTTCAATTTCCCTGGGACGCGCTGCAATGCGCGCTCAACGGCTCGCTCACAGGCCAGCCCATCAGCAACCTGCAAGCAATCGAAATCAACGCCAACACCTCGATAGACCAGCAACGCCTCGCCCGCGCACGCGCCGCACAAGCCGAACAACGCGCCCTCCTTGCAGCCCTGCGCGGCATTGACGGTGAAGGGATATAAAAGAAATTGGGAAAGAGGGAAACGGGGAAATGGGTAAAGGGAAGAGATAATAGCGACTCGCTTTCCCTTTACCCATTTCCCCGTTTTCCCATTTCCCCTTTGACGTAAACACCCACAGCCAAGCGTTCCGCATACCCTTCTTTAACGAGCGCGCGGTTGCCGAGTCCGGCGTCCGCGCGCGAGAGGCCGGTGACTTTGGCGAGTTCGCCGCGCAGGGTCATGCCTGCTCCGTGTAGAAAGGCGCGTGCGATTTCTCGCAGGGCGTCTGCGCGCTTTACCTTCGTTGATAGCTCGTGGCTGAAACGTCCTTCGGCCAGCGTCCAGATGTAAGTGAACCAGGGATCATAGACCACCTCGCCGGGCACAACCTTCATCGCCCTCTGCAATTCGTCGAGCGCGCGTGTGAAGCGTGCGCGGTCTGGAATCTTCGCGCTCTCGCGCAGGTCTGCGGTCGCCATCTCCCACTCGCGTCGTAAAACTTTTAAGACGGCGCGTGCGTCTGCTGAGAGCAGTTCTGCTTCTTTCTTGCGCGCGACGCCCCAGAGCGCGTTGAAGTATGGAATGAGTCGCGGCGCGATGAAGGTGGCACGCCCCTTGGCGAGTTTGGCGTAATAGACGCGCCCACGCCGCATCACTTCGTCTTTGATGCGCCACGTCAGACTGCTCTCCGGGTCTTTCTGAACATTGCGCGGCATGTGTGCATCGCGTCGCCCGCAGACGGCGATGTAGAGTGAGGGGCCGGGCCGTCGAACATCCGTCATCGCGGCGCAGAAGCCGACCTCTTCAATAAACTTTTCAGCGCCGGTGGCATCCTCAACGCGCGACTCAGGCTCGCGCCGCCACATTCGATCACGATAGTTTTCGATCTCTTCAGTTAAAGAATTAATCTCGCTCATCGTCTCTCCGGTCTCTGACCGATCCCTCTCAGCTTGATTGACTGATAGTTTCAATCTGACCGGAGCAATCATTTCAGACATCGCCCGCCAGCCCCAAAATCTCATAAAACCTGTGCAAATCTGCAAAGTTGACTCCGATAGCGGGCATGGCACAGAGGCTGCTAAGAGGGAGTGTGGGGCGCTATGTATGCCTCAGTCAAGTTGGACGAATTGAAAAACTCTTTCGAGGATAAGTCTTTAATGAAAACCACCAAACGTTCTCCCATCGGCGCATGGCTAATCACACTCTCGTTGCTCTTTTCTCTGTCAGCGGGAATCATGATCAACGACAATGCCCATGCACAGTCCACTTCGACCAGCGGCAGCAAAGTGGCCCCAGACCTGAGCAAGAAATTGGCAACACTGTCATCCAGCTCTCACGTCACGGTCATCATGCGCTCCAAAAGCTCCTGGAGTTCAACCCTTGATACTGCGATTAAAAGCAATGGCGGAACAATCAAGCGCACATTCAAGAACTTCAACCTCCGCGCGATTGACCTGCCCGTTGCTGCCGTCAACGCGCTGGCGACTCGCACCGATACGGCATACATTTCATTAGACAAGGACGTTAAGATATTCGGCCACGTCTCGGTCACGACCGGCACGGATGCTGCTCGCGCGGCAATGCCGAACAACACGTCGCTTGACGGCACCGGCATCGGCATCGCCATCGTTGATTCCGGCATTGATCCCAATCACCAGGCGTTCAAGGATAGCACCGGCGTCTCGCGCATCGTCGTCAATCAGGATTTTACAGGCGAAGCTCGCACGGACGACCCCTTCGGACACGGCACTCACGTCGCATCAATCGCTGCCGGCAACGGTGACATCTCGCAGGGCGCGTACATCGGCATCGCTCCAAACGCCAAGCTCATCAATCTGCGCGTGCTGAACTCGCAGGGCACGGGCACGTCTTCCTCAGTCATCGCGGCTCTCGATTGGATACTATCAAACTACTCCACAAATAATATCCGCGTCGTCAACATGAGCATCGGTGTTCAAGCTGTTGAATCTTACACGAACGATCCGCTCTGCCAAGCTGTTCGCCGCCTGGTTGATGCCGGGATCGTCGTCGTCGCCGCCGCCGGCAACAACGGCAAAGATAGCTCCGGCAACAAAGTCTATGGGTTGATTCACTCGCCCGGCAATGAGCCTTCGGCGATCACCGTTGGAGCCGCCAATTCCTTCGGCACAGACACACGCTCCGACGATACGATCACAACTTACAGCTCACGCGGGCCGACGCGCAGCTACTGGACGGATGCATCCGGCGTCAACCACTTTGACAACCTTGTCAAGCCGGACATCTCTGCTCCCGGCAACAAAATCATCGCTGCCGAAGCCGTCAACAACTATCTGGTCACACAGAATCCAACTCTTGATGCCGGTGTGAGTTCGGCTGACACGCGCAAGATGATGTACCTCAGCGGCACGTCCATGGCGACGCCCGTCACGTCAGGCGCGGTGGCTTTGATGCTCCAAGCCAATCCGAAGCTCACGCCGAATCTGGTTAAAGCGATCCTGATGTACACGGCGCAGCAGATCAACGGCTTCAACATGTTGGAGCAGGGCGCTGGCGAGATCAACCTCGAAGGCGCGGCGCGGCTGGCTAAAATAGTCCGCACAGATTTGTCTGCATCAACTCCAGTCGGCGATCCGCTCCTGACGGCTGCCGCTCCGACGCAGACGACGACCATTGCCTCTTACCAGTTCTCGTGGGCAGAGGGACTCGTCCTCGACTACACTTATGCGAAGGGTACTGATCTCATCACGAAGTATCAGAAGGTCTATGGCACGGGCGTCCTGCTCGGCGACGCAACTATCCTTAACAGTAACGGCGTCTTGCTTGGCGATCAGACGATGATCTCGAACGGCGTTCTCCTGGGCGACAACATCATGACCAGCAACGGCGTCCTCTTAGGCGACGGCAACTACTTCTGTAGCGACGGCGTGCTCTTAGGCGACGGCGTGCTATTGGGCGATGGCGTCCTCTTAGGTGATGGCGTCCTCTTAGGTGATGGCGTCCTCTTAGGCGACGGTGTTCTTCTCGGTGACGCCACCGTCGAGGCACAGTCTGCACGCATCAGCGGCGACAAATCGTCATCCATGGTGGCAGTGCCGGACTCGACCACGAGCGGGACGACAACCAAACACAAATAGTTTAGTCAATATTCTTTGGTTTCCATGTCTGAGCGTGCATTGAAGATTTAATGCACGAACTTCGAGGAACAGATTATGCCGACCCTTGCAAATACAAAAATGAAGGCATACTACGCGCCGATGGCTAACTTCGCGTCCCATTCTTTACAGGCCGAACTGCTGACCAACGAGCACAAGGCGGAAGCGCTGGCTTTTTTAGCAGAGCGCCCGCTGCACACTGTTTACCTGGCCGGTTACATTCTGGATAATGGCGTCGTCAGCCCTTTGAATCGCGGCTCGTTCTATGGTTACCGTAACCACGCTGGTCGCCTCGAAGGCATCGCCCTCATCGGCCACGCCACATTGTTTGAGGCACGCTCAGACGAAGCCCTCGCAGCCTTTGCCAGCATCGCTCAAGGATGCTTGCAGTCGCATATGCTGCTCGGCGAGATGGAGAAGGTCGAACACTTCTGGGAGCGTTATGCTGAAGGCGGACAGGCGCCGCGTTTGATGTGCCGCGAGTTGTTATTTGAGCTTCGCTTTCCAGTCGAAGTTAAAGAGCCTGTGCGCGGTCTGCGACAGGCGACGCTCGCCGACCTCGAGTTGGTGATGCCCGTGCAGGCGGAGATGGCACAGCTTGAGAGCGGGATCAACCCGCTTGAGAAAGACCCCAGAGGTTTTCGACTGCGCTACGCGCGTCGCATCGAACAAGGCAGAGTCTGGGTGCTGGTGGAAAACGGAAAGCTCATTTTCAAAGCGGATATTATCTCCGATACTTCTGAAGTCGTTTACCTCGAAGGAATCTACGTCGCCCCGGAAGAGCGCAGCAAAGGCTATGGCTTGCGCTGTCTCTCGCAATTAAGTCGGAATCTTCTGGTGCGCGCGAATTCTGTGTGCTTGCTCGTTAATGAGTTGAATGAGGAGGCCCATAGGTTCTACAAGAAGGTGGGCTATAAATTGACCGCCCTCTACGATACGATCTTCTTGCAGAAGCCACCCGCGGCCTCAGTAAGAGCCAACAACTAATCTGCCAAATTGCCTGCCAGATTGACAGTCTCACACTGTCAATCTGGCAGACTTTTGTCACGTACTCTTTTCACAGTCAGCCACAAAACGATAAAACCTTAAGAAAAAGCCCGATCAATACAATTGAAGCTCACGGAATGGCACTTGCCGTGTATCTGTACGCGGAGGTGCGTCTCCTACAGGCGCGCGAACCAGCCAGGCAGCCGGTAAAGACAGACTGGCCTCCTTAGCTTCTCATCAAAGGAGCGAATCAACGAACCAACTTAGTCAGCAACAGACACAGTCTATGGACAAACAACGCTTCACCAAGCCGCTCATGTGGTCACTGATTGGAGTCGGGGCGCTGGCCTGTCTCTTTTCCGCCTTTCATCTTCCAATCAAACAGCTTGATCTGCGCTTTCTGCTGTTGGCGTCCGTTACGATTGGCATCAGCTCGCGCGTCTCCGTACAGATTCCGCACTTCACTTCACAAATCTCTGTCTCCGACACATTCATCTTTCTGACGTTGCTGCTTTACGACGGTGAGACGGCAATCCTGCTGGCTGCGATAGAGGCTCTTCTCTCATCAATGCGCTTCAGCAAGAAGCCGATCATCATTCTCTTCAACTCCGCCGTCATCGCCCTCTCGACCTTTCTCAGCACTTGGACGCTGCGCCTTTGTTTCGGTAACATTCCGGCTCTGCCACGTAGCGGCTACTCTTCCAGCTTCATCACAGCCATCTGTCTGATGGCGCTCGTGCAGTACGCCACCAATTCCGGCCTCATCGCACTAGCTTCCGCGCTCAAGACGGATCAGCCGTTCTGGATGACCTGGAAGAAAAATTATCTCTGGACCTCACTCACATATTTTGCTGGCGCTTCGGCTGCCGGTATGATCGCCAAGCTCTTTGGCAGTATCGGCTTGCCCGCTTTAATCATCACGACTCCGATCCTCCTGATAATCTTTGTCACTTACAAAACGTATCTCAAGAATGTCGAGACGGCGGCAGCCCAAGCCGCGCAGGCCGAACGCCACGTTGAAGAATTGAATCACTACATCATCGAACAGGAGCAGATGCGCCAACAGCTTTCACAGTTTGAGAAGCTATCGGCTCTCGGCGAATTGGCCTCCGGCGTGGCGCACGATTTCAACAACACGCTCGCGGGAATTCTTGGCCGGGCGCAACTTCTACAGCGCACCAGCGACCCGGAGAAGATCAAACGCGGTCTCAACATCATCATTAAATCTGCTGAAGACGGCGCGAAGACCGTGAAGCGCATTCAAGACTTCGCACGCCAACGCCGCGATCACGACTTTGAGCCGGTGGATGTAGGTGAATTGTTGCTCGATGTCAGCGAGGTTACACAGCCCTATTGGAAAGATCGTCCCGAGGCTCGTAACGTACACATTAACCTTGACCTCCAAATTCGTTCCAATGCAATGGTGTTGGGCGATGATTCAGAGCTGCGCGAGGTGCTGGTCAACATGGTCTTCAATGCAGTGGATGCCATGCCGGAGGGCGGTCAGATCATACTTTCGACAATGGAAACAGATGGCTATGCTGAAATCTCCGTCAATGATACAGGCTCTGGGATGAGTCCCGAAGTGCGCGCGCGCATCTTCGATCCGTTCTTCACGACGAAAGGCAAAGCCGGTCTCGGTCTCGGCCTCGCTGTGAGCTTTGGCATTATCACCCGCCATCAAGGAACCATCGAAGTTGAATCGGAGGCAGGTCGCGGCACGACCTTCCGTATTAGGATTCCGGTGACGCAGGTCGAGGCCCAAGATCAAAGCGCAGTGGTAGAGGTTCTGTCTTCAACTCCCCTTACTCTTGAAGCCTTTGCCCCCGCGCAATCCCTGCAACAGAATCCCACAACCATCCTGGTGGTTGACGACGAAGCACAAGTGCGTGAACTCTTGCACGACATTTTGGAGAGCGAAGGCTACAACGTGGTTCTCGCAGAGGGAGGACGAGAAGCTCTCTTGCTGCTCGATGCCGGAAATTTCGACGGCGTCTTTACAGACATCGGAATGCCTGGGATGAGCGGATGGGAACTGGCGCGCGCTATCCGCGAGCGCAATCAACAGATTCCACTGGCCGTCATCACTGGTTGGGGCGAAGCCGTCGGTTCTGACAACCAAAAGAAGGCTCAGGTTGACTGGGTAGTGACAAAGCCTTTCAGTGCCGACCGCATCTTAGAACTAGCGCAGGAAGTCTCTCAACGCCGTGCAGCGTGCGAAGGCGCAACGTTGATTGCGGCAGCCAGTCAGGCCGACGCTTTTATATCAGTTTAGAATAGAGCTTCGCAGGAGGAAAATCTTATGGGCTATGTCTTAGCTGTTGACGACGATGCAGAAATCCGCGATCAACTCGTCGAGTTGCTCCAGGGCAAGCATTTTGTCCAGGAAGCCGCGAGCGGCGAACAGGCCTTGGAGTGGCTGGAGAAGGAGTCTGAGTGGCACACGGTCATCACAGATATTTCGATGCCGGGTCTGAGCGGATTGGAGCTTCTGGGTCACCTTCGACAGAAATTACCCGATACGCCCGTGATCGTTCTTTCGGGACTGACCGATCCAGCCTACAAGAGCGGCGCGATGAACATGAACGTGTTCAAATATCTGACGAAGCCTTATAAGCTGGAAGAAATCG
>JAVHWW010000066.1:0-45555 GCA_032159235.1 Acidobacteriota bacterium
CTGCGTCCTCTGCGGTTAATAAATCGTGGTGGAGCTTCAAGCGTGAAGAGATATTGTAGCGAGCATTGAAGCCCTTGACTAAAATCGTAACTTTTCCATGCTCCTTGACGTATCATCAAAAGTGTAGCCCGACGGACACTCGATCTGAGATTCAACGGAAACTTGATGGGAGAAAATTAACGATGCGTTACGTTCTACTGATCTGTGCACTATTGCTGGCGATGGTCAGCGTGCAGGCCAAAGAGATAAAAACGTCTGAAGATTTGATTCAGGCGATGCAACAGAAATATGCGAAGTCGTGGTACAAGACGCTGACCTTCAAGCAGCAGACGACGAATTATCAAGAGGATGGAACAACGAAAGTCTCGACATGGTACGAAGCCCTGTCCGTTCCAGGCAAACTGCGGATTGACTTCGATCCGGTCAAGGACGGCAACGGAATCCTCTTCGCCAACGACACGCTCTACAGTTTCAAAGACGGGGCGCAGGCCAGTACCAAACCTTTCGTCCACCCGCTCCTCGTGCTCGGCTTCGACATCTACATGATGTCCCTGCAAGACGCCGTTGCTAAGCTCAAGCAACTCAAGTTTGATCTCTCGATCATCCGCGAAGATACGTGGCAAGGTCGTCCTGTTTATGTCGTCGGCGCGAAGGCGGGCGATTTACACTCGTCGCAGTTCTGGATTGATAAAGAGCATCTCTACTTCGTGCGAATGCTCGCGCCCGCAGGCAAAGACGGCACGCTGACACAGGAGACGCAATTCAACAAATACTTCAAAGTCAAAGGCGGCGGCTGGGTCTCGCCCGAAGTCGTCTTCATGATTAACGGCAAGCCCAGAACAACCGAAGCCTACACGGAAGTTCGCACGGACGTGCCGCTCGACGACAAACTATTCGACCCGCAATACTGGAAGACCGCGCATTGGCAGTAGTTTAATTGAAACCACAAAGACACGAAGCCACAAAGGAATTCTGCCTTAGTCCTTAGTGGCTTTGTGCCTTTGTGGTGAATGTAGTTTGCTCTTAATCTGCTGCGACCGCTTCGCGCGATTCCGCAGGTCTCCACGGCGGCAGAGTCTTGCGCGCAGGCTTCTCTTTCTTTAATCCGAGCGCCCAGTCTGCCTGCATCAGGGTGTGGATGTCGCGCGTGCCTTCGTAGATGATCGCGGCTTTGCAGTTTCTCAGATAACGCTCGACCGGATAATCATTCGAGTAGCCGTTTGCGCCGTGAACTTCAATCGCCATCGAAGCGGCTTGTTCACTGCGAACGGTCGCCTGCCATTTTGCGAGTGAAGTCTCTTTCGCGTTCAGCTTGCCCTGATTCTTCAGGTAGCCTGCGCGCAGCCAGAGCAGATGGCACATCTGGTAATCCGCTTCCATCAACGCGATCTTCTGCTTGACGAGTTGATGATTGGCGATCTTCGTGCCGAAGGTCTCGCGTTGAAGCGCGTAAGCGATGGAAGCATCACGCGAGGCTCGGATGACTCCGGTCGCACCCGATGCGACGGTGTAGCGTCCCTGCTCCAGCGCGAACATGGCGATCTTGAAACCCTCGCCCTCAACGCCCACCATATTCGCCTGCGGCACGCGCACGTCTTGCAGAGAAAAATATCCGGTGTTGCCCGCGCGGATGCCCATCTTGCCGTGAATCGTCCCCGAAGAAAATCCTTTCATCGTGCGTTCGACGATGAAACATGACATGCCTGTGTGGTCGCGCTGGCGACGTTTCTCTTCATCCGTCCAGCAGAAGAAGAGAAAGTTATCGGCCACATCTGCGAGACTGATCCACATCTTCTCGCCGTTCAAAATCCATTCGTCGCCCTCACGCCTCGCGGTGGAGCGCGCGCCGACCACATCAGAGCCTGCGCCCGGCTCCGTCAAACCGTAGGTCGCAACACGCTCACCCTTCGCCTGCGGCACCAGATACTTTTGCTTCTGCTCCTCCGTGCCCCACGTGTAGAGCGTCAGGCTGTTGAGTCCCGTGTGAACGGACATGATGACACGCAAGGAAGTATCAACGGCTTCGAGTTCCTCGCAGACTAATCCAAGCGAGATGTAATCGAAGCCCGCGCCGCCGTACTCTTCCGGGATGCAGACGCCGAGCAGATTCAACTCAGCCATCTTGTCTAAGATCGAACGATCAAACTGCTGCTTTTCATCAAGCTCTTTAATGCGCGGCGCAACTTCTTTAGTGGCGAAATCGCGCACGGTTTGTTGAATGGCCTTGTGGTCTTCGGTCAGTTCAAACTCGATCATTATTTATCTTCCTTCGGATAGGTTATGAATTTGGGCTTTGGTGTAACCGCGTATCTTACATGATCGGCGTGTGCGCGCGAAAGCCGGAACTATGCCTCATCATCGCTGATGATGCGTTGCGCTGCCGCTTTCGCTTCTTCCAAAGTCTTCACACGTCCATCCAATTGCATCTCGTAAACGGCGCGTGTGATTTCACCGATGCGCGGTCCCGGTTCGAGTCCCATTTCGAGCAGATGACGACCCATCAAAATCGGCACTGGCGCGTGCTCTTCAACTTCCAACTCACGCGCGCGCGCGATGAACCACTCCTGTGCTTCCGCCGTGAACCACTTCTCGCGCGGAATCCAATCGGCATTGCGCCCAAGTGAATCGGCTTTCGCCACGCGATACAAGAGTTCCAACTCGCAACGGCGCGCGAGCCTGCGGAACGCGCCGTCGCCAACCTCCTCGCGCTTCTTGTAGAACTCGCCCGGCTTCAAATGGTCTCGCACGAGCGCCACAACCTGCGCGCGCACGTCGTAGCCGTCGAGCGTGTGGATGTTCAAGCGTTCAAGAAAACTTTCCGTCGGAGCAACGCCTGCCTCTTCGTGTCCGCGCGAACGGATGCGCCCTTCAGTAAATTCAGTCGTTGCGGGCTTGCCAAAGTCGTGGCAGAGCGCGGCGAGCATCACCGTCACGCGCTTGGCATAAGACAGATCGCCAATCAACTCACGCGCGCGATCAACGACGAGCCAGGTATGAACGTCAACTTCTCCCTCGGGGTGCCAATCTTTTTCTTGGGGCACTCCGGCTAAAGCTCTCAATTCAGGAAAGAGTTGATCGAACGCGCCGAACTTGCGCAGCCAGATGAATCCGATTGAAGGACGGCGAGCGCGCAGTAAGAGCTTTTCCATCTCGCCCCAGATGCGTTCGCGCGGCAGGTCTGTGAGATCAATCGCGCGGCAGAGTTCGACTGTTTCCGCTTCGATGTCAAATTCAAAACGCGCGGCGAACTGTGCGGCACGCAGCACGCGCAGAGAATCTTCGGCGAAAGTCTCGCGTGAGACGGCGCGCAGAATTTTGTTTTGAAGATCGCTGCGCCCATTGTGAGGGTCTATGATTTCATCCGTGAGCGGGTCTTGCAAGATAGCGTTGATGGTGAAGTCGCGCCGTCGAGCAGCCTCTTCAATCGTCATCAAGGGATCGCCTTCGATAACGAATGCGCGGTGGCCGCGTCCCGTTTTGCGCTCGCGGCGCGGCAGAGAGACATCCAGATCGTTGCCGACCTTGTAAACCGTGAATGCTTCGCCGACCGCATCAACACGGCCAAACTTTTCGAGCAACTCGCGCAGACGCGCAGGCTCGACCGCGTACACCTCAACATCCCAATCCTTCGGCTGCCCGCCCATTAAAAGATCACGCACGCAGCCGCCGACAAGCAGCGCGCGTCCACCTTCAGCGCGCACAGCCTGCGCTAACTCGATAACTTTTTCAGGAACATGCGAAGACATTGGAAAGACTACGGGCGAGCGCAAGCAGTTCTATCTTTCTGCCTCTGAATTCTATTCTTCAGCCTCTAATGAATCTTCATCCGCCTCGTCATCAAACTCATCATCAGGATCATCAACGATAATCTGCACGCCGCGCGTTGAAGGCAGGCAACTGATGACCTGTGCGCGTTCGATGCGCGTCAAATCCGATGATGCAGTATGCCAGAGCTTGACCCAGAAGGTGCGCGTCGCAGTATGCACGGCGAAGGTCGAGCCGTCGAGCATCACAGGCACGGGTTCAGCCAGCGTGCCCGCGCGCAAAGTTTCGAGCAACTCCGGGACGAACGGTTTGAATTTGTCAAACTGCACAATGACTGCGCCCTCTTCGATTTCGGCGGGCGGCAATTCGACCGGCTCGTCGTCTTCCAGCAGGAGACGCGACTCGGTTTGCAGGTTTCTCTTCTTAGTGATAGGCATAGCCAACAAATGTAGGGGTAGGGCTTGTCCCTGCCCGGGTTTGTGTAAAGAAAAGCACGGGCAGGGACAAGCCCTGCCCCTACAAACTTCATTTGCTCTTTCGCAGGAGATAAACTCCGGCGACAATTTCAAAAGCGGCGACGCCGATGGCTGCCGTGTAGTTACCATTCGTGCGATAGAGCATGAACGCAAAGAGGATGAACATGGCGCTGACGACGAAGGCCGAGAGAGCTAAGAATCTGTAGAGATTTTTATTCAGAGCCATAGTCAAACCCAACAGATGGTGCGCTACTAATCGGCGCTTGAAGGCGCTGCTGTAAATGCTCTTGCAAGTCTGCGACGCGCACGCGCTCCTGTTCCCATGTATCACGATCACGCACGGTGACGGCTTCATCTTCGAGTGATTGATGGTCAACCGTGACGCAGAAGGGCGTGCCGATCTCGTCCTGTCGCGCGTAGAGTTTGCCGATGCCGCCCGTGTCGTCATAGACAGCGCGCAAGACGGGTTGCAGGCTGCGTTTGATGGCCTTCGCCATGCCGACGATCTCCGGTTTGTTCTTCGCAAGCGGCAGGATCGCGGCCTTGATGGGCGCGAGCGCGGGATGCAGTTTCAGGATGACGCGCTTCTCATTCTTCTCGTTGATCTTCTCCGAATAGGCATCCATCAGAACGGCGAGCACTGTGCGGTTGACTCCGGCGGCGGGTTCGATGACGTAAGGATAGTAACGCTCCTTCGTCGCCTCGTCGAAGTAAGAGAGGTCTTCCGTCGAATCCGGGTTGAGGCGCTTGCCTTCTTCGTTCTCAGGCTTCTTCGAGTGCGCCTTGAGATCGAAGTCCGTGCGATTGGCGATGCCCATCAGTTCGTCCCACTGCCGCTCATTCTCATCGCGTTCGGGGAAGAAGCGATAGTGAATATCAACTGTGCGCTTGGCGTAGTGTGCCAACTCTTCTTTCGGTTGCTCGTAGAGACGCAGGTTGTCTGCCGAGATGCCGAGACTCGTGAACCAGTTGAAGCAGTAATCAATCCACTCCTGATGCACCTCTTCATCCTCGCCGGGACGGACGAAGTATTCCATCTCCATCTGCTCAAACTCGCGCGTGCGAAAGATGAAGTTGCCGGGCGTGACTTCGTTGCGGAAAGATTTGCCGATCTGCGCGATGCCGAAGGGAATCTTGCGGCGCATCGTCGTCAGCACGTTTTGGAAGTTGATAAAGATGCCTTGTGCTGTCTCAGGTCGAAGATAAGCAAGGTTTGCCAAATATACTGTCCCCTCTTCCTCGTCAAAGTCGTCCGCTGCTCCTGCTGTTGCTCCAATTTGGGTACGAAACATTAAGTTGAAAGGACGTGGCTTAGTCCAATTTGACTTTCCGCAGTTCGGGCATTTAATTCCATCTTTGCCGAAAAGGAATTCTGGAAAATGGATTACGCTTGATTTAGTTTGATTCGTTTGGCGATATTCTTCCTCCATTTTGTCTGCTCGAAAGCGGCTCTTACACTCTTTGCAATCAACAAGCGGATCGCTGAAGGTGTCCTCATGCCCGGAGTATTTCCAGACCAGACGATTAAGAATGATTGACGAATCAATGCCCTCCATGTCGTCGCGCTCGTGAACCATCCAGCGCCACCACGCCTGCTTGACGTTGTTGCAGAGTTCGACTCCCAACGAGCCGTAGTCCCACGCGCTCCCCAAACCGCCGTAAATCTCTGATGAAGGAAAGACGAAGCCGCGCCGCTTGGCTAGAGAGACGATGGTTTCAATGTTCGGTGCTGACACTCTTTAATGTTCCTCTGGATAATGTTTGGAAATGGAATGGTAACAGTCGAATACGGTAAATGAAAAGAGGAGCACGCTCTATGCTCCTCCTTGTCAATCCGCTTGATCTTCTCTTGCTCTCTTATTTACCTCCTGGCGCCGCCGGAGCAGACGGTGCGGAAGGTGCGGAAGGCGCTCCTCCACCTCCTTTTCTGAAGACGAAGAAATAAAGCGCAATCAGAACGACAATCACAAAGATTGCCACCACAGCAACCACTCCGGCGCTGCCGCCACCATCGCCATTATCACCCATAGCTCGATCCTCCTTCGCAAGTTTGTAGTGTGCAAACCAATTGGGGGAGTGATTTAAGTTTTAAGGGGAATCTGTGCAATGATTGTTACCACAGGCTCGACATTTGTGACAAGTAAAAAGAGACAGGCGACGAGTGAAGATTCAACTCGTCGCCTGTCTCTATGGTCTCTTGTTAGCCTCTTTTATTCTCGACGCGGGCGGCGCGAAGTGGTGCGCCTGTGTGTTTCCGGCGCTGGCGTGCCCTGTTGGGCTGTCGGCGTCGGTGTCGGAGGTTGAGCGCCCTGCGGCACAACCCACAACTCGAAGTAGTCCGTATCGCGGAAGCCGCCGTTGATAACATTTAATCGGCTGGCATCAATGCCGCGTGTCGTTACCAAGTAATCCTTCGCGCGTGTGATGAGACGATCCGCCTGTCCAGAGCGGCTGCTCGTGCCGGAGTAAACGATGATGTAGCCTTGCGCGGTCGGATTGTTCTGCAACTCGATGGCTAAATTATCGAGACGCGCTTTGGTGTCATCGAACGCGGTGAACGGGAAGCAGTCGTAGCATTTCTGCTTGACCTCGGTCGGCGGCAACGGAACAACATTGGTCGCAGCTTCAGCCGTTTGCCGGCATGTGCGCTCGCCTGAGCCGTCGTCAACGACCAGGATGGCTTCGATGCGCTGCTTACCGAGTCCAGAACTATCAACCATGATGGTCGGCGTGCCTGCGCCGCTCACGATGCGTGCCGAAGCCGGGCTGACCGTCCAGGTGTAGTTGAGCGCGGAAGAACCTGTGTAAGAAACGTCCGCCGTGAAGGTAATCACGTCGCCGTCATTGACGGTAGATGGCGCGGAGACGTTGACCGGATACGGGCACGGCACCTTGGGCGGAATCGGTACTGTTCTCGGCGCGTAAGCGAGGCCGATGCAATAGACACGACCCGCGTTGACATTAAACTCGCGCGTCCAGCGCTCTTCGTTCGGGAAGATGATTTCGACCGTGTGCGTTCCCGGCGGAAGATCAAGGAGCCGCTCGCTGGCGGTCGTCTCGCCCGCAGGCTTGCCGTCAATCAGGATCGGATAGCCGCCCGGCGTCGTTGAAATTTTGATGCGACCGTAGTTCGGTCTCTTGTCCGCGCGAGCCGTTGTCATGAGCGACTGTGCGAAGAGAAACGTGAGCGCAATCAGAGCGGCAAAAGCGAACTTTGCTCTGGTCATGTTTTGTTGAGCGTGAGCTTCAAAGTTTTTCGCCATGATTACACCTCAGTATTGGTTGGAAGATTTCTACCCGGTTTATTCAACCTGTAGCGACGGCGCGCACCCGCTCCAAGCGCTGCCAGCCCTGAGCCGAGCAGGAACAGTGTCGCCGGTTCGGGAACGGAAGGCGGAGTGCAGGTCAGGTCGCCCGGTTGGCAAGGTGGATTATCGTTGTGGGTGCAGACGCCGGTCGCACAAACCAGCGGCACGCCGCCGAGAGCGAACCAGGGAAATTTGAAGGCCCCGGGAATCAGAAGCTCACCGCAATTGCAAACCGTGCCGGAAACGTCGCCTTCTTCGACGACCTCGACGTTGCCCTGCTGTCCTTGCTGTGGCCCGGCGGCGGTAGAAATCAGTGATGTCTGCTGGCCTTGCTGCTGTGCCGCGCCTTGAGTCGCAGATTTTGTATCGGCGCTGACCGGCGTGCTGCCGCTTTGCGAGACGCTGCGCAGGCGAAGTTCCTGTGTCTGACCACCTGATACCTGAACGACATCACTGAACGGTATCGGGCCAGCTTGCGCAGGCACCGCCGCTAATAGCAGCGAGAGGCTGAGTATCACAGCAACGTGGCTGATGGCTCGATTCCTCATTGTTTGGAAGCTCCTCATTGGCTCTCTTCCGTTTGTAACCGGGCGCGAGGCACAGTCAAACTTCAGGGGCGTATGAATAAGTTAATTCAAAAGACGGCTCAACTATTTGAGACACGAGAAGCGGGTCAATGCTGTGGCCGATCTAATGTCGGCTCTGGTTCCCGTTAACTCGTCGCGCCTTATCAAAATATCTGTAAATATGGAAACCGCTTGGCTTTCCTCATTCGCTAGGGAAAGACGGTTAATGCTGTATGGATTCCAGTTTTGCGTCTGCGATTAAACTAGCCTTTGGGCTGTATGTCAAGAAAAATAAGCGGGATAATGGGGAAAGGGGGAAATGGGAAAGGGATTTTGCTGTCTCCCTTTCCCCATTTCCCCTTTTCACCCCTTAACCCGGAGCCTTTTAGTCGCCTTCGCCGCCCCCGGCAGCTTCGGCCTTCTGCTTCTCGTCACGCAGGACGGCCTTGCGTGAGAGCTTGATCTTGTTGCCCTCTTTGCCGATGCATTTGACCAAAATCTGCTGGCCTTCCTTCAGTTCATCGCGGACATCTTTGACCCTGCGGTCAGCGATCTCCGAAATATGCAGAAGGCCGTCAGTGCCCGGAAAGATTTCGACGAACGCGCCGAAGTCAACGATCCGGTTGACGGTGCCCAGATAATTCTGGCCGATTTCCGCCTCCGCCGTGATGCCGCGAATGCGATCAATGGCGGCCTGTGCAGCCGCACCGTCGGCGGACGCAATCGAGATTGTGCCGTCGTCCTCGACATCAATCTTGGCTCCGGTCTCTTCAACCAGCGCGCGGATAACTTTCCCGCCCGGCCCGATGACTTCGCGTATCTTGTCCGGGTTGATCTTGATCTGGATGATGCGCGGAGCGTAAGGCGCAATGTCCGCGCGCGGCTCGCTGATGGTCTGCTCCATCGCGTCCAGAATGTACAGGCGACCTTTCTTGGCCTGTTGCAGAGCGTCTGCCATGATCTGCGCGTTGATGCCGCCGATCTTGATGTCCATCTGAAGCGCAGTGATGCCGTCGCGCGTGCCCGTGACCTTGAAGTCCATATCGCCGTAGTGGTCTTCCGCGCCAGCGATGTCCGTCAGGATCGCGTACTTGTTGCCCTCCATCACGAGTCCCATCGCAACGCCCGCGACCGGCCTCTTCAAAGGCACGCCCGCATCCATCAAACTGAGGATGCCGCCGCAGACAGTTGCCATCGAAGACGAACCATTCGATTCTGTGATGTCGGCGACGATGCGGATGGTGTAAGGGAATTCAGACTCTTCAGGCAGCACCGGTTCGATGGCGCGACGCGCGAGCACACCGTGACCTATCTCGCGGCGCGAGGACGAGCCGAAGCGTCCGACCTCGCCGACTGAATAGTGCGGGAAGTTATAGTGCAGCAGGAAGCGCCGCTTGATCTCGCCCTTTTCAATGTCGTCTATGAACTGCTCGTCGTCTTTCGTGCCGAGCGTAGTGGTGACGAGAGCCTGCGTCTCGCCGCGTGTGAAAAGAGCGGAACCGTGAACGCGCGGCAGCCAGCCGACTTCACAGGTAATCGGGCGAATCTCCGAGAAGCGGCGACCATCCGGGCGGCGTCTGTTGTTGAGGATGTCGTCACGGAAAATGGTCTCTTTAAGATGATCGAAAACCTTTTTCGCCATCTGTCGTTGCTCAGGCTGATCTTCAGGATAGGATTCGACGACCTCTTTTTTGAGTGCGTCAATCGCCGCATAACTCGTGCGCTTGTCCTGACCTGAAGTGTCGAGCGAAGCACGAAGGCGATCTGTATAGTTACGCTCAATCTCGCCCATCATCTCTTCGTTGAGTGCGGGCGGCACGACTTCGCGCTTCTGAATTTCGAGCGCCTTGTACAACTCCTTCTGCCAGCGACAGAGACGATTGATCTCCTTGTGCGCGAGCATCAGTGCTTCGACCATGATCTCTTCCGAGACTTCCGAAGCGCCTGCTTCGACCATCACGATGGCCTCTTCCGTTCCGGCGACGATCAGGTTCAGACGCGACGCGCGCACTTCGTCATACGTCGGGTTGATGATGTAGCGACCCTCGATGAGACCGATCCGCACGCCCGCAATCGGATTCGGAAACGGAATGTCCGACAGATAGAGAGCGCAGGAAGCGCCCGTGATAGCGATGACATCCGGGTTGTTGTCAGGGTCTGCCGAGATGACCGAGGCGATAATCTGCGTTTCGTTGCGAAAGCCTTCGGTGAAGAGCGGGCGGCAGGGACGGTCAATCAGGCGGCAGGTCAAAGTCTCCTTTTCATTGGGACGACCTTCGCGCCTGAAGTAGTTGCCGGGAATGCGCCCGGCGGCGAAGTTGGATTCACGGTATTCGACCGTGAGCGGAAAAAAGTCTATGCCTTCGCGTGGGCTGTTGGCGGCGACGGCAGCGACCAAGAGCATCGTGTCGCCGTAGCGGATGACGACAGAGCCGTCCGCTTGCTTGGCGACGCGACCCGTCTCGACGGTCAACTCTTTGTCGCCCAGCTTGATTGATTCTTTGAGATATTTCTTTACTGGCATCTATGTGTTCTCCTGATGACAAGCGGCGAGAGATAAATTATGAATTTTGAGTTTTGAGTTTTGAATTGAAAGTTCTTGGCCTTAATTCAAAACTCATAATTCAAAATTCATAATTTACGTTTCATCTCTCACGGCTTTGTCAAAAAATAAAGGCGGCGAGTCTCTCTACCGTGAGACCAGCGCCGCCTTTTGCTCTGATGTGCTTAGGGCTACTCGCGTCTGCTTGATGTTCGGTCAACGCCGTCACGTTCGGCACCTCAGTTCAAGCTCTTCGATAGACGCGGGCTTTGTGTGTGTTTGAGACTCGAAGAATTCTCTCGTTCGTCAATTTGCTCTCGACTAGAATCAGCCGACCCGACGCTTTAACGACGCAGGCCGAGACGATTGACAACCTCGTGATAGCGTTCAATATCTGTCCGCTTGAGGTAGTCGAGAAGACTTCTGCGCTGCGAGACCATCTTGAGCAGTCCGCGCCGCGAGTGGTTATCTTTCTTGTGTATCTTGAAATGCTCGGTCAGTTCGTTAATGCGCTGACTGAGCAGAGCAACCTGCACCTGTGGTGAACCCGTGTCCGCCTCGTGGGTGCGAAAATCCGTCACAATCTTCTCTTTCGCTTCTTTTGCTAATGACACTGCTCTCGATGGCCCTCCCAGACCGCAGTAGATTCGCCCCGTAAGGGCGAGAACCGCTAAGATTAAAGTACAAGGCAATTTAACATGGCGTTTGCTGAACTGTCTAGCGAGCGTGCCGTGAGGTAGTGGGTCAGTTTGGAATTCTGAGCTAATGCTGATCGGCGCTCTAATTTGAAACTGACCCACTACCCTCTGGTTGGCGAATCAGCCATAATCTTTTAGACTTCATCTGATGACAGACGAATATCAGAACATCAGGCTCAACATCGAAGATCGCGTCGGGCGCATAAGTTTCGCGCGTCCACCGCTCAACGTCTTCAACATCGCCATGATGCGCGAGATCAACGATGCCATCGGTGAGTGCGCTGGTCAGCGCGAGATGGTGGCGATTGTCTTTGAGGCCGCGCCAGAGACGCGCGCTTTCAGTGCGGGCGTAGCGATTGAAGAGCACGTTGAGGAGACTATCTATCGGATGCTGGATTCATTTCATGGAATCTTTCGCGCGTTGGAGCAAGCGGCGAAGCCGACGATTGCGGTGGTTGACGGCTCGGCGCTCGGAGGTGGGTGCGAATTGGTGGCGTGCTGCGACATCGTGATTGCGAGTGAGCGTGCGCGCTTCGGTCAGCCGGAGATTAAGTTGGGCGTCTTTCCTCCGGTCGCAGCCGTCTTGCTGCCGCGCATCATCGGAGACAAACGCGCGCGCGAGTTGATCCTGACGGGCGAGTTGATTGATGCGGCGGAAGCGTTGCGGCTCGGCCTCATTAGCCGCGTCGTCCCCTCCGCAGAGCTTGAGCAAAAGACGCGCGACGTGCTCGTCAAACTCCGCGAACTTTCCGCGCCCGCACTCGAAGCCAGCAAGCGCGCGATGAATCTGGCGCGCGGTCGCACGTTTGAAGATGCGCTCTCGGCGGTCGAAGATTTATACTTGAACGAGTTGATGAAGACCGAAGACGCGCGCGAAGGCATCCAGGCCTTCATGGAGAAGCGCAAGCCGGAGTGGAAGAGTAAATGAAAAGCAGGAGACAGAAGCCAGGAGTCAGGAGCCAGGAGAAAAGAAAGTTCGTAAAAACTGTAACGGTGGTTTCCGCCTTAGCATTCTGACTTCTGACTTCTGACTTCTGGATTCTGAATTCCGTTTTCCTTCTGCCTCCTGTATTCTGTGTCCAATGAAGTACCGCCTCGTCAATCTCCGCCAGTTGTTTTTGAGAGCGACGCTCATCTCTCTAGCTCTGTTTCTCATAGCTGTCACTCCGGTCAACTCCTTTGCGCAGGATGATAGTCCCTGGAAAGGCGGCCAGCCACCGCAAAGCCAGCCGCGTGAAAGCCCGCCAACTGATGAGCAGAATATTGTGGAGCGGGCGATCAGCGTCGTCTGTACGGAGCGCGCGCGCGATCCTCTGGGGAGCGTGCCGATTGATGTGATGCAGGCGCGGCCTTCACTGCCGTTGAGTCACCCGGACGCCGTTGCCGGTCTCAAACGCGCTCAACGACTGCTGCCAGCCGCGAAAGAATTGGTCGTCGCTTCGTTGCGTGATCTTTCCAATGAGTACAGCCTTGAAGATGTAAGAATTCGCGCCGCCACTTTGCGCGTGCTGGCCGTCAACACCATCGAGCCGGACGTTGAGTTGCGCGATAACGCCTCCGTCATGCTCAGCACTCCGCGCACGATCTACTTCGGCACGATCTTTCTCGCGGGGCTGCAATCGGACGAGGGCATGGTCAGCGTGCTCGCGCATGAGTTGACGCACATCGCGGACGGCAAAGAGGATTCTCTCCACCCACTGTTTCGACTCGTCGCGCTGCGCGCCACGACGCTGACCGGGATGCACATTGCGGGACGGCGACCGGAAGAGTTGACCTGCGATCTGGTGGGTGCGATGTCCGCACGCACCTACATTATGCGCACGCCCGGCAAGGAGCCTCTCGCGCGCAGACTGTCGCGCGCCATCGAACACAACTGCGTTGAAGATGACGGCACGGATGAGGCGCATCTCTCGCCGCGCAACACCATGCGCGCTCTGCTCGCGCTCGACCCGACGCTCGGCAGCGACATCATGGGTGACCCGCCCGGCACTTTGAAACTCGTCGAACCGCCCAGCTCGCCCGGCAAAGCGACGCCTCGCGCGAGGCGCGTCACATCCCGCCGCATCAGTTACTCGAAAACTCATCTTTTACAATTAGAGCGCGCCGCCGCCTGACGCACTCACGCCTTACCTCGTGGTCTTTTCATCAGGCTGCTCCAGCTAGTTCTCTGTCAGCTTGTGCTTAACTGTCACCCGTCAATTAACCGCAGAGGACGCAGAGGATCGCAGAGGCAAGAGATTGAAAGCGCCGCAGAGCAGGTTTGAGATTTCAAATCTCAGATTGAAAATTCAAAACGCTTCTTCCTTTGCCTCGTTGACAATCGCGCACACGCCTTCCTATCATCAGCGCTTCAGATGAGCCGTCAACGCAAGAGAGAAGGCAGAAGGCAGAAGGCAGAAAGCAGCCAAGGCACGCAGCCGTTTTCTGCTTTCTGCCTTCTGCCTTCTGCCTTCTGTTTTTCGCCGCGTCGCCGCGTCTCCGTGTCTCTCCTGATCGTGCTGTCTCTTCTCATCGTAACGGGATGCCGCCAGAGCGCGAAGAAACAGAATGCTCGACCAAACACTCTGGGCGATGTCGCGGCTGAACGCCTCGCCTACACTTTCACGCCCGACACGGATGCGCCGCCCGACGCGCAAAGTAAAGAAGAGACCAAGCTCAAACCCGTTCAAGACGACTTTGACACGCGCCGCAAAGATGATCGTCTCCTGCGCACGGTCATCTCGCCCGATGGTCAACGCGCGCTCGCGCTTTACGACACGGGCGAGACGCAGGAAGGCGAGTTTCGGATAGATATGTACGCGGCAGACGGCAGATTCCTGCGCAACCTGACGCCGCCCGAACTCTCCGGCGCGTTTGCTTCCGCAGCGCGCTGGTCGCCGGACGGAAAAGCTATCGCCTTCATCGGACGCAAGAGTCTGACACAAGCGACTCCGCCCGAAATGATTCCCGAAGGCAAAGCCATCCCGACGCCTTCAGTCGCCCCTGTCTTCGCGCCCGTGCCCGTCTTCGACACCGAACAAATTTACATCTGCGACCGTGACGGCTTTCAACTTCATCCGCTCACGACGCGCAATGGTCTCATCTATTTCTATCTAGCGTGGTCGCCCGACAGCCACGCGCTCGCAAGTTTAGCCTGTCGTGAAGATGAATGGGACGCGCGCGAACGAGAGCACAAACTGCCTGCGGGTCGCCCGCGCCTGATTGAAACGGACGGACGCGAACGTCTGCTTGATGACGGCTTGACGGAAGCCGGGCCGGTCTGGTCGCCAGATGCCTCAAAAGTCGCCACAGGATTTGAGACGGACGTGAGAATTTACGACGCCGTTTCAGAGACGCCGACGCAGGCGACCATTCCTCTGCATGACCCACTGCTTAACGCTTCTGTGACTTACGACGAAAAGAATCTACAGTCGAAGAACAAGACAGGTGAAACACAAGGCGGCAAAGGCAAAGAAGGAAACGCGCCGTCAACAAGCGGCACGCCCGTCTCGTTCAATCCCATCGTTCATCTCGATTGGCCGGAGGATCAAAGTCTCTTCATCCAGACGGCATACATCCGTATCTACGCGAGTGAGCCTGTGAACACTTTTCAACGCTGGCACAGGATCAATCTCAGCATTCAGGCCAAGTCACTCAGTCGCGCCAAACAGCGCACGGCGGCTTTCGCTCTTGCCATCGTGTGTTATAGTGCGCCGCGCTGAAAACTCTTTGCTGATAAGGAGTGAAACCCGGATGATCTACACGAGCGTCCCGCAAATTTACGAAGCGATAGACGAGACGCGCAAACGTCTTTATCAAACGGTTGAAGGCTTGAGCGAAGAGCAGTCCCACACTCGTCCTGACCCGAACAGTTGGTCTGCGACAGAGATCATCGAGCATCTGACGATCATGGAAGAGCGCCTGCTGCGGATGATGACGATGATGCTCACGAAAGCTGAAGCGGCCTCCACGCCGGCAAACGGCGCGACTGTCGAGATGGAATCTTTCTCGCTTGACCAATTTATCGAGCGCAGCCGCAACGAAAAGTACGTCGCGCCGGAGGCAGTGCGTCCGAGCCGAACAGAGACCATCGCTAACCTGCTCGCGCGGATGCGTCAATCGCGCGCAGGGCTACACAGTTTGCGCCCGCGCATCGAAGCGACCACCCTTTCATCAGTCACTTATCCGCACCCGGCTTTCGGCCCGCTCAACTTCTATCAATGGCTGGCCTTCATCGGCCTCCACGAAGAGCGACACCTCCGCCAGATTGAATCCGTGCTCTCGGCATGAAGCAGAGATTAAAAGTCATCGCCATCGCAACTCTCCTCTGCGGGCTGGCTGCTGCAGGCTTCGCCGCGTGGTCATACTTTCACGCGCGCACGCAGGATGAGTTATGGCCGGATTTGCAAAAGAAATCGTTTGAGTTAGAGCGGCAATCCGACAAGGTTAAAGGAACGCCCGAAGAGAATCGGCTGATGAACGAAGCACACGCATCCGAGCGCGCCGCAAGTCAGACACTCGACTCCGCCAAGAGCAACAGCCAGCGCGCCGTGATCTTCGGCATCGGCAGCATCCTTTTAATCCTCATCTCGATTGCCAGCATGATCGCGCACGTTAAGAACGCGGAGACTGATTTATCGTAGAGAGTTTGCTTCACCGCAGCAAATTCGCGCCGTCAAACTTCTCGCGCTTGCGACCACTCGCGCCGACCCATATAATCTTTTCGCGTCACATTAAATTCAGTATGCCCCTGTAGCTCAATGGTAGAGCACCAGACTCATAATCTGAGGGTTGTTGGTTCGAAACCAGCCGGGGGCAAATATACCACCGAGGCTATCGCACGATAGCTTCGGTGGACATCACATACCTGATTCATCATCGCAGAAAGCAAGGGGTGTAAGTTGACTAAAAAAGATTTCATCGGCATCGGCATCATCGGGACAGGCTTTGCGCGCTCGACGCAGATTCCGGCTTTTCGCGCGTGCGAGGGTGCGCGCGTCGTGGCGATTGCGAGCGGGCATCGTGAGAACGCGGAGCGTGTGGCGCGTGAGTTCGATATTGAACATGCGACGGACGATTGGCGCGAAATAATCGCACGCGACGACGTTGATTTGGTCAGCATCGTCACGCCGCCCGTCACGCACCTGGAGATGACTCTGGCCGCGCTTGATGCGGGCAAGGCTGTGCTGTGCGAGAAGCCGACGGCGATGAACGCGGAAGAGGCGGACGCGATGCGGCGGCGCGCGAGTGAAAGGGAAGCGCTGGCCTTGATAGATCACGAACTGCGTTTTCTGTCGGGACGATTGAAGATGCGTGAGATGGTGCACGGTGGTGAGATTGGCGAAGTGCGCCACGCCAGGCTGCTCTTTCATAGTGATTTTAGAGCATCAACTGATCGCAAGTGGGATTGGTGGTCTGATGCAGAAAGCGGCGGCGGTGCGCTCGGCGCTATCGGCTCTCATGCGGTTGATGCTTTTCGCTGGCTGCTCGGCTCGGAGGTCTCGCAAGTTTTCTGCACGCTCGCCACGCACGTCGCGGAGCGCGAGGATGAACGGACGGGCGAGATGCGTCGTGTGACGACGGATGATGAAGCGAACTTGATCCTGCGTTTTGCAGATAGCGATTTGACGAAAGGCACAACCGCAACCATCTCGCTCTCGGTCGTCGAACAGGGAAGCCCGAAACATCGCCTGGAAATCTTCGGCTCCGATGGTGGACTGAGGGTTGAAGAAGGCGGCGAACTCTGGCAGGCGCGCACGGACGCGGGCGAGTGGACGCGCGTCGAGACGGAACGCGGGCCGCTTGCCGAGGGGATGCGCGACGGCGGCTGGGCGCGCGGCTTCACAAACTTCTCGCGCGCCATCATCGAAGCTCTGCAAACTGGCCGCCACACAATCGAAGGCGCTGCGACCTTCGAGGATGGATACCGTAACCAGCTTGTTTTGGACGCGGCGCGGCGCTCTCACGAAAGCGGCAGGCTGGAAGACGTATAATTAGTCGGCAGGAGGCAGGAGCAGGAAGCAGGAATAGACGCGCGCTGCTTCCTGCTCCTGCCTCCTGCTCCTGCCCCTGCAATCACGGATGAAACGAATCGGGAAAAGTTTGCGGCGCGTGCGTGTCGGCGTGGATACGGGCGGCACGTTCACGGATTTCGTCTTTCAAACGGACGACCGTTTGCGCGTCTTCAAGATTGCATCCACGCCCGCCGATCCGTCCGAAGCGATCATGGAAGGCTTGCGCCGCATCGCTGATCTAACCGGCGCTGACTTACTTGAGATAGAGATTATTCACGGCACAACCGTCGGGACTAATGCGCTGCTTCAAAGACGCGGCGCAAAGACCGCACTGGTCACAACCGAAGGTTTTGAAGACGTACTCGCCATCGGCAGGCAGGCGCGACCCGCTCTTTATGATCTGAATGCAATGCGCCCGCAGCCGCTCGTCGCCGACGAGTTGCGATTCGGCGTCCGCGAGCGCGTCGCGGCTTCGGGCGAGGTGCTGCAAGAGTTGGATGAACGCACGCTTCGTCAGCTTGTCAGGAAACTTAAAAGAGAGCGCGTTGAGTCAATCGCCGTCTCGCTGCTCTTCTCCTTCGTGCATCCCGAACATGAACAGCGCATCGCTGCTGCGCTTTCTACACTCAATGTTCCGCTCTCCATCTCGCACAAGATTCTTCCAGAGTATCGTGAGTACGAACGCACCTCGACCATCACGATCAACGCTTACCTGCAACCTTTGATGGGCACGTATCTCAACCGTCTCAAAACTCACGCGCCGCGTTTGCGCGTGATGCAATCTTCGGGCGGGAGCATCTCTGCTGATGTGGCTGCGGCAGAGCCTGTGCGGACGATTCTCTCCGGCCCGGCGGGCGGCGTGGTCGGCGCACTTCGCGTCGCGCGTGCGGCTGGCGTTTCAAACATCATCACCTTCGACATGGGCGGCACGTCAACGGATGTTGCGCTCTGCGACTCTCAAGGGATGCGAATGACGAACGAAGCGAGCGTGGCCGGACTTCCCGTCGCTGTCAACGTGATGGACATCCACACGGTCGGCGCGGGCGGCGGCTCAATCGCGCGCGTTGACGAAGGAGGCTCTTTGCGCGTCGGGCCGGAATCGGCGGGCGCTGATCCCGGCCCGGCCTGCTACGGTCGCGGCACGCAACCGACAGTCACGGACGCCAACCTCGTCCTTAATCGTTTCGGCGGCGCAGGATTGCTCGGCGGAGAATTCAAGTTGGATGCGGAGCGTGCGCGTGATGCGCTGCAAGAACTCGCGCGGGAGATGAGCGCGGCGGCAGGTCGGCGTGTCAGCGTCATAGAAGCTGCGCGCGGCGTCGTGCGTGTCGTCAACACGAACATGGAGCGTGCGCTGCGCGTCATCTCTGTCGAACGCGGTTACGATCCACGTGAATTCGCTCTATTGCCGTTCGGCGGCGCGGGCGGGCTGCACGCCGTCGAGCTTGCGCGCGCCCTGCGCGTCCCGCGCGTCATCGCGCCCAAGTCTGCGGGCGCACTCTCCGCGCTCGGCGCTCTCGCTTCCGACGTGGTGAAAGATTTTAGCCGCACGGTGATGCTGTTGGCCTTGAAAGAAACGGACGCGAAGATCGAGCGCGCGTTTCGAAAGATGGAGCGTGAAGGAAGGGCAACACTGCGTCGTGAAGGATTTGCAGAGACGAAGCAGCGTCACGAAAGATCGCTCGCCGTGCGTTATCAGGGACAATCGTTTGAGTTGGAAGTTAAGTGGACACATGGCGGCAATATCGCACGGGCTTTTCATCGCGCACACCAAGCGCGCTACGGCTACGCGCAAAGTACGAACAAGGTCGAGATCGTCAGTCTTCGGCTGCGTTCAATCGGGGTGGTGGAAAAATTGAGAGCGGAGCGTGCGCGTCGTCCAGCACATAAAATGTTCACTGTCGCGCCGCACGAGTTTGCAAAGGTTTATTTCTCGGAACATGAGGCTCGCGCCGGAATCTACAGGCGTGATGAGCTTGAGCCGAACGCGCGCCTGCGCTCTCCCTGCATCGTGACGGAGTATTCTGCGACGACGCTGATTCCGCCGGACGCGCGTGCAGTTGTTAATGAGCATGGCAATTTGATTATCGAGCCATGAAATTAAAGTTTTGAGTTATGAATTTTAAGTTTTGAATTAAAAGCAATAACTCAAAATTCAAAATTCACAACTCAAAACTTATTTACGGGTTATGCCAAATATCAAACATAGCTTTGATCCGACGACGTTGGAAATCTATCGCGCGCTCTACACCTCCGTCGCCGAAGAGATGGGCATTGCGCTGCGTCGCACGGCCTTCTCTCCAAACATCAAGGAGCGGCGCGATTATTCCTGCGCTGTCTTTGATAACGATGGCCGCGTTATCGCACAGGGCGATCACATGCCCGTACACTTAGGCTCAATGCCGATGGCTGTCGCCGCCGCGCTCCACAAAATCAAACTCGCGCCCGGCGACGTCGTCGCTCTCAATGACCCGTTCGCTGGCGGCACGCACCTGCCGGACGTGACTTTGGTCGCTGGCGTTTTCGACGCTGAAGGGGAAAAGGTTAAAAGGGGAAATGGAAAAAGGGGAAGAACCACGAGTCACTCAAAAGCTCTAACGGAAAGCAATAGCATCTCCTCTTCCCTTTCCCCGCTTCCCCATTTCCCCGTTCCCCCCAGATTTTATGTGGCTAACCGCGCGCATCACGCGGACATCGGCGGAGCGACGCCGGGTTCGATGGGTTTGGCGACGGATGTTTACGGCGAGGGCTTGCGGATTCCGCCCGTGCGGATTGCGCGCGGAGGTGTGATTGATGATGAGATGATGCGTCTGTTGCTGGCGAATGTGCGCGGGGCTACGGAACGGCGCGCGGATTTCGAGGCGCAGATCGGATCATTGAAGACGGGCGCGAATCGTCTGCTTGAGATCGTCGAGCGGCGCGGCGTGCGTGAAGCGCAAGAATATGCCGCGCATTTGATCGCTTACTCGGCGCGGTTGATGCGGCGCACGATCTCTTCGATACCGGATGGAGAGTACGCGGCGGAAGATGCGCTTGATGATGATGGTGTGAGCGAGACGGAAGTGAAGATTTGCGTGCGTGTGACGATCCAAGGTGAACGAGCGCGCGTTGATTTCACAGGAAGCGCGGCGCAGGTCGCGGGCGCGATCAACGCTGTCGAGGCGATCACGGTTTCCGCCGTGTCATACATCTTTCGTTGTCTGGTCGGCGGAGATGTTCCGGCGAGCGCAGGGTTGATGTTGCCGATTGAAGTGATTGCGCCGCGCGGGACTGTCGTCAACGCAGTTCATCCGGCCTCGGTCGCGGGCGGAAACGTCGAAACGTCGCAGCGCATCGTTGATGTTCTCTTCAAGGCTTTGCATCAGGCGTTGCCTGAGAAGATTCCGGCGGCGAGTCAGGGCACGATGAACAACCTGACCATCGGCGGGATTGATTCGCGCACCAATCAGGAGTTCGCTTACTACGAAACTGTCGCGGGCGGCATGGGCGCGCGTCCACACCTTGACGGCATGAGCGCCGTTCACACGCACATGACCAACAGCCTCAACACGCCCGCCGAAGCTCTCGAATACGCGTACCCGCTGCGCGTGCGCGCCTATCGCATACGCAAAGGCTCAGGCGGCAAGGGAAGACAAAAGGGCGGCGATGGCGTCGTGCGCGAGATTGAAACCTTAGTGCCCGCGCGCATGTCTCTGCTCTCTGATCGTCGTCGCCGCGCGCCTTACGGACTCGACGGCGGGGAAGATGGACGCACGGGACGCAATCACATTATCCATCGCGGACATGCGCGCGCGATTGCCTCAAAGGGAAGTTGGCAACTCGAAGCTGGCGATTGCGTGCGAATTGAAACGCCGGGCGGCGGTGGATATGGGAAATGACTTCTGTGCGCGGCGTATCAGGACAAATCATTCCATTCGTCAACGGAAATCTGCCGCCCAATAATACCTTCGACCTCACGTAGCATCATGCGAAGTTGCGGCACTGAATATTCTTTGTTTGATGGAATCGTGAGGCGATGCTGCCCGTACACCATAAACTGATGTTTTGCTCCCGAATATATGCCGGTAAATCCAAGCTGCCGCAACCGACGAATAAAATCGTTGCGCTTACATGGATTCCACTGGCTCATAAACAGGTTCCTTGTTTAGATCAATGCCGTCAATCACAGGCAAAGTATGTCCCAGCTTTAATCCAAGCAGAAGCCAATCTTCTAAAGTGGAACGCAATTCATCTTCGCATTCCCTAAGAGTTGCTCCGAAGGCAACGACACCCTGACAGGAAGCTATACGCCCGGAGAAAGTTCCATCTTCTAGTTTATCGTACTCGGCTTGCGCCATCGCTCGCTCTAAATATTCGCTCAAAATATATTGTGCATCCATAGCGACCTCTCAATTCCACACCATAAAATAAGATTTATACAAAGCAGGCTGGCGTAGAAGGCTGGGGCTTACTAACATGTTGCATAAAGCATTTAACCTGATTCGCAAAAATGAGCATGAAAGCACTCTAACTCTACTGCTGAATATCTTCTACTTTATAGGAGAACCTCAATCCTTGCCAGTCCCTTGAAATTAATACTTGTAGCGTAGCTGTTAGTAATGCAATAGCTAAATCTGTTGACTCATTAAGAGCACTAGCATGTGACTCAACTTCAGCAGTAGCATCATGCAACTGACGAAGACCGGGAAAATCTTGGCCCCCATGTATAAAGCTTGATCGAAAGTTATACATCTCAGAGATTTTCTTTTTGAAAGATGTCTGCTCACCTAAAAGCACCTGAGTTCTTTCTCGGACTTGTTCCATTTTAGGTTCTCGGCCCCGGACATAAAGGGCTTCAATTCCCATGATCGCCCAAAACAACGCAATGGGACCATTATACAGTTTGAGCAGATGAGTAAAAGAATTAAGTGCCCTACTTGTGGCGTCTTCACTAAAGCCATCCAAGAAACCTTTTCGTTGCAATGCCCACTTCCAAGATTGGGCTATTTTTAACTTCTGCAATTTCGGCCATCCAATCTTTTCGGCATACATCGCGGCAAATCGCAACTCCGACACATTCAACTCATAAGATTCCTCATCTCTATTTCCATCTTGTACAAAGCGGCTATTACGAAGGGTCAAAGCTCCAATGCGCGCAAGATTTGCGATGACAAGTAAATCATGGATTCGCTTCAGAAATAGCTGCCGAATCAGAAAAAGATAGTAACTCTTTAGCTTGGCGGGTCTTTTCAAATCCTCTTGTGATACCCAACTTGGAGCTTTAACTGGTAACGGTACTTCCACTTCAATCTTGAGAATCTCGCAAATGTCCAAATCTTTCTTAGGGAAAAAGCGTGTCGGTGCATCCTTTCCTCGTTTGTTGCGTTGTAGTAATTCGATAGTTGGATAGTGTGTTCCGTATTCCTCTAAAGGAAACGCTAAACGCCCTGACAATGAATAAAGCTCATCAAGAGATTCATACATCATCTCCTGACACAGATCGGATTCCCATTGATAGAGCCTTGCTATGGCAAGATACGCAGTTAATTTAGTGTTCGCCATTTTCTTTGATCTACTTTGATGAGTGGCCTATCTAGCATGTATTACAAAAGCGAAATCGCGTAACTATTAAATCATACCGCAGTACGCAAAGCATAAAATATTGTATGCTAGCATCTAAAATTTCGATGCTCTTATTTAACTCTACCGCTATGGGTACTGCAGACGGCCCGGCGGTTTGTCTTGTTTCATCTGATGAGAACAGAATTCAAACGCTCGTCCTCAGAGTTTCATCACTCAATCGTGCGCAGACATTCCTCGCTGAAAACGGTATGCTTGGTGAGGTGACAGAAAATTATTTCGTGATTGCGCCTGAGAAGATTTACGGCTTGAATGTGCGGCTCGTGAGCGGCGATAATTGATTAGCACAACATAACAGGAAGAAAAAGATGCGCGTCACCATCGGACAGATCAACACGACGAACGGCGATTACGCTGGCAACACGGCGAGCATCCTGCGCGCCATCGAACGCGGGAAACAGGACGCCTCTGATCTGGTGGTGTTGCCGGAAGCGGCTGTGCAGGGCTACATGTCTTTCGACTGGTTTCTTGACCGCGACGTGGTGCGCTCGGCTTTAGTGCCGCTCGAAAAAATTATTGAGGCGACGGAAGGCTTGACGGCTGTTGTCGGCACTGTCCGACCGTCAGACCCCGGAGCGGGGCGACGCCTCTACAACTCTGCGGCAATCATTCGCAATCGCAAGCTCGTCGGCTTTGCAGACAAGACGCTGCTGCCCGAATATGATGTCTTCGATGACCCGCGTTACTTCGAGCCGTCGCGCGTGCGTCATCTCTTCCCGCTTTCGGGCGCGCAGGTGGGCGTCGCCATCTGCGAAGACTTCTGGAACGATAAGACGTTCTGGAAAGAGCGTCTCTACGAGCACGACCCGGCGGATGAGTTGATCGAGATGGGCGCAAGCGTGCTCGTCTCAATCAACGCCTCGCCTTTCAATAAAGGGAAGATGGGACAGCGTTGCTCGATGGTCTCGCACAGAGCGAAGGCCGCGGGTTTGCCCATCGTCTTCGTCAATCTCGTCGGCGCGAACGACGGCATCATCTTCGACGGCGCGAGCATCGTTGCCGATTGCAAAGGCGAGATAATTTTGCAAGCGCCGCCCTTTGAAGAGTTCTTCGGCACGGTTGATCTCGATTGCGGCGTCGCGCACGATTATTGTTTGCCCGGAGATGATATTGAGACGATTCATCGTGCGCTCGTGCTCGGCATCCACGACTACGCGCACAAGAATCGTTTTACGACTGCGGTGCTTGGACTATCGGGCGGCATTGATTCGGCTGTGGTCGCGGCGCTCGCGTGCGAGGCGCTCGGCTCGCAGAACGTCCTGGCGGTGATGATGCCTTCGCCGTTTTCGTCGCGCGGAAGCATTGACGATTCCGTTGAGCTTGGACGACGGCTCGGCATGAGAACAATCGAGCATCCGATCAGCGCGGCGTTCGAGGTGCTGACCAAAGAACTCGAACTCATCAGACCGTCCAAAAGCGGCTCAGAACTCGCGGCGGAAAATTTACAGTCGCGCCTGCGCGGTAATATCCTGATGACGATCTCGAACAAAGAAGGCCGACTGCTGCTCTCGACGGGCAATAAATCCGAACTCGCGCTCGGCTACTGCACGCTCTACGGCGACACGAACGGCGGGCTGGCCGTGCTCGGCGATTTGTTGAAGACGGAAGTCTATCAACTCGCGCGTCACTACAACCGCGAGAGCGAGATTATCCCGCACGCGATTATTGACAAGCGCCCGTCAGCCGAACTCGCGCCCGGACAGTTTGACGATCAATCGTTGCCGCCCTACGACAAGATTGACCCGATCCTGCAACTCTACTTCGAGCAGAAAGCGACGCCCGAAGAGATTATCGCCGCAGGCCATGACGCAGAGTTGGTTTACGACTTATTGAATCGCGTCGAGTCGCCCGCCAACGAGTTCAAGCGTCGTCAACTGCCGCCGACTCTCATCATCTCGAAGAACGCTATCGGCATCGGTCGCCGCCGTCCCGTCACACATCGTTTTCATCGCCGTCCGCCGACGCCCGAAGGGAGCGCGACCATCGGCAACGTCTAAGCAGAGGCTGGCCGAAGCCTGACACATCAACCTGGACATCAATATGTCTCAAACACCTGTGCTCTCCGACGGCAACATTTTATTAAGGACGTTTCGCGCCGAAGACATCAACGCGCTGTACGAGGCTGCGCGTGAGTCCATCAATGAAATCTCGCCCTGGCTGCCCTGGTGTCATGCGAACTACTCAATTGAGGAATCAATGTCTTTCGTCATGGCGCGTGAGGAAGCATGGAAGAATGAAGATGAGTATAGCTTCGCGGTCGTAGATGCCAAGACAGGAATGTTTCTGGGCGGCGTCGGGCTTAATCAGTTCAATCGCGATTATCAATATTGCAACTTGGGCTACTGGGTCAGAACGTCTTGCGCACGGCGCGGCGTCGCTTCATCTGCGGCGCGAATGGCCGCGCGCTTCGGTCTCGAAGAACTCAAACTGCAACGCATTGAGATCGTTGTTGCCATCGGCAATCATGCCAGCCAACGCGCGGCGGAGAAAACGGGAGCGGTGCGAGAAGGCGTGCTGCGCAAACGCCTTCTAACGAATGGGCAAGCACAAGACGCAGTCCTGTACTCGCTCATCGCGGAAGATTTAAGTTGACCCAAACCGGACGCTGAAAATCGCTGACTTTTCATTCATCCTTCATCGTTCCGCGTTCATCAGTTCGTTACGTCGCGTAGCGCGCGTAAACCGTCTTCACCTTGTCGAGAAAATCGCGGCGGTCAAGAACGTAATAAAGTTTCACTGCGCCCTCGCCGCCCGTCAGATGCTCGACCAGTTTTTCCAGCACGTCGAATTGATCGCGCTCGGTGATGCCCTGCGCGTCGAGGTGTCCGCTGTAGCGCAGGCGGCGCACGAGTTCGATGAGCGTCAAGCGACCTTCAAAGGTGCGGCCACCGTGTTTGTGCGAGCGGCTGACGAGATATTGCACGAAGAGCACGTTGTTGTAGAGCATGGGCGCGAGGAAAAGACGGTCGCGGTCGCGCTCCCAGCCTTCTGCGAGACGTTGCGAGCGGCGCACGGCGCGCAAGCCTTCAAAAGTTTGCGCCCAATTCGTCTTTGGTTCGATCCTCTCAAGATAGGCGCGCGTCGCTTCGATGAGCCAGCCCTCGTCTTCAAAATCAAAATTGCGTCCCAACGTGTCGAGCCATTCAAAGAGAATCGTGCGGCGATCCGATTTCGCTTCGATGATCTGAAATTGCTCTTCAGCTTTCGGCAGAGATTTCAAAAGCGCGCGGCGCGCGGCGTCAGTCGTCTTGCCGCCTTCGATGCGATAGGTGTCGAAGCGCGCGTGCCAACGCTTCGCAGAGTTGCAGTAAGGACAGTGCGGATTTTTCTCTTCCGAATCGAAGTATGGACGCATCGCTTGCGGCGCGGTCAACTCCTGAACCGATGGTGAATGGCGTTTGATTTCGGAGTAGGCTGTGCGCGGCGCGAGGCCAAGTTGTTTAGTGAAGACATCGAAGATGCAGGCCAGACAGAGCGAGGTCGTGTACTCCGACACTGTGCCGGGCGGAAAGTCAGAGAAATCAAGTTCACGTTTTTTAGGTGCGGCTGGCATGAAAGATTTTTACGCGATGGAGACGAGCGCCGGGCTGAGTTCTTCGTCCGTGTGGCCGATTGCCAGATCAAGCTCCGCTTCGATGTCGCCCGTTCCGGCAGCAAGGGCTTTGAAGTCGAAGAGATCGGGATCGAGCAGATGCGTCGGGACGGCGTTGCCGAGCGCGGTCAACATGGAACTGCGGATGTTTGGAATCTCCGTCTCAAGCTCCGCGATCAGACGCTTGATGCGCGCGCGTTTCAAATTTGACTGCGAGCCGCACAGGTCGCAGGGGATAATCGGAAAGTTTTTCTCCGCGGCGTAGGCAGCGATTTCAGATTCACGGCAGTAGGCGAGCGGGCGAATCACCGTATTGCGTCCATCGTCGGAACGCAGGATGGGCGGCATGGCTTTGAGCGTGCCGATGTAAAAGAGATTGAGCAGAAAGGTCGTGATGATGTCGTCCGCGTGATGACCGAGCGCGATTTTGGTGCAGCCCTCTTCGACCGCGATGTTGTAGAGAATGCCACGACGCAGGCGCGAGCAGACGGCGCAGTAAGTCTTGCCTTTGGGCACGAGACGTTTGACGACCGAATAGGTGTCGCGCTCGATGATGCGGAACGGAACATCGCGCTCTTTCAAGTATGCGGGCAGAACGTGTGCGGGAAAGTTTGGCTGTTTCTGATCTAAATTGACGGCCAGGATGTCGAAGTGGATGGGAGCGCGCTCGCGCACGTCTGACAAGAGATCGAGCAGTGTGTAGCTGTCTTTGCCGCCCGACAGACAGATCATCACGCGATCACCATCTTCGATCATCCCGAAATCCCTGATCGCTTCGCCCATCCGTCGCAGCAGCTTTGTCTTGGTCTTGTTCTCCACGAACATCTCAAACTCAACTCCTCCGCATCTTTCCGGTTGACGGCTTCAGGATGCCATGCCGCGCACACGGTTGACAACCGCTTGGCAGTACATCAAGAGTGCTCCGGTTTATGTAAACGTGACACCTACTCGGCTCACTCTGTATTGAGAATTAGCGAAGACTCATCTTGAGCAGCTTAATCGCTTGCGAGATTTTTCTCCATTCGTTGGGTTTCTCATGTAATCACCTCCCCATACAAATGTTTATTACTATATGCAAATTTTCTTGAAGTTTTTGTTGACATTCATCTCATTCGATAATATGATGCGCGCGTTATATCGCGCGTAAACTCCCACGCCCGTCAAAACGGACGTGATTTGACGTAACTCCTTTGCCACTTTCCACTAAAACGAGGTGGCACGAACTTAACCTTCAACCAAAGGAGAACAGCATGATTAAATTCATTAGCAAGCGGCTCTCTCTCTTCCTGCTAGCTTCGATGCTGATTGGGATGATACTCATCACTGTCTCTCACCGTGCGGCGGCGCAAGGTGGTTTTGGATATATGTGTGACGCATGGGAAGAGTATTGTGATGATGGCTCTGGTGATTTCGGCGGCGGTGGCACTGGCAGCGGCGGTGGTAGTAGTGGTAGCTACTACTGCCCAGACCCGACGGGCTGTGGCGATTTCGGTTGCTCTGGAAATGGCAGCACTCAGGTTTGTGTACTTTACAAACTTGATCCTAACTCACCAGGCACTTGTCCAGCCACCAACTGTAAGTGGAGAAATTAACTGCGGGCAGAGTGCCTACATGAGGCACAATTATTTGCTGAGGTATTGTCCCCGGCGAAGTAACAGCCGGGGACAATACTCACGTTGCCATCCCTAGCCGAAAAGAGGTTGAACATGCGTTTAGTCTGCGCCAGCTTTTTGTTGCTAGTCCTGTGTCCTTTTCTGCTTCTAGCTCAACAAACAGATTCTGTTCAACAACCGAGTGCTGCTCAACAGAGAGAAGTCTCATATGATCTCTGGCTGGCCCGCTCGAAAGCAATTACTGAAGACTTGATTAAAGATGCCGGGGATTTGACGCCATCGGCACGCGCTCTGCTCTGGGCCAGATTAGCTCAACGGTGGTGGCAGATTGATTTTGAGCAAGCACACTCGTGGATGTTGAAATCTATCGAGATTGTGGAAACCAGACCGTCCATGGAGAACCATGCTGAACGCAGCGAGCGGCTCTCGACAGCCCGCCTGCTGCTCAACATCGCTACTCCCCTCGATCAGAAGTTAAGCCAGCGTTTGATCGTCGTTCTCAGTGGAGGTGCCGAGCATTTAGAAGATGCAGAGCGTTCATCAAGTGCTGAAGGGTTGGTTGAGGCGGCGCTCACTTTAGTGGAGAAAGACCCGCAACGTGCCGCCGAGTTGGGCGCATTGGCACTGCAAACGGGCCATCCGGTTGACATCGCGTGGCTGATCTCCAGACTGCGCGATAGAGATGCAAGACTGGCTGATGCCCTCTTCGCACAAACCCTTCAGGCGGCACGGCAGACAATGGATTCTCAGTTAATGAATTCACTCACGCAATACTCCTTTCCTGAACTGTTACACCCTGGCGTTCATCTCCCTCCATCGCCTGATAATCTGCGGACGCAATTGTTAAGACTTGATATTGATTATCTTCAAGCTAATCCGATCAACGAACAGAATCAGTCCACTATCTGTCTAAGCGTTGTCTCTTTTATCGCTCCTGTCCTGCCTCAATTCGACCGTCTCTTACCCGAACTGGCTGGCGTCGCACGTCAGTCCGTTAACCAGTGTCAGTCAACAAGCCCTCTGGTACGCCAGCGCGTGGACGACGCTCAGCGTTATCAGCCACTCAATACGGTTGACGATCTCCTGAAGGCCGCCGATGATGCACAAGATATAAAGGCTCGGACAGTTTACCTGTATCGAGCGGCGGCGCTGGCAAAGCAACAGAACAACATTGATCGGGCGCTCAAGATTCTCGATAGCATGAGCAGTGAGTCCCGCGATTTCATGGGCGAAGCGTGGAAGGCTTATCGTTGGCAATGGGCTGCCCTCTCTGCAATTCAGCATTTTAAGAAGGGTGATATAACTGGGATGCACATGATTATCAATTCCGTTCCCGATGATCTACAACCCTTTGCCAAGTTAGCCTTCGTAAGTCAATTACCGACTACTAAGAACAAGGAGACCGATCCCACACTCGAATTTCTCAACGATGTGCGTATCGGACTGCCGCGCTCGACAGTCTCGGATGCCGAGAAAATTAGTGAGTATTTCGCCCTGTTGCGATTAACGGTTAAATACCAGCCAACAGAGGCGACAGCCGTTCTGAAAGAAGCGGTGGTCGCGCTCAATCGTGCGGAACAGGCGAAAGATCAGAAGAGCGATCAGAACCAACCTCAAAATCTGGACACAACCAGTATCTCAAAATCTCTCCCGGCGGCGCTGCTGGAGATGGACGAATACTCCGTTAAAGAGGCCATCGCCTCAATCACCTCGCCATACACGCGCACGCAGGTGCGGCTTGAACTGCTGGGGGCTTGCCTTCAACAGTTGAGAAGCACAAAACAGGCCAGTCCAACCACAAAACCAATGGCGTCAAAAGGAGAATGAAAATGCTAAAGGAAAAAGCGGGCAAGCCACTCATTGTGACGGTTCTCGTCGTTGGAGGGATCATCACTTTCGGATTGGGTGCTTTATCAGCCAAAGTCTTCTTATCCCGAAACCAGAGTTCCAATCATACTGCAACGGCGAGTCAGGAGATAGGTGGTCCCTATCAGACCGAAGGCTTCGATTTTACTCCCCTTCGCTCATCTAAAAATGAATGGCGAGGGCCGGAGATTGGAGAGAAGATTGATCTAACCCGCTTGAGAACGAAAGATGGAAAGACGCTTGCCAGTATGATCGGACAAAGACCCGTGATGGTCGTTTCGGTTAATCCTGACTGCCCGATGTGCGCGACGGCCAGGGATGAGATGATCCACCTTCACAATAAGCTGGCGGCGATGAATATTAACTACTACTTAATATGCTTCGCGCCACAAACCTCGCCGTCAGACTTTTTCAAGTACACCGATTCGCTGAACGTTGGCGCGCCGAGCTTTCTCTGGAACAGTGAAGCAGGCGCGCCATCGGAGTCATTGTTCAAGATGACATCCCCCTCACATCTGCTACTCAACACGGATGGCACAGTGATTCGTGTCTGGCCGGGTTCTTACAAAGAGATGTCGGTGCGTCAACGAATGGCGCAGCAAATCATTGCTGATACAGCAGTGGCTATTGACACACTCAATGTACTAACTCCTAAAACTACGGGCGGGAATTAACTCTCGGACAAGCGCATCGTCGAAAAACATATCACGCCGCAGATGGACATAGACAAGAACGGGCGCATGGACTGGTTCTTCAACGAGTGGGTCTATGGCACGGAAGTCCCGGCCTACCAGTTTGATTATTCGATCACGCCTGCGGGCGACGGGAAAGTTATGGTCAACGCGAAACTCACGCAGTCGAATGTCTCGAAAGACTTTGCGATGCTCGTCCCCGTCTATGCGGATTTCGGTAAGGGCTGGGTGCGGCTCGGCTCAGCCTTGATGAACGGCGCTTCGTCAACGAACTTGAACCTCAAGTTGCCGGAAGCACCCAAACGCCTTGCCATCGCTGCGATGCATGATGTGCTCGCAACCAGCATCGAGAGCAGCAAGAAGTAAAAGCAGGAGTCAGAATCCAGAATTCAGAAGCCAGAAGAAAAGAGAAACAAAATCTGTAGAAGCGGCTCCGCCTTAGCATTCTGGCTTCTGAATTCTGCCTTTCCATGCTTTTTCCCTTGCCAGCCTCGCCGTGTTTCTTTATAGTGTGCAGGCATTGACATCAAAGTGTCTGCCCTTAATCAAGGGGATCACGCGCCAAGCCTAGCCATCACGCGAGCTAGCTTTTAACTGAATTGCCCTCGACAACAGCTTATTCTTGTAGCCTCGTCAGGCACCACCGTCGCCTGTGAACATTCGCAGCCGACATTTCTAGTTGGAGGTTTCTGTTATGCTCAGAATGGGAAAGAACACGAAAGACCAAACGGAAAGCGAACAAACCACGGATAGCCAGACCACTCAGTACAACGCATCGCGCAGCACCTACACACCTTCGTATCAAAGTTCGGAGCCGCAATACAGGCCACAGGGTGACAGTGCTTCCGCCTCGCGCGCCGTCACGGAGAGTGAGTCGCTGGCACGCGACATCAAAGAGGGACTCCTGAGCGGCTTTGTCGGCAACGGCACGTCATTAACAGGTGAAGCCTCCTTCAAGGGAATGCTCCGTGTTGACGGCCATCTTTCGGGACAGGTCAAGTCCGAAGGCGGCACGCTCATCGTCGGCAACAACGGACAGGTTGACGCCGACATCGAAGTCGCCGTCGCCACCATTCACGGGACGGTCAACGGCGACATCAACGCCAGCCAGCGTCTCGAACTCGGTCGCGCCGCCAAAGTCAACGGCAATATCCAGACTCCCTCGCTCGTCATCGAGCAGGGCGCAGTCTTTGAAGGCAGTTGCCGGATGGTTCAGCAGAAGGCCGCGATGGAGAAACAACAAGACGACAGATCACGCATCGAGACGAGCGCGCTCGACACCAGCAGTATGCAACCGATCACCGACAGCGCGTCAGAGTCGTCCGACTATTCGGATGTCTCAGACGTGGCGAGCTAGACACACTTCAGATTTGAACAACAACAGAGGCGCTGGCGGATAATTCTTCGCAAGCGCCTCTTCTTTCTTTGTTACAGCAATTCTCCTTCAGGCAGGGGGCCGCTTCAAAAGGTAAGATCAACACTAATCTGGTAAACTATCCCAGTCTGGTGATTCCACTCTAGCAGCACGGCATTGAAAGATGGCTCAACCCAATCAGAAAACTGAATCGCGCGGGCGCGGTCTGACAGTCGTCCGCGCCGCTTGCCCGCACGATTGCCCGGACACCTGCGCGATGCTCGTGACGGTCAAGGACGGTCGCGCCGTCAGAGTCGCGGGCGATCCCGATCATCCGTTCACGAGCGGATTTCTCTGCACGAAAGTCGCCAACTACGAGCAGCGCACGCACAGTCCAGATCGCGTGCGAACCTGTCTTAAACGCACGGGTGCGAAAGGTGAGGGACGCTTCGAGCCAATTAGTTGGGATGAAGCTCTCGACGAGATCGCTTCACGATTCAAAGCGCTCGCGGAATCAAATGAAGGCGCGGAGACGATTCTGCCCTACAGCTACTGCGGCACGATGGGTCTCGTGCAATCGCAATCAATGGACAGACGCTTCTTTCATCGTCTCGGCGCGTCGCAACTGGATCGCACGATCTGTGCGTCGGCGGGCGCGGCAGGCTACAAAGCGACCATCGGCGCAAGCATCGGCACAGACCCGGAGCGTTTCCACGATGCGAAGCTCATCCTGATCTGGGGCACGAACACCATCAGCGCCAACGTCCATCTCTGGCCTGAGATTCTACAGGCGAAGGCTGCGGGCGCGCGTCTCATCTCGATTGACCCGCGCCGCACGCGCACCGCAGACCAGTGTGACGAACACATCGCACCTCTGCCCGGCACAGATGCCGCGCTCGCTCTCGGACTGATGCACGTCATCTTCGCCGAAGGTCTGGAAGACAAAGACTATCTTGAGCGTCACACCATCGGCGCGAGAGAGTTGCGCGCGCGCGCACGCGAATACTCGCCCGAACGTGTCGCCGCCATCTGTGGTCTCGAAGCCGAAACCATCACACGCCTCGCGCATCTCTACGCCACCGTCAAGCCGTCAGTCATTCGCATCAACTACGGCCTGCAACGACACGCTGGCGGCGGCATGGCTGTTCGCACCATCAGTTGCCTGCCCGCAATCGTCGGCGCGTGGCGCGACCCGGCAGGTGGGATTCTACTTTCGACGAGCGGCACGTTTCCGCTCAACTACCCTGCGCTCGAACGACCAGACCTGATGCCTTCACCTCAGCCTCGCACGCTCAACATGTCACAACTCGGAGACGTGCTGACCAAGGTTGATAATCCACCCGTCCGCGCGCTCTACGTTTACAACTCGAACCCGGCGGCAGTCGCGCCCGATCAAAGCAAAGTGCTCGAAGGTCTCAAACGCGAAGACCTCTTCACAGTCGTGCATGAGCTTTTTATGACTGACACGACCGACTACGCGGACATCGTTCTGCCCGCGACCTCGCAGCTTGAGCACTTCGATCTGCACAAGGCTTACGGCCATCTCTACCTCGTCATCAACGAGCGCGCCATCGAGCCGCTCCATGAAGCGAAGTGCAACTCGGATGTCTTTCGTCTCCTGGCCCAACGATTGAATTTTGCAGAAGAGTGCTTCAAAGATTCCGATGAAGAGATTGCGCGCCAAGCTATCTCGACCAATCACCCCGCGCTCGAAGGCATCACACTCGAAGGTTTGCGCGCGACCGGCTGGATGCGTTTGAATCTGCCCGAAACTTTCGCGCCGTTTGCGGAAGGAAACTTCCCGACTCCTTCGGGCAAGTGCGAGTTGTTTTCGGAAACACTGGCAGCGCAGGGACTACCAGCCGTGCCGGAGTTTATTCCGCCGGGCGAATCACGCCAGAGCGCGCCGCAAGTCGCAAAGAATTATCCGCTCGCGCTCATCAGTCCGGCGGCGCACGCATTTTTGAATTCGAGCTTTGCGAATCTGCCCAAGCAATTGCGTCAGGAGTTGCGCCCGTTCGTCGAGATTCACCCGACCGATGCCGCCGCGCGCAGTATTCAAGACGGCGACACCGTGCGCGCCTTCAACGAGCGCGGCACGTGTGAGCTTCACGCGGTGGTGACGACACGCGCCCGTGAAGGCGTCGTTGTTTCACCATCCGTCTGGTGGAACAAGCTCTCGCCGGGCAAAGCGAATATCAATCAACTGACTTCGCAAAAGCTCACAGACATGGGCAATGGTGCAACCTTTTATGATGCGCTTGTCGAAGTAGAGAAATTGTAGGGGCAGGGCTTGTCCCTGCCCGCCGTGTAAATTAAACGAAAGCGGGCAGGGACAAGCCCTGCCCCTACAAGTTTGGACATCGCTATCATGTTATGATAGTCGTGCAAGTCATCTCCTGATTCCATACGTCAAAAATCATCAGATGGAAATTTCTGGAAACATAATCACGGCGACTCGTCGCCGCACAGTAGTCTTCATCATCTTTGTCTGCACTCTGGTTTTTGTAAGCAGTAGCGCCGCTTCGGGTCAGCAGAAAACATCACCGCGTTCAGCGAATCCGCCGTCTGTGAAGGCGATTCCCGATGAGGTGATGCTGAAAATCGTGCGCGCTGAAGACGAGCGACGTTGGGACAACGATCTCGGCGCGTTGCTCTTTGATAGAGATGGGCGTGTGCGCGAGCGCGCGGCGTTGGCGACGGGACGCATCGGCGACGAACGCTCTGTAGCTTCGCTCATCACTCTCCTGCAAACAGACAAAGAGGCAAGCGTGCGCGCGATGGCTGCTTTCGCATTGGGCGAAACTGAATCTGCGACGGGCGCGACTGCGCTCTCCGACGTGGTACAGAAAGCGAACGAGTCGAGCGATGTGCGTGCACGTGCGATTGAAGCTCTCGGAAAGATCGTCGCCGCTCTGCCGAAGACGGATGCGGAGCGAAGTCGCATACTCGGCGAAGTCATCTTGAAGACGCTTGATGATGAACTCAAGCGCAGCCCGAAGCCAAATCGTGAAGTGATTCTGCTGGGACTGACTGCCGCGTTGCGTGCGCGTCCCGCTAATGCCGGACAAATCGTCGCCAAGTTTCTTTCATCAAGTGAGGCTCGCGTCCGCGCAGACGCGGCAAACACGCTGGCACGTCTGCGCTCGAAAGATGGGATGGCGCAACTGCGTGAGTTGCTCGCTGGCGATCCTGATCCGGTTGTGCGTGCCAACGCGGCGCGTGCGCTCGGCGCGGGTGAAGATGCAGCTTCAGTTGATGCTTTGAGTGCGCGCGTTGAAAATGATAAGGATGAGCGCGTGCGTGTGAGCGCCATTCGCTCGCTCGGCGCTTTGAAGGATACTCGCGCTGCTGCCACACTTCTTCAGCGTGCGACTGCGCTGATGCCTGCGTACCGCGCGGCGAAGACGAACACAAGCGCGCATCCGAGCGAAGCCAACGAACTCTTGGAGATTGCTGCGAGTCTTGGCCGCTTGCTCGCCAACACGAACGACGAGCGCGCCGTCACGTGGCTGCGCTCTTTGCGTGAGACCGAAAACAATGCGCCCGAAATAGAGATTGCGTTTGCGCGCATCGCGCCTTTCACTTACTTGCGCGAGACGCCGTTTACTAAACTCTCTGACGAAAGATACCGGACGGAAGTGATGCGAGACTGGCGGCGCGTCTCCGCGATGGCGCAGGGGTTGTCGGAGATTAACGGAATTACTGCGGAAAAAGCTGGCAGTGGCATCGTCGGACTTCAAGCCGACGTGCAAATCACCTTACGCTCGTGGCTCGATGATCCGAACTTAAATGCGCTGGCCGCACCTGATGTTTTGAACGCTCTCGCAGCTTTCAAGCCTAACGATCTGGCAGATGTCCTGCGAAAACAGTTGGGCGCGAAAGATGTGATCGTGCGCTCCACAGCCGCCGGGCTGCTGGGCGACCTTCCGCCTGACGAAGCCAACACGCGCACACTCGCAGAAGCCTTGACCGCGACCGCACACGACGAATTGAACGACGCGGCGCTCTCGATTCTCGATGCGCTCGCCAAACAAAAGACAGCCTCCGCCAATGAAGCGATCAAGACGATGCTCGCGTCTCAGGATCATCTCATCCGCCGCCGCGCCGTCGCGCTCCTGAAGGCCAACGGCGCAGGAGATTTCTCCGACCGCATTGCCACCGTGCAATCGCGCAACACTCAGGCCGACTACGCGCGTGCGCTCGCGCGTCTGGGCAAGTTGGTTCGCGCCGTCGTCAGCACGGATAAGGGATCGTTTACCATTGATCTGCTTCCAGACGATGCGCCTTTGAATGTTGACAACTTCGTGCAGCTTGCGCGCAGCGGCTATTTTAATAACATCACCTTTCATCGCGTCGTGCCCAACTTCGTGATTCAGGGCGGCGACCCGCGCGGCGACGGCAACGGTGGGCCGGGCTACCAGATTCGCTGCGAGATTAACGAAGTTCCATATGAGCGTGGCGCGGTCGGGATGGCCTTGTCCGGCAAAGACACCGGCGGCTCGCAGTGGTTCGTCACGCACAGCCCGCAGCCGCACCTTGACGGCGGCTATACTGTCTTCGGGCGCGTCGTCACAGGCATGGATGTGGTTGACCGCATCGTGCGCGGCGATCTGATTCGCGGCATCAGCGTAACGGAAAGCGCGCCGCCTGCATCTAAACCGGAGAAAAAGCCCCCCGTCGAAACGAAGAAGAAGCGCACAGGAAAACCTTGAAGAGAGTTTGGGGACAAATCATCACGTCGAGCAAAGGGATCGGATGCGCTCTTTCAGCGCTCATTCTTCTCGCGGCCTTCATCTCCGCGTCTGCTCAAGACTCAACAACGATTCGACAGCAGCCCGCGCCATCGGCTGCCAATCAAATCCAGCGCACACATTATCGGATCAACCTCCAACTTAATTTCGACGACCGCACCTACACCGGCACTGAGCGCGTGCGCTGGACTAACCGCGAGGATCACTCGACCTCCGTTCTCTACTTTCACCTCTACGCGAACTTGCGCAATCCAGCAGAGCGCAACGCGCCGACAGGGACGATAATGGATGAGCCGCAACTTGAAATCAGTGAAGTCCGCTCGGCGGCGACAGGCGCACCTCTTTCATTCTCGCTCGACGATCAAGGGACGCTCCTGCGCGTGAATCTGCGCGAAGCGGTGGCAGGCAATTCTGCGACGGAAGTTGAAATCAAGTTCAAGGGCAGCGTGCCCGAAATTGACACGGAAGAGACAGGGTTGTTGGTGCACGTTCTTCAGCAAGTCGGCGCGGCGCTGCGCAGCGAGCGCGAAATCAGACAAGCGCGCGACATCAACTATCGCTCTCGCGGCGTGATGCTTTTGGGCACAAGTTATCCCGTTCTGGCGGCGCGCGACGGCGACGACTGGCAGCGCAAAGTTGAGACGAGCATCGGCGATATGGTCTTCGCAGAGACCTCGGATTATGAAGTCGCGGTTGACGCACCCGAAGATGTCGCGTTGTTCGCTTCCGCTCCGTCGCGCGCGAGCGGGGCGAAGAGCGAGCGCGCGGGAAACACTGTGCGCGAGTTTGCAGGGGATAATTTGAGAGACTTCGCCATCGTCGGCGGGCGCGGGCTGCGCTCTGAAGAACGAGTGGTCGGCGACGTGACCGTGCGCTCGATTTTCACGCCGGAGCATGAGACAACGGGTCGGCGCGTGCTGGCGGCGGAGGCTGATGCCGTGCGCGTCTTCAGCACGCGCTTCGGCGCACTGCCCTTTAAGCAGGTGAGTGTTGTTGATGCGCCGCTCGTCGCGGGGCTGGGCAGCACGGAGTTTTCCGGCTTGGGAATCATCGCCAGCGCATTCTATGTTGACTTTGATTCGCCCGCGATCCGCAACCTGCCGGAGATCGTGCGCGAGCAACGCGCCTCGCTCGAAGACAGTCTTGAATTTACGGTCGCGCACGTCGTCGCGCATCAGTGGTGGGGCGAGACGGTCGGCAATAATCCTGAGCGCGAGCCTGTGCTCGATGAAGCGCTGGCGAACTGGTCTGCGTTGCTCTATTACAAAGATGTGCACGGCGAGGAGCGCGCCGCAGCCGCTTTGGACGATCAACTGCGCGGCGTCTATAAAGTCTATCGCACCTTCGGCGGTGAAGACATGGCGGCCACGCGCGCCGCACGCGAGTATCGCAACTTCTTTCAGTACGCGGCCATCGTCTCCTGCAAGGGCGCGCTGATGTTCGTCGCGCTGGATAAACTGATCGGCGACGAGAAATTTTTCGCCGCGCTCCAGAACTACTACAAGACGAATAAGTTTGAGGTCGCTGATTTAGACGACCTGCGCGGCGCGTTTATCGGAGAGACGCCGCTCGCCGAGCGTCGCACGGTCGCGCGCACCTTCAATCGCTGGCTCTCAGACAAACGCGGCGACGAAGACATCGCGCCGCCCGACCCGCAACTTGCCAGCGCGCTCGGCATCAAACCGAACGCACCGAAAAATGATCGCAACGCCTTCGCACGGCTCGGCAAATTCTTCTGGCAACAGATGACGAGGATTCGCTAGTTTTCGCGTCCCGAGCCACCATCCGATGTATGGGATTGAGTGGGACAAACGCCAGGTCAGCGAGCATTCGGGCAACTTAAAGAGTATCTTGGCAAGACTGAATTGATTGTCAAAGAGATTGCCCGAAACTCTAGCTGATGCTCTACAGGAGACTCCGGTACTATAAAATGAGTGATGAAAATATTTTTGTCTTCGGTTCAAACCTCTCCGGCAGACACGGGAGAGGTGCAGCTCTGCGCGCGCGCGAGCAACACGGGGCAGTCTCCGGCAAAGGCGTCGGACTGCACGGCACAAGCTATGCGATCCCAACTAAAGATCATGCGCTTCGTGGACTGCCCTTGGATCAAATCGCGCACTATGTAGATCGCTTCATCGAGTTTGCGACTGAACATGCTGAGATGAGTTTTCAGGTGACGCGCGTCGGCTGTGGATTAGCCGGACATAGCGACAAGCAGATGGCGCCCCTCTTTGCAGGAGCACCTAAGAATTGCCAACTCCCGGAAGAGTGGAAGCCGTTTCTTCCAGTAGTTAAAGGCAGCAAGAAGTGAGCGAAGGCAAGTGTGCCACCGCTCATCTTCGGATGATACTCGGAGCTTCTGCCTTGATGACGGCACAAGACGCAAGTCCGGCGCGAACAAGGAGACTGGAACAATGAAGGCGCTTTTAGTTTACCCGGAGTTCCCTGATACCTACTGGAGCTTCCGGCACGCGCTTGCGTTTGAAGGCAAAGGATCGGCCTTTCCGCCGCTTGGTCTCCTGACAGTCTCGGCCATGCTGCCTGATGAGTGGGAGCGGCGCTTGATAGACATGAACGTGTGCTCGCTCAATCTCGCCGACATCGAGTGGGCGGACATGGTGCTCTTGAGCGCGATGATCGTGCAGAAAGATTCGCTGCATCGCGTCGTCGAGATGTGCAAGGCGCTGGGCAAGCGTGTTGTCGTCGGCGGGCCATACGTCTCAACCAGCGCCGAACAGTTGCCGGAGGCCGATCACATCTTCATCGGTGAAGCGGAGACGACGCTGCCGGAGTTCGTGCGCGACTTAGAGCGCGGGTGTGCCAGCCATATCTACAAAGCTGCGGAACGACCACCGCTCAACTTAACACCTGTTCCGCATTTCCATCTCGCTGATCTTCGCCGCTATAGCGCGATGAGCGTGCAGTATTCGCGCGGCTGTCCGTTCAACTGCGAGTTCTGCGACATCATCGAGATTTACGGGCGCGTCCCTCGCACCAAAACTAACGAGCAGATGATCGCGGAACTCGATGCCCTCCGAACTTTAGGCTGGCGCGGGCATGTCTTCATTGTGGATGATAATTTCATCGGCAATAAGCGCAATGTCAAGCAACTCCTCCCTGCGCTAATCGAATGGTCAGAGCGTCACAAACATCCATTCCTGTTCGTCACAGAGGCGAGCGTGAACCTCGCCGAAGACGACGACCTGCTTGAGATGATGCGGCGCGCAAACTTCCGCCGCGTCTTCCTGGGCATTGAGACGCCGGTCGAAGCGAGTCTCAAGGAAGCACAGAAGGGGCAGAACACGCGGCGCGACCTGCTCGACTCGGTGCGCAAGATTCAGTCTTACGGCATGGAAGTGATGGCTGGTTTTATCGTCGGCTTCGATAGCGATCCGTCAGATATTTTCGAGCGGCAAATCGAATTTATTCGACAGAGCGCCATTCCGCTGGCGATGGTCGGTTTGCTAACGGCGCTGCCAGACACACAACTATGGCGACGCCTTCAGCGCGAGGGCAGACTGCTGCATGAAAGCACTGGCAACAACACGGATGTTTCGCTGAACTTCATTCCTCGCATGGACAAAACACGCCTCGTCGAAGGCTATCAAAGAATACTGCGCACGATCTATAACCCTGCGGAATACTACCAACGCGCGCTCGATTGTTTATCGCGTCTGACGCATGATGAGCCGGAGCCTTATCAGGGTGGCATCATCAGCAGTGTCACGGCGTTCATGCGCGTGGTTCTGGCACTCGGAGTGCGCGACCATGAACGCCTGGAGTTCTGGCGCTATCTGAAGCGCGTGACAATCTCTCACCGCAAATACTTCGCGCACGCAGTCACTCTGGCCGCGATGGGCTACCACTTTCGCAAACTCACGGAGGCGTATCACCCGTAGGCAGAGTCGGACACAGAGTGACCTGCGCCCGGTTACGGACGTTCGACCCGGAACGATTCCGATATGAATTTCTCTCATCTTAACGCTTGGCGCTTCATCTCCTTATCCTCTATGATGGCTGCAACCCCCGTTTAATTTGTTGGTTTCCGTATCATCCTGCGCGATGCTTCAGTGGCGAGCGACGGATGACGAGGATTCGTTAAAGAGATGAGCGCAGAACAAGCGGTCGAATCGAAAAGCAGTAAACTCTTCGCGCGTCCGTCCAACGTCCAGATCGAGCGCGAGCTTGAACTCTTGAGCCGTTGGATGGACAACCAGTTTCGCATTCCCGTTTTAGGCTGGCGCTTCGGTCTCAATCCGATTATTGATCTCTTCCCGTTCGTCGGCGATGCGGCCACCACGCTCGTTGCGCTCTACATCATGTCTGCCGCCGTGCGCTATCGGGTCTCCAAGATCACGCTCGTCAGGATGGGCATCAACATCGCCATCTACTTCATCGTCGGCTTGCTGCCTTTCGCCGGAGATGCCTTCGATGCGTGGTGGAAACCGAACATCAGAAACATCACGCTCCTGCGCCAACGCGCCACCGTCTCCGCAGAAGAGGCGCGCCAAGGGCGCAAGAGCGACTGGCTCTTCGTCGGCATCATTATCCTGATCTTACTCGGCCTGCTCGTCGGCTCATTGGTGGTGACATATTTGATTCTGAGGTTTATTGGAAAACAATTGGGGATGACTTAGCAGGAGCTTGGATTCAAAAGTCTGGCAGGAAAAGTAAGATGGATTCTTAATTACTGGTCTTGCAAGATAACGGCTTTTTGCTATTATTCAATTATGGATTACAGCAAGATCATTACTATCGAGCCTGGCAAGCGAAGCGGTAAGCCGTGTATTCGCGGGATGCGGATGACTGTCACTGATGTTTTAGAATATCTTGCTGGCGGGATGACTGAAGAAGAAATCCTGGCTGAGTTTCCCGACCTCACCGCCGAAGATATTCGCGCCTGCTTAGCCTTCGCCGCAGACCGCGAGCGTAAGCTGGCAACCTTGCCTCAGTATGAAACTGCTGTTTGACCAAAATCTATCGCCACGCTTGCCTCGCCTTCTCGCAGATATTTATGCCGATAGCGTTCACGTTAGAGGAGTTGGTTTGCGCGATGCGGATGACAATGTGATTTGGGAATATGCCAGGTTACAGGGCCTTGCGATTGTTTCCAAAGACTCGGATTTTCAGCAACGGAGTCTCCTATACGGTAGCCCACCGAAGTTTATCTGGTTGCGTGTGGGTAATTGTTCGGTGAAAACGATTGAAGATTTATTGAGGAAACATTCCGTGGCAATACATACTTTTGATTTAGACGATACAAAATCTCATCTGATGCTTCCGTAGTTTGTTGACAGTCTCATTTTTCAACCCTGCTTGCACGCTGAGACCAGCGTTTATAATAGTCCGAGATATAATCCTTCATCCCAAATTGAATCAGACTCATTCCGTAATGCTTCGCCTCCGCTTTCGCTTTCTCCGATGTCCAGCCGTCGTGTGAGATGCGATAGCAGGCGATAATCACTCCCGTGCGGTCTCTGCCGTGATTGCAATGGACGAAGACGGGCCAGTTTTGAGAGTCGTTGATGATCGAGAGAACGCGCTCGACCTGCTCATCCGTCGGGCGCGACAACTCGCGCATCGGCACGTTGAAGTAACGCAGGCCAGCCGCACGCGCTTCCGTTTCTTCGGCGCGTGTGCCTTCATCCGCGCCGCGCAGATTGATGACGGTCTTGACGTTGAGCGCGGCGAGTCTTTGCAAACCATTCTTCAAAGGCTGCGCGCCGCGAGAGAGATGTTCGTTGACTTGATGGAAATTCGGTAGGAGTTTTTCCTGCGGCTCTTGACGGCCTGCGCCCGTTGCGACTGCGAACAACATGAGCGCGGCTACGGTGATGCTTAATCTAATCAGCCGGTTTGTCATTTGCAAAGCAGGAGTCAGAAACCAGAATCCAGAAGAAAAGAAAATCCGCAAAATCTGTCAAAGCGGGTTGCCACCTTATCATTCTGGATTCTGAATTCTGAATTCTGGATTCGGCTTTCCGTTCATCCCCCTTGCGCTGCCGCTTCCTGCGTTGCTGCGCTGGCGGCAAGTGTGCGCTCAAGCGCTGAAGTGAGCATGTCGAGACCGCGCTCGCCCGCCGCGAAACTCTTGAGCTTGCCCGCAGCGTCGAAGAGATAGTAAGCGGGAACGTAGCCGTGCTCGTTATGAAAAGCATCGCGCAGCTTGTGCTGGTTATCAACCGCGCACGGCTCCGTGATGTTGTACTTGGCTATCGCCTCGCGCACCGTTTCGACATCCGTATCCGCTTCATAACGCGGCATGTGAATAGCGATGACGCGCAAGCCTTCGTTATGCCGCGCGTCGCGCCACTCGCTGATGCGCGCCATGTTCTCTTTACAGATGCCGCAACTGACAGACCAGAAATGCACGAGCGTCGGATGTCCCTGTGCTTCAGCTTCGGCGTGCGCCTGCGTCGTCCCGAACCATTCGGTCGCGCCGTCAAGTTTCGGCATCTCCGTCCCAATTCTCATTGGCATAATCAGTTTTCAGTATCCAGTTTTCGGTTTTCAGCTTTAACTCAAAACTGAAAACCGAAAACTGAAAACTCCCTTTCACGCTTTAATCGTTTCCTGTCCCGGTTTCCACTCGGCCTGGCAGAGTCCGCCGGTCTGCAAGGCTTGAATGACGCGCAGGGTCTCTTCGGCTGAACGTCCGATGTTGAGATCGTGAATCACCTTGTAGCGCAGGATGCCTTCGGGATCAATCACGAAGAGTCCGCGCAGGGCGATGCCTCTGTCTTCGATCAGCACGCCGTAGTCGCGCGCCACCTGCTTGGTCGAATCCGCCGCGAGCGGGTACTTCAAATCGGCCACGCCGCCCTTTTCGCGCGGCGTCTGAATCCAGGCGCGGTGCGAGAAGACTGAATCGGTTGAAACGCCGATGATGTCAGCGCCGATGCCCTCGAAATCTTCGTAACGGTCGCTGAAAGTGGTCAACTCCGTCGGGCAGACGAAAGTGAAATCCAACGGGTAGAAAAGTAGCACGAGCCACTTGCCTTTGTAATCGGAGAGCTTGACGTTCTCGTTCAATTTCTCAATGTTCCTGGTCGAACCCATGTCGAAATCCGGCGCGGGCTGTCCGACCATCGCTTTCTCAGTTGCTGTTGCTGTCGCTTGCATAATCCTCCATCCCTCTAATTCATTGTTCGGTCAAACGCGCGGAATCTTAGAGCTTGCGCCGCGCGTCGTGTAATTTCAAAACTTACGCGATTGCCTTTTACTTCCGGCAATCAGGGCATAAACCTCTGAGCGTCAGGTGAATCGTCTCCGGCTTGAAGCGCGTCTGACGCACCGCCGCGCGCACCAGTTCCTTCGTCACGGTCAGATCAAAGTCAACCAGCTTGCCGCAACTCGTGCAGAGCGCATGGTCGTGACGATCCGTCTCACGGTCGTAGCGGCTCGCGCCGTTGCCGAAGCTGATCTCAAGAATCAGCCCGGCGTCCTTTAAGTATTTCAGAGAATTGTAAACCGTCGCGTAGCTGATCGAAGGCAACCGTTTGCGCGCCGCCGCGAAAATTTCGCTCGCCGTCAAGTGGTTCTCGCTCTTGCGGATCACCTGAAGGACAGCCTCGCGCTGTCGCGTCAACGCCCGTGCGCCACCCTGATCTCCGTTGCCTGAATTCATAATTGTTTAAGCTGGAATTAGAATAATTCTAAATCAGGAAATTGTCAAGCGGAGATACCGATTGTGTCTGGCATGTCAGTACCGCCTGCGGTAGCGGGTGGGCGGTCAATTAAAAATGTAAAATTAAAAATGCAAAATTTAGCGGCGACCATCTTCAGTTTTACATTTTTAATTTTTAATTTTGCATTGTCTGACCCGCCCGCTACCGCAGGCGGTACTGACACGGACGCTTTGCCATATCATTAGAGTTTTGGATGGCGTTCGACGTATTCGACGAGTGTGCTGACGTAATCCCGAAACGATGGGCAGTGAGTGGTGTGCGCTGCCAGCAACTCCTGGGCGTGCGTGGTGTCGTAATCTTGATTGAGAAAGAAGTAGGGCACACCGGCGTGTGGCAGTCCCGTGATGAGTGGCGTGAAGGGCAGATACAAAGTTGAGCGCACGAGTCTGGCCGGGACGGTGATACGCGAGCCGTGACCGGCCAAAGCTCTGGCGATGGTCTCGAACAATTCGTAGGTCGTGAGCGGATTGGGGTCTGCAAGTTGCAGCGTCTTCCCGCAGGCGCGCTCGTCTTTCATGAGCGCCGTCATCGCTTCGACGACGAAATCAACGGGCACCAGATTGAGCGAAACCTGACGATTGCCGATGTTGACGAGCGAGAGCAGCGAGGGCTGCTTGCGCAGGTATTGAATCAGATAGTAGATGCCGTCATACTTCGCCGTCTCGCCCGTGCGCGAGTCGCCGCAGACGACCGCCGGACGATGAATCGTGACGGGCAGTTGCGACTTCAACGCTTCAACTTCGAGTTCGGCGAGATACTTCGTCTCCTCATAAAAATTACGAAACCCTGCGGAATGCTCTAGCTCCGTCTCAAGAATCGCTCCGGTGCGAAGACCGGCGACATAGCAGGTCGAGACGTAATGATAACGACGCAGGTTCGGCAAGGTGAGCGCGAAGCGGTTGACGTTGCGCGTGCCTTCGACGTTGACGTGCATCGCCGGATCGCGCCGGACGGCTAGATCGTAAATCGCCGCGAGATGAAAAAGGATCGTCGTCTCTTGTCGCACACGTTCGAGTTCGAGCGGCGAGA
>JAVHWW010000087.1:0-9377 GCA_032159235.1 Acidobacteriota bacterium
AGAACATTTTGTTTTCACTGACCACTGACCACTGACCACTGACCACTATTTCCTTCTTGCTTCAAATCAATTGAGGCTCGACATCCAAGAGGAGGATGAATTTTGGCTACACAGAGAACCTACGAGGTGATGTTCATCGTGGACACGGCAGCGTCCGAAGAAGACATCACACGTCTGAACGAAAATCTACAACAAATCATCACGGATCAGGGCGGCACCATCACCAAGAATGAGAACATGGGCCGTCGCCAGCTTGCCTACCCGATTGGCCGCAAAAAAGAGGGGCATTACGTGCTCTTCGAGATTGACGGGAGCGGGCGCGAGATCGCAGAGCTTGAACGAAGAATGCGCGTCAACGATCAGGTCATCCGCTACATCACCGTGCGTGTTGACGAAGACCGTCGCCGCGCGGAGAAGTTCAAGGCCAAGCGCGCGCGCAAGGCCAGCAAGCGTCCCTTCTCCGGCTCAGCGACTTCACGCAGAGAAACAACTCCGCCAGTCGCAGCAGCAGAGGATTACGAATCATAAATCAGTGGTCAGTGGTCAGTGGTCAGTTGATAAAGACAAACAACTGACCACCGACCACTGACCACTGGATGTTTTACGAGAGGATAGAAAATTATGTCTAGTAACTATGATGACCGTGAGCGCGGCTTCGACCGCGACGACGATATGGGAGATGGCGGGCGCGGCGGTGGTGGCGGGCGCGGCGGTGGCGGACGCGGCGGTGGCGGGCGCAGAATGCACCGTCGTAAAATCTGCCGCTTCTGCATCGAGAAAGTTGACCTGATTGATTTCAAGGATGTGAAACTCTTGCAGAACTACATTCCCGAACGCGGCAAGATCATTCCGCGTCGTATTTCAGGCTCATGCGCGACGCACCAGCGCATGTTGGCCGAAGCCATCAAGCGCGCGCGTAACATCGCGTTGCTGCCTTACGCCACAGACTAAACGAGAAGGAGGAGAACAAAAGCAATGGCACACACAAACGTCCTCCTGCGCGATGATGTTGAGGATTTGGGAGCGCGCGGTGAGATCGTCAGAGTCAAAGCGGGCTACGCGCGCAACTATTTGCTGCCGCGCAAACTCGCCGTCCAGGCTACCGCGAGCAACGTCAAGCAGATCGAGCAGGAACGCGCGGCGCTCTTGAAAAAAGAGGCCAAAGAAAAGGGGAGCGCAGAGGCACAGGCCACGCAGATGAAATCTCTGCGCCTGAGCTTCGCGCGCAAGGTTGGCGAGCACGGCATCCTGTACGGCTCCGTGACTTCGATGGACATCGCGGAAGCGCTCAAAGAGCGCGGCTACGAAATTGATCGTCGCCGCATCACGCTGCGCGAGGCGATTAAGGAGACGGGCGAGTTCACAGTTCCGGTGCGCCTGCATCGTGAAGTAGTGGTCGAGCTTCCTGTCGAAGTGACTGCCGAAGGTGGAGCAAAGGCCGAAGGCGAAACTGCTCCTGCAACACCGCAGGCAAACGCGCAGAATGAAGAAGCATCGGCAGAAGCGACTTCAGAAAACGCCGAAAGCCTAGCCCAATCAGACTGAAAAATCGGCGCGCGAGCGTGATGGACGAGTAAGCATTGTCGCTCTCGCGTGTCGTGTAGTATAGTGCGCCGCAAGCGCGGCGGCGTCCGTTCAAACACGAGCGGCGCTCAAAAAAGAAACACACGCGCTTGCGGCCTTTTTGTCTTTATCTGTAACCCTTCAGTCTTTATTTATCGAAAATTTTTTCAGAATGGCACACTCCTTCGCTGACACGGCGCGCGATCAGATGCTTGAACGGCCACTGCCGAACAGCAGCGAGAGTGAGCGCGCAATCTTAGGCGCAATCATCCTCGATAACGCGCTCATCAGCCAGGCCATTGAACAACTCCGCCCGGAAGATTTCTACGTTCCCTCGCATCGCCGCATCTTCCTCGCCATGATCGCACTCTTCGAGCGCGGCTCCGAGATCAATCAAATTCTCATCGCCGAAGAACTCAAGCGCGACGGCGAGATCGAATCGGTCGGCGGACTCTCCTTCATCACCAACCTCATGCACGGCCTCCCGCACTTCGTCAACATCGGGCAGTTCTCCAAGCTCGTGCGCGATAAATCCATGCTGCGGCAACTCGTCAAAGCCTGCAACAAGATCACGAGCGAAGCCCTGGAGGAAGAAGACGAGGCCGAAATCATTCTCGACCACGCCGAGCAAGCCATCTTCGCCCTCGCAGATGCGAGAGTTCGTCAGGGCTTCGCGCACGTCAAGCCTGTTGCCGACGCCCTGCTTGAGCACGTGCAGGAGATGGCCGGACGCTCCGCGATGTTGACGGGCCTCACGACCGGCTTCAACGATCTCGATTCGATGACTTCAGGCTTGCAGCCGACGGATTTAATAATCATTGCCGCCAGGCCGAGCATGGGGAAGTCCAGCCTCGCTTTAACGCTGGCTCAGAACGCAGCGATTCATGCTCAGGCAGTAGTTGGTGTCTTCTCATTGGAGATGTCCAAAGAGTCTCTGGTGATGCGGATGCTTTCTTCGGAGGGGCGCGTTGACGCGCATCGCTTCCGTAGCGGTTTTCTTTCGCGTGAAGAGTGGGCGCGGCTCGCGGGCGCACTCGGCACGCTGGCTGAGACGAAGATTTTTATTGACGACACGCCGGGCATTACCGTCCTCGAAATGCGCGCGAAGGCGAGACGCCTGGCGGCGGAACAGAAGAAACTCGATCTCATCATTGTGGATTACCTGCAACTGATGTCCGGCTCATCGCGGCGCACGGAATCGCGCCAGCAGGAGGTCTCGCAAATCTCGCGCGAGTTGAAAGCTCTGGCAAAGGAATTGAATGTCCCTTTGATCGCGCTCTCGCAGTTGTCGCGCGCGCCGGAGAATCGCACGGATCACCGCCCGCAGCTTGCAGACCTGCGCGAGTGCGTAACGGGCGACACTCTCGTGCTTCTCGCCGATGGCTCCCGCATTCCTATCGCGCGACTTGTCGGGATGGAACCGGAAGTCTTGTCGTTATCTGCTGAAAGGCGAATTGTCCCGGCGAAGAGCGATAAAGTCTGGAAGGTTGGACGGCGTCCTGTTTTTGATGTGCGTCTTGCGAGCGGGCGGCGAATCCGTGCGACCGCAAAGCATCGCCTGCGCGGTTGGGATAATTGGAAGCGTGTTGCTGAACTGCGGCCTGATGACAGGCTCGCCGTTGCGAGACAATTGCCTGAGCCGAAAGAGACGCTGTCCTGGCCGGATGCAAGAGTGGCACTGCTCGGCCAGTTGATTGGCGATGGCAGTTATCTCAAGCAACAGCCGATGCGCTACACGACGAGTTCGGAAGAAAACAGCCGCACCGTAGCGGGCGCTGCGCGCACAGAATTCGGCGCGGAAGTGAAGCGCTACGCAGGCCGTCGTGACTGGCACCAACTTCTCATTAGTGGAAACGGAAATCGCTGGCGACCTGCTGGCGTTAATTGCTGGCTGCGAGAACTCGGCATCTTCGGGCAGCGTTCGCACGAAAAGCGAATTCCCGAAGCAGCGTTCCGCTTGAGTAACCGACAGATTGCTTTACTCCTGCGCCATCTCTGGGCGACCGACGGCAGCATCTATACCCCGCGCGATGGACAGCGAACCGCAGGCAAGGTGTACTACTCCACCAACAGTCCCACACTGGCCCAAGATGTGGCCGCGCTCCTGCTCCGGCTCGGAATAGTTGCCCGCACATACATCGTCCAGCAGGGACAATACAGACTATCATATCAGGTGCTTGTTTCCGGCTCGGAAAACCAGAGTTGTTTCCTCGAAGTCGTCGGAGCCTGCGGGCCGAGGGCTGCGCAAGCCAAGCGTCTCGCTGCGTGGATAGCTGGTCGTCAGCCCAATACTAATGTTGACACACTGCCGCATGAGTGTTTCGAGGAGATTAAAATCTCTATGCGTGCTCAGGGAATCTCCACGCGCCGGATGGCAGCCGCTCGCGGCACAGCTTACGGCGGCTCATCGCACTTCAGCTTTGCCCCTTCTCGCACTCTCGTCGCCGAATACGGTTTGATACTTGGCGACGACAAACTCGCAGCCAGAGCGACCGACGACATCTTCTGGGATCGTGTCGTCGCTGTTGAGCCTGCGGGAGAGGAAGAAGTTTATGATCTGACAGTTCCTGGACCAGAATCATGGCTGGCTGATGCGATCATTTCTCATAATTCTGGGGCCTTGGAACAGGACGCCGACGTTGTCGCTTTCATCTACCGCGAAGAGCAGTACAACCGCACGGAAGAAAACGCGGGCATCGCGGAGATCATCGTCGCCAAACAGCGCAACGGCCCGACGGGTGTGGCGAAGCTGGCGTTTCTTAAAGAGTTCACCCGGTTTGAAAACATGTGGCGCGAATAACGCTCGTGTTCATCTCAGTGACCGAAACCCACTGATACCTTCCAACCACTTTGCGCCAATAGCCTCAATCAATCTATCCTACTAACTCGTTGGCAGTCGCGGATTGTGACGGCGCACTTTTGCGCGGTGTCTGAATCGGGTGCTTCGACGGAGTAAACATTGGATTCTAAAAGACAGACCGAAAATAGCCGGGCGGTTGAAGTTGAACTCTTCGGTCAGCGTCCGACGTGGGCGGAGATTGATCTTAACGCGCTCGCTGAAAATTTTCACTGGGTGCGTGAGCGCGTCGGTAACAGCGTCAAGGTGATGGCGGTTGTTAAAGCCAACGCTTACGGGCATGGCGCTGTCGCTTGCGCGCGAAGGCTGGCCGCCGAAGGCGCGGAGTGGTTCGCGGTTGCGATGCCTGAAGAGGGTGTCGAGTTAAGACGCGCTCGTATCAAGCAGCCGATACTCTGTCTGGGCGGATTCTGGGAAGGACAGGAACAGCTTTGCATCAACGAGTCACTCGTGCCCGTCGTTTATCGGCTGGACATGATCGAGGCGCTTGATCGCGCGGCACGTGAAGCACAGCAGGTCGCTGATGTTCATCTCAAGATTGATACGGGCATGGGTCGTCTCGGCGTGCGTTACGACGAAGTGCGCGAGTTCGCGGATGCGCTCAAGGCGTTCAAGAATATTCGTGTGGACGGCGTGATGTCGCATTTTGCGGCGGCGGATAATCCAGACCTCGATTGCTTCACGGATGAGCAGGTCGCGCGCTTTCGTCAGGCAGTTGAAACTTTGCGCGAGCGTGGGCACAGACCGACTTATGAAGACCTGGCGAATTCCGCCGGGACGTTCGCGCATCCTTCCGCGTGGGGCAACATGGTGCGACCGGGCGGCGTGCTTTACGGATTGTGGCGCGACATCCTGCCGCCTGCGAGTGATCCGCCGCGACTCAAGCCGGTGATGTCTCTACGCTCTCGCATCATGCTCCTCAAGCGCGTGCATAGGGGCGAGACGCTCGGTTACGGCTGCACGTTCGAGGCTTCAAGAGAGATGATTGTTGCGACATTGCCCATCGGCTACAACGACGGTTACGTGCGTGCTTTATCGAATCGCGGGCGTGCCATTGTGCGCGGGCAATACGCTTCGGTCGTCGGGCGCATCTCGATGGATTTGACGATAGTTGATGTGACGGACGTGCCCGACGTTGCGCTCAATGATCCTGTGACTCTGATTGGCGAGGATAGCGACCTCTTGATTCCAGCAGAAGACTTAGCGAAGACCGCAGGCACGCTCTCCTACGAAATCACCTGCGGCATTAGCGCGCGCGTACCAAGAATAGTGAAAAGTGAATAGTGAATAGTTAAATCCGATTTCAAGTATTCACTTTTCACTTTTCACTTTTCACTTTTCACTTTTCACTATCTTTCTCACTGCATCACGAAGTTGTACGTGATGACGCCGGAGACTTTGACCGGTTGATTTGAAAGCATCGTCGGTGTGAAGCGAGCCTGTAAAGCAGCCTGCACAGAAGGTTGCAACAGGAGTGGATGACCGTTCAGCGCATGAGCGGAAATCACCCTGCCGTTTTCATCTATCAAGACCTGCACCGTCACCATGCCGGAAGCGTGCGCAGCTTTGGCGATGGCAGAGTAAGCAGGCTTCGGCAAATAAGTCGCCATGCCGTTGACGACGCCGAGGCTTTTAATCGGCTTTACTGCGGGCGGCTTGCTCGTCTCAACTTTCATCGCTGGCGGAGGCGTCTCTTTCACAAGCTCATCCATCTTGTTAGAGCCGTTGCCGCCAGAACCATCGCCGCCAGTTTTATCCACTGAGCCGAAGATGTTATTGCCTGATCCGGGAACGCCAATTTTGTAAAGCGTATTCGGGGGCAATTCCGGGCCTGACTTTGCCACCGACATTCCCTGTTGGATCAAGCGTGGGTCTTCTATCGCTATCACGGGCGGGGTTTTGAAGACAGCCACTCTTGAGTTGTTGCTGCCTCCGCCTGATGACTTAAGCACACTTGTCCGTTGTTGTGGTTGCGCTTCAGACGGTTCGGCAGGCGCGACCATTGAGACTACTCGCAAATCCTGATTTTCAACGCGCGTGTTGTAAGCGTAGATACTGCCGACGCCGATTGCCAGAAAGGCCAGAGCGTAAATTGAGAGCGTGCCGAGAAAGAACGAACCCCTGCGCGCATAGTCACCTTTGTGAGAACTCGATTCAACTAAATTTCCAAACATCGCTTTATCCTCCCATGCCGGTGCCATGCGGGTCTCACAGGGAGCGTACTCAATAAACTTAGACTCCGGCAGCAAGCAACTTGTTCCAAGAAAGTGGTCAGTGGTCGGTGGTCAATGGTCAGTGCAAAACGAGAACAAGCGACGAACTGTTTTTAACTGACCACCGACCACTGACTACTGACCACTATTTCTGTTAGGATTGCAGCGTCCGACCAAATTTTTCAGGGGAGCAATGAGTATGGCAACCAGCGCCGAATGGCATGAGGACTACGACAAAATGAGCGAACTGTCGCTCAACTTTTCACGCGCCGTCAAATCCGTACAGGAAGAGTTGGAGGCTGTTGACTGGTACAATCAACGCGCGCAGGCAACCTCAGATGAGCAACTGCGCCGCATTCTCGAACACAACCGCGACGAAGAGATCGAGCACGCGATGATGGGACTTGAATACCTGCGTCGCATCAGCCCCGTCTTCGACAAACACATGCGTACCTACCTCTTCACAGACGGAGACATCGTAGAACAGGAGTCAGAATCCAGAATCCAGAATCCAGAATCATAAGGCGGCAACCCGCTTCAACAGATTTTGTTTTTCTTTTATTCTGGATTCTGCTTTTATGGAGGTTCGCTTAAATGGTTCAACAGGCAGCGGCAGTTGCGCAGGAAGAACTCAATCCGTTCAAGATTGCCAAGCAGCAGTTTGATCGCGCGGCGGATTATCTGGAGTTGGACGACTCCATGCGGCGTGTCTTGAAGAACGCCAAGCGCCAGCTCGTCGTCTCCATCCCGGTCAAGATGGACAACGGCGAGGTGCAGGTCTTCGAGGGCTATCGCGTGCAGCACAACATCGCGCGCGGCCCCGCCAAGGGCGGCATCCGCTTTCATCCACAGGTGACGCTCGATGAAGTCAAGGCGCTCGCGTCGTGGATGACGTGGAAGTGCGCGACCGTCGGCATTCCTTACGGTGGCGGCAAGGGCGGCGTGATCTGCGACACGAAGAGTCTGTCGAAAGGTGAGATCGAGCGTCTCACGCGGCGCTACGCTTTCGAGATCGCTCCGATCATCGGCCCTGACAGCGACATCCCCGCGCCGGACGTTTACACGGACGAGCAGACGATGGCCTGGATCATGGACACCATCTCGATGGTGCGCGGGCGCACGGAGCTTGGCGTCGTGACGGGCAAGCCCATCTCGCTCGGCGGCTCGCAGGGACGTGGTGAAGCGACCGCGCGCGGTTGCCTCTACGCCTTGCGTGAAGCCTGTCGCGTTAAGGGAATGAATTTGAAAGGCGCGCGTGTCGCCGTGCACGGCTTCGGCAATGCGGGCGCAAACATCGCGCGGCTCGTCGCTGCCGACGGCGCAATCGTCGTCGCTCTCGGCGATTCGCGCAGTGGTGTTTACGCGGAGAGTGGAATTGATGTTGATGCCGCACTGCGTCACAAGTCGCAGACGAAAGCATTGCAGGGACTGACAAACACGAAAGAGATAAGCGGCGAAGATGTGCTCGGAGTTGATTGCGACATCCTGTTGCCTTCCGCGTTGGAGAACACGATCACGCTCGGCAATGTCGGACGAGTCAAGGCCAAAATCATCGCCGAACTTGCCAACGGCCCGACGACACCGGGCGCAGATCGCGTGCTTGAAGATCAGGGCGTCTTTCTCGTGCCCGACATTTTAGCCAACGCGGGCGGCGTCACCGTCAGCTACTACGAATGGGTGCAAGACCTCTATTCTTACTTCTGGACCGAAGGCGAAATCAACGAACGGCTTGAGCAAACGATGCGCGCGGCCTTTCGCTCCGTTCACGAGAAGGCGCAGCAGTTCGGCACGGACATGCGAACCGGCGCGTACATCCTCGCGGTTGATCGCGTGGCTGAAGCGACGCGAATGCGCGGAATATTTCCGTAGAGAGGAAGTTCAGCAGCGATGGATGACAGGATCATCGTTTACGAAAAACCGACTTGAACGAAGTGCCGCGAGCTTGGTCGCCTGCTCCGTGAGAGCGGCGTCTCGTTTGAGAAAGTCAACTATTACACAGAGCCGCTTGGCGAGAAGAAACTGCGCGAGCTGTTACGGAAAATGAAACTCGCGCCGCGCGACATTCTGCGCGCGAGCGAATCAATCTACCGTGAACTCGGATTAGGCAAAGGCGATATCTCTGACGACGAAATCATTTCGTTGATGCTCAAACATCCAGACCTGATTCAACGTCCAATCGTCGAGCGGGGAGCGAAAGCCGTGCTCGGTCGTCCGGTGGAAAACGTTAAAGCAGTGATGAGTGACAAGTGACGAGTGACGAGCAAGAGCTTGTCTTTAACTCGCCACTTGTCACTCGTCACTTGCCACTGTTTTTATGGCAAAAGCGGCGACAACAGTTTATGTCTGCCAGAAATGCGGGCATCAGTCGCGCAAGTGGCTGGGAAAGTGTCCAGACTGCGGCGAGTGGAATACGTTTGTCGAGGAACGCGCGCGTGTGGCGACGAAGAAAGAGGGCGCGGCATCGCGCGGTGGATTCAGCTTGCGCGAAGTCAAGCCCGTCTCTTACGCGGAGATTGAATCGCAGGATGATGCGCGCGTCTCTTCCGGCATCGCGGAGTTTGATCGCGTGCTTGGCGGCGGGGTCGTACCCGGCTCTCTGATTTTGATTGGCGGCGATCCGGGGATTGGCAAGAGCACGCTGCTACTCGAAGTCGCGGATAAGTTAAGCGAGACGGGGCAGACGGTACTCTACGTTTCAGGCGAAGAGTCGGAACGACAGATCAAGATGCGCGGCGAGAGATTGG
>JAVHWW010000091.1:0-27417 GCA_032159235.1 Acidobacteriota bacterium
GAGTAAACCGTAATGATGCGCTCGCGTATCTGCGCCGGAGTCAGGCCGTTCTTTTGCATGTCGTCAGCCATCAGCGCTTCGGTGACGCAGACGGCGCATTGCGAAGCGTGCAGGTCCTCGAAGCAGCTATGCAGGCTCTTGTGTCCCATGCTCATATCGCAATGGCAATAGCACGGAAGCTGCGCCAGCGTTTCGGGAATCTCTCTGGCGATTTTGTATGCCTCCTGAGTAGGGCCGATGAAACGCTCCGGCGCAAGCGTCGGTGCGAGCGTGCCGATGCTACTCGCGTTCTCAAAGTGAGCGGGCACGCGAGACTGCGTTTGTGTCTGGGCTGACGGTGTCTGCTGCGAACGAGCTGACTGCCGCGCAGTTTCGCTTGACGTATTCCCGCACGCCATCGCTATGAGCGCGGCGATCACAAACAGAGTTATCAAAACTATTTTGGTCTTCATTAATTCTTACCTTCCGGTTTCTGATTATACACCATGAATACTGGGCAGTAGACAGTGAGCAGTAAGAACTGCTTTCGTCTTCACTGCCTACTGCCCACTGCTTTTCATAGTCATCTGGCTCGGACGAATTCGTATGAAGAATTTGTAAGAGACGGGATTATTGCTATAGATCGAATCAAGTACGGCGGGCTTGGAGTACATGGTGACATCTCCACCGAGAGCTACTGAGAGTTTATCCGTCTTCCACACATCACGCGCCGCGCCGAAGGTGTAAGCACCAATGCGGAAACTCGGATGCAAATCAGTGATACCGAGCAGCGTGCGATCTTCAGGTCGCAGCAACTCATTCTTATCAACCAACTCAAGCCGCGTGTACACGTAATTCTTATCCTTGAAGTTGACTGTAGATTCAGCCGTGTAGCCATTCGGATTGGCCGTCGCGCTTCCGCCATAAAAATGGTTGTGTCCCCAGATCAGACTCGTCGCCCAGTCGCCCCGCTTGAACAGCTTGTTGTATTGAATCGAAGCCGTCATCCGGCGCTGATTGACATCTGGCTCCAGAGCTTCCGGTCTCTTCAACACACCGTAGCTCCACTGCATCGCCCAGTTCTGATTTGGCGCGAACGAGAAGCGGATGGAATGTGAGTTCCAGGGATGCGCCTCGAAGTTGTAGCGGTTCTCGTCCGGCTCCTGCCCGTTGAAGATCGAGCCTTCGACTTTGAACTTGCGGTAAGTAAAGCCGGTCGTCAGGACGCCGAAAGAGATGTGCGTTGAATCTTCCAGGTGATGCGCGAGTGGCGCTGTCGGATTCTCCGATGCTGACCAGCGATGCATGAAGGCCACAGGCCCCAGCGCAGGCTCGCCCGGATAACCAAAATAAGTAAACCACGTCGCGCGCTCGCCAAGCGGCATCGTGTAGGTCGCAGACAACTCCATGACGAGATCGTGCGGATGCTGCTTATTAACGAGCGGCTTTCCTTTGTAGGTCTCGCCCGTTTGAAAAAGCTCTGGTGTGCCACCAGGCGCGAAGGTCAAAGGTTCAAGGCTGAACATGCCGCGCAATTGAAGCGTGCCTGACCCGACGCGACGAAATGCCATCGGCATGACCCAGTTAGTGGATTCAAACTTCGTGACGCCGCGTGGCCCGCCCTGCGAGTTGATACCGAACTTCGCTTCGCCGTGAATGAAGAGCAGCCATTTATCCAATACTTTCGTGTACATGTACATCGGCGTCGTTGCTGGCTCCCACGAAGTGCCTGATCCCATCTGTCCCATGCTGATGAAATTGAGCTTGCTTGACCCGACACGGATGTCCATCTGTGCGCCCGCCATAATCATCAGCGCCTTTGGATCAGAAGACGAGATTCGACCCGTGCCGCTCATCTTCATTCCGGGCATCGCCGTATTAGGCATCGCGTTCTGCTGATCGGTTGACTGGCTCTTATTTCCCTGACCACTCATGTCCATGCCCGGCATTGAATTAGTCTGAGCAGGTTGTGGCTGCGTCGTCGTGTTGCCCATCTTCATGCCAGGCATGTTTTGCATGTCCTGCTTTGGCTGTTCATTTGTCGTCGGATTATTTCCACTCGGCGATGAAGTAGCCTGTGGCATTTGCATCCCCGGCATATTCATATTCATCTTCTCCGGTGAGGCTGAAGGTTTTGTTGAAGAAGCGGCTGACGGCATTTGCATCCCCGGCATGTTCATCTGCTCAGGTGAAGCGCTCGGCACAGCTTTAGGCGTTCGTGCTGGCATCCCCGTCATCGCGGGCATGTTCATGTTCATCTTCCGAGCTGGCGCTTTCCTTGAGCGTGTGGATACACGCGATGAAGCGGGCATGTTCATCCTCTTCATGCTCATCCCACGCATCCCGCCTCTTGTTCGCGTCGGCTTCCTCCGATGTGTTGTTGATTTCGACTTGCTCTTAGCTTTGCCCATCTTCATGCCGGGCATGTTCTGCATATCTTGTAGCGCACGGACAGGCACAGCGAGACTTAAAAGCAGCCCCACAATAGTCGCCGCGCAGAGCTTCGCGCGCAGATTAGACTGCAAACTTTTCACGATTCCCTCTCGAATGTTTTAGGGAGCAGATAGCCGCGTCAGAGCGGACACTTCTCTTTGCTCACTTCAAAACTTGGTCTGTTTTGTGAACACGGGTGTGCGCTTCAGCTTTGTCAAAGGCTGAAACATTTGAGAGAGACTAAATCAGGAAAACATTGATGAGAACGTGCAGTGAAGTCGAACTTCCAGGCGGCGCGTGTTGTCTGGATGAGATTGGCGGAGCGAATGAAGAACTAAATTCCGCCAGCGACCTCAGCACTGGCGCAGCGATAGGGGCGCTCAAGTTCCGTTCAGATTCCCGGACTGAGTTGACTGTGACGACCGACTTAAACGGAAGATCGGGAGAACTCAGGCAATGCGCGCAGGACGCTGCGGGCTGACCCGCCGAGTTGGCTTCCGCCTCTGCGGCAGGCATCATCGCCATGCTGTCCATCGTCATGCCGTCCATTGCCATCGCTTCGTGCGAAGGCGCTGAATCGTGCGTCGTCTTCGTCAGACAGCAGGAGGCAACCTGCATCTTCGGGCAGAGCGCGGCGGCAAGCGCATTGCCCCAACCGCTCGCCAGAAGCGCAAGCAGTGTGATACCGATGAATGAAGTAACTCGTCGCATAGTAACGGAAAGCGGTCTGATGCCTCGAATGGCATCTCAGTTTACCACTTGTTTCGTCAATCGTGAATCGTGAATGGCTGAACAGCTTTTCGCTATTCTCGATTTACCATTTATGATTCACGAACTAACATGCATCAAGATTAGCTGAAAAGAGGCAAGACGGTTTGCACCAACAAACAGAGGCGGAGCGCGACGAATGGGTTGAAGCGATGCTGCGCGAGATGACTCTCGAAGAGCGCGTCGGCCAGCTTTTGATGCCGGACACATCGGGCGTGCTCATCCACGAAGAGAGCGAGCAGTTCGCGCGACTCCTTCACGCGATTGAGAAGCTCGCGGTCGGCGGCTTCATCATCTTCAACGGCGATGCGCTGACGACCGCCGCGCTCACCAATCGTTTGCAGGCACGCGCACGCATTCCACTTCTCTTCGCTTCCGATTTTGAAGGCGGCGTTGGAATGCAACTGCGTGGCGGGACACGCCTGCCGCGCGCGATGGCCTTGGCTGCGACGGGCGACACGGAATCCGCAGCCGAAGCCGCGCGCATCACAGCACGCGAGGGACGCGCCATCGGCGTGCACGTCAACTTCTATCCGGTGCTGGACGTGAATAACAACCCTGCGAACCCGATCATCAACACGCGCGCCTTCAGCGACGATCCCGAAACGGTTGCCAACTGGGGCGCAGCCTTCATCCGCGCCGCGCAAGATGAGAAACAGATCGCCACCGCCAAACACTTTCCCGGTCACGGCGACACCGCGCTCGATTCGCACATCCTGCTGCCCATACTCGACGCCTCGCGCGAAAGATTGGAACGAATCGAACTCCCACCCTTTCGCAATGCCGTTCTTCGTGGCGTGCGCGCAGTGATGACAGCGCACATCGCCGTGCCCGCGCTCGACGACGGCGCAGACGGATTGCAACCCGCGACGCTCTCGCAAGCAATCGTTGACGGAATCCTGCGTAAAAGTTTCGGCTTCGATGGGTTGATCTTCTCCGACGCGCTCAACATGGGCGCAATCGTCGAACGCTACGAGGCTGGAGAAGCAACCGTGCGCGCAATTGAAGCAGGGTGTGATATGGCGCTTTATATGGCGGACGTTGAGCGTTCGCATGTTGCCCTCTGCGATGCTGTCTCAAGGGGGCGCATCACGCGCGAGCGTATTGACGAATCAGTGCGGCGCATCCTTCAGGCGAAAGCATGGTGCGGCCTTCAACACGAGCGCATGGTCTCGCTCGACAATGTTTGGGACGTGGTTGCCAGCCCCGCGCACACATCAACCGCGCGTGAACTCTTCGAGCGCGCCGTCACGCTCATCCGCGATCCGCTCAATCTGCTTCCGCTTGAGCACAAAGGTAAACGCATCGCCGCAGTGATCCTGAAAGACGCCGTGCCCGTCTGGGCGCACGCGCTCAGAGAGCCTGCCGGATCGCGCTTCTCGAAAGCTGTGCAGGCACGTTGGCACGCGCGTCTTATCGAATCGAGCGCGGACTCGGCTGACATCGAACAGGTGCTCGCAGGCGTGGGCGATTGCGACGTGGCGCTCGTTGCGGTCTGCGCGCGTGTCGCAGCCTACAAAGGCAGCGTCGCGCTCGGTCAGGCTCACGCCGAAGTCCTGCGCGCACTCGATCAGGCGAACATTCCGATTATCGCCACAGTCCTCGGCAATCCTTACGTGCTGCCGCGAATGCCTGAGCGCGCGACGACGTTGCTGACGTTTGAATCGGCTGTCGAATCTGAGGAAGCGGCAGTGCGCGTCATTAGTGGAGAAGTCCCTGCACGTGGACGTTCGCCCGTTGCATTGCCCTGAAAAGGTTAGAAGCGATAGTAAGTAAGTCCGGCAGCTATGAAGCAAGGCTCTTACGAAGAGCCGTGGTAAATCTCATGCTATATCTAAAAGGCAAGAGCAATATCACGGACTGGCGACCATCGCTCCATTTCAGTTAATTGATGACAAAGACCATCATCTTATGATAAAAGGCATGTCTTCTCGCTAGATTTACCGAGAATACCTTTGCTTAGATTCTCATATCTTGAAGAATCTCATCATCTGATACTTCATAAATGCCACGAAAGGAAATCCTAATGGGGCGATTGCTGTATGATGAACTTAAGAAAGAGAACGAAAAACTTTCACAGATATTCGATGATATATACAAGTATTCACTTGACATCTGGAGTCGCCCGCAACTCTTAGAATTCACCGAGCATGGTGAATTACATACTCAGCAGGTTGAGCAAAATCTCGACGACCTTACGCGCCCGCTCCAGAAGCTGGGGAAACCTGAAAATGGAGCAGATGAGTTAAGCGGGGCTTTGACTCCTGAGGAGATATTCGTCCTTCTGTCCTCATGTTGCCTGCACGATATTGGTATGCAGTATGATAAGCCGGAAGCGCGCAAGTATCATGCGGAATATTCTTGTACCCTCATCGCCGCATCCTCTGTGTGGGAAGACCTTGAACTGCGAAAGATTACCTTATCCATTGAAGATAAAATTGCCCGTGAAGCAATTGCCCTCGTTGCCAGAGGTCACTGGTTTGATTATGCACGCGAGCTTGAAGAAAGGGATTTTATCTGCAACTACAATAAGAAAGGACGGCTTAAACTCTTAGGAATGTTGCTGGCAATGGCAGACTTACTAGAGCAGTCCAATGCGCGTGCCTATTATTTTCATAAAAATTATAGATTGCTCGAATTAGATTCTGCGGCTGAACTACATCACCAGAAGCATGAGCGCGTTAAAGGCATTGAAATAGTGCCTAAAGATGAGAAAATTCGCAATAAGCTACAGTTCCAAGTAACGTGGCAGGATGATAGTAATGATACACATGAGATTTCTCAGTGGCTGACAGTCTGGCTTAGCTCGCAGTGGCAACAGATCCAGAAAGACTTAGAAGCTCAATCATTAGGCACTATCGGATGGGCGCGGCCTTGGTTCAAGGTTGAATTTGGCACGCCGCTTAGAGAATTTAAAGCATTGAAAAAAGAGGTGCGTAATGTTTTGAGAGCTGAACGCGCAGAGCAGACGCGCGTGGATCGGGAACCGTTCGTTAATCGGTTTCGTCAAGCACTAAAATCTCGCCGCGCCGCCCTCTTTCGCTTCCCTTCAGACGCAGAGATGGATGGAGTTTTCGTGAGCCGATGGTGTGCAGCACAGGCAAATGCTACAGATGGTTTTGAAGAGATTGCGGATATAGTTATCGGTGGGGGCGGCAACGCCTACAAGGAAATCTCCGGGATCATCGCAGCCCTGATGAAGAAATGGCAGCCAGACCTGAGAATCAAAGCGGGAAGGCGTAAAGCGTTGGAGCAACTTAAGTCTTTTTTGTCTGCTGAAAAGCGATCTCTGACAAGTATCATTTCTACCGGCACTGATAAGTACAATCCAAAGTTGCTTGACGAATTGCTCACAGCTCTGATGCTGCGTCCGAAAGCAACTCCTCCGGTAGCTCGTATCTGTCTCCTACTTACCCCGGGAGCAGAAGGCCCGCCGTCCCTAGAGGGCGGGCAGGTTAACTGTTTTGACAAGTCTCTGCTGACGCAGCAAGATGTCGAAGTGCATTTGCAAACTCATTGGGGTTATGATGAGAGCGAAGGCCAAAGGATCGCGCGAAATTTCTCAGAGTTTGGTCACTTAAAGGAACCGGGCATGGTATATAGCAATATAGAGAAGCTCTGCGGGCTTTTATCTGGCAATGATTAGACAGAGTTTCTCTTGATTTCTGTCGCATCCTGATTGCAGCAGGTTAGATTAGAAACAAACATCAAATGGTGGCTCAATCTACCGCAGACAAATATCTCGAACTGTTTACCGAGAACGTACAGGTCCAGAAGGCTCTGCTTGCTTGTTCTGCCGCCTTGCGGCTCGACGACGAGATTGCACAGCAGGCGATAGAGATCGTTGCTCAAAGCAATGGCTCCACAAACAAGCTTCTGCAGATGGTCAAGAATCTGGGCTGTGTATGGCAGCAGTGGGATGGCTCGTGGTTTATTGCTGAAGAAATCCGCCGGGGCTTACAGCAGCGCCTTTACGAGTTCATTGAAGATCAGGGTGTCTTAACAGAACTGCGCGAGAGTTTAGCGAGATATGCGGATCAGCGGGCTGTGCGTTTGCCGCGCGATGGTTATTTTACCGTCTATCAGTCACGACAGGCGAAGTTCGAGGCGGCCATTCAACGCTTATTGAGTCCAGAGCTTTCGAAGGCTGGAGCCGCACAGCTTGTTGAGATGTACGAACCCTTGTCAGAGCCTGCCAAGCGCGCAACTGAGAACGCTGTCGAGTACCTGGCCTCTGACTTAGAAAAGCACATGGAAGAACTTCCTGCTGAGGTGCTGTTTTTCAGAGGGATGGCGGCACGCGCCAAGAAAGACAGAAGAAGTCGAGAGGATCAAATCTATTACTTCACTAAGATTCGAGACATCGGAGGCTTCGGCTATGTCTTCGGCGTGGCCTTGCATTTTTTAGGGCTACTTCTACGCGATCCTGCCCAAGCTGAACAGGTGATGCGGGAAAGCATACGTGCTTATGAAACTCCGCAGCATAAAGCACAAGTTCTGCTTTCAATCGGAGATTTGCTATCAGATCAAGATAAGGATCGGTGGCCTGATGCCGAGAAAGCTTATAAGGATAGTTATGCTTTACGCACAGACCCTCAGGATTGTGCCAGGGTGCTGCATTCTCTGGGACATCTTTATGCTAAGAATGAGACTAGGTGGGACGAAGCCGAAAAAGCTTACAAGGATAGCTTTGAGTTACGCCGTGATCCGGCTGATAAGGCTCAAGTTCTACACTCCATTGGAAAATTACTATCACACGACAAGAATAAGGCTCGCTGGCCCGAAGCTAAAAATTTCTTTAAGAGGAGTTATAAGCTTGACCCAAATGTTGCGGGCAAAGTGAAAGTGTTGACCTCGTGGGCTGACCTACTGCTGAAATCTGGTGATCGTAAGGATTGGAGTGAGGCAGAGCGATTTGCACGTGAGTGTCTTAAGCTTGATGAAGATAATTCGAAGACTAAAGGAATGTGTAATCGAATATTAGCCCGCGTATATGAGAAGAGAGGTGATTTAACAAAGGCTATTGAATCACTCGAAATCGCAGAAGAGACTTGTCACCAGCTTAACAATAAAAGGCTAGCACAGAACATCAGGGTACAAATAAACAGATTGAGAAAGCGTCTCCGAGATGGTTCGCAATTATCTTGAGACCCCTGTTTTGGGAGCATACAGTCCGGCAGCACGCAATTAACAAAAGACTGGCTTACTGACTGCTTTATCTGCCGAATATCAGTCTTGAAGCAGAAAATGAATTATTCTTCTTCGCATAATCCTGCCTGGTCTGATTGGCTGGCTGAATTGCGGCAATAGATCAATCCGCATCTGCCTTTCCATTATCCCGCTATTCAAACCAACATCTCATACATCATTTGCTCAGTACGAACTTAACGATCTTGTGCCGGTTGCGTTCCGCCGCGAAGATTTCGTTGTGGTCGTTGATGGCGAAGCCGAAGATGACTTCGCCGCCGCCGAAGGCGCTGATGTAGCGACCGTTGCCGTCGAAGACATCTATGCCGCGCCCCACATCGCTGACGTAGATGCGTCCCTGCCCGTCAACATTGATATTGTCGGGCGAATAGAGTTGGCCTTGTTCTTTACCCTTACTGCCAAAGCGACTGATGTATCTTCCATCGGGTGAAAATTTGAAGATGCTGTACTGACGATTTTCGAGCGCGTAGATATTGCCGCTGCCGTCCACCGCGACCTTATCGAAATTAACACTCTCGCCGACCTTATCCGCGACCTTGATGGTACTCTTAATCGAACCGTCAGTGCCGATGTGGACGATGTTGGAGTTCTGGCCGATGGCGTAGAGGCTGCCGTCTAACGCGACGAAGACATCCGAATAGGAGGCGTATTGATTGGCGTCCGGCTTTCCCACTTCGCCCTGAATGTTGCCGGTCGCGCCGTCATAGCTGAAAATTTTTCCAGACTGAACCACGTACACCGTGCCCTTGCGATCAACCGCGAGATTGCGGATCGGAGTCTTCGGATCAGCCATCCATTGCGTGATGAACTTGCCCTGTGCGTCGAAGACCTGCACGCGCCCGCCCTGATATTCGGCGACGTAAATTCGTCCCTCGCCGTCAATGCCGACGCTGCGCGCGTCTTTGAACTGCCCGGCTCCGATGCCCTCGCTCCCGAAATCAAAGGCGGCGACGGCAAAGCCCGGCGTTGAAGTTGAAGTTGAATTAGACTTGCTCGTCGTCGTGGTCGGAGTGCTCAGATGGGCATTGAGACTGGTTGAGACGGCGTGCCAGACGATATAAAAGATCAGCGCAGCGAAGAGGATCGGAATCAGCGCCACCCAGAAGACGGCTCTTTTCGCCTTCCTGATTGTCTGCGCTGGCAACTGTGTCGGTTGAAATGCCTGCGGAGAGACTCGACTGCTGGTCTGAAAATTCATCTTGTTGGCGAAGACGATGGGCTGGCCTGTCTCCATCTGCTCGACAGCGTTCTTGGCCTCCTCCAATCCACAGCCGTAAATTTCCCTGTACAGCTTGATGGCCGCGATCTTGTTTCCGGCGCGAGCGAGTTGGGCCACTTCCGCGAGCTTCAGGGCTTGATCTATCACCGGCGCGAATGCGCCTTCCGATGCGACGTTCACCTGTGGGCTTGTGCCGCCGCGCAATTCTTCCGGCAGGAGCGTAGTGTTTCCGCAATAAGGGCAACGCATCGTCGGGCCACTGAGATGAGTCACATCGAGCGGCGCAGAGCACATCGAACAATTGAAGGTAGTCGGCATTGGGGGTTTTCCTTTTCGATAATTTAATATCTTCTCGGTCAGGGCTGATGACATTATAACCTACGAACGCTTCTTGGATTTTTGCGCACGGAAATAAAATCTCGCCACTCAATCCTTCTGATTTTACTCTAATCATCCGGCGGCGATACATAATTTGACCGTCCATCGCAAATAATGAGACGATGAGCAGCCCGACAACAAGCAATAATAGATTCCGAGCCGGAGGTCACAAGCGCAGTGGAGATTGACAAGGACAAAGTGAGAACGCAGGACGAAGAGGCCGAGCCAGCGCCGATAGATCAGGTCGAAGATCGTGTCGAAGCCGAGATGAAGCAGATCGAGGGGCGTGCCAAGGAGCGCGTCGCGCAGGGCTTACAGGACGAAGAACTCGAACGTGAGGCGCGTCAATTAAAAGACGAAGGCAAACGCGATCTGGACGAAATACAAGAGAAGTAATGCAAAATGCAAAATTAAAAATGCAAAAGTGAGGAGAAGCCCATTCAATTAATAATGGCTTCCGCCTTCCTTTTGCCTTTTGCATTTTTAATTTTGCATTTTTCCTTTCTCTTATTGCAGCGCTTGTTCGACTGCTGCACGCAGCCTCTTTGTAGTGCTCGTGGGGTCAAAGCCTATGAAGTGGATGATGACGCGACCGTCGCGCCCAACAACCAGACTTTGCGGGATATTTCCGCCGGTCATCAAAGAGCGCGCGAGTTCTAGTTCAGCGAAAGCGACCTTATAGTTGATGCTGAACTCCTTGGCAAAGTCGTCCACGTCTTTCTGCGTATCCTGGTCTGGAGAGATGTCCAGCCCTACGACCTCGAATCCACGCGGCCCATATTCAGTCTGCATCTTAACAAGTTCGGGGACTTCGTTACGACATGGCCCACACCATGTCGCCCATAAGTCAATCACTAACACCTTGCCCTTCAGGTCTGACAACTTGAAGCCCTTGCCATCAATCGTTTTGAGAGACGTATCCAAAACATTCGCGGGAAGCATCACGGCCTCGCTCGTCGTGGCATTAGTCTTGGCGCCGCCTGCGGGCGCAGTCGAGCCGTTGACCGTCATATTGATTTTCGTCTCGTTCGCATTCGACGTGTGATTCGAGCTGTTGCAACTAGAGACGCCGAAAGTCGCCAGGAGCGCACAGACAGTCAGCGTCAGGGCCGCGCGCAGAGGCGTCCAGAATTTGGTTGTGCTCTGGCCGGGCTGTGTGGAGCGATTCATAAAATTAATTATTCCTTTATCTTCAGAAAAAATTTAACGGTTCGTGGCCTGTGCGACGCGAAAGGTTGCGATACGTTCGAGGTCTGCCCCGATGATCGCGTACTCGCCGAGCATGAGCGGCTCGCGCCCGCTGATTTCCATAAACTGCGTTCCGCCAACGCGCGAAAGCACACGATAGTTCGGCTTGATAATCTCTTCGGAGTCAATGGCGAATCCCTTGTAGCCCTTCTGCGCCATCGCCGTCACACGCCGCGCGCCGCCCTTCTCCGTCAGGCGGACGATAAACGGCAGCTTCACGTTCGCTTCGTCCGGCACGAAGAGATAAAAGCGCGGCGCATCGTTGGTAATGACGGTCATGGCGCGCGCGCCTCTTAATTCAACGTAGCTGCGCTTATCGCTCTTCGCCATCATCTCAACATGCAAAGGTGTTGTGCCCGTCTCGAACGGAAGCGGCGTGAGCGCGTTCTTCTCTCCGGCAACGTAGATGAGCGCGTGGTCGGCGGGCGGTTGCGGAAAAGTTTCCTGCGCGCGTGAAGCTTCAGAATCATCTGCGCTCGTGACTGACAACCCGTCCAGCATTGCGATGCCGATCACGAAGAGAACGAGCGCAATTTTCAAGCTAACTTTCCGATGCTTCTGCAAAATAACCCGCCTTCAAAAAAGTTCTTATCGAATAGTCTATCTAACTAAGCGAAATTCTTTTCAAGTTAATAACGTGACTTGAGGCGAACGGTCAAGCGTGGGTCTTGCCTGAAGACTTTGGAGTTTGTTTCAACTTAAGGCAAAGCGTCACACATTTAACCTCGAATCAGTTTTTCACAGGGTTTGCGGCCCTGTTTTGAGTTTCGTTCTTACTAGGGGCTTGGTTAATCTGACTCTTGGGCGAAGATGTTTTTTGCTCTCCCTGTTGCGCGTTTGCCGGTGACTTACTTTGAGGTGTGGAGTTGCTCTGACCATTCATTGCACGATCAATCATGGAGCCGCCCGTGACCGGAGCAGAGGTTTTCGCTCCCGTAGTAGTTCTCCGGTCAGGACTTTTCGCTGGCGTTGCGGATTTTTGGTTAGAGGCTTTCTGTTCGGCGGCTGTTCCCTTCTCTTTAATGAAGCCGACCTCATCGGCCAGCAGGTCGCCCGGAACATCGAGCGCAGTCGCAACTTTGTCCGGCGGCAAATCTCTTTCTTCACCTTGGGTCGAAGAGACTCTGGCCGTTTGCTTTCCATCGCGCGTGGTGACGACGACTTGAGCCACTCGCCGATTGCTCTTGAAAATGCGCGTCTTAATTACTGTGCCGCTCGCATCGGTTGTCGTGGTAATCTCGGAATCATCTGGCGCGGCGAGAGGCGACTCAGTCACGACGGATGTTGGCGCGGCAGTTAAACTCTCATCCTTCGACGCGCGCTGTTGAACTTGACTGGCTGCCGATGGTTTTGAGCCGGAGTTTGAGACGATGGCGATGGTGACTCCGACGAGCAACAGCACGGCTAAGCCAGCGAACACCCAGGGCATTCGTCCAACCCTCCGCTCAGGCGTCGTCCGCAAAGTAGAATCCTGCGGCTCTGTCTTCCATTTAGAGAGCTTGAGTGTGGACGGCGCAGGAACGGGTGAAGCATCTGTTTCGGCAGCAACGGTCGCGTTCCCGGTCGGCTCGATCAGAGTTGAAGACATGGCAAGCTGTTTTTTCCGGTCGGCGCTGGTCTTCGATTCGAGCGCGTCGGCAGCAACGAGCGATTGCGCGGCTTCGCGCAGCGACTGGCGCATCTCTGTGGCAGTCGCGGGACGATGATCGCGGTTGTGCGCCATCGTCTTCATCAGAATGTCTGCGACCGACTGCGGGATGTTTGAATTTATCTCATCGGCGCGGCGCAAGGGGTCTGGTTTTCCGTTGGCGACTTCGGTGATGCGTGTCAAGGCGTCTGGCGGAATCACGCCGGTCATCAGGTAGTAGAGCGTGGCGGCGAGAGAGTAGAGATCGCTGCGCGGCCCGGTGCCGGTGCCTTGAATCTGTTCGAGCGGCGCGAAGTTGGGCGTGAAGCCGAAGACGCTCTTGCTCGTCATAATGGATGAAGTCTGCCCGGTCGTGCCTTTGGCGAGGCCGAAGTCGAGCAGGATTATCTCATCCTGCTGCGTCAGTTTCAGATTCGCGGGCTTGATGTCGCGGTGCAGGATCGGCGGGTCTTGCTTGTGCAGATAATCGAGCGCCTTCAGGAGATCGTCAGCCCACGAGAGAACCTGCTCGATCCCGAATGGACGCCCGCGCTCCGCGAGCAAGACTTGCAAATCATCGCCGGAGATAAATTCCATGACGATGAACTGCCCGCCGTCTTCCGTGAAATGGTCTGTGACTTTCGGCAGCGCGGGATGACGCAGGTGCGCGAGCAGGCGTGCCTCACGCTCGAAAGCCTTCCGCATCCGCTCATCGCTGAAGAAAGTTTCTTTGAGCGCCACGGTGTGGCCCAGCCTTTCATCACGCGCCAGATAAATCGCGCCCATGCCGCCATGACCGATGGGGCGCACAATCAAATAACGATTCTGCAAAAGCGTGTTCGGGGCGAGCATGTGTACCTCCTTGAATGCAAAATTAAAAATGTAAAATGCAAAATGGAAAACGAAGGCAGGCTTTTCATCAGCGTCCCTTTTGCATTTTTAATTTTTAATTTTGCATTACTTCATCCAATGTCTTGCGAGCGGAGCGCGAATAAAGTTGCGCCGAGCAGGCCGAAGAACATGACCAGCAGAATCAGTGCATCGCTCAGTCTGCCGCCCCAGGGATGCAGGAAGTCAATGTAAGCGTCCAGTTTTTCAGGCTGTTTGACGGCAGGACTTGGCTCTGGCGCGGGTTTCAACTTGGGCATCTCCGGCTTCTTCGGCTGTGAGCCTCCGCTGCTCATTGCGGCCTTCAAATCATCCTGATACTTGTCCATGTCCTTGCGGAACTTCTCCGAATTGTCCTCCGCTTCCTTCTTGTAGTTCTGAACATCCGCTTTGGCCTTTTCGATGTTCTGGTCGTTCTTAGCTTCGATAAATTTTTTCAGTCCCTTCCCCTGATTCGGCCCTTCGGGGTCTGAGCCTTCTTCGCTCACGGTGTCGAGTTTCGAGAGACGTTTCATCTCATCGAAAGCCCACGTCGCGGGCATCACCGTGCCGATGGTCTTTGAGACTCCCTGCGGCACGCCGACCAGACCTGAGAAGAGAATCTGCGGAATCAGGATCAGCGGCACGAGACTCGTCGCCATTTCGGAAGTGCTGACGATGGCAGAGACGAAGAGGCCGAGCGCGATGCCGACCATGCTTGTCAGAATCATCGTCAATAATTGCGCCAGAGATTCTGTCAGACTATCGGGCGGCAACTTCATGATTCCTGCGTAGTGCAGCCCCTTGAGTGTTCCGAAAAGCAGGATGCACTGAAGACCAACCATCAGCGAGAGCACGAGGAGCTTCGAGCCGACGTAAGGCAGTAGCCCAAGATTGACCATGCGCTCGCGGTTATAGACGGGTCGCTCGCGGATGATCTCGCGCGCCGAGACGCTGGTACCGAACCAGATAGCGACGAGCGCGAGCATGAAGTAAGGAAAGTCGCGCGGCTGCTTCTCTCCAACCACGAGGTAAGTCAGTAGTCCGATAATTGGAGCCTGACCGAAGAGAATCAGCAGATTGAACTTGTCGCGCCCGAGGACTTCCATGTAACGGCGCGAGAGCGTCAGCCATTGCCTGAGCGAGTCCGTCACGGTCGGGCGGCGCGAAACAACCGGAGCAGACTGCTTCTCGCCTCTCAGCTTGGCGAGCGGCTGCACGACGTTCTGTTGATATTGCGGCGTCTTCTTAAAACTCTGCTTCCATCCTTCGGCGACCTCTTCGGCAATCTGCTCCTTGCGAAGCTTGAAAGCCTGCTTCTGATCTTTCGCCGCGTTGGGCGGCAGGGGCGGCATCCTGGCTACCTGATCGTCAACCGGAGCTTCGAGTTTGTCGTAGAGGTCTTTGAAGCTCGATGCTCCGACGTGCTCTAAGGCGTCCTTCGGCGCGCCGTACCAGACGAGCTTGCCGCGCATCATCACGACGATCTTGTCGAAGAGGCGCACGTTTTCCATCGCGTGCGTTGTTAAAACAACTGTGCGCCCGCTTTCGGCAATCTGCCGAAAGAGCTTCATGATTTTTTCTTCCGTCGCGGGATCGAGTCCAGATGTCGGCTCGTCCAGAAAGATGACGGAAGGTTTTGTGATTAACTCGACGGCGATGGAGACGCGCTTGCGTTGTCCGCCGGAGAGTTGCGAGACGGGAACGTCGCGGCGTTCCGACAGACCCGTGACATCCATCACCTCGTTGATGATCTGGTCAATCTCAGCGGTCGAGACATCGCGCGAGAGGCGCAGGCGCGCAACGTAGTAGAGCGTGCGATAGACCGTTAGCTCGCGGTGAATGATGTCGTCCTGCGGAACGTAGCCGATGGATTGCTTGAGCGAATCGAGATGCTGGTAGAGGTCTAGATTGTTGATGAGCACGCGACCGCTTGTCGCCGGGCGCATCCCGTTCATAGAATCCATCAAGGTTGACTTGCCCGCACCCGATGGCCCCAAGAGTCCGACGAACTCGTTGGCCTGAATCGTCAAGTCAACATCGTCGAGCAGCTTAATCATTCCGCCGCCCGAACGATTGGGCACGACCTTCGTGATGTCAATCACATCAATGCGCGTCTTCGAGCGCGTGTCGAAGATGGCGACGCCGCGTTGCGCGTCCGCCTGTAGAACGAATGGGCCGACCTGCACGATGTCGCGCCCCTGAACTGCGCGGCGACCCGTGATCCGCGCGCCGTTGACATAGACGCCGTTGGTCGAGCCGACATCTTCGACGAAAACATTGCCTTGCATGTTCGAGAGCCGCGCGTGATGATTGGAGATTTGCAGGCCGTCGAGACGGATGTCGTTGTCGGGTGCGCGACCGATGTTGAGTTGCTGCTTGCCGTCGAACGTGACCTGCATCAGAAGCTGCGGATGCGCGCCTCCGGCAGGAGGTTTATTGAGCGCGCCTGAGCCAGCCCTGATGACCATCGTTTGCGCCTGCGCGACTTCAGCGAGCGGGCCGGAGGTCGGCGGAACGGGAACGGGAATCGGAGCTTGCGGCGGCGCACCGGATGAAACCGCGACGGAGCGTTGACCGGTATTCTGCGCTCCGGCTGGCGCTGGATGCGCTGGATCAATGAGCCGCAGGACAGGGCCACCCATGCCGAGTTGAATGCGGTCGCCGTCGTAAAGAGGCGTTGGCTGTGTGATGCGTTGTTCGTTGAGGAGCGTTCCGTTGAAGCTGCCCAAGTCAACGAGCAGGTACTGGCCGTCGCGTCTTTGAATCTCTGCGTGACGGCGCGAGACGACTGCCGCCGCCGCTTCAATCGCCACTTCCACACCAGGCTCACGCCCTAATCGCGTCACATCTTTTGTGAGCGGGATGCGTTCGAGACTGCCCGTCAAGCTGCGCACAAGCTCGATGGCCGCGGGCTGCGACGGAGCGGGCGGAGCTTTCACAGCCGAAGGAGTTGGTTGCTGCGGCGCGGGCTGCTGTGGCGCAGGCGCTACGGGCTGCCGCGCGGTCGGCGGCGTGGCGACAGGCGCTTGGGCGATTGGTTGTTGCGGCTGCTGCGGTCTCGGCTGTTGCGGCGGCACGAAAGGTTGTTGACCTTGCTGCGGCGCGGAGGGTGGTTGTCCATAAGGCGGCTGAGGGTAAGGCTGCTGCTGCGCTGCCGGTGGCGGAGCGACTGGACGCGGCGGTTGCATCTGCGGCGATCCCGTCGGCGCTGGTGGAACAACGGGCGGTCTCTGCGCCGGGTCGCGTGGAGTGGTCAGGTCGTCCGCCCCTGCGCCAGCAATATCGCGGCGCGTCTCCATCTCCGCGAGACTGGACGGAGGCGGCGGCGCAGCCACATCAACGCGCGCGACGACCATCAGCGGCCCACCCGCGCCGAACTGCACACGCGCGCCCGGCTGAACCTCTACGGGTTCGCTAATGCGTCGGCCATTTATAAAAGTGCCGAAGCTCGAATTGGTGTCAACGAGCAGGCAGCGCCCGTTCTTGAAACGAAACTCGGCGTGGCGGCGCGAGACCATCGGCCACTCCGCTTGATTGAAAACGACATGACACTCAGACGGATCGCGCCCGATCTTGACGGTTGGATGCTCGTAGGCGTGCTCCGGCTGCGGCTGTCCGGCGCGCTCTTCTATGAGAACGATTTTCATAATGGCAACCTAAAAAATAGTTATGAGTTTTGAATTTTGAGTTTTGAGTTCTGCTTTTAATTCAAAATTCACAACTCATAACTCATAATTCGCCTTTAATTGTTTCCCATCTTGAACGAGTTAAGAATCATGGGCAGCTCGCCCTTGACGCCGACATCAGACGCGCTCTTCAATTCAGGCGCGAGTGAAGTCGTGAGCATCAGAAGTTGGAGGCCGTTGGTTGCGCCTTCTTTTCCGGGAGGCAGGAAGACGACCCAGCCCCAGAGCGTGATGTCGCCTTTCTCCGTTCCGCGTGAGACGCTCTGAAAACGAATCTCGTAACCATGGAGGGCATTGATAGTCGTCCCGCCTTCCGAGAGCACCTTAAACTCTGGATAGGACTTCGAGAGTTTGTCTTCCAGAGATTTAGCAAGTTTCGGGAAGACGTTTTCCTGATCCGCTTCTAATGTTCCCTGACTGTCGTACCAACTGACGGTAAAATTCTCTTGCGTGAAGTCGGGCGGCAGCCTGCGCTCGACTCTGACGAAGTTGCTTGCTCCAGCCACTCCGCTCTTCGGGTCACGTTGCCACGTATTCGGATAGTAGAAAGAGAAGTCGGAATATTTCTCGGCGAGTTTGCCGTCGAGATTCGCTTTCGAGTTGACGAACTGCATGGAGTTCGGCGGCGGCGGTTGAGGCGATGGCGTCGAGGCTGTGTTCGCATTCGCGGTTGTGTTCGAGTTGTCGTTTGCGTTCGCGTTGCCATTAGCATCTGTGTTCGAGTTCGCAGTTGTATTTGAGTTTGTGTTGGTGCTGTTCGTATTGGCATTCGCTCCCGCGTTGTTCTTTTTGTAGATCAAGAAATACCAGGCGGCGGCAGCACCGGCGAGCAGGATGACGACGAGGCCGATAATCAAAGGCACGCGGCTCGACTTGCCGCGCACGGCTGCCGGAGATTGCGGCGCACGCTGTTGTTGCTGCTGCGGCGGCGCGGGCGCGTATTGCGGTTGATGCGGCTGCGGTTGCATCGGAGGCGCGTAGGGCGGCGGCGGTTGATAATACTGCTGTTGTTGCGGCAGAGGCAGAGGCTGCGATTGATTATATGCGACTGTCGGTTGCTCCGATGGTGAGCTTGGCGGAGAGGGTGGTGGCTGATACGTCGGCGCAGACGGAGGCGGTGGCGTTGCGGCTGGCCCGGTCTCTTTGCTGCGTATCTCTGAGGTCGGAGTGGTCATGACCGTCTTATTCAGGTCGGGCATTCGCTGGACGGTCACCTCCGGGTCATACGCATCCAGAGACCCGCTCTGATTCAGATCGTAAGTCGTCTGTGCCTGACCCCTCGCAGCCGCATCATCGTGCGTCAGCCGCCCGCCATCGTGTGTGCAAAACTTCTGCGTGTCATTCTCGTAGGTGCGACCGCATTTTGAGCAATATTGCATGTATGATCCTCTTGAAAGAATTGAATCATGTCATCATTGTTTCATTGATTCAATGACGACATGCTTTAATGATTAAATCACATTCCGCGCGCTTCCGCGATTTTAGCCTGGAGGCTACTGTTGTTTGGATCGAACTGCAAGGCGCGTTGATAGACACGCAGCGCGTCCGGTTTGCGATTCATCTTCAGGTAGCCGTCGCCGACGCCCGCGAATCCATACGCGCCCGCGAGTTGTTTACGCTCTCCGGCGTTAGCCACGTCAGCCGAGCGATTGTAAATCTTCTCGGCGTCTTCGTAACGATTCATGCTCAGGTAAGCTGAACCGAGAATATAGTAAGGCGCAAACGAGCGCGGGCTGATCTCGATGGTCTGTTTCAATGTCTGTTCGGCTTCATCGTAACGCTTCTTGACGACGAGCATCTTGCCGAGCAGGAAGAGCGCGCTCGGATTGCGCGCATCTGTTTGGAGCGCGCGTCTCAAGACCGGCTCCGAATCATCCCAACGCTGTTCGGACTGCAAAGCGTCGGCGATCAGGACGAGCGTCGGCGCATCTTTCGCCAACGCGATAGCGCGCGCATAGAGCGGCTCTGCTTCGCTACCACGTCCGGTCTTTCTCAGCAGGCGCGCGAGATGAACGTAGGCGACCGCGAATTGCGAATCAAGCTCGATTGCGCGACGATACGCCTGCTCTGTCTCCGCGCCCGTTAATCCGCGCGCTTCAAGCGCCACGCCGAGATGGTCGTAAGCGACGGCACTCGTTGCTTGAAGTTGGACGGCACGTCGCGCGGCGAGTTCGGCTTCCACTAATCGCCTGGCGTTGCTGCCTCCCGTGCGCGGTTGGACCTGAACGTAGCTGAGCGCGATGTAGATGTCTCCGTTTTGCGGCGCGTTGTCGGATGCCTGCTTGTAGGCTTTCTCGGCGTCGTCCCAACGCTGCTGATCCGTATAGACGTTGCCGAGGCCGTACCATCCGCGCCAGTCTTTCGGCTTCAGTTGTCCGGCGTTGCGATAGGCTTTCTCAGCCTCCGCATACTTACGTGCATCGCGCGCTTCGTTGCCCTCATTGAGCGCATCTTCATAACGCTCTGCGATCACTTCCGGCGGCAGCGTCGCGGGTCTGGCGTCGCCCGTGCCTCCGGTTCGACGCGCCGTCGGAGGCTTGATGCCGGTCGTCGTGTGACGGCGTGTGGTCTCAGGATTCTTCGGCCTGAAGATGCCCGCGCCGCCGCCCAGATCGCCGCCCGCTTCCTGCGCGCGTGCCGTCATCGTTAAAGAGAACGCAGCGCACAACGAGAGCGCGGTCAACTTAAAAATCGAGCGTAGAATTCCGTCACGTTTCATCATTACTTCCTTTCACCAAAATCCAGAGATAGTTATTCTCAATAGAAGGCCGAAACATCTTTTTTTGCGCGCCGTGTGCAGGCGAATCAGGAACCCTGACGAACGAGGCGAAAACCGAACGACTCGTATTTGAACGTCGGCTCGAACCAATCACGATAGGTCAACGGTAATTTCTTTTTATCAACGGTCGCGTAAGAGGCACCGCGCAGGACGATCCAATTCTTTGCTCTCTCCTCAACCTGCATCGGATTCCCCTTATAAAAAGAGGCTTTCGAGGAAGTCCACTCGGAGACGTTGCCCTCCATATCAAGCACGCCCCAGCGCGTTTTGTCTTCCGGGTGCGAGCCGACCGGCTCTGGATCGGTGCCACCCGCATTGAGATCAAGGTATCTCGTCGAGGCTCGTCCCTTGACCCAAGTATTGCCCCAGGGATAAAGATTCCCCTGATCGCCGCCTCTGGCCGCGTACTCCCATTCCTCTTCGGTCGGCAACCGATACTTCACACTGTCGCGCTTCGAGCGCCACTTCGCAAACTCGACCGCATCTTCATAAGAGACGTTGACGACCGGCAACAGCTCTTTGCCTTCGGGCGGCGTCTTGCCTCCCCAATGACTCGGAGCCGGATGATTCGTCTCACGAACGAACACCGCGTACTCTGCGTTGGTCACTTCCGTCTTGTCCATCGAGAACGACTTGACGACGACCAGGTGCGCGGGGCCTTCCGCCGCAGTTCCATCATCGCGCCCCATCTCCAATGTCCCGCCGGGAATCGGAATCAACTCCGGCTTGATGACGACAGGCGGCGTGCTACTCGGCGTCGGCTGAACGGGTGTCGTGGTTGCGCTCGTAGTCGGAGACGGAGTCTGTAGTTTTTTGTTCCCCTTGTTCGAGCGAGCCGCCAGCATGTACCAGACGCCGAGGCCGCCAGCGATCAGAACAACTCCGACGAGAGCCGCAATCAACATCGTCGAGACGCGCGCTTTCTTCTGCGCGTCGCCATCAACATTAGCGCTGGCACTATCGAACGGCGGGTGCTGCCGCGCAGACGATTGGCCCGGCCTTGCAGATCGCCGTCCCTGCTCCCAGACAACCGTCGGCTCTTCGTCCTTCGCTGCGCTCTCATCAACCGGCTGCGTGATGATGCCCTGCCGGACTGACTGCGTTGATTCAAGATTAAGCGGCGGCGATTGCTGCGCCGACTCACTCGCCGCACGACGCGCAGCCTCTTCTCGTTCTCGCTGCTCACGCGCCGCGCGCTCACGCTCCGCCGCCTCCTGCGCTGCGACACGCGCACGCTCTTCGCGCTGCCGTTGCTCATCCTCAGCACGCAGACGTGCAGCCTCTTCACCGGCGCGCTTCTGTGCCGCTTCCGCCTCCGCCCGTTGCCGCGCTTCCGCTTCAACGCGCAGCCGCTCATCCGCTTCAGCTTTGAGACGCGCTGCTTCTTCAGCTTGTCGCTGCTCTTCAGCCGCCGCACGCTCTCTCGCATCCTCTTCGGCTTTGAGTCGCGCCTCTTCTTCAGTGCGGAGTCGCGTGGCCTCTGCCTGTCGTTGAGCTTCCGCTTCGGCCACGCGCCGCGCTTCAGCCTCAGCTTTCAGGCGCGCTTCTTCTTCTTCTGCCTTCCGGCGTGCCTGCTCTTCACGCTCGGCTTGCTCGCGGGCGAGGCGTTCGCGTTCCTCCTGCTCAAGTCGCTCCTGCTCGCGTCGTCGCGCTTCCTCCTCTTGTCGCGCCTGCTCTTCGAGAGCCTCCGCCTGTTGTCGCAGACGTTTGGCTTCCATCGCGGACTGGCTCTCTTGCGGCACAGGTTCGTTGATCAATGAGCCGGTAATCGTGCCCGCAAATGGATTGCTCAAACTCTGCTGGCCGACGGCGGAGGGTGGAGGCACGCTCGTCGCAATTAAGCTTTGCAAACGTGCTTCGACATCGCACATCCCGCCACTGCACTCGACCTGCTGAACCCACTCGGCATAGCCGTCATGCAGGATTTGAATGCGGTGCGTTCCGCGCAGCATGTCGGGCACGACCAACTCGCCCGTGTTATTCGTCACTCCGACCGAGACGTTGTTGATATAGACGCGAGAGTTGGGCGGGTTGGATTGAATCCGCAGCCTTGTGGCATCCGGCGGAATCGAAGTCAGGCCGGAGTGCGTGCTGACTCTTTGCGACTCCGGGTCGAATGTTCCAAGCGAAGTGCGACTCAAAGACGCGGAGAGCGAATCAACTGCGTCGCGCAACTCGCCGATAAAGGCATCGACTGAGGCCGGACGATCCTCCGCCTCCTTCTCCAGCGCGTGGCGCACGACCGCTTCGATTTGCGTCGGCACAGTGACGCCGCGCGAAGCAAACGACGGCGGTGCTTCCGTCAAATGCTTCTTCATAATCGAAGGAATGTTGTTGCCCTTGAAGGGCACATCGCCGGCGAGCATTTGATAAAGGATGACGCCGAGACTGTAAATATCTGCGCGCGCGTCAGGCTCTTCATCGCCCCACTGCTCTGGAGCCATGTAGAAGGGCGACCCCATCAACCCGCTCGTCTTCGCCTGCACGAACGATCCCAGCAGTTCGCCGGATTTAATCTTCGCCAGTCCGAAGTCCAAAACTTTGACGGCTTCGGCGACCGGCAAGCCCTCCTGAAACATGACGTTGAGAGGTTTCAGATCGCGGTGGATGATTCCCTGACGATGCGCGGCGGCCACACCTGCGCCGATAGCCGACATGATTTCCAACGCGCGCCCTGGCGGCAAAGCTCCCTCTTCGAGCAGCATATCGTGGAGCGATTTTCCGCTGACGTACTCCATCACGAGGAAAGGCATCGTGCCACGCACCACGCCGAAGTCCGTCACGGCGATGATGTTTTGATGGCGAATCGCGGCAGCCGCGAGTGCTTCCTGACGAAAGCGCGTGACGAGCATCGGGTCGTTGCCGACCAGATCAGGCAGGATGACTTTGATGGCGAGCGGGGTTTTGAGAAAAAGGTGGCGTGACTGATAGACGACGCCCATGCCGCCCTGTCCGATCCGCCTTTCGAGTTGATAGCGGCCTTCCAGCAGCGGCTCGCCCGCGATGGATTGCGTCGTGACATCACCGTCGTCTGGACAGTGATTGACATGGTCAGGGAAACAGCGCCGACAAACCGGACATTCTTTCATCTGTTGGCTCGATCCAGAGGCCGCACGCCGTTTTCGGATGCAGGCGACTCGCACATCGAAAGGATCAACCTCTTCTTTTGATGCGATGGCAAGAGAGTCTTTCCGTAAATTCTTGGGAGACTCATCTGACGCGGCACGCTTCCGACATCGAAGTTGAACAACTGTCGGGCGATAAGCTGAGAAGCCGACTTTAACCGCGCGTGAAAGATTTTAACGACTACCTGCCTGCCAAGCAAGTGATAAAAGAAAGCAGGAGTCAGAAGTCAGGAGCCAGAAGCCAGAATGACAAGAATGAGAACCACATTCTTCTGATTTTCTTTTCTCCTGACTCCTGACTCCTGGCTTCTGGATTCTGTTTTTTGACAACAGGTATGGTGAAGAATATAGTGCGGCCATGAACGAGTTGGAGAAATTGAGAGGCCGCGAGTTCAGCGGGATTGAAGAGTTGGCGGCGGCGGCGTCAAAGATCGTCGAGCAGTACACTCATGAACCCGCGCGCGGCAACAGGCGTCTCGGCATCACGCAGCGCATCGTGCGCCACTACCTGAGCGAAGGCTTGCTCGGCACACCGACGGGATACTCCGGCCCGGCCATCCTCTTCAACTACGGCAATCTTCTGCGCCTGCTCTCCGTCAAAAAACTATTAGCAGATGGGTGGTCTATCATCAAGGTCAGAGAGTTCATGTCGGCTCTCGACATCACCGCGCTCGAACAACTCGTCACGACCGCACTGACTTCGCCAACTTCCACGCCGCAGAAAAAACCGGAAACCCGCAGGGAGCACGAAAGCGCGCACGGCTTTCGTGCCCCGCAACGTCTTGCGCCGGGCGCAGCCTCGTCGCCAACATCCTCTCTGTCTCAGGCAACTGCGCCACCACCGCTCGCCTCGCTCGCCCTTGAATCCGCCAGGCGTGCCGAGCGCGCGTCCGCCGAATGGATCGAGCTTGCGCCCGGATTGGAGATTAAAATTCGTCGCGGCTTTCGCCCGCCCCGCAACGAAGAGGAGCGCGGACGACTCGTCGCGCGCTTTTGGTCAGTAGTCAACGGAAAGCAGTAGTCAGTGGTCAGTGGCCGGTGGTCAGTTAAGAGCAAAGCTGAGTGTTGCTCATCGCCCGTTTTAACTGACCACTGACCACTGACCACTGACCACTGCTTTATCGCACGACGATATTAACTAATCGCTGCGGGACGATGATAACTTTGACGACCTCGCGCCCGTTCGTGAAGCTCTGTATCTTCTCATCAGCGAGCGCAGTGGCACGCAACTCATCTTCCGGCGTGTCGGGTGTCGCACGAATGCGCGAGCGCAACTTGCCGTTGACCTGCACAGGGATTTCCAACTCCTCTTTGCGCGCGAGTTCCTCATCCGCCTGCGGCCAACGCGCATTGCTGTTCAGGATGCCGCCTTCATGCCCCAAAGCCTCCCACATTTCTTCAGCGACGTGCGGCGTGAACGGCGCGAGCATCAACACCAACGATTCCAGTGCCTCGCGCACGGCATAGACATCTGCTGCGGAAGCTGTCTGCGGCTCAACTCGAAAATCGCCCAGCGTGTTCGACAACTCCATCAACGCGGCGACGCTCGTGTTGAAGTGCAACTCCTCGAAGTCCTCCGTGATGCGCGCAATCGTCTGATGCGTCTTGCGTCTGAGCGCGCGAGCTTCCGTCGAAAACTCTTCCGCGCCCGGCTCACTCTGCTTCTGCAACGCATCCGACAAACGCTCATGCCAGCGCCAGACCATTCCATACACGCGCCGCAAAAAACGCACAGCACCCTCGATCCCTGTCTCAGCCCAGCGCAACTCATTTTCGGGCGGCGCGGCGAAGAGCACGAAGAGGCGCACAGCATCAGCGCCGTAAGCAGCGATCATGTCGTCCGGGTCAACGCCATTGCCCAGAGATTTCGACATGCGCTTCCATTCGTTCGTGCCCTCAACCTGATTCGTCACCATGCCCTGCGTCATCAATCTCCTGACAGGCTCGTTGAAAGAGACCAGCCCGATGTCGCGCATGAACTTTGTCCAGAAGCGCGTGTACAGGAGGTGCATGACGGCATGATCTATGCCACCGATGTACTGCGAGACCGGCGTCCAGTAAGCAGCCTTCTCTTTATCGAACGGCGCGTCGCTGTTGTGCGGATCGCAATAACGGAAGAAGTACCACGACGAATCAACGAACGTATCCATCGTATCCGTCTCGCGCCGCGCTGCACCGCCGCACTGCGGGCAGGTCGTGTTGACAAACTCCGCGACGCCAGCGAGTGGAGATTCACCCGTGCCCGTGAACTCCGCTCGATCCGGCAAACGAACGGGCAAATCTTTTTCCGGTACGGGCACAACGCCGCACTTGCCGCAATAAATAATCGGCACGGGTGCGCCCCAGAAACGCTGGCGCGAGACGCCCCAATCGCGCAGGCGATACGTCACAGTCTCTTCGCCGAAACCTTTCTCCTGTGCGTAGCGCGACATCTCCGCAATCGCGTCCTCCGAAAGTTTCCCGCTCCAATCGCCGGAGTTGACCAAGATGCCGTAATCCGTGAAGGCATGTTCCATCGTGGCGGATTGATCTGCGCGCGTCGGGTCATGCTCGATTGACTCCTGCTCATGCGAGATGCGCTCGATGACGCGGCGGATGGGCAAGCTGTATTTCTGCGCGAACTCGAAATCGCGTTCGTCGTGCGCCGGAACGGACATCACCGCGCCCGTGCCGTATTCCATCAGCACGTAGTTAGCGACCCACACGGGAATGAATTCTCCACTGAATGGATTGATCGCAATCAGTCCCGTGTTGACTCCCTCTTTCTCCTCACTATCTTCAATAGCATTCGGATAGCGTCTCTGCTCGTGGCGAGTGCGCTTAATAAAATTCCGAACCTGATCTTTTAACGGCGATTCTTCCATCAACTCTTCGAGCAACGGATGTTCGGCTGCCAGCACGATGGCGTTCACGCCGTAGATGGTGTCAATGCGCGTGGTGAAGACGCGCGCCTTCGCCTGCGTGTCCTTGATGGCGAAGTCAATGTATGCGCCGCGACTCCTGCCGATCCAGTTGCGCTGCATCGTCAACACGCGCTCCGGCCAGCCTGCCTCGATCTCCTTCATGTCTTCGAGAAGTTGCTCCGCGTAGTCTGTGATCCGCAGGAACCATTGTTCGATGTCCTTCTTCACCACAGACGCGCCGCAACGCCAGCAGACTCCGCCCGACGATTGCTCGTTCGAGAGCACAGTCTCTTCCTTCGGACACCAGTTGACCTGCGACATGCGGCGGTAAGCCAACCCGCGCTCATACATTTTCAGGAAGAGCCATTGATCCCACTTGTAGTATTCCGGCGTGTGCGCCGCGATCTCGCGCCGCCAGTCATAGCTCACACCCACGCGCTTGAGTTGACCACGCATGTGATTGATGTTGTCTTCCGTCCAGTCGCGCGGATTGATGCCGCGTTTGATGGCGGCCTGTTCCGCAGGCTGTCCGAAACTGTCCCAGCCAATCGGGTGCAGCACGTTGAAGCCACGCAGCCGCTTGTACCACGAAAGCGCATCGCCGATGGAGTAGTTGCGGACGTGCCCCATGTGCAGAAAGCCAGACGGGTACGGCAGCATCTCCAGACAATAGAAAGGCTCGCGCTCGTCATCGCGCTCGACCTCGAACGCGCCGGTCTCAGCCCAGCGCTCCTGCCACTTCTCTTCAATCTTTTCAGGAAAATATTTTTCGTCCATTGCTCTCAAGCCTCTATCCTTGCTTAACACTTAATCACGAACTCGCCGGACGCACAAAACGCTCAAAGGCATTTCAGCGCATTCACGGACAGAATTTTATGAATCTTGTCGAACGATGTGGATCGCCGCTTCAACTCGCGCGCACAATCAGGCGCGGCGCTCGAAGCGGCACAGTAAGGAGGAGTTTGGTAGATTTATGAAAACGTCTCATTGAGTTCTCTGCAATACCTCGAAAAACTTGCGGCAATATTAACGCAGTTCGCGCGCGCTTGTCGAACAAAAGGAGAAGACAGTAGTGGTTCAGTTTGGAATCGTTCACCGCCGAGACGCAGAGAGCGCAGAGCAGGCGCAGAGAGTGGATGCTTTTCTCGGCGTCATCTCCGCGTCCTCTGCGCCTCTGCGGTGAGTCAGTCTCGG
>JAVHWW010000093.1:0-33504 GCA_032159235.1 Acidobacteriota bacterium
CCGAGACTGACTCACCGCAGAGGCGCAGAGGACGCGGAGATGACGCCGAGAAAAGCATCCACTCTCTGCGCCTGCTCTGCGCTCTCTGCGTCTCGGCGGTGAACGATTCCAAACTGAACCACTACTACGAATTAGGTCCTGTTGACATTTGATTTATAAATTGCCACGAGCTTTTGAATTGCCACGAGCACAAGCCTCGTGGACAGCGAAATCCTAAAGTTATGGGCTTTAGCCGAACGCTTCGGCTAAAGCCGGACACTTGGAGGCTCTCTTGTCCACGAGGCTTGTGCTCGTGGCAATTGACGAAAGTGGCAATTGATGAAAGCCTTTTTCTTGAAGTAGTCAGAATCTAACGCCGCGCTTCTTCGCTATCAATTATTCTCGCCGGGAGCGATTAACTTTTGCGCCGGAAGAGATGCCAGAACTCTTTCAGGACCGCGTGAAAGAATTCTCGGCCCCAGATGCCGACCGACAGCAGTCCGCCGAAGAGGAGCACCACGTCCACACTCTTGCGTCCTTCGCGTTCCCAATACACATCTTCGAGATTGAGCCAGAGCGCGAATTCGTCAAGCGTCAGCGCCGCGCCCACTCCATACAGCAGCGCCGTCAGCCTCGACATCCATCTCGAAGTTCGATCCATGCCGCTGCCGAGGCGCAGTAACCAGAGATAGCCGACCACGAGCAGCAGCAAAATGCCCCAGACCAGATGATGTATATGCTTGCCCCCGGCGGAGACATCGCGGAACGGGCCGACGCCCGCGCGAATCGAGTAGGTAATGCCACGCACGATGAGAAAGGTGATGAAAAAACTGATCGAGGAGATAAACAGTCGTTCACGACTGAGATCGCTGAAATGTTTTTTGTAATGGACGCCGAGGCGCTGGCGTAAAGTTTTGGCAGGCATAGTTTGGCTGACGATAATAATGTTTGATCGAACAATGAGCTTGTATGCTAAATCAGGCGGAAGAGTCAACTTTGTGAATCGGACGAGAGATTTTTTGAAATATTGAAATCAGTCAGAGTAGAATCAGGCAAACAAGTTTGAGAGTAGAGATGAGGTTGAGCAATGGGGAAGAAATATATCTGTGGTCTAAGCGTTCTCACTGCAATTTTATCCATCGCGCTTTTATCAACGTCCGCGCGCCGTGTGAAGGGCATGAGTCGTCAGCCGCCCGCAGACTACAAGCTGCTCGGACGATTCAGACCGACTTTCTATCGGATTCTGGATGAAAGCGCAGACGAATGGGACAACAGCGAAGAAGCAACCGCGTCGCTCCTGACGACGGATGGAGATTTAATCAAACGGGTCGCGCCCGCCTTCAAGCATCAATTGGACATTGAAGGCTCAGGCCGCTTGAGCGACCGCCGTATTGTGAACATCGAGCGGAAGGTTGACGGCCAAGCGCGCTACAGCGTGGTGCGCAACGCGCCCTTCGGTCTCGGCGATCACGGCTACAAGTTAGTTCCGTTCAGAACGCTGGCCGTTGATCCACAGGTCATTCCGCTCGGCACAGTTCTCTACCTCCCGGATTTGGTCGGCATCAAGCTGCCGTCAGGCGAAGTTCACGATGGCTTTGTCTTCGCGCATGACACGGGCGCAGGTATCGCGGGCAACCGGATAGATGTTTTCGTCGGCTTCGAGAACGACGTTGACAACACCTTGACTCGCTCACGACGCATCGAGGACATGCGCTCATTGGAGATTTATCAAGTGGATGATGAGACGGCGGCGCGTGTCAATCAACGATTCAGAAGTCAATTCCGTTCACGTTAGCTTTACTTCAAGCAGAGCATCTGAATGATTAACCCTGGCTTCCTCTTCATCCTGGCCGAAGGCGCGAATCCGCAGGGACAGGCGGGCGGGTCTTCCGAGCAGATGGTCGCGGTCTTCCTCTTAGAGATCGTGCTGATGCTCTTTTTCGGCAGACTGCTCGGCGAACTCATGCAGCGCATCGGACAGCCCGCCGTGATGGGTCAACTGATCGCGGGCATCATCATCGGCCCATCGGTCTTCGGTCTCTACCTGCCGACCGCCTACAAGTTTGTCTTCCCCGAAGTGGCGTCGCAGAAGATGATGATTAATGCCATCTCTCAACTTGGCATTCTGATGCTCCTCCTGCTCACAGGCATGGAGACAGACCTCAAGCTCGTTAGCCGAATGCGCCGCACCGCATTCTTCACGTCGCTCTCAGGCATCGTCTTTCCCTTCGCCTGCGGCTATCTGGTCGGCGAGTTCCTTCTCCCCACCTCGATGCTGCCTAATCCGTCGCAACGTCTCGTCACATCACTCTTCATCGCCACAGCGCTCTCCATCTCTTCGGTCAAGATCGTGGCGATGGTCATCATGGAGGTCGGATTCCTGCGCCGCAACGTCGGGCAGATCATCCTCGCTTCGGCAATCCTGGACGACACCATCGGCTGGATCATCATCGCCATCATCGGCGGCATCGCATCTTCCGGCAGCGTCAACATCAAAGAGGTGAGCTTCGCGTTTCTCGGAACGATTGCGTTTCTCGCTATCAGTTTCACCTTCGGACGCCGCGTCGTCGCACACATCATCCGTTGGACTAACGACAACCTGATTATTGACATGCCGGTCATCACCGCCATCCTGCTCCTGATGATGGTGATGTCGCTCGTGACCGATTACATCGGAGTGCATACGGTTCTTGGCGCTTTCGTCGTCGGCATCCTCGTCGGACAATCGCCGATTCTGACGAAACACATCGAGGAACAACTGCGCGGCCTCATCGTCGCGCTCTTCGCGCCGATCTTTTTCGCCGTCGCCGGACGCGAGATAGACCTCACCATCCTGAAGAGTTTTTATCAGATCAAGCTCGCGGTGGCTTTCATCTTAATCGCAAGTTTCGGCAAGGTCATCGGCTGCTACATCGGCGGTCGGCTGGGCAGGTTAGGAAACAGAGAATCCACTGCGCTCGCCATCGGAATGAACGCGCGCGGCTCGACCGAAGTGATCGTGGCGACCATCGGACTCTCGCTCGGCGTGCTCAACCGCGACCTCTTCACGCTTATCGTCGTGATGGCAATCGCCACGACGCTCGTCACGCCGCCCCTCTTGCGCTGGGCTTTGTCGCGCATTCCGCCCACCGGCGAAGAGAAAGAAAGGTTGGAGCGCGAGGCGGCGGAAGACAAAGAGTTCGTGCCGAAGATTGAAAGGTTGTTGATTGCGGTTGACGGGAGCCGCGACGGGAAGTTGGCTTCACACCTGGCCGGACTGTTTGCCGGGGCGCGTAAAGTGACGACGACCGTTCTCGAATTCGGACAGGGACAAAGGGGTCACACCTTGATTGCGCCGGATAAATCCGGTGAATTGGTGAAGTCTTCCGTCGAGGTCGGCGCGCGTAGCCAGCAGCAGACGGACAAGCCGGAGACTTCGACCGAGACGCCCACCTTGCTTGTCAATCGAATGTCTGCCGGTGAATTCACCGAGGGCATTCTGAACGAAGCTAAGAAGGGTTACGACATGCTCTTTCTCGGCATCAACGGTGCGCTGGAAACGAAGACCGCGCCGACGAATGGAAACACCTCCGGTGTCAGCGATGTGATTCAGAATTTTAAGGGGGCGTCGGCCATCGTCGTTGCGAAAGATGGACAGGCGGCAGAGTCGTTGATCAAATCGCTCAACATCCTCGTCCCGATAACAGGGACTGACTATTCACGGCGCGCGGCAGAAGTTGCCGTCACGCTGGCAAAGGCCAGCCAGACCAGTATCACGGCTTTACACATCACGCCTCCGGCAGATGAAACGGATGTCCTCCGCCGCCCCAGAGAACTTGTCGCGGCAGGTCGTGGTCTCGTCAAGGAGATTCAAGAGCTTGGAAAGAGAGCAGGCGTCACAGTCAAACCTCTCGTCAAGGTTCGCAAAGCGCCGGAGTCCGCCATCATCCGGCAGGTGCGTCGCGGACGACATAACCTCATCGTCGTCGGAGTCAAAATTCGTCCCGGCGAGAAACTCTTTTTCGGTCGCCGCATCGCCGTTCTTTTGGAGAACACGCCCTGCTCTGTGCTACTGGTCAATTCATAGATCAAAGGATGGAGGCAACAAGGGGAGCATGGAAAGCAGGAGCGTTGTTCTCCCTCTACTTATTCCCCTCTGTGTCTTGGCGTCTCTGTGATGATCTTCAACTCGCAACGCTGGCGTAAGCCGTCTCACCCAAAATGATTCGAGCATGAAATTCATACGCCTTTCTTAACAGTGACCCGCCGCCAACTACCTGTCCCTGCTAAATGACATGAAAAAAACAGGAAAAGCGAGTATTTTTTAATCTCCCCTGCTGCATCTATTTTAGGAATAAGGCTTGCTTGAGAAGAGCGTCTTTCTCCTTCCCGTTCGTTTCTGAGAGATGGTGGGCGGCAATTGTCAGGACAGTTAGCACGAGCGAGTAAAACGAAGTCATTAAATTTCCCGGCTCAAAGCTGAAGAACTTTTCATAGATTGATGATGGTCACACGAGAAAATTCGATTTCCAAAGAAGCGCACAGTGAAGGTGGTCAGATATTGTTGCCGCCGGTGTTGCGCTGCTCGAAGGAGTTTCTACTCAACCGCGAGTTGAGCCTGTTGGAGTTCTTTCGTCGAGTGCTCGAAGAGGGGCTGGATGAGACCCAACCGTTACTCGAACGCCTCAAATTCCTCTCAATTGTCTCGTCGAATATAGACGAGTTCTTTATGATTCGCGTCTCTGCTCTCAAGGAGCAGTTGACCGGCGAGGTGACCGAACTATCGCCGGATGGGATGACGCCCGCGCAGCAACTGCGGGAGTGCAGAACAAAGATACTCACGATGCTGGATAAACAGATGCGCTGCCTTGAGGATGAAATCCTGCCTCAACTCGAAGCGCACGGCATCACCCTCGCCGCTTATGAATCGCTCACTGAGACTGAGCGGCAATCGCTCAACGATTATTTCACGCAGAGCCTGTTTCCGGTGCTGACGCCGCTCGCCGTTGATCCGAGCCATCCGTTCCCGTACATCTCGAATCTCTGTCTGAACCTGGGCTTGATGATCGAAGCTCTGCCCGAACTCGGCATCACGAGTTCGCTGACGGGAAGGCTCGAACCCAGATTCGTCCGCATCAAAGTGCCGCCCGTTGTCTCGCGCCTGATTCCGGTTGACGGCTCGGAAACAAAATTCATTCTGCTGGAAGAGTTGATTGCGGCCAACGTCGCTTCACTCTTTCCCAGAATGCACACTGGCGAGAGCCACGTCTTTCGAGTCACGCGCGATGCCGACATCGAGATCAGAGAAGATGAGGCGGACGATCTGCTGCGTATGATCGAACAGGGCTTGCGCGAGCGTCGCTTCGGCACCCCTGTGCGTTTGGAAGTCTCGCAGACGATGCCCGCCGAAATGATTGAATACCTGACGGAATCTCTGGCGCTGACGCCCGCCGATGTTTACGTCGTCAACGGGCCGCTCGATGTTCCGGGCTTGATGGCGCTGTACGAGCTTTCTCACCCGGAGTTGAAAGACAAGCCACTCAAGCCGATAGTCCCCAAGCCGCTCCGACAGAACAAGTCCATCTTCGATGTCATCAAAGAGCAGGACATTCTGTTGCATCATCCTTACACTTCATATTCGACCGTCACGGATTTTCTCGCTGAAGCGGCAACAGACCCGGACGTGCTGGCAATCAAAATCTGTCTCTATCGCACGGGTCGAAATTCGCCCATTCCGCCCATGTTGATCGAAGCGAGCGAGCGAGGCAAACAGGTCACCGCGCTCGTGGAACTCAAAGCGCGCTTTGACGAAGAGCACAACATCGAGTGGGCTAAGCGGCTGGAAGAAGCTGGCGTGCACGTCGTGTACGGCATCCTCGGACTCAAGATACATTCCAAGCTCACCCTGGTCGTCAGGCGTGAAGGCGACGCCCTCCAACGCTATGTGCACATCGCCACCGGCAACTACAATCCGACGACCTCCTGTACCTACACAGACCTCAGTCTCTTTACCATTGACGAGGAGATGGGCGCGGACGTGACGGAGTTGTTCAATTTCCTGACGGGTTACTCGCGGCAGAAAGAGTATCGTCAACTGCTGGTTGCGCCCACCAACCTGCGCGAGCGGATGCTCGAACTCATCAAGCGCGAGACGGCTCACGCGCGTGCCGGTCGGCGAGCGCACATCATCGCCAAGATCAATCGTCTGGCCGACACCGAGATTATTCGCGCGCTCTACGAAGCGTCGCAGGCAGGCGTTGAGATTGATCTGATTGTGCGCGCCATCTGCATGTTGCGACCCCGTGTGCCCGGCCTCTCAGAAACGATCACCGTCAGGAGCGTCGTCGGTCGCTTCCTTGAGCACAGCCGCATCTTCTATTTCGCTAACGGCGGTGATGAAGAGGTCTTGATCGGTAGTGCGGACTGGATGTATCGCAATCTCAGCCGCCGTGTCGAAGTCGTCACTCCCATTAACGATCCGCGATTCAGGAGCTACCTCAAAGATGTCGTGCTGGCTGCGTACCTGCGCGCTGATGCGAAGGCGCACGTCTTGCTGCCTGACGGCACTTATCAACGAGTGCAACCTGCTGAAGGTGAACAGAGCTTCGACATTCAAAAGTATTTTCTGGAACCGGAAACTTTGCTTGATTACGAAAGTTGATTACTCGGAGACGATGATAATGTTTCAAAAAAAGTTTGCTCGTGAATTGATCGCGTTGTTGATGCTGCTCGGTGTCTCTCTGTCGCCCTCCATCGCAACGGCGCAAAAGAAAGATAAGACCCGAAAAAAAGAGGAGCGGGCGGCAACCGCGCAGGGCACGCCTGTCTTATGGCGAGAACCCACAGACATCGCTTCGCTTGATCTCTTCCTCGGGCCGGGCAGCGAGGAGATGAAGCCTGACTTGAGCAGCGTGACCTTCGTGAGCGATGAAACCGGTGGCTACTCCGTCAAGTTCCGCGTGCGTGATGGCGCGGGGAAAACCTGGACAGCGAAGCTGGGCAAAGAGGCGCAGCCCGAAACGGCTTCGCTGCGGCTGGTCTGGGCCGCCGGTTACATGACAGAGGTCAACTATCTCGTCCCTTGCGTCCACATTCAGGGCGCTCCAAAGCCGCGTAAGAGTGTCGAGCGGTGCGAGGGCGATGGCTTTGCCAACGTCAGATTCAAATCGCGCCCGAAGGATGAGAAGAATCTCGGCAACTGGGACTGGAACAAGAATCCCTTCACCTCGACGAAAGAATTCAAGGGACTCATCATTATAATGGGACTGCTCAATAACTGGGACTTGAAGCAGGAAAACAATAAGATTCTGTTCGCGGCGGGAGCAGATGACCAGAACGAGTTGCGCTACGCCGTCACCGATCTCGGCGCGACCTTCGGCAAGACCGGGAATGCCATCACGCACAATCGCAACGAGCCTGAAACTTATGTTAAGACTAAGTTCGTCAAGAAGGTGGAAGGCGATAAAGTGCTGTTCGACTATCACGGTAAGGATAGCGGACTCTTCCATAACATCACTGTCGAGGAGGCCAAATGGATCGGCGATCTTTTATCGCGCCTGAGCGATCAACAGATCAGCGATGCCTTTCGTGCCGCCAATTACAGCCCGGAAGAGATTAAAAATTTAACGGAGGCCGTGCGCGCCAGAATCAATGAGTTAGTCAATCTTTCAGCGCCACAGACTGCTAACAGCAACTGAACTGCTCAAAGGAAAAGCCCGGAGGAGATTCAGTTGCCGATGGAAACTGTCCGCGACCGGATCAACGAGTTGGTCGCTCTTCCATGACGAGATGTTGAGAGCCTGCGCCGACAATTCCAAACGCTTCCGATGAAGAGTAAGAAGATTCAGATCGCTCATCTCCTGCGTCCTCACTGGAAAGCTCTCACCATCGCTTTTATAGCTGTCATCGGCGTGAGCTTCACAGACCTCTTAGAACCCTGGCCTTTGAAAGTAGTCTTCGATTACGTGCTCGGCTCAAAGCCGATGCCGGGATGGATGAGCGGTTTCGTCAACTCCGCGTTCGGACACGACAAGCTGGCAATCCTGAACTTCGCTGCGATTGCTGTGATCACTATCGCCGTCGTCGGCGCGATCAGTTCTTACACTGAAGATTATCTCACCACCACAGTCGGCCAATGGGTCATGCACGACTTGCGGCGCACGCTCTATCATCACATTCAACGTCTCTCACTGGCCTTTCACGATCAGAAAAGAACCGGCGATTTAATCAGCCGCGTGACGAGCGACATTGACGCCATTCAGAGTCTGATCTCGAACGTGCTGCTCGGCATCGTCGTCAACCTCCTCACGCTCATCGGCATGATCGGCGTGATGTTCTATCTCAACTGGAAGTTTACGCTGATCGCGCTTTCGGTTGCGCCCGTGCTCTTTCTGGTCGTCTATAGTTTCACGCGCCGCATCAAGCGAGCTTCGCGCGCCGTCCGCAGTAAAGAGGGCGAGGTCGTGTCGGTCTTGCAGGAAGTTCTCTCTTCAATTCGCGTGGTGAAAGCGTTCACCAGAGAAGACTACGAGCAGCGCCGGTTCGAGCAACAAAGCATGGAGAGCGTTGAGATGGCACTGCGCGCGCGGAGCCTGAAGGCGAAACTCACGCCGGTGGTTGAGATTATCGTCGCCATCGGTACTTGTCTGGTGGTCTGGTACGGCGCGCGGATGGTCGTGAGCGGCGAACTCAGTTCCGGCGCGCTGCTCGTCTTCTTTCTCTATCTCGGCAAGATGTACAAGCCGATGCGTGATCTCTCGAAGATGAGCGATACCATCTCGAAGGCTTCCGTTGGCTTCGAGCGCATTCGAGAAGTGCTTGAGACAGAGCGACAGGTTCGCAATCTGCCCTACGCGCGCACTGCTCCACGCTTCAAAGGACAGATTGAATTCGATCATGTCTCTTTCGGCTACGACGAGGATCGGCGCATCCTTAAAGACATTTCTTTCAAAATCGAACCCGGTCAGGTCGCCGCGCTCGTTGGGCCAACCGGCGCAGGCAAGACAACTGTCGCCAGTCTCATCCCGCGCTTTTACGATCCGGCATCAGGTCATGTGAGAATTGATAACTTCGATGTGCGCAGTTTCAAGATTAAATCTCTGCGACAACAGATCAGTTTTGTGTTGCAGGAATCCTTGCTCTTTCGCGCGCCCATCTGGCAAAACATCGCTTACGGCAAACCGGAAGCCAAGCGCAATGAGATCGTGCGCGCCGCAAAGTTAGCCAACGCGCACGAATTTATCGAGAAGATGCCGGAAGGCTACGACACGATGGTTGGCGAGCGCGGCGTCACGCTCTCAGGCGGGCAACGCCAGCGCATAGCCATCGCCCGCGCCATCATTCGAGACGCTCCCATCCTCATCCTCGACGAGCCTTCTTCCGGTCTTGACGCCGCGTCGGAAGAGTTGGTGTTCGATGCGCTCGCACGGTTGATGGAAGGCAAAACTTCAATCGTCATCGCGCACCGTTTGGCGACCATCATGCGGGCTGACGTGATCTTCGTTATCAACGAGGGCAAGGTCGTGGAAAGCGGAACGCATCAGGAGCTACTCGCACAGGGTGGTCTCTATGCTGAGTTTTATGACATCCAGTTTCGTAAAGAAGAGACGGCCCCTGATCTGGAATCCGCCTATCAATCATGGAGTGGAGCTATCACCGGGACAAATGCAAAAAGACCGCTCCGATGAGAAGCGGTCTTTTCAGTTTGACGAGAGATGAATCGGCGCTGTTAGTTCGACTGCGTTGTCGTTGCCACGCTGGTTGAAGCAACGCTCTTGGTCTGGATACGCTGCCAGTAGTCTTCCACGTACTTCTTCATGTCGCCGTGACCGAAGCGCGTGTAGAAATCGTAGTCCTTCATCTCTTTGTAAACCTGGTCGTAGTTCCAGTGATCGTGTGTGAAGCGATAGACCGCGCCCATCACGCCCGTGCGGTGACGGCCTCCGGCACAGTGCACGTAAAATGCGCCGGTCGTGGGATCGTCAACGAGTTTCAGGAAGGCCGTGATCTGTTCCTCTTTCGGATACGACTTATCGCTCATCGGAATATTGACATACCGCATTCCCAGAGCTTCCACGTCACGCTTCTCGTAAGAGACCGGATCGTCGCGCAAGTCAATCACCGTCTTGACGCCGAGCGTCTTGAGGTCTTTGAAATCTTCTTCCTTGGGCTGCGCGCCGCGATAAAAATGGTCATTCATTTGACCGAAATTCTTGATGTTGGTTTTGGCCGAAGCGGTCTGCGCTGAAACGGAAGCGACCGAAAGCAGGCCGAGCGCGAGAACGATTGCCAGAGTTGAGACGAGGGAACGGAAACGATTTTTGGTCAGACTCATTGTCATACCTCCAGGGTAAATCATCATAACTTTTTCTTCGGGGTTAAGGAATTGTCGGTGGCCTCAACGGTCAACTATTAAGATTCAAAAACATCTATGATGGTTGCTTCTAATCCATGCTACTGAGCAACTCAAACGCTGCTGTGAACTATAAATTTACACTCTAAATCTGACCTTCCAAACATAAAACAGTACGTTTTCACGTCTCCGCAAAAGACCTCAAATGCGCCGCAATCTCCCTCAAACGCCCCGCAAGCCGATTAACATAGTCAGTGACCTGATTTTCACCGCCCGCAACCAAATTTTACACCCCGCAGACAAATTCTCACACCTCGCAAGTCATCTCAACAACCCCGCAACCTATCTCTACAGCCTCGCAAGCCATCTCTACAGCCTCGCAGGTCATCTCTACAACTCCGCAGGCCATCTCTACAGCTTCGCAACCAATCTCAACGGCCTCGCAACTCATCTCGACGCCTTCGCAACGCATCTCAACAGCTTCGCAAGCCATCTCAACACCTTCGCAGACCATCTCGACACACGCGCAAGCCATCTCAACACGCCCGCACAGCAACTTTCACCACGAAAATCCCGCCTCAACGCCTACGCAGGCCATCTCGCACGCCTTGATTCTCGTTTTGGCGCCCGCGACATCGCTATGCACAGCTATTTCCAGAGGTATGACAGACAAAAGAAATGCCGCGATTGAGTGTCGCGGCATTGTGAGGTTGGTTAGAGATTATCTGTTGAGAGCTTAGTAAGGCTACCCGAAGATTCTCCCGAAGATGCTTCCTGTTCGACTACGCTGGTTGCCTCCGTATTGACGGAAACCCTGATCGTAGCCCTGTACGAAGCCATCACGGAAAGCCTGCGAAGAGGCGTTTTGGAAATAACGTGACCTCTGCGGGCTATAACTCTGTCCGCGTTGCGCGTCGCTCGCGCCAGTGTTCAAGCCATACTGGTAGCCCTGGTTCATGGCGACTCTATAGCTATTGTTGTAGCCGTTGTTGCCATAACCGTTATTGCCATAGCCGTTGTTACCATAACGGTCATCACGACGATCTCGCCGCCAATCCTGGCTCTGATCTCGGTAATCACGGTTACGATCACGACGTTGATATTGATCGTCACGATCAACGCGATACTGCGCATGAGCAGTCATACTCGTCGCAGTAGAGAGACCGAAAATAACAGCCAGCGTTAAGATTGCGCCACCGATCATTTTTCTCAAGTTCTTCATGTTTGTACTCCCCCTTTTCTGTAGAAGAAAGTGGCAACCTGTATGCCACTACAGTAGTAAAATGAAAGCTATTGTTTTCCAGACAGTTACGCTGATCGCCGGATAGAGAATTTGTTCCCATTTCGTGCATAATGCGCGCAAATCAGACGCTTTCATAAGATGGCTCATCAATAACTTTCCGACTTGTGGTGTGGCACTATTCAATGTATAAACTGCATGTAGCTTTCCCCAAACAATTCCCCTACAACTTTCCACTTTGATAGTGAGAGGAGAAAAATTGTGATTAAAAGATTCAGTATCGTGCTGGTACTTCTATTCACCTTCAGCTTTGGGCAATTTGTCTTTGCGCTGAACGCCAGGAGCAGCACCGGAACAGCAACCACGCTCGGACAGAATGACAACCGCCGCGAAGAGAGACGCGAGGGACGACGTGGAGGAGATAGAGATCGGAATAACGTGCAGGAGAATAGAGACCGGGGCGACCAGGGGCGAAGGCGCGGGAGAAGGCATGGTCGGCGTAGATGGCAAGGGCGAGGCCGACGGCACAGTAGAGATAGGCGGGAAGGCAGGAACGACAACCGACGATAAAACTTAAACTGTAATGCCATCCTTGAGAAGAATCATCTCCCGTTCTTCTCAAAGATGTCAGTTCAGATTTCGCCTAACGAGTGCCCAACTCTTACTTTAGCTGGGTACTCGTTTTACTTGTCGGCAGCCTCTCGCCGAGTGTTGGAGGAAGCAAAGTGCGATTTATACCATCGTGGTCGTTAAACAAGCTCATCGTGTTAGTTTTGCTTGGAGGTCTCGCCATGCTCTTGATAGATATTCGCTGGGAGCACCGAGTAGAACTAGGCAGACAATGGGAGACGTGGATTCCGCTCGTCTATATCGGACTCATGTTGATAGCTGGGATTCTGAGCTTATACCGATGGCAAGGCTGGGGACCTAAAGCGTTGCAGGTCGGCTTTGCGTTGGGGATCATTGTCGGCTTGCTTGGAGTCTGGTTTCATGGCGGGAAAGACCCGGTGGGTAACTTACTGCGGGTGTTCACTGCCTGGGTTATTCCTTTAGGCACCAACGGCGGAGTCAAGGTGTCGAGCGAACCTCCTGTGGTCGCGCCGCTGGCTTTCGTTGGACTCGGATTGCTGGGTCTTCTGGCATGTTCCAAACGATTTCGCGCCGAATAGTTGTTCGCAGCCAACGTGCCGTTGATCTCGCAAATACAAAAAGAGCACTTAACTCCAACATGAGCCAAGTGCTCTTCCCAACCTACTGACCTTTAAGCAGAGCTTAATAGGTGCGATGACGTTTGCGAATCTTGTAGGTGTACAGCGCGGAGCCTCCTGCTCCGACCACTGTCCCAATCGCTGCTCCGCGTCCGCCGCCGATAGCACCGCCGAGAACAGCGCCGCTTCCTGCACCAATGGCAGTCGTCAACTTATCTCTATGCTTCTGCCAGAAAGTGCGTCTGTCGCCATAGCTGTAGTAAACGCGCCGTTGTCCCGCAGTCTGACTAGCATAAGAGCGGTGATGTCTGTGTCGCGTTCGAGCGAAAGTTGGCATGGCTGTGGCAGCCAACAGCATCAAACACATTAGGATTACTAAGAGCCTCTTCATTGGTAACCTCCTCCGAGTTAAACCATCCGATATAAAGGGAGAGATGACATTGAATGGAATGGCAAGGATTGTGCCATCGGATTAGCTGGTCAAGGCTATCTGAGGTTAATCGTGTAGATAGATGAGATGAGGTCGCGCGACGTGTGCCGGGCCAGGCTATGAGACGGTCTTTCTGCTGATTTTAGTGTACGAAAACTCGGCGCTTGTATTTTGTAATCGTTCACCTTCAATGAATGTCCTTCAAACTTAAGATAGATTAAGGGTCTGAAAAATGTTGACAGCAACTGCTCGACAGATATATCTTGCGCACGCTTTAGCCTGTTCACTGCATCTGCTGTCAGGCCATAATTTTGAGAGCAGCCGTCTGCTCCTGAAATAGTTGTTTTCGATATTAGATTTCGCGCCACTTGTCAGATTCATTAGTTCGTCCGTAGTAGCGAGCGACATCGCTATTATCATGTAATCAACCCAGGCTCACCAATCTTACTAAAGGAGTTGCCCAGCCATGAACACATCTAAACATCTCTCAGCAGCAAAGCTCTTCGTTTGCTTATTGCTTCTGGTATTTTTCACCTCCGCGCTCGCGCAGAACGCACAGCCTGTTGCTCCGGTGCGCGAAGTGACTGACGATTATTTCGGGCAGAAAATTGTTGACCCGTATCGTTGGATGGAGGATTCAAAAAGCGCGGAGACAGCCGCCTGGATGAAAGCGCAGGCCGCTTACACGCGCGCCTATCTCGACCGTCTGCCGATGCGTCAGGAATTATTGGGACGCATCAGTAAGTTGAGTGATGCGGGCGTGCAGGTGAGTGGAATCCAGCGTCGCGGCGAACTCTATTTCTACTCTCGCCTCGCGCCCGGCGAGAACGATGCCAAACTTTACGTGCGCGATGGATTGAACGGCAAGGAACGTCTGCTCGTTGATCCAGAGAAAATCTCTACACCCGGTAAGCGTTATTCGATCAGTGATGCTAACGCTTCGTTTGATGGTCAGTATGTTTGCTATACGGTTTCCATCGGCGGCTCGGAAGAAGGCGAGATGCGCGTGATTGAAACGGCAACCGGAAAAGATATGGGCGAGCGCATTGACCGCGCGCGATTCGGCGCGGGCGCGTGGCTGCCGGACGGAAAATCTTTTCTCTATAATCGCCTGCAAAAACTTGCCAAGGGTGCGCCGCCAACTGATATGTATCAGAAGAGCCGCGTCTATCTGCACGCGCTCGGCGCAAATCCAGATTCAGACAAACCTGTCTTCGGCTATGAAGTCAATCCGAATATCAAGCTCGACACCGCGCCGCTTCCCTTCGCACTCGTTCCGCGCGGCTCGAAATACGTTTTCGCCATCGTCAATTCCGGCGTTTCACCCAATTCCGAGTATTACTACGCGCCGCTTGAGTCAATCAACCAGACGCCAATTCCCTGGCGCAAGATAGCCTCGCTTGAGGATGAAGTCTCCGACTTTACGATTCACGGCGATGAGCTATACCTGCTCGTTTACAAAAACACGCCGCGCTTCAAAGTCGTGCGCACGACTTTAACGAATCCCGATTTAACGAAAGCGACAACCATCGTTCCGGCCAGTCAGGCTGTGGTCACAGGCATCGCGGCGGCGAAAGATGCGCTGTACGTGCAGACGCTCGATGGCGGGATGAGTCGCCTGTGGCGCGTTGATTACAAGAGCAACACACCGCAGGCCCTCAAACTACCCTACGACGGCTCGGCATTTATCGGCGCGACGAATCAAGAGACAGACGGCCTTCTTTATTCCTTGAATTCGTGGACGAAATCGCCTGCCTATTTCCAATACGACTCGAAAACAGGAACTTCGACGGACACGAAACTCGCGCCGCCGATTCCGGTTGATATGTCGGACATCGAATCCACGATGGTCAAAGTCAAGGCGGCGGACGGCACGCTGATTCCGATGGTGATTCTTTACAAGAAGGGTTTGAAGCGTGACGGCACGAATCCGACGTTGCTCAACGGCTACGGCGCTTATGGCTATGAGAACACTTCGCCATACTATTATCCGCCAGGTTTGGCGTGGTTGGAGCGCGGCGGTGTGCTGGCATTTGCGGGCGTGCGCGGCGGCGGCGAGTATGGCGAAGAGTGGCATCTCGCGGGGAAAGGCGCGACCAAGTCGAACACGTGGAAAGACTTTATTGCCTGCGCCGAGTATCTGGTCAAAGAGAAATATACCAGCCCGTCGCACCTTGCCGGAGAAGGCGGCAGCGCGGGCGGCATTCTCATCGGCAACTCGATTGTCGAGCGTCCTGATCTCTTCGGCGCGGCGATAGACGCCGTCGGTCTGAATAACACTTTGCGTGCTGAGACAACTTCAAACGGCGTTCCGAATATTCCAGAATTCGGTTCGACGACCACCGCCGAAGGCTTCAAAGCATTGCTGGCGATGGACGCTTACAGCAAAGTCAAGAAGGGCGAGAAGTATCCGGCAGTGATGTTGACGACGGGCATCAACGACCCGCGCGTCGAACCCTGGATGTCCGCGAAGATGGCCGCACGCCTGCAAGCAGCCAGCGCGAGCGGCAAGCCCGTTTTGCTCAGAGTTGATTACGATGCCGGTCACGGCTTCGGCTCAACCAAGCAGCAGCGCAACGAACTACTGGCGGACACTTTCGCCTTCCTCTTTCAGCAACTCGGCACGTCGAACGCGAAAAGCATGGAGGCTAATAAGTGAGAGCGTGAATTGTGTGTGGCTCATGTCAGTACCGCCTGCGGTACTGACATGAGCCACGCTCAATTGCAAATGGCTATCGGCTGGCGGCTCAATCTCGGTGTTAGATGTCTTCGTCGCTCACAGGTATAATCGTGCGGGAGGCTGAATAATGAAATATAAAATCCTCTTGGAGAAATCCGAAGAAGGCTATAGCGTATCCTGCCCCGGTTTGCCTGGTTGTTGGTCTCAAGGTGAGACTGAAGAAGAAGCCATCGAAAATATTCAGGATGCCATTCAAGAATATCTTGCGGCAATTGGAGAGATGTTCCGAGACGCTGACGTGCGGGAAGTTGAAGTCCCTGTCTAATCATGCCGAAGATTCCCGGCATCAATCATCTTCAAGCGGTGAAGGCTTTAGAGAAAGCTGGCTTTCGCGTTGTGCGGCAGGGCAAGCACATTGTTATGGCTGATGGCGTTCGCATCCTTACAATTCCGCGCCATAATCCAGTCAATGCTTTAACGATGGGCGGCATTGCGCGCGATGCGGGATTAACGCCTGAAGAATTTAAGAAATTGCTGTGATCTTTCCACTGATAGAAATACCGTCCATTATCCTCTTTCATAAAACATGACTCTGAGATTCTCTTCAAGCTGCCGTGAATCGTCAGGTTTGAATTCTTGTAAATAATCCTGCGGCATGAAAGTATCCGCGCCTTCCACCGCGAGCGGAATCTCCGTCACGATCCACTTTTCGATCTCGTCGAGAAAAGTTCGATAGACCTGCTCGCCGCCAATGATGAAAAGATCGCACGAGAGATAAGTTTTCAATGACAACACAGAGAGCTTATCTCTCAAGACGATCACGGATTCCTGTGGCTCAATCTCCGCACGCCTGCTCATCACGATGTTGAGCCTGTTCGGTAAAGGCTTCTTGAGAGTGAGCCATGTTCTGTGGCCCATCACGCAGGCGTTGCCGGTCGTCTGCTGCTTGAAAAATTTCAAATCCGCAGAATAGTGCCAGGGAATCGAGCCGCCTTTGCCGATTGCGCCGTTTCGATCTACAGCGACGATGCCGATGATTGCCATACTCTTTTGAGATGTTTCCTTTGCTCACACCGCGACGGGCGCGGCGATCTTGCCGTGCGACTTGTATCCAACAAGATTTAAGTTCTCATAACGCATTGCGAGCAGACCTTCAAGGCCGCGCAGTTGTTTATCTTCGTCAACTATCTCAAGGCGCGGCAACTCCAACGGCTCGCGCGCGAGCAGTTCCTCGACCTGCGTGAGATGATTCCTGTAGATATGATAATCGCCGAGCGTGTAGATGAATTCTCCAACCTCAAGCTCGCAGACGTGCGCGATGAGATGCGTCAGCAGAGCGTAAGAACTAATGTTGAAGGGCACGCCCAGGAAAGCATCAGCCGAACGCTGGTAAAGCTGGCAGTGTAGAATTTTTTCCCGTTCGACCTTGAATTGAAAGAGCGTGTGGCACGGCGGAAGGTCAACGCAATCGGCGACGCGCGGGTCCCAGCCTGTGACGATCAAGCGGCGTGAGTTTGGATTCTTTTCAATAGTCTCGATTAAGCGCGCGATCTGATCCACGCCGTCACGCTCAGGATAGTTGCCGCCAAATGAGCGCCAGAGATAGCCATAGACCGGGCCTAAATCGCCTTCCTCACGCCCGAAACGACTCGTGTGCTCTTCGTCAGCCCACTCTGCCCAGATGTCCACGCCACGCGCACGCAAGTTCGCTTCGTTCGTATCGCCTGAAAGGAACCAATGCAATTCTTCAAAAATCCAACGAAAAGGAATCTTCTTGGTCGTCACAATCGGAAAGCCTGCTTGGAGGTCGAAGCGCGTTTGATAACCGAAATGCGAGATCGTGCCGACGCCCGTCCGGTCTTCGTGCGCTGTGCCGTGCGCGAGGATTGATTTCAGTAGATCGTGATACTGTTTCATGCGACCCGGCAATCTTCTTCAAGGCTTGAATTTGGAAAAGCGCGCGTGCGATGCTATAAGAGCTTACGCAATCTTGGAAAGTTTACGCAACATCGCAAAAGCTGGAAAGCGCGGAGCGAGACGACGAGCGCCACCCTTTGCGCACGGCGAAAGTAAATATGAGTTGGCCTCTCGGAATACACGTTGACGAACAAGCGCCCGACTTCACATTGAAGGACGAGCACGGTGAAGATTGGCGTCTCTCCGCTCATCGTGGGCAAGTGGTCGTGATGCTTTTTTATCCGGGCGATGAGACGCCGATCTGCACGAGACAGATGTGCTCCGTGCGCGACCGTTGGACTGATTATCTGGCGACGGGCGCGGAGGTCGTCGGCATCTCAACCGATACGGTGGAGTCTCACCAGAAGTTTAGTGAACATCATCTACTTCCCCTTCGCCTGTTGGCGGACGCTGACGGCAAAGTAACAAGTCTGTACGGTGTGCGCTCGTGGCTCCCACGCCGCTCCGCACGTGCCGTCATCGTGGTTGATGCTCACGGCATCGTTCGTCACAGACAGGTGCAGCCGCTCTCGCTCTTTCGCCCGAAAGACAATGTGGTGCTGGAGGCTATTCGGACGGCGCAGTCAGACAGAGCAGCGCATGTCAGCAGCGCGGTATTGTAAAGTTTTACCGGAGGAGAATTTTAATGTCAGACAAGATCAAGTGCGAGCGTTGCGGGCAGAAGCGGGAAGCGCTCGGCTACGCGCCTGTCCCGACGGAACTCGGACAGAAAATCGGAGCGGAAATCTGCCAGCCGTGCTGGGCTGAGTGGCTACAGAAACAGAGCCAGATCATCAATCACTACGGACTCGACCTCTCCAACCCGGACACACACGGCTTTCTCTTCGACAACATGAAAGCCTTCTTCTACGGCTCAAGCGAATTAGCGCAGATAGACACGTCGAAGGAAGGCAGCGTCGAATGGTAATGCAAAATTAAAAATGCAAAATGCAAAAGTGAAGACGAAGCGTGCGCTTTCATTCTTCACTTTTGCATTTTTAATTCTTAATTTTGCATTCGTCTTAGCCCTTGCGATGTCTGCGCGTAACGCGATGATGTCTTCTCTTGCCGGTCTTGCTGCCAGCGCCGTTGCCGCCGCCGTTATGAGCAGTACGTGAGCGTGTCGGAGACGTGCCGCCGCCGTTAGCGAACACCATGCTGGATGCGCCCAGCGTTAGAACAAGGGATAATGCAACCACTTTGGCTGCTTTCAAGAACATTGATTTCATCGTAAAGCTCCTTCGTAAATGTTTAGAAAACGTTGATTGTTTGAACCTACAGCAAACTTCACTTGCTGGAAGATTTTGACAAGCGAGACATTGAACGAACATCTCATGCCAGTCTTAGCTTCGGCTGGTCGGCTTGCACAATATGCTGAATCCGAGTCGCAAGTCAACACGTTCAAGCTGCCTCATTAATTTCTCGCGCCGCACGGTGGCCTGATTGAAATGCGCCCTGCATCCATCCGGGCCAATCCGATGTGTGCTCGCCTGCAAAGTGGATGCGCCCTTCGGCTCTGGCAATGTGCGGCAAAAGTTCTGTCATCTGTCCCGGCTTGAACCAGGCGTAAGCGCCGCGCGCCCACCTGTCTTCATCCCAGCACACTGACGCGCCGCCCTCAAAGTTTTTGCGAATCAATGGATAGACCTTTCCCACTTGTTCAAGCGTGAAATTGAGGCGCTCACTCTCCCTCATCGCCGTCACAGCGCGCGCGCGCTCGCCCGCCGAGTAAGATTCGAGAATGCCGCGCGTGCCCGGCTGATTGAGAGTCGAATTGATAATCGCCATGACGGGCAAATCCGTATAAGCGGAGACGCCCAGCCCTTCGTCATTCCAGAATTCTCTTCTCGATTGCAGATAGACTCGCGCGACGGAAGTGTACGGCAACTCCCTGATGGCTCGCTGCTTCGCTGGCGAGAAAGGCTGCGAGATTTCAATCTCTTTGAGCATGGTGAAGGGAATCGCACAGATCAGATAATCGGCGGTGATTGAGACCTTCTCGCCAGCTTGCAAGAAGGTCACGCTCACGCCGCGCGCATCGTGTTCGATCTTGACGACCGGCGTGCCGTAACGAATCTTTGAGGCTAGACGCGCGGCCAGTGCTTTCGGCAACAAATCAGTCCCGCCCTTGATTGTGTACAACTGCTCCTCGTTGAAATTGAGCAAGGCTTCTCTCAATACCATCAACGCGGAGACACTATCAACTCCGTCTCCGGTCAAATCCGCATCGTTTAATCTCAGCAAGCGTACAGCGTCCAATGATGCGCCCCGACTTCTGAGGAACTCTGCGTAAGTCATCCGGTCATATTTCTTCAAACTCTCCGGCGGCCAGCCCGTTGATTGCGGATTGCCGATCTCTTTCAAAGCAGAGACGACGTACTTCTCCGTCATCCCGTCGAGTCCCAGTCTCTTCTCTGCGGGCGAGAGGTCGAGCGGCCAGGCAGTCTTCTTTTGCTCGACGGGATTGATGCGCCTGCCCTGAAGATAAAGAGCAGGCGTGAGCTTTCGCGCTGGAATGGGCACGAGCGTGAGGCCGAAGAGTTTGACGTAGTGCATTGTCAGGTCGTGTGAGTCCGGGACGAACATCGCGCCTGCTTCGGCGTGCAGGCCATCGGAGAATGGTTCGCGCAGCGTGTGGACGCGCCCGCCAGCGCGCGTGCGCGCCTCCAGAATGGTCACGTCGTGTCCCGCCTGCGTTAATTGATACGCAGCAGAGAGTCCGCCCAATCCTGCCCCGATGATGACGATTCGCTTCCGGCGTGCGCGCGTCATTTCCACCCTCTCGCTCGCCGCCAACGTTTCTAATCTTGAGGCGGCAAGCGCCGTTATCGCCAGCGCGCTGTGCTGTAAAAATTCTCTGCGTTTCATCTTCTTGTTTTAAGTCCCGCCTGCTTCATCCTTCATTAATCGTGCGGCTGAGAGATGGTCGTGACTAAATCCAGCGAAAGTGTTTTGGAAAATGCTTGCGCCCCCCGCGCAAACTAAGGTATCATTCGCCATCCTAAGGGAAGACGACGCCCGGAGACAACGCTTTTCGCATCGTTCCTGAAAAGTATCTGGCGCATGTTCCGATTCGCGCCATGCCGGACGGATTCAGTCTCAAGCTATTATCAACTCAGGGCAGACCATCTCGCTCGTTCCAGCCAAACGGCGATGAGGTTTCAGAATTCTTTATCGGCTTAACAACTGGAGAATAATCCATGAAGATGAAATTAGCGGCGTTTCTGGCCGTAGTCGTCCTTGGTCTTGCTGGCTGTGGAAGCGATAACACCAGCAACTCGACGAACTCAACCAACTCGACAAACAAAGCAACCAATACTTCTAACAAAGTCTCTTCGACCGAGCAGAAGCCGGACGTAAATGTGGTCCCGGCCAAAGCCGAGGCCACGTCTGAAGTCGGCGGCACCGCAGAGGGCTGCAAATGCTCTGCTGATGGAATGAAGTGCGCGACCAAGCCCGGCGAGAAGGGCTGCTGCGGCGCGAAGGATGGTGCTTGCTCGACGATGGCCGAAGGCAAGTCCGATTGCTGCAAGAGCAAAGGCAGCGATGGCGCAGCGTGCTGCTCGGCGGCGGGCAAGATGGCGGCGAACGATAAGAACGCCGACAATCCGGGAACGACGAAGCCTGCGACTGCTCCGGCCACCAAGAAGGGCTGACGCTTCGCTTCGCTTTCGTAGCCGATAACTTTGAAACTTATCACGGACGGGCAATCCCTGCGCGCGGGGTTGCCCGTTTTTCTTGCGTCCGGCTAAAACTTGATTTAATGTTCCACCCGCTAACTCTTAAAAATCCTGTGACAACCTGAAACATCTATGAGAAATCGTCGCCTGCGAATTATCTGCGCGCTTGTCGCCTGCTGTGCGCTCGTCACGCACTTTCAAACTGCCACTCGCGCCCAACGCAATGCCATCGAGACTTACGCCATCACCAACGCGCGTATCTTCCCTGTCTCCGGCCCGTTCATTGAGCGCGGCACAGTCGTCATCCGCAACGGTCTGATCGCGGCGGTCGGCGCACAGGTCGTTGCCCCCGCAGACGCACGCGTGATTGACGGCACGGGGCTGACGGTCTATCCCGGATTGATTGATGCGAACACGACGCTCGGCATTCCACAGCCTTCGCCGTCAACGCTTGCTACTGTTGCAGCCGCAGTTGGACGTGGTGGCGGCTTCGGCGCTAATGCTGCTCCATCGCCCATCCCAGCTTCGGCTGCCTTCACGCCGAACATGGCGCAGCCCGGACTGCGTCCAGAAGTTCTCGCGGTTGATTTGATTCAACCCACCGACGCGCAGATCGAAGCGGCCAGAAGCGCTGGCATCACCTCCGCGCTCGTCACGCCGCGTGAAGGCATCTTCATCGGACAGTCCGCTTTCATCAACCTCGCGGGTGAAACCTCGCAACAGATGATCGTGCGCTCGCCCGTCGCCCTGCACATCGGCTTCACGCCGCTACGCGGCACAGGCTATCCGGGTTCTCTGATGGGCGTCTTCTCCACGCTCAGACAGATGCTGCTCGACGCGCAACACTTGCGCGAGGCCAATCAAATCTACGCACGCAACCCGCGCGGCCTTCGTCGCCCCGAACAGGATAGGTCGCTCGTCGCGCTCTTTCCAGTGCTGGCGCGCGAGATGCCCGTCGTGATGAACGTGAGCACGGAACGCGAGATTCGGCGCGCGCTCGATCTGGCCGAAGAGTTTAACCTGCGCGTTATCATTTCCGGCGGCGCTGAGAGTTGGAAGGTGACGGATCGCCTGAAAGATGTGCCCGTGCTGCTCTCGCTCAATTTTCCCAGACGCACGGCGGCGCAAAGTGCGGAAGCCGATCCAGACCCACTGCGCGTTCTTCGTGAGCGTGTTGACGCGCCGAAGACTGCCGGACGACTCGCCGCCGCGCATGTTCGCTTCGCTTTTCAATCCGGCGCGATGACAAGCCCTGCTGACTACATCGCCAACGCTGCGAAGGCAATCGAGAATGGCCTCGCACGCGATGAAGCCCTGCGCGCTCTGACCATTAACGCGGCGGAGATTCTAGGCATCTCAGATCGCTTGGGCACAATCGAGCCGGGCAAGATTGCGAATCTGACGATCACGCGCGGCGACCTCTTTGATCGCAACACGCGCATCGCGCAAGTCTTCATTGACGGGCAGCCCGTTGAGTTGCGACCCGCGACGCCTTCTACTTCTTCAGGCGCACGCGGCGGTGGACTCGCAACAGGAACGTGGACTGTCAACGTCAACCTCGGCGAAGGCGATCAATCAATCACAGTCGTTCTGCAACAGGAAGGCGAGAACCTGCGCGGCTCGATACAGGGCGCGCTCGGCCCTGCTCAAATCGCTAACGCTTCAGTCAGCACGAGCGGAGAACTTCACTTCACCGTGCCCATCACAGTCGCCGGGCAAACCACCGAAGCGACTTTCACAGGCACAATCACAGGCAACGAGATGCGCGGCACTGTGCAAACGGTCGGACATGCGCCCGGCACATTCTCCGGCACACGGCCTGCGGCTACTCCCGCAGCGACACCTTCGCGCACACCGTCTTCAACGCAGCCGAACACGCCGCCTTCGAGCAGCAACAATCTCTCAGGCACATGGACGTTGACGCTCGCGCTCGGCCCGCGCACTGTGCCCGGAACGCTGAAGCTCACACAACAAGGCTCAACTCTTTCAGGGACTTTGCAGAGTCCCTTCGGCACTACCGAACTCAGTAACGGCTCAATCGGCGCAGATGGTTTTCGTTTCACAACGTCAGCAGATGTCAGTGGCCGCACCGTCGAAATGACCATTACCGGAAGCGCCAGCAACAACGAGATGAGCGGCACGATAACTTCTGAAATCGGCTCGACGACATTTACAGGGACAAAACCAGAAAGGCAGTGAAAAGTGAATAGTGAATAGTGAATAGTTGAAAAACGGTTCTTCACTTTTCACTTTTCACTTTTCACTTTTCACTATTCTTGGAGATTACTATGAGAAAGTTAATCGCATTCGTTCTCTTGCTTTCGATGATGGGCGCGGCGTTGCCTGTCGCGGCGCAGACGCAGAGCAGCGCGTCCCAGCGTCGTGAGTCGAGCGCGCAGGAGACGTTGATTCGCAACGCGACTGTGTTGACCGTCTCGCACGGCACGCTTCAGAACGCGGACATTCTTTTACGCAAGGGCAAGATCGCTGCCATCGGGCAGAATCTGAAAGCGTCTGCGGATGCGCGCGTGATTGACGCGACCGGCAAGTACGTCATGCCGGGCATCATTGACTGCCACTCGCATTCGATGCTCGATGCCGTCAATGAAGGTACGCTCTCCGTCACTTCGATGGCGCGCACGCGCGACGTGCTGAATCCGACCGACCCTGATCTTTATCGTGAGCTGGCGGGCGGCACGACGACCTTGAATATTCTGCACGGCTCGGCCAACGCCATCGGTGGACAAAATACTGTCGTCAAGATTAAGTACGGGCGTCCAATCGAAGAGTTCATCTTTCCGGGTGCGCCGCCGGGCATAAAGTTCGCGCTCGGCGAAAATCCGAAACGCAGCAATTTTCAGAATCCGCTTCTGCCGCGCCGTTATCCGGCGACACGCATGGGCGTCGAAGAGGTGATCCGCGAAGCCTTCACACGCGCGCGTGATTACAAATCCGCCTGGGATGAGTATCGCGCGGCGCAGAAGCATGGCGATAAGAATCTGATTCCGCCGCGCAGAGATTTGCAGCTTGAGCCGCTCGTCGAAGTCCTCGAAGGTAAACGACTCGTCCACTCGCACTGCTATCGCGCCGACGAGATTCTGATGCTCATCAACATCGCCAACGAGTTCGGCTTCAAGGTCAGAACTTTTCAGCACGCGCTCGAAGGTTACAAAGTCGCCAAAGAGATCGCGCAGCACGGCGCGGGCGCTTCCGTCTTCACAGACTTCTGGGGCTACAAGCTCGAAGCCTACGACGCGATTCCCTACGACGCGGCGATTTTGACGCGCGCGGGCGTCAACGTCTCAGTCAACTCCGATTCATCTGAGCGCGCGCGCCGTCTCAACATCGAAGCCGCCAAGCTGGAGAAGTACGGCGACCTGACGGAAGAAGAGGCGTTGAAGACGATCACGATGAATCCCGCGTGGCAACTCGGCATTCAGGATCGCGTCGGCTCGATTGATGTCGGCAAGGACGCGGACGTGGTGATCTGGAACGGTCATCCGTTCAGCGTCTATTCGCGCGTCGAGACCACCTTCATTGACGGCGAAATCTTCTTCGACCGCCAGCAAGACCTCGCGCGCCGCGCTGACATTCAACGCGAACGCGCACAGCTTGAACAGGCCGAACCCAACCGCGCACCTGCACAGGGCGGCACGCCGCCAGCCTTCCCGCGCGGCAGACGACCGGCTTATACAGATGATGACGATGTCTGGGATGGAGGCAATGACCAGAGATGAGAAGCAAAGAAAAACAGTTAGGGGAAAAGGTGAAACGGGGAAAGGGGGAAATGGAAAGTTCTCGGCACGCTTCTTCGCCCTTTCACCTTTTCACCTTTTTACCGCTTTCCCTTTGTTTAGTCATCGCGTTGCTCGCCGTTTGTGCTGAAGCGCAACAGCCTGCGAGCGTTACAGTGCAGCAGACGAGTTCTGGTGCGCCCGGCGTTTATGTGATTCGCAATGCGCGCATCGTGACGGTTAGCGGGCCGGAGATTGAGAGCGGAACAATCGTCGTGCGCGACGGTAAGATTGAATCGGTTGGCGCGAGTGCAAACGCTCCCGCAGGCGCGCAGGAGATTGACGCGCGCGGCCTCATCGTCTATCCGGGCATGATTGACGCAGGGACTTCGATGGGCTTGGTTGAAGTCGGCGAAGGCGCGCCCGGCACTGTTGACCTGTCGGAAGTCGGCGATATGAACCCGAACATTCAGGCCATCATTTCAGTCAATCCGCACAGCGCGCACGTCAACATCACGCGCGTCAACGGCATCACGAGCGTCGTCACGATGCCACTCGGCGGCATCATTTCGGGTCAGGCCGCCGTCATCAATCTTGACGGCACGACTCCGCGCGAGATGGCAGTCGTTCCGCAGGCCGCGCTCGTCATTAGCTTTCCGCGTGTGAGCACAAATAGATTTCAGGCGTTCTTCAACCCACAGCAAGAGAACATCAACGATGCCATCACTACGCGCGACCGTCAGCTTGAGCAACTACGCAAGCTGCTGCGCGACGCCGAAGCCTACGGCAAAGCGCAGGACGCCTACGCGCGCGATCAATCCTTGCCGCGCCCAGATCATAACGTCGTGCTCGCCTCGCTCGTGCCATACATTCGCGGCGAACGTCCCGTCATCATCCGCGCAGACCGCGAGGCGGAGATACGTGCCGCCCTGCGCTTTGCAGAGGAGATGCACTTGCGTCCAATCATTCTGGGCGGCAACGATGCCTGGAAGGTGACGACGCTGTTGAAGGACAGGAACGTGCCGGTGATTTTGAACGGCGTGATTGATCTGCCCACGCGCGAGGATGATTTCTACGACACGCTCTACGAGAACGCTGCCAGGCTGCAACAGGCTGGCGTGCGCTTCTGCATCTCGACGGGCGACACGGGCGCGCACGTCCGCGACCTTCCCTTTCACGCAGGCATGGCCGCAGCCTTCGGTCTGCCGCGCGCTGAAGCCTTGAAAGCCGTCACGCTCTACCCGGCACAAATCTTCGGCGTGGCCGACCGCCTGGGTTCAATCGAGCCGGGCAAGGTGGCGAACCTCGTCATCACGGACGGCGATCTGTTAGAAGCGCGCACGCACGTGCGCTACCTCTTCATCAACGGTCGGCAATTGCCGCTCACCAGCCGTCACACGGAGCTTTACGAGCAGTTTAAGAACAGACGTTGAGAATTTGTAGAGATCAAGCAGTAAAGTCGAAGATGGCTTACTCTTTGTTTGAGCGGGATTCTCACCGGGAAGGACTGACAAACTAAAAGGCGAGAGTGAGAGACAAATAATCTCTCACTCTCGCCCGACTTTTGTTTCCGTTAATTGATTAGTAGCCCTCGTAGCCGTCCGCGTAGCCGTGCTCGTATGCCTCACGGAAGTAGCGCTGGTAGATGTAGCGATCACCCAGACGTGAGCTGTAATCTTTCGTCCCCTTCTGATACTCGCTATGATTGGTAGGGTCAGGGCGTCTGTTATGGTTGCGGTCGTCGCGACCTGACTTTTTCCCTTCGTTGAAGCCTGCGTTCAATGCCGTCTGACGAAGATCGGCAGAGCCGCCGTAGTCACCATAACCGTCGTTGTTGCGTCCACCTCGATTCCGATTACGGTCGCGGTCGCGTCGCCAATCTCTGTCGCGGTCACGGTCGTTTTGACCATAACCATTATTTTGATACTGCGCCTGAGCCGTCATGCTCGACATGATCCCGATGCCGAACAGTAAAGAGAACGCCAAGAGAGCTTTTCCCATGACGCCTTTTAAGTTGATTGATTTCATCTCTAACCTCCCTGAAGCGGCAACACCTACAACTATCGTGCCGTAAGATGGACCGCAAGTTTTTAGCGAGGTTACGGGCGTATTATAGTCTATAGTGTCTTTCAGTCAATACCATATCGTGTCAAATTAGACTACATCGGAAGGTAAATGTGAATTGATACGAAGCATGTTAAGGGCGAACATTCTGTTTTCAGTTAAAGAGCAGACGCGCAAGCTCTGCTCTCACTTTCGCCTTTCGCCTTCCGCCTTGCTCATCAAGCTCCCGTCACAATCCGTTTCTCTAATGGAATCATGGCGGGCATTCCACGATGCTGCCAGCAGCGGCCCGTGCCGCGCACACGACGCTGGCAGGGCGTGCCCTTCTGTGTTCGCGCTCCGCAGATCGTAATGACCTCGCTGGCATCAGTCGGGCGCTCTGTCGAAGTTCCGTCCGGGCCGTAGTTCGGCTCCGGCTTCGGTGCCGGAGGAGCAGCGTTGCTTTCAGTTTCCGCACCCGCCGCTTTCCCTTTCTCTTTCGTCGCGGGAGCAGTGACAGCCGGGAGTTCGCCATGCTCGACGAGAAGCGGAGGCGGGGCGGGGCGAATTGTGCGTCCCGTCAGAAGGCCGACGATGAAAAGTGTCGCGCACGCGATGACAGGCAGGAGAAACTGTGCTTTGCGAAAGCGCGGCGCGCAGTCTGAACAGAATCGCCTGCTCGTCCAGAGATGCCAGCGCGCGCGTTCGATTCGTTCTCCACAGGCGGAACAAAAATTTGGTTTGTACATGATGTGAGTCTCCGTATTGCAAGAAGATGCTGGCGACGCCTGACGGAGTGGCTGCGCTTGAGCAGCACTTCAGAATGGCAGTCGTGGGAGCGTCTCGTTCGGTCGCGGATTATATCTCTAAATGGAGAGTAGAGAAAAACTTTTTCGCGTTGCGTGTGCGGGCGTAAGTTGCACACACGAGACAGGCATGTTATAGTTCAAATCCTCCCGCAGCGCTTTCAAAGTTAGAAGCGTGAAGAGTGCGCCGGACTTTCGGTTGCAGTTTCAGAAGGAGGCCGAGCGGGGAATCTGCGATGCGCTTGAAACTTTATTGTAATCGCTACGCGCATTTCAAAGACGCGCTCGTGTGCTCCGTCAATTGCCCGTACCGCACGCGCTGCCAGGATTTCGCGCTCTTCTACGACGCGAATCGTGCGGGCGTGGACGCGCTCGTCGAAGATTATTTCGCGGCCCGCAGTAGTCAGACAAGGCAACGCGCGCGCTTGCCTGTCATTGCCGCTCCTGCTGCCGTCGAGATGCGCGAGCTAATTCGTTTAGAGGTGAAAAGAGAGATGGCCGAAGCTGCATATATCTGGATCGGAAAAGACGATCAGGCGGAACTGCTTGAACTCGATGAGATCATTCGCCGCGCCGAGCGTGGCGCGAAGGCGAAGAACATTTACAAAGTCGCGCAGGAGATGGAACTGCGTTACCAGCTTGTGCCGCGCAAGCGCATTGAGAAGGCCAAGCGCGTCGTGGCTGCCGAAGCAGAGCGCGCCGCCGCACGTAGTCGTCGGCCACGCCCCGTGCCTGTCGGGTCGCCCGCGCCGCTCACGCCCGTTGCCAACGTCAATGCGACCGCGCCTGCCACACGACGAACGCGAAAAGTAGTCGGCAGTTAGCAGTGGACAGTAAAGAACCGCAGGCGACCAGCGTCGGGGTTTTTGGCTTTAACTGCCTTCTGCCTTCTGCCTTCTGCTTTGTCCCGCTCAAGCAACTTCCAGCACCTTTGAAGCGTCCGACAAGGGCACGTTTTCGCCCTTGTGTCGGTTGCTTGCCAAATGGCTGTGGCGGCGTGCATACTTCTGAGCACACCGTTTCAAGGACGGTTGATTTGAGCAATGATGCGCTTCCCTTTCTCTTTCACATACCGTGTCCTGAAACCTTCCTTTATCACCATCGCGCTGATCGTTTCGTCGCTTTTTCTGACGGCGCTGTCTGCGCGCGCGCAGGACGAGCAGGATGGCGGAAAGATCACGATCAATACGACGTTGGTCCAACTCAACGTCGGCGTCGTTGATAGTCAAGGTCATGCGATCACGAACCTTTCGCGCAACGACTTCTCCGTGTATGAAGACAACGTCTTGCAACCCATCACGAGTTTCGAGCCGACCACGACGCCTTTCAGTCTCGTGCTGCTGTTAGACCTCTCCGGCTCGACGCTAACTTTTCGCCCGACGCTCAAGCAGGCTGCGTATCGTTTCCTCGATGCGCTGAAGCCCGAAGACCGCGTGGCCGTCATCGTTTTCTACAGCGACAAGATTAAGACCCTCTCCGACTTTACAACCGACCGCCGCAAGACTGCCAAAGCAATTGAATTCGCAGACGAAGGCAAAGGCGAGACACATTTCTATGAGGCTCTGAAATATTCGCTCACGCAACTCGCACGGGAAGGCAAGCGGCGCAAAGCCATCGTCACGCTGACCGATGGCCTGGACACAGACTTGCGCAAGCAGGATAGAGAGGCTGCCGTCAACGCGCAGACCAACGAAGCGGCCATCGCCTCCGTCAAACCAAATGCGAGCGCACAGTTGAACGCCGTGCTCAGCGCAGCGGATCGCCAGGGCGTCACCATCTATCCGCTCGCGTTGCCTTCGGGCGATCCCAAACGTCTGCCGTTTATTGACCCTGTACAGGTAGCAATTTACAACGCGGCGCACGTGCGGATGCAGACACTTGCAGATCGCACGGGCGGACGCCTCAACGAAATCCGGCGGCTCGAAGACATGGGCTTGCTGTACGCCGGAATTGCCGCCGACCTGCGCTCGCTCTACACCATCGCCTACAGTCCGAAAAATGCCGCCGCGCCTCCCGGTAGCTGGCGCATCATCCGCATCGAAGTCTCTCACCCGGAACTCATCGCGCACACACGTCCGGGCTACTTCGGGCGTTGATAAAAAGCTCGTGAATCGTCAACAGAGGAAAGCCGTTCGACGATTCACGAATAAAGCACGCTCGCTTGACACTCACAAACTCGACCCTTATATTCTTTCATCTGCATTTACCGCAAGCGCGCCCGTAGCTCAGTTGGATAGAGTACTTGACTACGAATCAAGGGGTCGCACGTTCGAGTCGTGCCGGGCGCACCATAAGTTTCCAGCGAGAAAGCCCTATCCAGACGGTGGTGGGGTCATAGTGTGTTGCTTGTGATGAAAAATGCTTGACAAGGAAAGCCGATTTGTGAGTGATCTCGCGTATTAAGTTGTACTCAGTTCATTAGATTCGCTTTGGCACGGCGCTCTGCGCGCTCTCAATAGTTGGACAAGAATAGCTACTGTATGCGTCCTTGCAAATAATCCCACCGCCGCGGCAGGTTGCAATCACGGAATCAAAAGTAATGGTTTGAAAGCGAACTGCCGGCAGGTTTTCCAGCTATATATTGCCGAGAGCAAAAATAAGAAAAGTCAGGATTCCAAGGACGAATGAGATGTGAAGAAGAAGACTAAAAAAAACCAAAAAGTTCTTCGAGGTAGAGCCACTGACGCGGCTCCTTTTTCCTGCGTTTTTGTTGTAAGCGTCACTCGCTAATAAAGTGAGGAAATAACTATATAGAACTCCCGATACTACCGAGGCTGTAAACAATACCCAGCTACTTATTAGCCAGCCTCGATTCTGAAGCGCCGGAGGTTTTAGTTCTTTCAGGAATGTGACGGAAAGAACTAAAGCACCCGTCGCCAGAGTCACAATCGCGCTCACGTGAGCCTTGAAAAGCTCAATGACCTGGAGAGACGTTGACTGGTTACACTCTCCTTGAGGCATGGCCTCTAATCCTCCGTAGCAGTGGTGGCCTGTGCGCTCGATGCTACATCATCCTGACTTTCACCTGCTGCAGAAGCCTCCGCGGCAGCGGCAGCCCCGTACGTCGCGAGGTCAACTTCACGAACAGTAATATGTTCTTCAGCATACGCTCTCTCCGCAGGAGCAGCTTCTGCCGTCACGGTCTGGTGCGCACTATGGTGTGCACTGGCAGCACCTGCTGCGCCTTGTCCTCCAATTGAGCGGATGCGGTTCAAGATTTCCTGAAATCTTTCCACCTGTTCATCACCTATAGAGCCCTGCTCAAGTAGGTCATTTAGGAGCGCGCCCCATTTCTTGAAGAAGAATAAAGTCTTCGGACTGAATTGTCCCAGTTCTTCATTCGATTCTATTAAACACGAACGCAGCAATCCCGAGAACTCTCGCTCGCGGCCCAGATCAAATTCAGTGCATTTCAGCGCATCCTCGAGTTGCCCGACATATTCGAGCAACTCTCTGAGCTTGGCTGCCGGTAGTGCCACCGATGGCTCGACCAGGGCGGTCAGGTCTTTTTCAGTGATTGGCGCCTCAGTTACTTCTGGCATTACTATTTCTCCTCTATGAAGGAATTATATTCTCCCTTCATCCTCCCATCAAATGGGACGAGAGATGGAACCGCAAGTCCCATACCTTAAATCATCGAGCCTCATTGAAGATCCGGATAGAACTTAAAGATCTCCAAGATAGGTTTGAGCCAAGACCGCGAAATACTCACGATTGTCACCAGGTGACCGCCGAGATCAATCTCATAGATGATCTCAACCCTGCTCTCAGCCACTTTTATCTTGCGTTTGGAGCCGAGAATCTTATGTTTCGGGCTAAGATTCTCTCGCGGATATTTATTGGTAAAGCTGTCGCGCTCAAGCTCATTGAGCGCTTCTTCGACAGCTCTTCTGTCTTCGGCTGGAAGGGCGGCGATCTGTCTTTGGACCGCTTCCGAGTTTCGATTGGTGACGGTGGGCATATTCCCTCGAAACCGTTAAGATAATATACCATATCGGATACAAAAACAATAACGATGTTTGCTATTGTTTTGCCGTAGATTTGAGCGATTACTGCCATTGATTCTGTTCTCTCCAGAACTGAGCCAATTAAAACTGCCTGCCTGAGCAATGGACAGAATGATCTCTAAGTTTTGCTCAGATAGGCTGTCAGCCATAGCGGAAGAGGATCGCATCATTACGCTCTTTCAACAGTTTTGGCGAAGGCTACTGATAGCGCAAAGCTACCCGCCAGAGTATCACACGTATGCAGCCAAGCGAGTTTCTAAAACATGCGGAGGGTAAACTCTTCACCCCAAGCTTGTCAACAAAATTTCAACCTTATAAAGTCCCTATTATTCCACTAAATAGATTTTGTGCAGCGAGTTTCAAGCACTTTGCCTTACACCAGCCAGCTTTTGATGGATTCAGTGCTGATAAATCCGATATGGGGCATCCCACCTAACTAGAGAGATATTCCAGCGCTGTCTCAACCTCATTTCGCACCTCGTTAAGAGCCATTTCATATTGTGAGGTTGTGATAGATTGATCAAGGAGCGACAACGTGGCTTCATTCAACTTCTTGGCCGCATCAACCTGCTGCCCTTTCAGCTCGACGCCTCTCGAACAGATCTCGCATAGTAGGTAGTAGCGCCTCTTGTAAGGGAATATCTTTATCCAGAAGTATTCAACCCACTTTTTGATATAGACCAGATGATAGTAAGTCTGATTGTGGCAGTTCGGGCAGGTGATGAGTGCGGTTGGGCCGTAATCCTTCTCAGTCTGCCGCCCTATAATCCAGATCCCATCGGACATAAGAACCACCCTCCACAAGACAATGGGAAAGTATCGAACCAGCGGCTATAACTAGACTGAGCAATGAGGAAGCAAAAAACTATTGGGCGGGAGCATACACCTACGCGGGATAAAAGGGAAGAAAGTTTTAGGTGAGAGTCGCCAGGCCAATCACCGGTTGTCGTCGGCAACTGGCCTAGCGGATTGGGCCAAAATCAGGCAGTGAGCAAGTCTTTCAACTCCCACAGCCGTTTTGTGACCCCGGCCTCCATCGCCGGTGTGCACCTGAGCGTTTTGTGGATCCGGCAGAAGTTGTAGTGGGCAAAATGCAGCGCGAAGGCTGCGTGCAGGTTCTCACGCTTCTTCGAGAATGCGTTGGTCAGCCGTGTCAGGCGGCGCATCGCCATCCTGATCGTCAGGTTCTGCCGCTCGATATGAGATGTGCAGATCGCGTCGGTCGAAGGCTCGCCGATACGCGGTACTTTGAAGAGTTCGAGAACGCGCGAAGGCGAGTACCGGCGCTCGCCTTCGGGGCTCTGTGTGGGATGCGCGGCATGGTACGTTTTGATGAGTTGCGCATAGCTGACTCTCACTCCCAAGCTGTAGGAGACAGCGTCAGGGTAGGATTCCCAGCCATCCGTAGTTA
>JAVHWW010000104.1:0-19924 GCA_032159235.1 Acidobacteriota bacterium
TGCAGTCGGGAGCCATCGCTTCGAGGTTGCGCGCCGTGTCCAGCAGCGTCTCGCCTTTCGTCACGCTCGACGTTGACGCGCTGACGTTGATGGAGTCGGCTGAGAGACGCTTGGCTGCAATCTCGAAAGAGGTGCGCGTTCTCGTCGAAGGCTCGAAGAAGAGATTGATGACGGTGCGCCCGCGCAACGCAGGTACTTTCTTAATCTCGCGCCGCGAGATGTCGCGGAAAGATTCAGCCGTGTCGAGGACGTGCGTAATCTCAGCGGCGGAGAGTTCGCGGATGCCGAGCAAATCTTTGCGTTTGAAGACAGTGCTCATCGGATCAGTTTGAGAGGTGAAAAGGTTAAAGGGGTAAATGGGGAAAGGGAAAGCAGAGGATTTTCTCCCTTTAACCATTTCACCATTTAACCCTTTCCCCCTTCGTCTCTGTATTTTTCTGGGGCAACATAAAAAAAGCGGCCACTGCTGGCCGCCCTCAAGAATCTTCTGTCGTGGGTCGCTCCACGATGGCGACGCCCTCTTCTTCATCAAAATCCGTGAGCATCACTTTAATGATCTCACTCTTTTTCGTCGGCACGACCTTGCCGATGTAATCCGCCTGAATCGGCAACTCACGATGCTCCTTGCCGCGATCAATCAGGACGGCGAGTTGGACGCGGCGCGGGCGTCCGAAGTCTATCAACTGGTCAAGCGCGGCGCGGATAGTTCGTCCCGTGTAAAGCACATCATCAATCAGGACGATGTTGCGATTCTCGATATCGCCCGGAAGCTCCGTGCGATTGACAATCGGATTCACGCCGACGGTAGTAAGATCATCGCGGTAGAGCGTGATGTCCAGGATGCCGACGGGCGGGCGGTCGCCTTCGAGGTCTGCAATCTTGTCTGCCATGCGTTCGGCCAGTGGCACACCACGACGGCGGATGCCGACGAGATAGAGATCATCCGCGCCGTGATTCTCTTCGACAATCTCGGAGGCCAGGCGTGAAAGCGCGCGATTGATTCGCGCTCCGTCCATGATGCGTGCTTTCTCGACGAAATCCATTGGCGCGCATACTAACACAGTGAGGTGATGGAATAAAGAATTCGTGACGTGTGAGCCGAAACTCAATCCTTTAGCGAGTTGCTCGTGACAGGCTCTCATACTCTTTAGTGATGAACTCCGGCGGATTAGGATCGGGCCAGCGTTTCATGCCGCGCGTTAAAGCCCAGTGATGCAGCCATGAGATACCGTAAGGGCCGAAGTAAGTATCAGGCAAACTGTAAGCCTTGTCCTGTAGAGCCTGTTCGAGCGTGATGAAGGCGTAGCCGCGTTTTTTCATCATGGCGACCAATTCATCAAAGTGGTCTGCGTTGAGCGCGTTGGCATGAATCAGCAGCACCTGTTTGATTTCACGTCCGACGACGCTGACCGAGAGCCGCTCGAAGAAATCGAACATGATGTCCATGTTCGAGAGATACGCATCAACGACGCGCTTCATCATCGCAGTGTCGCCGCGCGCTTTGGCTTTGGCATAGACGAGCGCAAACATATAGTCGTCGTCATCAATCGTGACGGGCGCAATCGTGTAACCGCGCCCGGCCAGAAACCTCTCGAAAGCCTGGCGCGTTTCGAGATTCGGTCCGACCTGTAGAAAGGGATGACGAAAATATCGTAGCTCCTGATGACGCGCGCCGAGCAATGACTTGAGAAGCGTTTCGCCACGAATGACATTCTGCTCATACTCTGCAAGCGGCATCCGTTGCAGCGAAGGGTGCGAGAAGGTGTGATTGCCGAGTTCGAGGTTGGCATCAAGCCACATCTTAAGCACGGCTGTGCGCTCGGCGCTGTCTGCGCGCCCGACGATCTTATCCTCGTTGACGAAGCCCACGACCGGAATTTTGTGCGCGGTGATACTCTTCAGCAGTTTGACAGTATTCTCCCTTAACGTGCCAACGTCGTTCGCAGGCAGACCAACAGGAGGTGCAGGCAAATCGTCTATTGTAACGGCCACCTCGCGGTGAACACCTGTCGTGCCGCTTTGAGCCTGCGCGCTCTGACTTAAAAGCGATGCCGTCAGCAGGAAGGCAGCGATTGCAATGAAGACTGTTTTTAATCTCATGAGACCTTTCGTCTTGCTGAAGCGAAATGATGCGTGATTTCTCAGCAAAATTCAGTGGCGCGGATACTAACAAGAACAGTGATGAGTGACAAGGGATGAAGAGCAGTGACGAGTGACAAGTGACGAGTGACGAGATAGAATTCGTTTGCTCGTCACTTGTCACTCGTCACTCGTCACTGATGTTATATCGCTCAATCCTGCGCCCGCTTCTCTTTCGCCTGCCGCCCGAATCGGCGCATGAACTCGCATTAGAAGCTCTTGCATTCACGCTCTCGACAAGGCGTGCGCGAAGAATCGCGTCTCGACGCTTTAATCGCGCGCCGTTCGGAGAGTTGCGGCGCTTCGGAGTGACGTTCACTAATCCGATTGGTTTGGCAGCAGGATTCGATAAGAACGGGACGGCGGCAGAGTATCTCGCAGCGCTCGGTTTCGGCTTCATCGAAGTCGGCTCGCTCACGTCTCAACCGCAGCCCGGCAATCCGCGCCCGCGACTCTTTCGCCTGCCGCTTGACCGCGCGTTGATTAACCGTGCAGGTTTTAATAACGTCGGAGCAGAGGCGGCAGCGAAGCATCTCGCGTCGCATCGCCCTGACTGCGTGCTCGGCATCAACATCGGCAAGAGTCGCGCGGTTGCTTTAGAGAATGCAACCGAAGATTATCTGGCGTGCTTCGAGACGGTGCACGCGCTGGCGGACTACGCGGTCGTCAACGTCAGTTCGCCCAACACGCCCGGCTTGCGCGAGCTGCAACGCCCGGAAGCGCTCGACGAATTGCTCTCAGCATTGCAAAGAAGGAATCAGGAATTAGCAGGCAAACATCCGCGCCGCACGCCCGTTCCGTTGCTCGTCAAGATCGCGCCTGACCTTAACGAGCGGGAGTTGGAATCAATCGTCGAGATAGCCGAGCGCGCCAATCTCGCTGGCATCATCGCCACGAATACGACGACGAGTCGCGCAAGCCTTCGCACACCGCCAGACAGAGTTGCAGCCTGCGGCGAGGGCGGACTGAGTGGTGCGCCGCTTCGTCCACGCTCGACAGAGATGATCGCCACGCTTTATCGTCTCACGCGCGGACGGATGACGATTATCGGAGTCGGCGGCGTCTTCACTGCCGAAGACGCATGGGAGAAGATCAGCGCCGGAGCGAGTCTCATCCAGCTTTACACAGGATTTATTTATCAAGGCGTCGGGATCGCAAGAGACATCAACGAAGGTCTGGCTGAGATTTTAAGCCGACAGGGTTTACGCACACTCGATGAAGCCATCGGCTGTCGTTCGGAAGAACTTACAAAAGTTCAAAGTTCAAGGTTCAAGGTTCAAAGTTGAGCGCTACCTTGAACCTTGAACTTTGAACATTGTTTTACCATCTCCAGCCCTGATATGGTCATCTCGCGCGCCGATATGGTCATCTCTAAGCGTGATATAGTCGTCTCCAACGCTGATATAGTCGTCTCGAACCGTGATATGGTCATCTCTGACACTGATATAGTCATCTCCAACAGTGATATGGTCGTCTCCAACGGTGATATAGTCATCTCCAACGATGATATGGTCGTCTCCAACGCTGATATAACCGTCTCGCGCAGTGATATAGCCCGCTCCAAACACGATATAATCGCCTCCCGTCCGGCTAAATCCCTTACTTACATTGAGATAATCGCCAGCACCCACAAAACCGGCCTTTTCCGCCCCATCTCCCCCTCGCACGCCGGACAACCGCCCTCACCCACAAACCTTAAACCTCGAACCTTGAACTTTGAACCTTGAACTTTGAACCTTGAACCTTGAACTGGCAACCCATGACACATTCAACAAACAATAGATTGATTGTTGCGCTTGATGTCGAGACGGCGCGCGAGGCTTTTAATCTCTTCTGCGCTTTGCGTGACGTGGCGGGCATGTTTAAGATCGGCTCGCAGCTTTTCACAGCCGAAGGGCCGGGCATCGTGCGCGACATCGTTAACGCGGGCGGGCGCGTCTTTCTAGACCTGAAGTTTCACGACATCCCCAACACCGTCGCCGCCGCAGGCATCGAGGCCGCGCGTCTCGGCGTCGCCATCTTCAACGTCCACGCCTGCGGCGGCAGCCAAATGATGCGGCGCACTGCGGATGCTGTTCAGGAGACGGCGGAGCGCGAAAAAATCACGCGACCGCTCATCATCGGCGTCACAGTGCTGACGAGCGCGGACGATAGCGTGCTTGCGGAAACAGGCTTCTCGTCTAACACTGAGAGTCAGGTCAAACGCCTCGCGCGACTCACTGCCGCATCCGGCCTCGATGGGGTTGTGGCTTCGCCGCATGAAGTTAAACTTGTGCGCGAAGCGATTGAGCGACGCGACTTCGTGATCGTCACGCCCGGCGTGCGACCCTCCGGCACAACGCATGATGACCAAAGGCGCGTGATGACGCCCGCCGCAGCCGTGCGCGCGGGAGCGGATTATCTGGTCGTCGGTCGCGCGATTCTCAGAGCTACTGATCCGGCTCGCGCAGCAAACGAAATCATTGAAGAGATGCAACGTGGCGAAACAGTGAAAGATGGTTGAGTATCACAAACAAGGAAGCGGCCCGGCGTTCGTTTACGTCTCAGGGATTGAAGGCACGGGCAAGAATTTTTATAAACAGGCGGCTGACCTCGCACGCGATCAGACGGTCATCTCCTTCCCTCTGCGCCCTGCGGGTCGCTACGAAATGGAGACGCTGGCGGACGATCTGGTTTCGATTATCCGTGATGCCGGATTCGAGCGTGCGACGGTGCTCGGCGAATCTTTCGGCGGGTTGATGGTGATGGCTGCGGCGCTCAGGCATCCCAGTTACTTCGAGCGGATGATACTCGTCAACACTTTCGCGGCCTTCCCGAACCGCACAAAAATCAATCTGGGAGTCGCGCTCTGCACGGTTTTACCGTATTCTTTATTGCAGGCTTATCGCACGCGGACTGCGCCGCGCAACCTGTTCAGCGACGACGTTGAAGAGGAAGACCGCCGCACGTTTCTTGAGAACGCGCGCGACACGAATCTGGAAGGCTATTTTTCGCGGATGCGAATCATCAGGAAAATGGATTTGCGCCCGCGCCTGCCAGAGATTAAAGTGCCTGCGCTCGTCGTGGCCGGAACAGAAGACCGCGTGCTGAACGCTGTCGAGGCAGCGCGCGAGATAGCGTCGGGCTTGCCGCGCGCGAAGATGAAAGTGCTCGAAGGCACGGGTCATGCGGCGCTGCTTTCCAACCGCGTTCGGGTGCGTGATTGGCTCACGGAGTTTGATGGAATTTAGATGATCCGGGAACTGTCGAGAGCAGGATGCGTGTAAAAGAGTTGCGAGATCGCTCCGGCCTCGCCTGACTTCGTACAAAGGGGATTCAACATTTGAAACGTCTGCCGATAACTATCGCACCTTTGCTGATGGCGCTCGCGCTCGCTTCTTCGCTCTTCGCGCAGAGCGGAAACGAAATCGCTAACATTCCTTTCTCTAAATCTCCGTATCAAGTCGGCGAGCAGCTCACGTATCATGTCAGCTTCTCCAACTTCATCAATGCCGCGCACGTCCAGATGATCGTCGCCGGACGCGGCACGTTCTTCACGCGCGACGGACTGCAACTGCGCGCGCACGTCGAAACAACCGGAGTCGTCAACGCGGCTCTCTATTCCATCAACAACGATTACACGTCATACATTGATCCTGAATCCGGGCTTCCCTTTCGTTCGCAGCAGGTGATCCGCGAGGCCGGTCGCACTTACGACTCGTCGAGCGAGTACAACCAGCCGGTCGGCACGAGTGCGATTCCGCCCCGACTCAGAGTCGGCGAATTTACCGGCACGTATGATTTTCTCTCCGCCATCTATCGCCTGCGCGCGCTGCCGCTCGCGCCGGGCGCGAAGTATTACTTCAACGTGCGCAGCGAGGCCGAGCAGTTCGACGCCGAGTTGAGAGTTGCGGATCGCCAGATGATTAAAACGAACGTCGGCTCTTTCAACACCATCGTCACAGAGGTGCGCGTGCCGAAGAATGCGGAGGCGAACAACTATCACATCCGCATCTATTTCAGTGACGACGAGCGCCACGTGCCCGTCCTGATTACAGCGAACCCACGCGCCGGAGAGATTCGTGCCGAACTGGCTGGCTCGGAATTCATCGCACCAGCTCAGCAAACGATCCCGACCACAACCGCAACGCCCGTCCCGACTCCGACGCCTCCAACCAGAATCGAACAAACAACCGGCACGCCACTGCCTGCGGAGCTACCTTTCAAGGCCGGAGAGCAACTCAACTTCAATGTCTTCGTCGGCACGTCAACGCAGCCGGTCGCCAACGTCTCGTCGCAAGTGCGCGCCCGCGCCAAATATTTCAACCGTGATGGAATCCTGTTCGCGGTCAAAGCGCAGACGCTGGCCGCCTTTGCGAATATCTTCTTCGCCAACGATCAGATCAATTCTTATGTTGACCCGAATACGTTGCTTCCGTTTCGCACAGAGCTAAATTTGATTGAAGGACGCCGCCGCACCAATCAGGTACTCACGATTGACCAGGATCGCGGCACCGCCGTCACAGACAAAGGCACACGCATAGAGATTCCCGTCGGCACACATGATTACATCTCCGTCATCTACGCGCTGCGTTCCTTCAATCTCGCGCCGCCGAAACGAAACGCCGTCACCATGCTGGTCAATAATCGCCCGCTCACACTCGTCATCACTTCCCTGAAGCGCGAGACCATTCAACTTGGCGGACAAAAGATTCCCGCCGTTCAACTCTCGCTAACCACCGACGATCCGCAACCGGACAAGTATGCTCTGCGACTCTGGGTCAGCGATGACCGCCGCCGCTTGCCCCTGCGCGTGACGGCCACTACAGCGATTGGCCCCGTGCGCGCAGACTTGGCTATTATTCCGGTCGCACAGCAGTAAGCTGACAGCCATTTCTCATTGAAATCTTGAAAAATGCTCCGAAAATCTCACCCTTAAGTTTGAAATTGAAATCTAATTTCAATTCGGTTATACTCTGTGACTGACGGCATTCGATCTATTGTCGTCAGGATTTAATCTTTAAGATTGATGAGAACGAATAGAAGGCGGGTTCATATTCATGGCAACTTTGGAAAACACTCTCGCAATTCCCAGAGCAAGTTTAGAGCCGCTTCCAGCAAGTGATTTATCTCTCGCCGGACTATCGCTCGGCGCGCAGGCGCGTGTGATTGCCGTCAAAGGTCAGGGCGCAATCGCGCGGCGTTTGATGGAGATGGGCGTCGTGCCGGGCGCGCCCGTGCGTGTCATCAAGCGTGCGCCGCTCGGCGATCCGATTGAAGTGCGCGTGCGCGGCTATCATCTCGCACTGCGCCGCACGGAAGCGCAAACGATTTCAGTAACAGCAAGTGATGAGTGATGAGTGATGAGCGATGAGTAAAAGCCTTTTCTTATCACTTATCACCTATCACTTATCACTCATCACTTCCGATGAGTTCGACCCTCGAATCACCTGCCCTTGCCTCTCCGCCCTCTGCTGCATCTACAGTCGCGCGTCCGTTGGTCATCGCGCTCGCGGGTAATCCGAATGCCGGTAAGACTACGCTCTTTAATGCGCTGACGGGTTTGCGTCAGAAGGTCGCTAACTATCCGGGCGTGACTGTCGAGCGCAAAGAGGGGACATGGTCAATCAAGCATGGGGCGACACCCGCGCGCCTGATAGATTTGCCTGGTCTCTACAGTCTTGATGCAGCTTCCATTGACGAGCAGATCGCGCGCGATGTCGTCACGGGACGGATTCCAAATCTTCCGGCACCGGACGTGATCGTCGCGGTCGTTGACGCCACCAATCTCGAACGCAATCTCTATCTCGTCACACAGCTTTTAGAGTACGGGCGACCGCTCGTCATCGCGTTGACGATGGTTGACCTCGCCAGGAAACGCGATCTTGAGATTGACGAACAGAGATTGTCCGAAGCGCTCGGCGTGACGATTGTTCCCGTCACTTCCGCACAGCGTCTCGGCCTTGATGCGCTGGCGGCGGCTGTGTTGAAGGCTGCGGAGAGTGAGGCGGCGAGCGCAGGAGGCTGGTGTCTCTCGGAGTTGGCCGAGCGCGAGATTGCTACTTTAATCGGCAAGGATGTTGACTCGCTCAGTCGGCATCGGGCTTTGCGTGATCTGTACACTGATGAACTGCCGGAGAACGAGTGGCGGCGTGACGCCATTCGTCTTGCACGCGAACGCCTCGCACAGTCTAATCCAGACTGGTGGCAGGAGCCTGTGCTGGCACGCTACGACTGGATTGAGAAGATCACGTCCAAGTCTGTCAAAAGCTCTCTCTCTCAAAGCCTGACGACCACCGAACGCATTGACCGCATTCTCACGCACAGGTTTTTCGGGCCGTTGATTCTGATTGCGGTGCTGCTGCTGGTCTTTCAGACGATCTTTTCATGGGCGAACTTGCCGATGGATTTGATTGATAAAGGTTTTGGAAGACTTGGTGGAGCAGTGGGCAGTCTGATGTCGCCGGGCTTGTTAAGAGACTTACTCGTTGACGGTGTCATCGCGGGCGTCGGTGGTGTCCTTGTCTTCCTGCCGCAGATTCTGTTGCTCTTCTTCTTCATTTCCATCCTCGAAGACACCGGCTATATGGCGCGCGCGGCATTTTTGATGGACAGGTTGATGCGCAGTGTCGGGCTTCACGGCAAAGCCTTCATGCCGTTGATGAGCAGTTTCGCCTGTGCGATTCCGGGCATCATGGCGACGCGCACGATTGAGAATCCGAAGGATCGTCTGGCGACAATTATGATCGCGCCGTTTATGAGTTGCTCGGCGCGGTTGCCCGTCTATACGCTGATGATCGCGGCCTTCTTTCCGGGCCGAAAACTTTTCGGCTTCCTTTCCGTCGGCGCGCTGCTGATTATGGCGATGTACCTGCTCGGCATCATCGTCGCCATCGGCGTTGCGTGGGTTTTGAAGCGGACGATCTTGAAAGCGCCGACGCCGCCGCTCGTGCTTGAATTGCCGCCGTATCGCGTGCCGAATGTGCTGACGATCTTGCAGATGATGTTCTCGCGCGCGTGGCTCTTCCTGAAACGCGCGGGCACGGTCATCTTAGCAATCTCGATCATCCTGTGGGCGCTCGCCACGTTTCCGCGCTCGCCTCAAACGAAGACTGCGAACTCGGAGACGACGGTCGCGCAAACAACTGATGACGGTGGAGAGACTGAGAGCAGTGAGGCTGAGGTGAAGACCGCGCCGGGCTTTGCCGGGCAGAGCAGCGAGCACTTGAGCCAGAGTTTCGCAGGACGCGCAGGGCATCTGATCGAGCCAATCATTAAGCCGCTCGGCTTTGATTGGAAGATGGGCGTCGCGCTGATTTCATCATTCGCCGCGCGCGAGACGATGGTCTCGACGTTGAGTATTATTTACAACGTCGGCCATGATAAAGACTCGTCGAGCAATTCGCTCATCAACGCCGTGCGCGAAGCGAAGAAGCCGGACGGGACGCCTGCATGGACGCCGCTCGTCGCGCTTTCGATGATGGTCTTCTTCGTGCTGGCGATGCAGTGTATGTCAACGGTCGCCATCGTCCGGCGCGAGACGAACTCCTGGCGCTGGCCGCTCTTTATGATCGCTTACATGACCGTGCTTGCTTACATCGCTTCATTCATCACGTATCAGGGCGGGCGTCTTTTGGGCTTCAGTTAAAGTAAGGAAATGTTCGACTGGCAAACTATCGCTGTTGCGCTCATCATTCTGGCGGCTCTGATTTACACAGGGCGGCTCGCGTGGTTGCGCCTGCGCTCATTCCGTGCTGCGAAAGGCGCGGCTTCGTGTGAGACTGGGTGCGGGAGTTGCGGGAGCGCTCCGAAACCTGTCGCGACGCAGCGAACGGTTTTTGTCGAAATCAACCGCTCTCGCAAAACACGTTGAAGTGAATCGCGCACCAGTTATGTCGTCTCTGACGAAGTTGACGAGGTGTCCACGTCGTCCGTCAAAGTGTACTTCACGCTGTAAACCTGTACCGGCTCGTCAATGTGTCTGACCTCAACCTTCCAGGGTTCGCTCAAAGGAAACTGATCGCCGAGTTCTTTCACGGTCTCGTGTGTGACGAGTATCTGGTCTGGATGCGCGATGCCCTCGATGCGCGAGGCGATGTTGACAGTGTCGCCGATGGCTGTGTATTCCGAACGCTGTTCCGCACCGATGCAGCCGACAGTCGCTTCACCTGTGTTGATGCCGATGCCGAGCGTGACGCTGGGCAGTCCCTTCGCGGCGAGTTGGAGATTGACATCTTTGATGCGGCGCTGCATTCCGAGGGCCGCAGAGACGGCGTTGACCGCGTGCGTTTCGTTTCCGACGGGCGCGCCGAAGAGCGCCATCAAGCCGTCGCCGAGATATTTGTTGAGCGTGCCCTGATGCGCGAAGATTTCCGCCGCCATCTCCGTGAAGAGAATGTTAAGCAGATCAACGATGGTTTCGGGCGGCGCGCGATGCGCCAGACGTGTGAAGCCGCGCACGTCGCAGAAGAGCACGGAGATGCGTTTGTTAGTCCCGCCGAGTTGGAATTTGTCCGGGCAGTTGACTAATTCTTCGATGATGTGCTGCGGCATGAAGCGCGCGAAGGCTGCGCGTGCGAGCGTCTCGCGTTTGACGCGCTCATGTGCGTGCGCGGCGGCGATGGCCGTTGCCGCCTGCGACGCGACAGCCGCCAGCAACTGTGTATCCAACTCCGTGAATGGTTCGGGCACACCGCCGCGACGATCAACGTAGAGCGCGCCATAGACGCCTTCACGTCCGACGAGCGGAGCGCAGGCGAGCGACCGAATGCCCTGCAACATAGTCATGCTGCTGACCTGCAAGTTCTCATCTTCGACCACATCCTGCGAAGCGAGCATGACGCGCTTTTCGATAGCCGTGCGAACAGCCGTGCGACTGATCGTGCGCTGCTGCGGACTCTTCGGGTCTCCGTCGCGGAAGCGAATGCTGACGGGCTGTGGGTCGTCGCTCCCTTGCTCGACCAGCAACGCGGCGCAACAGTCCGCACCAATCATCCGCATCACGATGTCGGTCGCGTAGTCGAGCACGGACTTCGGATCGAAGACGGTGGCGAGCGCGGCACTCATATCGCACAGGTGGGCCAGCACCTCCGCCTTGCGCCGCAACTCCTCCAGCTCTTTATCTTTTGAAACGTACTCGGTGATGGCGCTGGTCAGAAGCGAGGTGAACCCGGTCGAGGCGGGAGTGAAAGACGTACTGACCGAGAGCGGCTCGTCGTTGAGCAACAGCACGCCTTCATCTTCCCACGTCACCGTGAACAGACCCGGCATGATCTTAATCTCATCGCCGCTCTGCAAGGGATGCTCACCCGCTTCGTTAGTGATGTTCTGCCCGTTGAGCAGGAGAACATTTCCGTTGCTGACATTTTGGATGACGGCCTGTTCTTGCAGAATCGAGCGCAGGACGGCGTGATGCCGCGAGACGCGCAGGTCTTCGATGCGGATGTCGTTGTCCTGCGCACGACCGATGGTCAGGCGTCCGCCTTCGGGCAACGTCCACTTCCGTTTTGATCCTTCGAGTTCTTGAATCGTAAACATCTGTTTTATTTGATGGGAGAGTATCGTAACGAAACTATTTGTGACTGACTGAGCGACCCGGATATTTTAACTCAGGATGCCAGAGTAAGATAGTTACAAAGGTTGGACTGTGAAGGGGCGACCGCTTATCCCGCATGGAAGAAGATCAACTCAGAAGAGAAAACCTCCGACCGGTCGGAGGTTTTCTCTTCTGAGCTAAGCTTGAATTGCAGCCGTCGTGCTGCTCCAGTTTATAGAATCCCGGATTTACTTGTTCGCATGAACCTTCGGTCGGTTTGTGAACGAAGTATCGGCATCAACAGGCAGGTCATAGCCAGTGATGGTGTTGTTGATGATCTTGTCGTTGTTGCCTTCGTCCGAAACACCAGCCGTGTAGATGGGGTTCGCGGCATTGCCTTTGTCAATGACGTTGTTGACGATCTTCAGGTTGGTCATGGTAGAAGGCGGAGTTGAATCGGTCGTATCATCGAACTGCGCTGCGAAGACGCCAACGTCGTTGCCCTTCAGCGTGTTCTTCAACACCTGCACTCCGACACAAAGCTCGCTGCCGTCTCCGAAGATCAACACGCCACCGCTAACGGCATCCGTCCCGGTGTAAGAGTTGCCGGAGACGCTATTGCCTTTGACCATCCCTGTCGCGCCGAAGCCGACCTGGATGCCGTTCTGCGCGATGTAGAGGTTAGGGCCTGCGCCCGTGACCGTGTTGTCCGTAATTGTAGCGTCGGTGTTGCCGTTCGCAACGATTCCGGTCTTCTGATAATTGCTGATGGTGTTGCCGTCAATGACAACTCTGATAGTTGTCGGCGACGCGCCGAAGTTGCGCGCCTCTATCGCATTGCCTTCCTGACAACCGCTCAACAAAGCGCCTTGATTCTGATTGATGTTGGTGATCTGGTTGTTGGTGATAGAGCCCGATGCTCCGTCAAACAGGATTCCGCGCAAGCGGTCTGCGCCAGCATCGCAAACATCCGCGAGGCCGCTCGTAGTGATCTTCAGATTGGTGACGTTAGCGCTCGCGCCTCCGTTCTGAACCACCCCGCCAACGAAGTGGCCGCTCACAGGATCAACAGCAGTAATGGTGTGGCCTGCGCCATCGAGGGTGAAACCATCAGGCACGATGATGCTGGTCGTTGTCGTGCAGTCGGTCTTCAGGGTCATTGTCTTTTTCGAGGTCGTGAACGTGCATGTCTGTGCACTCGCGCTGACGGCGACGATGGCGGTCAGGCAGAGCGCTGCGAAGAAAGTTAGGCAGATTCGTTTAATCATAGGGGCTTTTTGTCCTTATTCATTTTCACTTAAGATTAATTGCAGCAGACGTATACCTTCTAACGTGGATTCAAGCAAGCCAGAGGCGATATAGCTTGTATTGCTTTACCGATTAGTTCGCTTGAACATCATGAAGACAGGCCACCAACCGAAGCCTGTGCTAAAGCTTCGGCGGCGGTGCGTCCTTGGAAAGCGTTGCACTATAAGTTGATGCGTAGAGCAATGTCAAGCGTTCGGAAGAGATAAACTCTCAAAGCTCGATACATTCCAGTCACAGAGGGCATGACATATCGGCTTTCGTTTCGGTTCGAACGTTTTGCGAGGCAATTATTGTTCCTATTGTAAATGATGGATTCATGGTCTCTGAGAAGAAAAGGCTTTGCGAAATATTACACTAGGGTGCGGAAGAATTCGCATGAGGGACTATTGATGTAAGTTTTGATTGGCTGCTTTTGGAAATAGTTTTACAAGCGTTCTTTCGAAATGTTTATCGTCAAGCTGAGTCTGGTGTCTGTGCATACTGGCGCGCCAATTCGCGCTTGAGAAGTTTGCCCGTCGGGCCTTTCGGAATGTCTGCGACGAAGCGCACGGACTTGGGGCATTTGTAATCGGCCAGATGCTCGCGGCAGAAAGCGATGATCTCTTCTTCGTTCGCTTGCTCGCCTTCTTTGAGCACGATGAAAGCCGCGACCTCTTCGCCGTAGAGTGGGTCAGGCACGCCGATGGTGGCGGCTGCGGCGACAGTCTCATGCTGGTAGAGCACTTCGTCAATCTCGCGTGGGTAGATGTTCTCGCCGCCGCGAATAATCATGTCGGACTTGCGGTCAACGATGTAGAAGAAGCCGTCCGCATCTTTGTATCCGATGTCGCCCGTGTGAAACCAGCCATGCCGAAAGGCGCGCGTCGTGGCTTCCGCGTTCTTGTAATAGCCCTTCAAAATATTTTCACCGCGCAGGACGATCTCGCCAAGCTCGCCGTCCGCTACTTCGTGGTCGTCATCGTCAACAACCTTCATCTCGTTGCCGATAGCCATCCCGCACGAACCGGGACGGCGACGCTCATCCGGCGGATTGAAAGTCGAGCGACAGGTTGACTCCGAAAGCCCGTAGCCTTCGATGACGAGACAGTTGAAAGTCTCTTCAAACTTTCGCAAAACTTCGGCTGGCACGGGCGCACTTCCGCACATCGCGAAGCGCAGTTGATCGGTCTTGAGTCCGGCAGGCACGCCGTCAGGATAGGTAGTGAGGAGCATTGTCAGCATCGTCGCGACAGAGCCGAACGAAGTCACTTCATAATCCGAGATCGTCTGCCAGAAGCGAGACGCAGAGAACTTAGGGCTGATGACCGTCGAAGCGCCTGCGTAAAGCGATGTCATCGTCGTGACCGACACGGCGTTCATGTGAAAGAGCGGCATCACAGTCAACAAACAATCGCGCTCTGTGAAGCCCAGCCAGTTTGTAATCTGTCGCGCGTTGGCGATCACGTTGCCATGCGTCAGCAGACAACCTTTCGGTTTTCCGGTCGTGCCGGAAGTGTAGATGATGATCGCCTCGTCATCTTTTTCGATTGAAGCGTCAGGCATATCTCCCTCGACATATTCAGCCGTCGCCCTCGCTTCATCGTCGAACACGATGACGTGTTGTAAGTCGGCCAACTCTCCTCGAATACTCTCAATACGCGGCAGAAACTCCGAATTAACGAGCAACGCTCTGGCTTCGGAGTTACCGATGACGAAAGCCATCTCTTCAGATTTGAGCAGCGAGTTGACCGGGCCAGCGAGTGCGCCGAGTTTGAAGCAGGCAAAGTAAGCGACGATGTACTCCGCGCTGTTCGGCATCAAGAGACTGACCGCATCGCCCTTCCTGATTCCACGCGCCGCAAGCAAACGTGTGGCACGATTGACCGCCGCGTCAAACTCCGCGTAGGTATAGCGTCTGCCGTCAGCTTCGGAGAAGAGAAAACGCTTGTCCGGCGTCGCTTGAGCGCGTCGTTCGAGCAGTTCACGAATACTTTTCGGATCGCTTATCTGTTCCACACACTGTTCTGTTGTGCCATTCATCTCACATATTATGATATAGAAGGAGCGACAGCTTTGCACTATCCCGCGCTGCGAGATATTTGCCAAAGAAATTCGTTCGTCCTTTGATATTTTGAATCCGTCACCAACCGACTTGTACCGTCATTCATCACAGAGAGCAAGAGGACGGCGCGTGTGCAAACTCGGTCGCACAAGATAAGATAATGAAGAGCAGAGCCTTTGAGATCAGAAACCACAGTTTAGGAGAGTAACATCGCACATGAACATCTTATCAATTGATATTGGCGGCACGGGATTAAAGGCCGCCATCGTGGACGCGCAGGGTAATTTGCTGACACAGCGCGTTCGCGTCGGGACACCGCATCCCTCACCGCCCGATGTGATAGTTGATGCCCTTGTTAATCTGGTCGCACAGCTTTCCGATTACGAAGGTGTCTCGGTCGGTTTCCCTGGCGTTGTCAGACAAGGGCGCGTCATTACAGCGCCGAAGCTGGGGAATGAGGTGTGGAAGGATTTTGACCTGGCTGGCGCGCTGGCATCTCGGTTAGGTAAGCCGGCACACGTCCTCAACGACGCAGACATGCAGGGATTGGCTGCGATTTCGGGCAAGGGTGTCGAGATGGTCATCACGCTCGGCACAGGTTTCGGCTCCGCGCTCTTTATGGACGGACAACTCGGCCCGCATCTGGAATTATCACAACACATCTTTCGCAAGGGCGAGACGTACAATGAGCAGTTGGGTAATGAAACACTGCACAGGATTGGAAAAAGAAAGTGGAATCGCCGCGTGCGTCGAGCCATTGATGCGTTGCGCGTGTTGACTAACTTCGACATGTTATACATCGGCGGCGGTAATGCCGAGAAGATAGAGTTTGAATTGCCTGTAGACGCGAAGATTATTTCTAATGAAGACGGTCTTAAGGGCGGCGCGTGGCTGTGGCATGGCCGTAGCGCTAATGATTAGAAGGTCACTCCAAAGCCGTCAGACGAGGATTTAAGCTGAATGCGACGAGGAGGACTGCCTGTCTAAATAATAGTCTTTGATTGAGGTACTCTGAGCGTGGAGCGGCGAAACGATTGGAGGACGAGTGTACGCAAGGCAAGGCAATTTGATATATTATCTCGCGTCAGAATCACCACATCCGAAAGGATGAATGCGGAATGATGAATGATGAACTGAAGAGCAGAAGCCAGGAGTCAGGAGTCAGAATTCAGAATGGTTAAGGCGGCAACCCGCTTTTGTCTTTCTTTGCTTCTGGATTCTGGATTCTGAATTCTGACTCCTGCTTTACTTCATCATTCCGCATTCATCATTCATACTTTCTATATGAACATCTATCGTAATTTTATCAACGGTGAGTGGATCGAATCCGAATCCACACGCACAGCACAGAACATCAATCCGGCGAATACAGACGACGTGCTTGGCACGATCCGGCAGGCGACACGCGATGAAGCACGCCGCGCCGTCGAATCGGCCAGCGCAGCCTTCCGTGATTGGCGCACGACGCCCGCTCCAACACGCGGACGCATCGTCGCACGCGCCGCTCGACTGATGGAAGACCACAAAGAAGAGTTGGCGCAACTGCTGACGCGCGAAGAGGGCAAGACCATCGCGGAATCGCGCGGTGAGTTGCAACGCTCAATCAACGTCGCGGAGTTCTGCGCCGGTGAATCGCGCCGCATGAATGGCGAGACGATTCAATCCGAGTTGCCGTCCAACTTCGCTTACACCATCAAGCAGCCGCTCGGCGTTGTCGCCTGCGTCACGCCCTGGAATTTTCCGGTGGCGATTCCGGTCTGGAAGGTTGCGCCCGCGCTCGTCGCAGGCAACACGGTCGTCTTCAAGCCCGCTTCTCTGACGCCCGCGACAGGCGTTCGCATCGTCGAGATTTTTGAGGAGGCTGGCATCCCGCGTGGCGTGCTCAATCTCATCATCGGCTCAGGCTCGGACGCGGGCGACGAGATCATCAATCATCCTGCGGTCAAAGCCGTCTCCTTCACAGGTTCTAATCAGATCGGCATTCGTCTTTATGAAGAAGTATCAAGGCGCGGCGCGAAAGTGCAATGCGAGATGGGCGGCAAGAATCCTGTCGTCATTTTGGAAGATGCAGATTTAGATTTGGCCGTCGAATCAACCGCGCAGGGCGCGTTCGGATCAAGCGGCCAACGCTGCACGGCGACGAGCCGCGCTGTTGTCGTCAACGACATCGCAGATGAATTCGTCTCACGTATCGTCAAGCGCGCCGAAGGGATGCGAATCGGTGCGGGCAATGATCCAAACACGGAGATGGGGCCGAGCGTTGACGAGAATCAATTCAAGACCGTGCTCGACTACATCAACATCGGGCGCGAGGACGGCGCGGAATTAAAATGCGGCGGCACACGCGCCGAAGGCGCTGGACTTGATAAAGGCTACTTCGTCAATCCAACTGTCTTTGATCGCGTCACGCCTGACATGCGCGTTGCGCGCGAAGAGATTTTTGGGCCAGTGCTTTCAGTGCTCCGCGTCAAAGACTTTGACGAAGCGATGCAGGTCGCCAACGATTGCGACTACGGACTCTCGTCTTCCATCTTCTCGAATGATGCCACGCGCATCTTCCGCTTCGTTGACGAGATCGAAACCGGCATGACGCACATCAACTCGCCCACGACTGGCGGTGAAGCGCACATTCCCTTCGGCGGCATCAAGGCCACAGGCATCGGCGACCGCGAGCAAGGCTCAACTGCGTTGGATTTTTATACCGAACTGAAAGTCGTCTATGTGGATTACACGGGTCGCAAACGCGAGGGGAATCTATATTAGTGGACTTGTCACAATCGTCTCAAGACAGACGTAAACATCGTTTGACTAACCCTTAAGGAGGAGAAGACATGCCAGCAACTGAAAAGATTCTGTGGGCCGAAGGTTATCACCCAGACATCAATGGATTCATCCAACAAGCGCACCTTGCTCAGGTACAAACGGTGGCAATCAGAACCGTTAATGATGTCAGTTCAGCGATTCCTGCTTTTCACGCCTTAGGCATCAAGGTTCTTGGTTGGAGATTTCCCCCTACAGCGCCAGACATAGTGATGAAAGAAGCAGAACATGTCGTGTCGCTCATGGGCAAAGGGCTAGACGGATATATTTTTGATCCCGAAGCAGCCGCCGATTCAACTGATCCTGAGAAGGATTTCAATTGGGACAAAGCCTCTTTAGCAGGTCTGGCGGAACAGTTCTGTAGCAAGATTCGCACTGCGTTTCCCAACAAGCTCTTTGGAATTACCTCTCACTACAAGGCGAAGGAGAACGCTCCGCATCTGCCTTGGCAGACTTTCTTCAATCATAGTGATAAGACTTACCCTCAAGCCTATTGGAAGACTACAGACAAGCATGGGAACGTAGTACCTATCGGGCACGGAGTCGCACAAAACTACAACTACTCGCTAACGGCCTGGCGCAACACAGGCGCAACTCTGGGTAAGATCATTCCGATAGCGGGTGAGATTGCATTAGCCACAGCAGATGAAATTAGAACTTATGCCAGCACTGCTGCGGCTAACGGCATAACGGAGCTACATTTTTATACTGCCACTAATCACGTGCCGCCTGAGGTCTGGCAAGCTATTGCCAGCGCGTAAAGCAGTCAAATTTTGGTGGTGATTCACAATTTATGATGCGCTGTGTGCCTTCGTCAGAGGCCGATGAGCATTGAGCTTTATCGTGGCTTTGAGAGGCCGTTATAAATTCTGAATCACTACCCAAATTTTCTCTAATTTGAGAAGGGACAAAATGAGCACAGCCGAACAAAAAACGACACAATCCGAAACTATCCGCAAACACAAAGAATTCCTCTTCCCGGCGGTCGCCACTTACTATCAAGAGCCGCTCGCGCTCGTGCGCGGCGAGGGCATGTACGTCTGGGACGATCAAGGCAATCGCTATCTTGATTGCTTCGGCGGCGTGCTCACGGTCAGCGTCGGCCACGCGAATCCGAAAGTCAACGCGGCGATCATCGAGCAGGTCAAGACCATCTCGCACACTTCGACGCTCTACAGTAACAAGCCGCAATCAGACCTCGCCGAAAAGCTCTACCAGATTACGCCCGGTCGTCTCAAAAAAACTTTCTTCACCAATAGCGGCACGGAAGCTGACGACACGGCGATTCACGCGGCGAAGATCGCCACTGGCCGCCACGAGATCGTCGTCCTGCGTCACAGCTACAGTGGACGCTCCGCGACTGCGCTCTCCGCCACAGGTCATTCAACCTGGCGGCCACTGCCCGCACAGATCGCGGGCATCGTTCACGCACGCGCGCCTTACTGCTATCGCTGCCCGTTCAAGCTCACTTACCCGGAATGCGGACTGGCCTGCGCTAACGACATCGAAGACTTGATTATGACGGCGACGACGGGCGAGATCGCCGCGTTCATGGCCGAACCGATTCTTGGCGTCGGCGGCTTCATCGTTCCGCCGCCCGGATATTTTGAAAGAGCAGTTGAGATCACGAAGAATCACGGCGGACTCTTCATCGCGGACGAAGTTCAAACCGGATGGGGACGCACCGGCGACAAGTGGTTCGGTATCGAGCACTGGAACGTCGAGCCTGACATCATCACTTCCGCGAAAGGCATGGGCAACGGCGTGCCCATCGGGATGACGACCGCGACGCCCGAAGTCGCAGACAAGTATCCGGGCTTGACCTTCTCAACCTTCGGCGGCAACCCGGTCTCGATGGCCGCCGCGCTCGCTGTTATCAAGATCATCGAAGAAGACGATTTGAAACGAAATGCGGCAGAGGTCGGCGCGTATTTCCGCGAGCGATTGGAAGGACTCAAAGAGAAGTACACGGTCATCGGCGATGTGCGCGGGATGGGCTTGATGCAGGCGCTCGAATTGGTCAAAGACCGCGAGACGAAAGAGCCAGACCCGCAATCCGTCCTCAAAGTCTTTGAAGAGACCAAACGTCTCGGCGTCCTCAT
>JAVHWW010000113.1:0-3478 GCA_032159235.1 Acidobacteriota bacterium
GCCGGCGCCCGAGCGATGTTCGGCGACGATCGGCAGGACTACCAGGCCGCACTGCAGCGCCACTACCAGGGCCAGGCACCGGCGGAGTGGCAGCAGGACTTCATCTCGGAGTATGCCACCGCTCACCCGTGGGAAGACTTCGCCGAAACCTGGGCCCACTATCTGCACATCACCGGAACCCTTGCCACGATCGCGGATTCGGGCCTTGTCGTCGAAGCCGATCGGGTGAAGTGGGACCTGCCCGCGAATATCGACGCTCGGGAGTCTTACGCCGACGCCACCATCGAGGACATCATGGCCGACTGGTTAGTGTTGTCGGGGGTGCTCAATCGGGTCAACAACTCGATGGGCCGCGACGACCTGTACCCGTTCACCATCCACCCGCACGTCGTCGCAAAGCTAGGATTCATCCACCGCGTTGTGATCACGACTGCAACAGAACACGCTGCGGTGAAACAGAATTGACTCCCTTGGCGAGTACACCAATCGACCCCGACCGCATCGCTCGAGCGGTCAATGCCGCACACGAGAAGCACAAGAACAACCGCCGCGGCAAGAACGCCGGCTACATACCAGCCCTGGCTGAGGTCGACCCACAACTGTTCGGGATCTGCGTGGCAACCATCGACGGTCAAACCGTATCGGCCGGCGACGCCGACTGTGAGTTCGCGCTGGAGTCGATCTCGAAGGTTCTGACGGCCGCACTCGCGATGGAACAAGTGGGTGCGCGGGAGTTCCACCGCAAGGTGGGCGCCGATCCCACAGGTGAGGCGTTCAATTCAGTTCTGGCACTGGAACTTCACAACAACAAGCCGATGTTGCCGATGGTCAACGCAGGCGCGATGACAGCAACCAGTCTGGTTTCGGCCGCCGACGCCGACGACCGCCTGCGCCAGGTCCTCGAGATCCAAAGCAACTTCGCGGGCCGGCCGATCAAGGTCAGCGACCAGATCGCCGCCTCGGAACGCGCCACCAATTTTCAAAACCGCGCGATCGCGTGGCTGCTGCACTGCGGCGGATACATGTACTGCGATCCGATGGAAGCCGTTGATGTCTATACCCTGCAGTGCTCGACGCTGGTCACAACCGTCGATCTAGCCATCATGGGCGCGACCTTGGCCAACGGCGGCGTCAATCCGATGGCCGCTAAACGCGTCATCGCGCGAGCCAATGTGGCGCCCGTGTTGGCCTTGATGGCGATGGAGGGGCTGTACACCGCCTCCGGCGACTGGGCTTACACCGTGGGGTTGCCCGCCAAGAGCGGTGTCGGAGGCGGTCTAGTGGCGGTGGCGCCAGGCAAACTGGCGATCGCCGCCTATTCACCGCCGCTGGACCAGGCCGGCAACAGCGTGCGAGCTCAGGCCGCGATCACCCAGATCGCGCATACTCTTGAACTGGGGCTATTCAACACGTAACGTCTGCCCGGATCGAAGCACTTCGAATCCTGTTGGAGTACAGCCGATTCGAGAATTCGTAGCGGTTCGACGATAGCGTGCAGCGCAGCCGAAGGACTGCTTGGAAACATCGTCGATCGGGAGCGCGGTTGGCCTGACCCCGATCGGTTGATCCAGGGTTTGTGAGAGGCTTGCGGCCCACGTTGTGGGCAGGAAGGCTCAACAAGATCATGGCGACGAGGAAGAGGCACAGCCCCGAACAGGTTGTGCGCAAGCTGATGGTGGCCGATCGGCTGCTGGGCGAGGGCAAGGACACCGCGGCGGTGTGCCGCGAACTGGGTGTCTCCGACGCGACGTATCACCGCTGGCGCAACCAGTACGGCGGCTTGAAGGCCGAGGATGCCAAACGGCTCAAGGACCTCGAGCGCGAGAATTCCACCCTCAAGCGGCTGTTGGCGGATGCGGAGTTGGAGAAGGCTGCGCTCAAGGAGATCGCCCGGGGAAACTTCTAGGCCCGGAACGTCGGCGGGTCGCTGTTCGTCACCTCCAGCGGGTGTTGGGGGTCAGCGAACGGTTCGCCTGCCGCGTGACCGGGCAGCACCGCGCCACCCAACGTCACGAACCCGTCGCATCGACTCCCGATGACCCGGACGCGGCGTTGCGGAACTGGTTGGGCACCTACGCCAAGGATCACCCACGGCGTGGGTTCCGGCCCGCGTATCACGACGCCCGAGGTGAAGGTTGGCAGGTGAACCACAAGAAAGTCCAACGCCTTTGGCGCGAAGAGGGACTTCGGGTGCCGCAGCGCCGACGCCGCAAACGCCACGGCAACTCGACCGCCCCGGGCACCGTGATCGCAGATGCACCCAACCGGGTGTGGGCGGTGGACTTCCAGTTCGACTCCACCACCGACGGGCGGCCGATCAAGATCGTCTCGATCGTCGACGAGCACACCCGCGAATGCCTGGGCGGGATGGTCGAGCGCAGCATCACCGGCGAGCACCTCATCGGCGAACTCGGTCGTCTGGGGACCGAGCGCGGCACGTTCCCGACGGTCCTGCGATGTGACAATGGACCCGAATTAGCCTGCAGCGCAATGGCTGACTGGACCGACAGTCAGGTCGGCCTGCACTTCATCCCGCCCGGCGAGCCGTGGCGCAACGGCTATGTCGAGTCCTTCAACTCCCGCATCCGCGACGAATGCCTCAACATCAACAGTTTCTGGTCCCTGGCCCAGGCCCGCGTGGTCATCACCGACTGGAAACACGATTACAACCACCACCGCCGACACTCATCGCTGGGCTACCAACCGCCAGCCCGCTACGCTGCCACCTGTACCCACCAATGAACGACTTTCGTTCGCCGTGGACCAGTTCACGGGCCCGGCCAGAGTCCGGCGAACGGGTACTTGTTCGTCGGGTCCGCGAATCGCGTGGGTGTCGAACACGTCGAACCGGTACGGTCGGGAGATGGCCGCCCGGGGCGCTCTCATGGCAGGTATCGCCAAGCAGCTCGGCCATCCACGCGGCGTGGGTGGCCGGATGGTCGGGCTCGCGCTCAATCGAGGCAACCGCGGCTTCGTGAGCGCAGCTGTGCAGGCGTTGCACGCCGACGACGATGCCGTGGTGGCCGATGTCGGATTTGGCGGCGGTGTGGGCCTGAAGTTGTTGCTTGACAACGTTAGTCGGTCGGGGTGCGTCCATGGAGTGGAAGTGTCGGACACGATGCTCAAGCAGGCCGCAAGGCGGTATCGGCGCGACGTCGCGGCGGGGCGGTTGGCGCTGCACAACGGGTCGTTGACCCGACTGCCTTTCGCCGATGGGACCTTGAACGGTGTCATGACCGTCAACACCATTTACTTCGTCGCCGAGCTACAGGAGGCGTTCACCGAGTTGGCCAGGGTGACAGCACACTCGGGGCGCATCGTCGTCGGCGTCGCCGACCCCGAGACGCTGGCGAAGTTACCGTTCACTGGCCACGGCTTCCGCCTTCGCCCCATACCCGAGGTCATCAACACGCTGCAAAGTGCGGGTTTCACGGTGCAACACCGTCGGGTCAATGCCGCAGACGGGGCGCCCCACCTG
>JAVHWW010000014.1:0-25130 GCA_032159235.1 Acidobacteriota bacterium
GCCCAAATCTCTGGCAAGATGCGCAAGAATTATATACGCATTCTGGCCGGTGATCGCGTCAGCGTCGAACTATCGCCATACGACTTGACCAGAGGACGAATTACTTACAGGTACAAATAACAGTCTGGAGTCTCAGAGTCTGGAGTCTGGAGTCAAAGGCTAAAAATAAAAAGATTGCTTTTGACCTCTGACTCCGAGACTCCAGACTCCAGACTTACACGAAGGAGATTCTATGGAGAAGCAGACATATATCGTCGGTGATCGCGTGGAGAAGCTGTGTGCGCTATGCGGTGTGGAGCGCGGACACGTGGTGGCGTCCATTACGAAACGCGGTCAGATTTCGCGTGTTACTTGTCCGATCTGCGCGACGCGCAGTTCATTCAAGAATAGCGATTCAAGCACTCGCTCGGTCTTGAAAGCCGGAGCGCCATACGATCCGAAGCGAACGTATCGCACCGGCCAGACCATCGTGCACTCATCTTTCGGGCCAGGTGAGGTCACGGCTATCATCGAGCCGCAGAAGATTGATGTCCTCTTCTCAGATCGCTTGCGCCGACTCATCCATGCACGTCTTTAAGAGCCGGGCGAGACGCGCTCGCGCACGGCGAAAATTGCGTGCAGGTCTTCGAGACTGGGCAGGCGTCGGCGCGAGAGTGACGTTTCGTGCAGAGGTCATGCCCGGACGCGACACGGTGGAACGCACCTTTACGGTGACGCGCGTCGTGGCAAGCGGTCGAGTTGAATTAACAGGACTAGCCGGTGAACACGCGGAGCGCGAGTTTGAATCGGAAAGAGCGCGTGCGACGATTCGATAGACCTTGCAAGAGATTGAAGAGGCTCACCTCTTCCCAAAGCTCCGTCGCCGTTGTGGAATCTGAATTGTGGATTCCAAGGCGCGGAATCTTCTTGCTTTTCAATCCGCATTCCCCCTAGCCACACTCCGTAATCGAAAGCCTCAAGTTTTCCTCAAGTCTCTAAAATCCCGTAAAAACCCCTGATTCCCTAAGAAAATCGAAGGTTTCCCGGCCCCTTTGCCTGCTCAAGTTTTTCTCAATCCAAATCCGTAAATTTGTGCTCGTTGGTTAACTGGAAAAGTCTAGCGCAAGCGCGCATTGAAAAATTTTGGAGCCTGGCTCAGAAATCCCGACGGGAGGAAGCACGAAAATGATTCTCAAAAAATTCGCCATCACGATGATCGCAACCCTGATTCTTGGCACTGCTCTGACGACGCAGGCAGCGACTCTCAGCCCGACGCTCAACGCAAAGCTCGCCGGATTGTCGAACACGAGCAGCGTCGGCGTCGTCATCGTCGCTTTTAAGACGAGCAACGGTCTCAATGATTCGCATCTGAATATGTTGCGCAGCGTAGGCATCAACGGCGGCTACACCTTTCAACAACTCGGCATGGTGGCAACCGTAGCGACCGCCGGACAGGTGCGCTCTCTTGCTGCCAACAGCGCCGTGCGCTCTATCTGGTCGAACGATCAGCTCTACTATTTTGATAATCAGGCGCGCACGCTCGTCGGCCTCGACAAGCTGCGCACAGATGCCGCCATCACCAGAGCCAACGGCGGACTGCCTGTTTCCGGCCAGGGCAATTTCTCAGTCGTCATCAACGACTCAGGCATTGACGCCACGCATCAGGATTTGCAGTTCGGCACACACGTCATCCAGAACGTGCAGCAGGCCACAGACACCGAGACGAGCGATGTCAGCAGTTCAGTGCCGACTCAAGGCTTCTCGCCGATTCTCTACGTCGAGAATGTTCCTGATACAGACACGCACGTCGGTCACGGAACACACTGCGCCGGAATCGTCGGTGGCAACGGCAGTCGCTCCGGCGGTCTCTACGCGGGCGTCGCACCGGGCGCGAAACTGATCGGCGTCGGCTCCGGCGCAGTTCTGCTGGTGCTCGACGCGCTCGGCGGTTTTGAATACAGTTTAGCCAATCAGTTCACTTATAACATTCGCGTCATCTCTAACTCGTGGGGTGGCTCCGGGGCTTTCAATCCAGATGACCCGATCAACATTGCGACCAAAGATGCGTATGATCGCAACATCATCTCCGTGTTCGCCTCTGGTAACTCAGGCCCCGGCCCGGACACGCAGAATCCGTATGCTAAAGCGCCGTGGGTGATCGGTGTTGCGGCGGGCACGAAAGAGGGCGGACTGGCGAGCTTCTCATCGCGCGGCACGCCGAAAGAGCAGCGCCTCGCCGACAACGATCCTTTGAACGATAACGACGCGCCGACCATCACCGCTCCCGGCACAGGCCGCGAGTTTGATAGCGACGCTGGTAAATTCACAACTGATATTATCTCCACACGCGCGGCGACTAATGTGGTCGCCAACGGCTTCGTCCTCGGCGCTGCGGTCGGAACTGACGCGAACGAGATTCCGCCAGCTTATTTGCCTTTCTACACGGAGATCAGTGGAACTTCGATGGCGACGCCGCACGTCGCAGGTGTCGTCGCCTTGATGCTCGACGCCGACCCGACGCTCTCGCCTGACGATGTGAAGCAGATCATTCAACAGACTGCGACGCCGATGCCGGGTCGCGCCGATTACGAAGTCGGTGCTGGCTACATCAACGACTACGCAGCCGTTGATAAAGTCTTCAACCGCGCGAAAACCTACGGCGCGTTTCTCAATCCGACATTCAACACAGACCTGACGATCAACTACGGCCAGCCGCAAACATTTACGGTGAACTACACGCCGCAGCAGCCCGGCCCGCAGAGCACAAACACCAACACGTATCACTTCACGGTTGATCCGGGCAAAGGCATCCTCGATGTCCGCATTGACTACGGCGAGACGACCGGACAGGGCAACACGCTCGGCATGGCGCTCTACCCTCCCGGATGCACGACCGCCGGACAGAGCGACACTTCGGCAGTGCCGCCCTGTGCGTACGCCAGCGCGCCGACGCTTCCCGGCCTCGACGCTCCGCGCAATGAACTGATGATTAAGAATCCTGCGGCTGGCGAGTGGATCGTTGAAGTGCGCGGACTACGCGGTCTTGCTGCCGCGCCGGTCTCATCGCCGGTCGGCTTAGCAGTGCCGGAGCAGGCCAGCGGCATCATCAAGCAGGCTGTCGTGACTCTGGAAGAGCCGCTAGACATCCAGGGCAATGCGGCTGAACAGGCGATCAGATTCGCTCTCTCGAACCGCATGATGGACACCTTCGCGGACAACAGCTTCCGTCCAGATTCAGCAGTCACACGCGGCGACTTCGCGCGTGCGCTGGCTCTGAACACGCCGTTGCGCCAATCGGTCGGTGCTAATGCGAAGTTCACGGATGTCTCAGGTGATCTGGAAGCCATTGCCGAAGCCGCGACAGCCAATGGCTCAACATTGCGTGATTGGAACTTCGCGCCGACCGGAATGATGAGCGCCGGTGGTTCGACCTTCAATCCGACGGGCACGATCAGCAGAGTTGATCTCGCGGTTGCTTTCGTCAAAGCGCTCGGCCTCGATGCTCAGGCACAGGCGGGTGCGAACGCGACGATCACAGACCCGACGAGCGGTCAGCCCGTGATTGAGAACGCGCAGATTCCCGGCGCGCTTCACGGCTACGTGCAGATCGCCATCAACAAAGGCTTCCTCGAAGTCTATCAGGCTTCGGTGCAGCAGACTCCAACCGGGTTTGTCGCCACGCCAGGCCCGCGTGTTGATCCTAGCGGGACGGTCACGCGCGGCGCGCTTGCCGCCAAGCTCAACATTTTCCAGCAACGCTTCGTTGCCGGAAACTAAGACCTCGCCCAAGTAAACACACGGACGCCGCCTGAAAGGGAACGGCGTCCGTGTGTGATTATTTCCCGAAAATTAACGACTGATGCCCAAGAGCGACTCGTCCGCTCCTGAGAGCGACTGAACCGCTCCTGGGAGCGGACGAGTCGCTGACGGGAGTGGTTCGCTCGCTCCTGAGAGCGGTTCAGTCGCTCTCAGGAGCGAAGGAATCGCTGACGGGAGCGGATGAATCGCTGATGGGAGCGAACCAACCGCTCCTGAGAGCGACTGAGCCGCTCGCGCCTGCCAGCCCTTAACTCAAGTTTTCCTCAAGTCCTCTGACGACGACAAGACTTCCGATTTTATTAAGGATTTCCCCACTTTCGTGCCTCTCGAATGGTCTCAACCTTTTCTCAAGCCACAATCGTTATTTTGCTACCGTCAGTTATTGAGAACTGCTCGCTTCGCTTGAAAAGGTTTTCCGCCACAGGAGCAGACGGCAAGCCAACACAAAATTGAAGGCAATGCTCCGACCCGACTTATTGAAAAGTTTAAGACATCATGGAGGCCAAACCCGTGTCCAATAAATTTAATTTTCGCTCGATCCTGGCTGTGCTCGTTCTCCTCTGCGCCACAGTCTTTTTACTTAACCGAACAGCCACAGTTCCGGTGAGCGCGAGCGGCGGTCTTGTTTCCGTCACCGTCGAACTGCGCGGCGATCCGGGAGCGGTTTATAAAGCGAAGGCGCAAAAGGCCGGACAGACGATTTCAAACGATGCGCTGCAAGCCTATCGAGATCAATTGAAGGCCGCGCAGGATCAATTTATCAAGGACGCGCAGAACGCTGGCGTCAACGCCCAAATCGCCAGCGTCGCCGTCCCGGATTTCAACGGCAACACGGCGGCCACAGTCCAGTATCGCTACACGCTTGTCTATAACGGCGTCAACCTGCACATTCCAGAGTCCGCGATCCCGACCATCCAGAGCCTGCCGGAAGTCAAAGCCGTGCACATGAATCACTCGCTGCACATCGCGCTCAGTGCGGCAGTGCCCTACATCCACGCGCCGCAGGTCTATGGCAAGCATGAAGACCTGACGCCGTTCGACACGATTCAGGGCGACGGCTACGAAGGACAGGGCATGTATCTGGCCGTCCTCGACACGGGCGTTGACTGGACGAACCCGATGTTCGGCGGCGATCCGACTCCGCCGCGTCTCGGCGTTGCTCCACCGACGGCGGCTGTCAATACGAATCAGAAAGTTGTTTATTATCTGCCGCTCACCGCAGGCGCGCTCGATGATTTCGGACACGGCAGCCATGTCTCCGGTGATGCCGCAGGTTACCTGGCAGTTGCGCCCGGCCCGGACAAGATTCCCGGAACGGCTGATGATGTGAAGCTACATGGTGTCGCTCCGCAGGCGAGGTTGATGGAGTACAAAGTTTGCGCTGGCATCGGACAGTGTCTCGCAGAGTCAACCATGCTGGCGCTCGAAGATGCAGTCTCGCCCGTGAGTCTCACGATGCAGCCAAAGCCGATTGCGAACGTCATCAACATGAGCTTGGGCGGCGCGGGCAGTCCTGATGATCCGACCGCAGTCGCAGCCGACAATGCTGCGCTGGCGGGAACGATTGTCGTCGCCGCCGCAGGCAACTCCGGCCCCGGAGACAGCACAGTTGGATCGCCAGCCGCTGGCCGCCACGTCATCGCCGCCGCCGCCACGACTCATCCGGGTGCTGGCGTCAACACAGCGGACGTGACCGATGGCAGTCGCCCAGGAATGATCGCTAACCTGATGGACGGCTCGCCCGCCGTCTTGACTGACATCACAAACAACTATGTCTTCTGCGGACTAGCTGAGAAGCCGACAGATTGTCCTTCGTCCGTTTCCGGCAAGATCGCTCTGATTCAACGCGGCAGCACTTTCACCACCCCGACGCTTCCAGCCGCAGGCAGCCTCGGCACCGGATTGTTCACGACGAAAGCCGCGAATGCCGCCGCCGCAGGCGCAGTCGCCGCGCTCATCTACAACAACATTGACGATGAACTTTCGGCGACAACCGTTCGCAAGTCCGCGATTCCAACTCTTGGTCTCTCGAAGGCGAACGGTGAATATCTACTCTCGATTCTCGGCTCCAATGCTTCGGGTGCGGTCTCGGCCAAGAAGGTACGCATCAATCACACACTGACCTTCTCGCCCAGCATTGCCGACTTCAGTTCACGCGGCCCCGTGCAGGGCTTAGGACAGATCAAGCCGGATGTGGCCGCACCGGGCGTCAATATTTATTCGGCGACGGCGCGCGTCGGCGGCGCGGAGACGAACACGGCGACGATGTTTGATCCGAGCGGTTTCATCGTCGGGAGCGGTACGAGCTTCGCCTGTCCGCTCACGGCAGGCGCTGCGACACTCATCAAGCAAGCGCATCTTGATTGGACGCCTGATATGGTTCGCACAGTTCTCATCAACACTGCGACCAACCTGCGCGACGGCAACGGCACACCGAAAGCCGACGGTCTGACAGCCGACAGAATCATGGATCAGGGCGGCGGCTTGATAGATGTTTACAGAGCCATCAATGCCCGCACGCTGATGGGAGTCTCCGGCGACGGCATCACGAATCCATCCATTCTCGGCAGCTACTCGTTCGGCGCAGTTCCGGTGATTAACTCTCGCGTCACGCACACGGAGACAGTCACTGTCATGATGCAGGATGTTTCGGGTCAGGGTGGCACTTACAACCTGAGCGTCGCCAACAATCGTGAATTGCAGAAGAACGGAATCACCGCGACCGTCAGCAACCAGAGCGTCACGGTGCCGGCCAATGGGACGGCCACGTTCACGGTCAACGCAACGGTTGACGGCAACATCATCCGCGACACAAGCACGCCTTTGCAGATGCAATGGTACGTCGTCGCGCAAGGCGCAAATGCACAGGACAATCTGCACATGCCGTTCTACATGCGACTGACGCCGACAGAGCCTGCGGGCGGCGCAGCCAGCGATCCGATCAATCAGACAGGCACGATCACGGTGGGCGATGGTGGAGCGCAAGCGGTCGGCGGCGGTGTGTCCTATCAGGATTACACGTTTACTTCCGATCCGTCTGCGCTCAGTCTGACCGCAGACTTAAATTTCCCATCCACCGTTGACGGGGTTGCGCCAGACCTGGACCTCTTTCTGATTGGCCCGGACGGCACGACTGTCATCACACAATCGGCCAATCCGGGTGGGCCGGAGCATCTGAGCAGCCTCATCGCTGGAAACACACAATACACTCTGCGCGTCTCCGGCTTCATCGCCGCACAGACTGATTACACTCTGACCGGCTCAATCTCGAAAGGCGGAGCAGCGCCTGCGTTGCAGCCAATCACCGCGCAGTGGATTGACCCGCAGACGAACACGCCTGTGAGCTTTGACGGCAACTTCAATCTGCAATGGCAGCCTTCAGGCAGCGCACAGCAGTTTGAAGTGGAGCAATCAACGGACGGCACTAACTATCAGGTGTTGAGCGATCTGGATGGCGGTACGATCAGTACGGCCTTACAGAATCTGCCGGACGGACATTATTACTATCGCGTGCGCTCTCTGACGCCGGGCAAGATCGGCTCTTACGTGACGATTCCGAGCAACGTGCAGAGCGTCATCGTCAGCCATCGCATGAAGGTTGACATCACGAATCAAGTGCAGACGGCGATGACAAACGTCTCGTTCGTCGGCGGCGTCTTCTCGCTTGATCTCAACCTGAAGAACAACTCGACGACAACTTACTTGCCGCTCGTCGAACTCAACGTCATCAACATCACGTCAACCTCCGGCACGGTTAGCGTGAAGAACGCAGACAACTCCGGTAATGGAAAGACGGCAACGACGCCTGCGCTCTTCAGCTACACGAACCTGCTCGGCTCGGATCAGCAGTTCACTCCGGCAGAGATTACAGGCAACCGGACGATGCAGTTCAACGACTCGGCGGCGGAGATGTTCAGCTTCGACGTGCAGGTCACAGCTTTCCAGGGCGGCGCTCCCGGCGCTGCGGGAAGCTCAAGCACTTCGAGCAGCAGTGGGACGAGTGCGGGCAGCACTTCCGGCACTTCGCCGCAGTCTCTGCCCGGAATCATGCGCATCACTGTCAATCCGTTGACCAAAGCGGTGACGGCGAAGTTGCTTTAGCAAACGGGGGCCTCAAGACGGGGCGCGTGTCATGGGGAACTGGCACGCGCCGCGTCCTGATGGTTTCACTCTGCGACTTGTTCGGCCCCGATGCTGCTCCGAATGATTCTCAGAGCAAGCGTTTGAGGATTACGACGACACTCTTTTAATCAAGCGGCGCGCGCTCAAAGGGCGCGGAAAGGATCATGACCATGACAACCAAAGCGGCGATCAAAAACACGGCTCCACGCTTGCTCTCAACTCTCGCGGCTTTCGCACTGGTGTTCATCACACTCGCTTACATTCCGTCGGCGGGCAGTCGCAGCGCGGCGCAGGTGCAGACAGTGACAGCGTCGCCAACCGTCGCAGTTAAAGTGGCGAAGGTTGACCCGCAACTCGTCAAGTATTTCAACGCGAACGCGGGCGCGACCGTGCCGGTTGTCATCACCTATAAGGCGCAGCCTTCAACGACTGACTTCAGTCGGCTGCAATCAATCGGTATCAAGAAGGGCTTCGCGTTGCGTGCGCTGCCGATGGTCATCGCGCCGATGAACGCCGCGCAACTCGCGGCAGTGCAGACGCAAGCAAACGTGCGCTCCATCTGGGCCAATCGCCAGATGAAGACCTTCACGAATGAGAGCCGCCCGTTCATCGGCGTGCCGCAGATGATGGCCGACCGTGAAGTGACGAAGGCCAATCAGCAAAATCCCGGAATGCCGATCTCAGGCAAAGGCATCGGCATCGGCTACGTTGACACGGGCTGCGATGCCACGCACGCGGATTTGAAGTACGGCACGAAGGTCATTCAGAATGTTATTCAACCGATGTCTGAAGCGACTGTAGGAGATGGCGGATTAGCCGTCGGCATCGGGATCAACATCTTCGACGTGATTTATCAAGAGACGGGATTCTTCGCGCCTGTTTACGCAGAGAATCAACTCCATTCGGATGTCGAATCCGGTCACGGCACGTTCGGCTCGGCGGTCGCCGCCGGAACGGGCGCGCAAAGTGGCAACTTCTACGGCGGTGTTGCGCCGGGCGCGAACCTCGTCGTCGTCAACTCAGGCAACGAGCTTGGCCTTCCGCTCGTCGCCATCCTCGGCGCTTACGATTACCTGCTCGTTCACCAGTTCGACTACAACATTCGCGTCATCAACAACTCGTGGGGCACAACATTAGCGTCTTCGCCCGAGGCGCTCGACCCGAATGATCCGATCAACATCGCCACACGCGCGTCGCACGACAGCAACATCACGGTCGTCTTCGCCGCAGGCAACGACGGCGATGTGGCAGGCGCGATCAATCCTTATTCGACGATGCCCTGGACGATTTCGGTCGCGGCTGGCCTCAAACGCGGACTCGGCACGCCAGCAGATTTCAGTTCTCGCGGAGAGAATAACGGCACGGGCGTGGACATTGCGGGACAACCCGCCGATCCAACCGCACAGCCAAACTTGCGTCCAGACATTACCGCTCCGGGCGTTGACATCAAGAGCGCGCGGATGAAGGGTGCGGGCATTACTAACACGGCGGGTCTGCTGCCAGTCTTCGTCGGCTCAAATGACGCGAGTACGATACCGCCCGCGTTTCTGCCCTTCTACGCCACTTCGCAAGGCACCAGCTTCGCTTGCCCGCACGTCACAGGTGTGGTCGCGTTGATGCTCGAAGCCAATCCACTCCTGACGCCCGATGATGTCGTCACGATTTTGCGTGGGACGGCGAATCCGATGCCTTACGAACAGAGAGTCGTCGGCGCGGGCTACGTTGATGCACACAACGCTGTTCGTCGCGCGCTCGGATTAAGCGCGATTGACCATCCGCACAATCTCTTCCCGCAACCGGGCGGGCCGGTGATCGTTGACCCGGAAGGCGATCAGATTTTCGCTACGGGACTCGATGTCGCAGGCACGACCGATGCACAGGACATTCTCTCGGCTGACTACAAATACGACACCGCGAATCGTCAACTCGTGTACACACTGACGCTCAAGAATCTCTCGCTCAAGACATATGGCAACTCGTGGCTGCAAAGCTCACACTTCAAGAATCCGGCTGATCCAAACTCTGCGGATACGACCATCTACGTGACGGCGACGATGACTCAGACCGGAGGAGTAAGCTACAGCTACGGCCAGATCACCACGCTCCCTAGCGGGACGAGCCAACAGACCAGTCTGGGCACGCCCGACTCCGGCGAAATCAACGGCAATCAAATCATCGTCCGCCTGTCGGTTGACAAGATGAAGACGGCGCTCGGCTACGATGTGGTTGGTTTGACTTCGACCACGACGGAAGCGAGAGCGCAAGTCGGCGTCGCGCTCTTGTTCGCCTCCGACATCGCAAACGGCTCGAACTTCGTGGTTCAGTAGTAAGGTTATCGCAGCGAAACTGCGCTGCCTGTGAGATTGATAATCATCTCTCCTCCAACCGCTAACGCTTGGGCGTTAGCGGTTGACCTGCCGGTTCTGCCACTCGCTTGTCGGGGGCGAGCAGCAGAACCGGCCCGGTATCGGAATGATGAACGCGGAATGATGAACTAAGAACAGAAGTCAGGAGTCAGAAGAAAAGAAAATCTGTGAACCTGGTTTCCGCCTTCTCATTCTGGCTTCTGGATTCTGACTCCTGACTCCTGCTTTTCACTCATCATTCATCATTCCGCGTTCATCGTTTAATTCTTCCGGCTCTTCGACGGGGAAGACGACGCGGTCGTAAACATCTGTGAGTGGTAGCGTGCAATCAATCGAGGTGAGATGAAAAGTCGCTTCGAGGTCATTGACTAGAGAGTAAATCCACTCGCCGCTCGGCTGGCGATGGAAGTGGTCAATCTGCGGTCTCGATTGTGAGACCAGAACGTAATCGGTGAGTTCCGGCAACCACGTCTGATACCGCACCCACTTCTCGCCGCGATCAAAGGCTTCTGTGCTGGGTGACAAGACTTCGATGATGACCGTCGGGTTCAACAGTACGTCACGATTCTCGTCGTGGAATTTCATCTCGCCGCAAACAACCAGCAGATCGGGATAAGAGTATAAGCCTTTTGTCAGATAGCGGCCTTTAGGAGTTGGGCCGCTGCGAACTTTCATATCTTTGGAGAATGCCTGGCAGGGCTTGCCCTTGAGTTGGTTGTAAAGCTGTCCGCCGATATTTACACAAATCGCGCCGTGTTCGGGGCTTTCGCCCGCCATCTCATAAATCTGCCCGTCGAGATATTCGTGGCGCTCTTCCGCCTCACGTTCGAGAGCGAGGTATTCAGCTACGGAATAGCTGACATACGATTGTGGCAAGCTCATCTGCTTTGCACCTCCACTGTTAATTTATACTCGCAGACGCTTCTGGTAGGAAGATTATAGCGCGAGAGGTCGAGCGTGTCAGTGTCAATGCGCGTTTGCGAGAAAGCGCGCATTGCTGCGCTCTGCTCAACTTTGACAACGAGTTCGATTCTGTTAGAGTGCGTTGGTATTTGTTAATGCTCCTGTGAATTATCCCCTTCAATTTGGCCGGAAGATGAATACGCGCGTGTGTGCGGAACAAGTTAGCGGAGAGACGAGCAAAGATGGCTGAGCAGAACAAGAAGATGAAAGTCTTACTGGTTTACCCGGAGTTTCCGAACACGTACTGGAGCTTCAAACACGCGCTGCCTTTCGCCGGAAAACGCTCCGCCTATCCGCCGCTCGGATTGCTCACGCTCTCGTCCATGTTACCTGCGACGTGGGAGAAACGACTCGTGGATATGAACGTCCGGCGCTTACGCGACTCCGACATCGAAGGGGCGGACATGGTTTTTGCGAGCGCGATGATCGTGCAGCAGGATTCGCTGCGCGAGGTGATTGATCGCTGCAAGGCTCTTGGCAAGCGCATCGCCGTCGGCGGGCCGTTCGTCTCCACTGGCATGGAGCATGTATCGGATGCAGACTTTCTTTTTCCGGGCGAGGCCGAACTGACTGTGCCGGAATTCGTGCGCGACTTTGAGATGGGTGTTCCGCAGCACGTCTATCAGAACGAGACGAAGCCTGATTTAACGACATCGCCGATTCCCGATTTCGGACTCGTGCAGATGAGTCGCTACTCTTCGATGGCGATTCAATATTCGCGCGGCTGCCCGTTCAACTGCGAGTTCTGCGACATCATCGAAATCTACGGTCGCGTGCCGCGCACCAAAACTAACGAGCAGATGCTCGCGGAACTGGACGCGCTCTATCGCACGGGCTGGCGCGGGCCGCTCTTCATCGTTGACGACAATTTCATCGGCAACAAGAAGAACGTGCGCAAACTGATGCCCGATCTTTGCGAGTGGATGGAGCGACACGACCAGCCGTTTCGACTGTTTACGGAAGCATCCATCAATCTCGCGGACGATGACGAGTTGCTCGCAATGATGAAGCGCGCAAACTTCCGCCGTGTCTTTCTCGGCATCGAGACGCCGGTCGAAGAGAGTCTTAAAGAGACGCAGAAGGGCCAGAACACAAAACGCAACCTGATCGAGTCCGTGCGAAGGATTCAATCTTACGGCATGGAAGTGATGGCGGGCTTCATCGTCGGCTTCGATAGTGATCCGGCGGACATCTTCCAGCGTCAGATAGATTTCATTCGTGAGAGCGCGATTCCGATGGCGATGGTCGGCATTTTGTCTGCTCTGCCTGACACGCAGTTGTGGCGCAGGCTTGAAAGAGAAGGACGACTCTTGAGCGAGGGCGCGGGCACGAACACGGAAGCCTCTTTGAACTTCATTCCGAAAATGGACAGGCAAACGCTGATTGACGGCTACAAGACGATCATGCGAACTATCTACAGCCCGGAAGAGTATTACGAGCGTGTGCGCGCTTCGCTGAAAAATACTTTCAGCACGGGGTACTCTCCGGCCAAAGCGTTCAAGAAAGAATATATACTCGGCTTCTTTCGCGTCCTCTTCAAACTCGGCATGTTCGATTCCTCGCGCACGGAGTTCTGGCGTTTCCTGCGGCGCGTCTATTCCGAGCGGCGCGATTTGATTGGCGACGCGGTGGTGCTGGCTGTGATGGGCTATCATTTTAGAAAAATCACGGAGCAATACTGCGAACAGTGAATCAGCTATTGACACGCGCGCCGGATTTGTCTTAGAAGCAAAGTGTCAAAAGCAGCAATCTTGCCGGACGCTCCCGAGGTTCGAGCTTGAGGAGCAAGTCTCCGGGCATTCTTTCAATTAAATAAAAGAGGGAAGCAGAAGATGACATACGTGGTTGTAGATTTATGTGTTGACTGTAAATATACGGACTGCGCGGCGGTCTGTCCGGTCGAGGCGTTTCACGAATTGCCTGACCGTCTTTACATCAATCCAGAGACCTGCATTGATTGCGACGCCTGTGTGCCGGAGTGTCCGGTCGAGGCGATCTTTGCCGATTCGACCCTGCCGGACAATTATTCGGAGTGGCTCGCGCTCAATGCGGAGGCGGAGAACTATCCCATCATCACGACCAAGATTCCCGCGCTGCACGGGCCAAACTGTTCCGGGCCGGCAGAGTAGCGCGACCTTTGCAAAATTTTTCGGACGCGAGAAGAGACCTTCCGCCTGTGCACGAGGTGGAAGACCTTTCCGTAGCGAAGTGTCTGCACCGATCAATCGTCCGTCCGGCTGCAAAGCTGATGAGCCTTCTCAAAGTAACTACGCGGTCAAGTAAGTTTTGTAACATCTCTGTGAATTGCCACTAGCACAAGCCTGGTGGAGAGGATGAGATAATTGATCGGCTTGAGCCAAAAGATTTGGCTCAAGCCAGAATCTTTTCGCTTACTTTTCCTACAGCTAAAGCTGTAGGCTATTCATAACGATGAGTGAAGGCGCTCTGCTGGAACACCGCGATGAAAGTAATCTCCAGAATCCTGTTGGCCTGCGCGTCTGTGCTCCTGATGCACATCACTAGCTCTGCTCAAGGCCGCGAGCCTGCTCCACAAAAGCTCGAACCCATCGTTCAGACGGGACACTCTTCACGCATCACCTCTCTCGCCTTCAGTCCTGATGACAGACTTCTGGCGAGCGCTAGCGATGATAAGACGGTCAAACTCTGGGACGTAGCGAGCGGTAGAGAAATTCGCACGCTCACCGGACACATCGGCGGCGTGACATCCATTGCGTTCGATCCGACGGGGAAGACCTTGGCGAGTGGGAGCAGCGATGGAAAGGTCAAGCTCTGGGAGGTGGCGAGCGCGCAGGAGATCAAAACTCTCACAGGTCATACGTTGGATATTGAAACTGTGGCGCGCGACGAGTGAAGACGTCTCGCCGGAAAATCGCCAATAAAGATCAATGCTCAAACTGCGCGCCCTCCTGCTCAGAGAATTCGTCTGATTGGTGTGGAAACCGGCGGCCATTGTCCGTTTTTAGAAACTAAACCTTGTCAGCAGCGACAACGCTTTTCAAAGAATGGTTGACGCTGAAGCCATTTTGACTTAACCTGCGAGCCTACGAAACCCGCTCGTGTGAGATGGAGGAGGCAACAATGCTTTCACGAAAGCATCTTTTCATTACTCTCAGTCTGCTACTAGCCCTGACCGGACTTATCAACGTCGCGGCTCAGACGCAGCAAAAGAAACAGAAAGATAAAGAGATTCTCACGACCGGCCCGAAGCCTGTCGTGCAACTCTCGGATCATCCGGCCACCATCATGGGCTGCACAGGCGCGGACGCCGCCACGCAGATACCTTTGACGGCCACTGTGACGAACTTCAGCACGACGCCGTTGCGCTACACCTGGAGAGTGAGCGGCGGACGTTTGAACGGCGAAGGCCCGACTGCGACGTGGGATTTGACCGGCGCTGCTCCGGGAACTTACACCGCGCGCGTCGAGGTTGATAACAACCGCGACGACGGCTGCGTCGCTTTCACTTCGACGAAGATCGTCGTCAGAGATTGTCCGCCGCCACCGCCGGTCTGTCCGAACATCTCGATCTCCGGCCCGGACACGGTCGCCACAGGAGCGCCCATCACTTTCACGGCCACTGTGAACGGCGGCACGCTGGGCGTCGTCCCAGCTTACAACTGGACGGTCACGGCTGGGACTATCGTCGGCGGTCAGGGCACGTCTTCGATTACGGTTGACGCCACCGGACTCGCAGGCCAGAGCATCACGGCGAATCTATCCGTCGGTGGATACACAGGCTTGAACTGCGCGGGGACATTCTCCGTGCAGATTCCCAGAAAGATCACTTCCATTCTGGTTGACAACTACCCGCCGCTCCGTCTCAACGACGAGAAGGCACGGCTTGACAACTTCGCCATCCAGTTGCAGAACGATCCGAGCGCGAAGGGCTATGTCATCGTCTATGGAGCGCCGCGCGCTAACTCTGCCGAGAAGCAGAAACGGATCAAGCGCGTGACGGATTATCTCAGCAACACGCGCGGGATTGACACCAGCCGTCTCGTCACGATGGAGGGCGGAACGCGCGATCAAACGACGACCGAATTGTGGATTGTGCCGCTCGGCGCAGAGCCTCCGAACAACAGGTAAACTGCCGGAAGGTTCGACAGACGAAGAGGGCTGAGATTGAAAGGCAAGAGCCGAATCTCAGCCCTCTTTCTTTTACTCGGTTGATTGCAAATCTAACGGATCATCGCAAAACTCAAGGGTACGAAATGAATCAACTCTTTGCGCCTTCAGTCTTTCTTCGCGCCTTTGCGAGAAACGTAACTGTTCACGCAAAGGCGCGAAGAAAGACTGAAGGCGCAAAGAACTGTTTCGAGTTTTGAAAGGGACTTTGAGTTACTTCAGATGATAGCCGGAACTTTCAGTCGCATCGCGCGTGTCAATGACCGACAAATTCAATCGTGCCGGTGGTCGAGGCGCGAAGATCGAACTCTGAAGACAAGAAGGAGAAACTTTTCATGCCATCGCTCAAATTTACGCGCGCGCTGCTCATCGCGGCGCTGCTCATCACGACAAGTCTGTTCGCTACTTCACCTCAAGTCTTCGCTCAAAATGAGAGCGCCTCTCAAAACATAGCGAAGGCCAAAGCTGAAGACACAACGGCGATTGAAGTTCAACTACATCTCATCATCGGAACGAACGCGGCGGGCGGGAATGAAGAGAAGTTGCCATCATCGCTCGATGCGGTCGTGAAGCAGTTACGCTCGACATTTACTTTCAAAAATTATCATCTGGTCGAGACCTCGCTCAATCGCGTGCGGAACGGCGGAAGGTTGAGCCTGCGCTGGGTCGGCGGGCCGTTGCCCGAACCTCCTTCGGCAACACCCGCGACGCCAGGCTTCAACGAATTTCACGTGACTCAAGTAAAATTGATTCAGGACGAAGCCGGACGCAACGCGATCCAGATGTTTGATTTCAATTACGGCACACGGGTTCCGGTTCAGGTCTCCAGCATAGCGAGCAACGGCAACACCACCCCCGTTTTTCAATACGAGCCGACCGGCATCACGACAGACATCACTGTGCGCGAAGGCGAGCCGACCATCGTCGGCACTTTGAACATCGGCACAACAGGTGACGCGCTCATCATCATCGTGACGGCGAAGAGACCACAGTCGAGATAGAATTGCGGAAAGAGAAAAACAGAAGGCAGAAGGCAGAAAGCAGTAGGCAGACAAGACGAAGAGCTTTTGCTTTGACTGCCTTCTGCCTTCTCTCTTTTATCAGTCCGCAATCGTTAAATCAGCTTGAAGGGAACTCCGTCTTGAGCGCGCCGAAACGGAAAGGTTCGTTAATGCGGACTGTCGCCGTGCGGCGCGCTTCCTTGAGCCAGTCGGTCAGGCGTGCGGCCTGGCGTTGTGTCAGCAAGCGATTGCGTATCTCCGGCGTCGCTTCCGCCAAAGTCATCGGACGTGGCGGCTCGTGTGACGAAACCTTAATGACGTGAAATCCATAATCCGTCTGCACAACGTCGCTGATCGTGTTTGGCTTGAGCGCGAAGGCCGCATCGTCGAAGGCGCGCGTGTGTGTGTTGCGCGTGAACGTCCCCAACTCTCCGCCGCGCTCGCGTGAGGCCGGGTCTTCGGATGACTGGCGAGCGAGCGCGGCAAAATCAGCGCCCGCTGCCGCCTTGCGGCGCAACTCCTCAGCTATTTTGCGACGGCGCTCCATCTCCGCATTGACGGCCACCTTGAGCGCATCGCCCGCCAGATTCTTCTCGCTCTGGAATTGCTCCGAGATCGCAGGGGGTCGCGCATTGATGAGAATATGTGAAGCCGTCACGCGCTCAGGCTGTTGCAGGTCTGGATCATTCTTGTGAGCTTCGTAATAGCTTCTGATGTCGTCGTCCGTCACCGTGATGCCTTTATTCAAGTCCCCGCTCAACAGCGCGCCGTAGAGTTCCAGCTTGATGGTCTCAAGATATTCGTCGCGCGTCAGATGATTCTCAGCGAGATAAGCCTGATACTTCTGCTCGCCGCCGAACTCTTCGATAGCACGCTGCTCCGCCGCGCTCAACTTCTCTGATGGAATCGAGAGACCGCGACGCTCGGCTTCCTGCGCGATCAACGTGCGGTCAATCAGATCGGAGACGATGCCTTCGCGCAGTTGCTCTATTTTCCTGCGCCCGTCTTCCGTGCTCTCGCTGAGTCCCAAGGCATCGCGCCCGTTCTTCAAATACATCTCGTAGAGCCTGGTTGAAATCGGGCGATCATTAACAGTGGCGACGACCGCAGGAAGCGTTGTCGTATTCGACGAAGCGTTAGATTGTGATGACGTACTGCTGGCACAACTGATAAAGCAGAGGCAGAACGTAAGGATGACTATAACTCGAAGTTTTATAGAAATAAATTTTAAGTGATTTAACATACGACTAGCCTGCATGTAGCCAGTTAGAAGAGGTACGAGAAGCATTGAGATATTGTTGAGCGACATTCATGAACTGATGATACTCATCCTTGGAAGAGAAATCATTTTTCTTAATAAAGACTCCGCCGCCGCCTCGTGTATAAATTTCCAGCCTGTCTTCTGTCTCCTTTATATCTTCAATGTTAGGCCACTCAAAAATGATCTGAGCGTCCAGTTGTCTCGTACAAATTCCTGTTTCAGTTAGCTCTATTTCAACTGGAAAAGAAGTTCGCTCACCAAACTTCTCTCGATAATAGATTTCAAGCCGTCGCTTGATAATATTGGGATGAAAAGCCAAGGCAATTATCGCGCTGGGTAATGCAATGATGGCGGCGTAAAGAAGACTCGCCGCAATTGATCCGCCGGTGATTATGAATATAAATATGCCTACAAATATTCCTAGAATTAAGCCAGTAAGCACGGCAGTCCCGATGGCAGCTTGACGCCGCCACGCGCGCGCGGCATTCGAGCGAGCAACCATCCGTTCGTAAGCATAAATATGATCCTCTCTTGAGGATTCAAACTTTATCCGCATAGAAAATTAAGAGCTAGAGAAGAAAACTTCTTATAGCAAACTTCCGCCTTCATCCATTTCCTGAAAAATACCAGAAGTAAACTGCCTGTGCGATGCCGATGACGAAACCGATGACGGCACCGAAGAGTTCTATCGTTTTCAAATGCTGCTGCGCAACCGAGAGCACGAGTTCTTCCAGTTTCTCGACCGGATAGCCAGCCACCTTCTGCCGCACGATGCCGCCGATGTCAAACTCCGCGATGGCTGAGGGCAAGCGTTCGCGCGCGGCATTCGTGATGCGCTCCGTCAACGCGGCTGAGGCGCGGCGCACGGAATTCTCCGGCAGATGCTCCGAGAGCCGTCCGATGGGCGCAGCCAGGAGGCGTTCGACCTGCGCGCTCAGGATGTGGTTGATGGTGCGCGCCGTCTCCTCGCGCGCCAGCACGGCGAGCAATCCTTTCAAGAGAAAGTTTTTGAGACGCGGCACGGAATCCGGGTTGAGATGTTGCAAGAGCGCGCGCAGGGTGTGTGGCCGCAGGCGTTCGAGCGCGTCCGTCAGATACGCCGAGACGGTTTTGGCAAGCTCCTGGCCGCGCGCGAGCGCGAGGACGCGATCCGTGATCTGATCCTTAATCAACTCAAACTTGTCGGGCGCAATCTGTCCGATGATCTCGTTGATCGGGCGCGCGAGCACGTCGTCAATCGTCGTGTCTAAGAATCTCTCAGCCTCCTGCTCGAACGCTTCGCCGTGCAGAAACTCTTCGACGCGGCGCGGCAGAGTTTTATTAACCATCTCATCAACTTCCGTGTGAATCTTGACGCGCGAGACGAAGATTTTTTTGAAGAAGGAGAGTTGCTCGTAGTAATCGTCAACCTCGCGCTTGATGAGCGCGCCGATGCGTGCGCGTGTGCTCTGGCTCGTGGCGATTCCGGCCAGATGCTGCGCGAGCGGAGGCACTTGCTTATCAAGTCGCTCTTTGATGACGGCGACGGTGTCGGACGTGAACATCTCGGCGAGCGTGGCCTGACTGTGCGCCAGATCATCAAGCCGCGCGCTGATGAAACCTCGCACCTTCGATCCGAAGCCAGGCTCATTGACGAGACCGCGAAAACGGTCTTCGACGAAGCCCAGGAGCTGCTCGAAAGTTTCTTCGCTAATCGTCTCGTTCAAGCGCCGCGCGAGCAGGTCGTCAACGCGACGATCAATAAAGTCGTTCAAGGCAGCAGCGGTCTCCTCGCTTCTGAGGAGTTCGGTGATGTAATCCGTGATGCGATATTGGAGGGCGGAGATGGCGTCGAGGATAGGCGTGCGCGCGGCAGCCGGGAGCGCCTCGATGAAAGACGGATAGGCGGTGGCGAGCAGGTCGTGTGTATAAGCGTCAATGAAGCCCTCGACTCGGCGGCTGAAAAAGTCTGTCCCGAAGAGCGCGTGAACGACAGTCTCCTGCGACATCAACTCATTGCCGACGGCGTTGCCGATGCTTTCAGCCAGCCGCTCACGATGACGCGGAATCATCCCCTGCGGCCAGATGGTGAGGCCCCACATCTTGATGGCTCGACGCGGACGAAACAGCATCCGAATCGCCAGCCACGCCGCGCCATAGCCGTGCGCCGTCGCAATCACAATCCACGCGATAGCGACGACAAGTTTTTTTGTTTGCGGGTCTATGGCAAGGACTCCTTCCCCTGCACGTAGCGAAAATTTTTCAGGCCGGGAGATGAATGTAATAGAAGCTGTGACTAACAGCAAGCGTATAAATTATGAATTTTGAGTTTTGAATTTTGAATTGTTGCCTTTAACTCAAAATTCAAAACTCAAAATTCATAATTATCTTTTCGTTTCCACTATCCGTCCGGCGCGCTCCGATGCGAGGGTAAAATTGGGGAGCACGCGGAATAGTGTGAGGCCGACGGCGACGCGGTCATGCAGGTCGAGGCGTGTGGCGGTGGCTTCGGACTTAGGGCGCGTGACGATGATGGGGATGCCTGTTCTCTGTTCGGGCGTATTGATGGTGACGTTGTAGAGCGGAGGCTCGCCCTCGACGGGTTGACGCGCCACAAGATCGAGCCGGAGCGTGAGGCGTTCGTAAGCGCCGACGAAGCTGATCTCCTCGATGACGCCGTTGGTCAGACGACGGCATCCTTCCGGCAGCGCGCCCGTCTTGCTCAAGTAAACATCTTCAGGACGAAAGACCAATTTCACAGCCTGCCCCTCACGAAATTGCGCGGCTTCTTCACCGGCAGGGATGATGGCCGTGCCGATCTCGACGTTGCCGTTATTGATAACGCCGAGCAGGAGATTGGCCGCGCCCAGAAAGGTCGCCACAAACTCCGTCTCAGGCCGGTTGTAAACATCGTCGGGCGTGCCGATCTGTTCGAGGCGTCCGGCGTTGAGCACGGCGATGCGGTCGCCGAGTTCGAGAGCCTCTTCCTGATCGTGTGTGATGAAGATGGCCGGGAGGTTGACGTGCTTGAGCAGAGCATGGATTTCACGCCGCAGCCTGACACGCATCTGTGCATCGAGCGCGCCGAACGGTTCGTCAAACAGTAGCACCTGCGGCTCGTAGGCGAGCGTGCGCGCGATGGCGACGCGCTGTTGCTGCCCGCCGGAGAGTTGCGAAGGATATTTCCTACGATGCTCTTCGAGCCGCACCAATTCAATCAAACGATTGACCGTCTCTTTTCTCTCTTGGCGCGAACGACGACGAATCCGTATGCCGTAGCCGATGTTCTGCTCGACGGTCATGCGCGGAAAGAGCGCGTAAGATTGAAAGATGACGCCGACGTTGCGCTCGCGCGCCGGAAGCTCCGTCACGTCTTTGCCGTGAATGATGACGCGCCCCGTGTCCGGCTCTTCGAGTCCCGCGATGATTCTTAAGATCGTCGTCTTCCCGCTCCCGGAAGCTCCGAGCAGGACGAGCGATTCACCTTCCGCGACATCGAAATCAATATCTTCGAGCACTCGTGTGCCCTTGAATTTCTTACTGACGGCGCGCACACTCGCGGCCACACCTCGTTCCTGTTGCGGCGTCTCTTCCACCACACTCTTTTTATCATCGAAGATAGTTTTGAACTCTTCCATAAAAAGCAGAAGTCAGAATTCAGAATTCAGAATCCAGGAGAAAGGAAAGACAGAATCTGTCAAAGCGGGTTGCCGCCTGATTATTCTGGATTCTGAATTCTGGATTCTGAATTCCGCTTTCCTTCATTCTTTCACTCCGTATCAAGCCAATCACGTGCCAGGAAAAGAAGACTAAAGATAGCGAAAGACAAAAGCACGAGCACGATAGCGACGGCGTTGGCGGCTTCGACCTTATTATCCTGAAACTGCGCGTAGATGTAGAGTGGCGCGGTCTGCGTGTGCATCGCCAGATTGCCGGAAACCAGAATGGTCGAGCCGAACTCGCCGAGCGCGCGTGCGAAAGTCAGCAGTGCACCCGTGACGATTGCGCCCCTCAAAGACGGGAGCGTGACATACCAGAAAGTTTGCCAGCGAGTTGCGCCAATAGTGGCCGACGCCTCTTCCAGTGAACGGCTCATCGTGTCGAAGACGGGCTTGATGACGCCGAAAGCGAGCGGGAAGGTGACGAAGATGTTGGCGAGGATAATCGCATACGCCGTCAACGTGACCTTGATGCCGTGTGGCTCAAGAAATTGACCGAGGATTCCCTGAGGCCCCCATAACAAAATCAGCGCGAAGCCCGCGACAGCAGTCGGGATCGCCGTCGGCAGCGAGATGATAATGATGACTGCGTTGCGCCCGCGAAAGGTGTAGCGCGAGAGGACGTAGGCCGCAAAGAGTCCGAACACGACGTTAAAGATTGTCGCCCAGAAACTCGTGACCAGCGAGAGCTTGAGGGCGAAGATGGCTTCGGGCGCAGTGATTGATGTCCAGAAGGTATCTAATCCCTTGCTCGTCCCGAAAATGAAGATCGAAGCCAGCGGCAGCAGCACGAGCGGCAGCATGATTGCGATCATCGTCGCAATGCTCAGAGGCCGCACGACATCGAAGCCGCGCACGTGCCTTAAAGCTGTCAGCTTGCTACTCATAACAAAGTTAGTGAAAAGTGAAAAGCTGTTTTTAACTATTCACTTTTCACTATTCACTTTTCACTGCTTTTTCTGCACCTGGTCATGCCAGATGCGCTCAATGATGTCGGGGTAGGCTTTGCTCCAGCCGCCAAGGTCACTGACCATGAAAGGCAATTTGATTTGGGCGAACGCTTTGTTGGTCTCATTAAATGAGTCATTCGTCGAGGATCGAAAATTGTATTTAACAAAGGCGCGTTGCGCTTCATCGCTCCAGAGATACTGCATGAAGGCGTTGACGATGGGACGCTCGTCCGGCGTGACGTTACGATCAATGACGACCGCCGGATGCTCACTGAAGATGGTTGACTCCGGCACGACGATCTCAAAGCCGGGGCTGGCCTGCTTCATCGAAAGCGCGTCAAGCTCATAAGTAATCAGCGCATCTCCGTAACCTCGCTCGAACAGCGTGCGTGCGGCGCGCGCCGAATCCGGCGTGGCGATGACGTTTTGCCAGAGAGCCTTGAGAGTCCGCAAGGCAAGCGCTGCGTCGCGCTTTCCCGTCTGTTTTTCAGACTTGATTAGCTCCGAGCCGTAGATGGCGAGCACAGACCACTGCGCGCCGCCGGAGCTGACCGGGTCTGGATGGATCACACCGACGCCGGGCTTGGCGAGGTCTGGGAAATCGCTGATGTGTTTTGGATTGCCCTGCCGCACGACAATCACAAAAGGCGTTTTATTAACGATGCCGCGCGCAGGCATCTGCCGCCAGTCGGATGTAACTTTGCCTTTCTCTTGCAGGCGATCAGCATCACGCTCGATGGAAAGAATGGCGATGTCCGCTTCACTGATGCCCTGAATGATCTGGTTCGTAACTATTTCCGACCCGGCGAAAGATGTCGTGAAGTTGATCTCCTCGCCGTGCTGCTCCTGTTTCCACTTGGCCTTGAACGCAGGAATAATCTCCTTCTCTATCACGTCTTTCATGACGGAGAAACCGTACACCGTGATATTTCGTCCGCCTGTAGTTGTCGAAGACTGCGGCAGACAACTGCTCGTCACAAGCAGCGCCAGGAGCGCGCAGACGACACTCGCGCCGAGAGCAAAAGTCTGAATATTTTTGGATGTGCCACTGCGCATCAGGAATTGAGAACCTCCCTTATTCCATACAGGCTTCGACCGTTGACGAGCTTTTCGGTTGCTAAGGTAAGGCGCATCTATAACACAGATTACGCGTTTCAGGAAGTTTTTAGAGCCGTTGGCAGATATGGTTCACTAAGAAATTTTCACCGCAGAGGACGCAGAGGCTCGCAGAGAATGAGAAAATAAATAATCTGAAATCTCAAAGCTGCTTTCTGCTCTTTCAAACCTGTCTTTCCTCTGCGATCCTCTGCGTCCTCTGCGGTTAATCCTCTCTCATTCTCCTAATTCCAACCGGGAATCAAGCCGAGCAAAAATCTGACAACGCCTGCGCCCAGAATGACCCAGAAGGCGTTGAGGCGATACCGCACGAGGACGAATCCGGCGGCGACGGCGATTGCCAGCCCGATCCACGAATGAATGCCCGCGCGTCCGATGCTGATCGCGGCGGCGACGAGGAGGCCGACGACGGCAGGCGTGACGCCGCGCAGGAACGATTGCACGATCTCATTGGTGCGAAAGCGGCGCAGGCTGACTCCGGCGGCCATCGTCATCAGGAAAGAAGGAAGAAAGATGCTGATGGTGGCGACGAGCGCGCCGAGTGTCCCGGCGACACGGTAGCCGATGAAGGTGGCGGTGATGAGGACGGGGCCGGGAGTAATCTGTCCGAGCGCGGTCGCGTCGGCGAACTCCTGATGCGAGAGCCAGCCGCGAGATTCCACGACTTCCCTTTCGATGAGCGGAATCATGACGAAGCCACCACCGAAGGTGACCGCGCCCATCCGCAGGAAAATGGTTGAGAGCGCGAGGAGCAATCCGAGCTTGGCGAGGACAGGCATGGGCAAGCCGAGCAAGGCAAGAGAACGAAGTCTGGTCTTCGACGGCGGCTGAGAACCTTGATCGTCATTGTCGGCAAGATCGTCGTCTTCAATGAGACTGTCGCTCTCGACTCGACTATCTTCCGGCTCCTGACTAATTCCAGCATCAATCTTCGTAGCCAGACGCACGCGCTCCTCTGCGATGGCGCGCATCAGGTAGCCGCCGAAGAACTCCTGCTTTCGTTCGGCAGTGCGGCGCTCGCGTCTGCGGGCAATCAGGCGTGTGGCGATGCGCTCGCGCCGGCGTGAAGTAGAAGTGCGCGTAGCACGCCACCTTTGCCACTGCTTCTCTGCGAACGAGTCAATGAAGATGCCGACGATGCCTGCGGCGAAGACCGCCTCGATCACAGTCGCATTGAAAAACGCGACGGACAGACAGGCCACGACAGCTAAGACCCACTGCCATTTCTTGTTCAGAGTGTTTCTGCCGATGCGCCACGCCGTGACAACGATCAAGGCGACGACGGCTGCGTTGAGTCCGTGAAAGAGACGATCCGTGTCGGGCAGCACGCGCAGGTGACGATAAAGAATCGCCAGCGCGATCATCATCAGCATCGAAGGCAGGATGAAGCCCGCGAGGGAGACACACGCGCCGCGCCAGCCTCTTAATTTTAGTCCGATGTAAGTCGCGGCATTACCGGCGCTCGTGCCCGGCAGACTCTGCGCCAGCGCGAAGCCTTCTGTGAACTCCTGATCCGTGAGCCAGCGACGTTGATTGACGACGAGCGCGCGGATTTGTGAGATGACGGCGAGGCCGCCGCCGAAGCCGACCAAACCGATTTTGAAGAAGGAGAGGAAGAGTCCGCCGAGCGTGGCGGTGCGTGAGATACGCTCAACTCTTCGGCGGCCATAGCGCACGCGCGTCCGCATCCTGTGCGCGCGTTCCCGAAC
>JAVHWW010000064.1:0-144557 GCA_032159235.1 Acidobacteriota bacterium
TCCTGGTTGAACCGGCGAACCACAATGATCTGGCGGATGGTATTCTTCAGTTGTTGCGCGATCCAGTGCGAGCACAGAGCCTCGGACGTGCGGGTCGCAAATTGATGCTTGAACGGTTCACTCTGAGCCGCACTGTGCATGATTTGAAACAACTGTATGAGAAGTCGTTGAGTCAAGATGGGAAAACTCGTCAGAGCTATCGTCTCTGGGTTTCATTGTGGCGCTTAATAGTTCTGGTGCCGCTCGCTCTCTCTTTAACTCTCTGGATGATTATCGAAACTTTGGTGCTGCGCGTCTGGGACAAAGTGCGGCGCTCTTGTTGAGCTTTATCAAAATGGCTGTTAATAGCTCTCAAATGAAACGCATCTATCTCTCGCCGCCGCATCTGGAAGGCGACGAACTGGAGTTCGTCAAGGATTCGTTCGCCTCCAATTGGATCGCGCCGGTCGGCGCTCATGTTGATGCGTTTGAGCGAGAAGTGGCAGAGCTGGTCGGCCTCCCTTGTGCGGTTGCCCTTTCGTCCGGGACAGCGGCGATTCATCTGGCGCTGCGGTTGTCGGAGATTAAGCCCGGAGACGAAGTGCTGTGTTCATCTCTGACTTTCGTCGCCAGCGCCAGCCCGATTGTTTATGAAGGCGGACATCCCGTGTTCATTGATTCAGACAGAGCAACCTGGATGATGGACCCAAGCCTGTTGGAGGAGGAGCTTCGCGCTTGCGCCGCACGCGGCAAACTCCCAAAGGCGATTGTTGCCGTTGATCTTTACGGCCAGTGTTGCGACTATGATCGCATTCTCGAATTATGCGCTGAGTATGGCATTGCACTGATCGAGGACTCAGCTGAAGCGCTGGGTGCAACTTATCAAGGCAAAATGGCCGGGAGCTTCGGAAGGTTTGGCATCTTTTCCTTCAACGGCAATAAAATTATCACGACATCAAGTGGAGGCATGTTGCTCTCCAAGGATGTGGCAGCAATCAAACAGGCTCGTCTTCTGGCTAATCAAGCGCGTGAGCCGATGCTCCACTTTCAACATTCAACCATCGGCTACACGTATCGCATGAGTAATGTGCTGGCGGCAATCGGGCGCGCGCAACTGCGAGTTTTAGATCAACGCATCGCCGCACGCCAGCGTAATTACAATGAATATAGAGCGGCTTTGAGCCAGTTGCCGGGGCTATCATTTATGCCGCAGGCAGCCTATGGACAACCTAATTACTGGCTGACTTGTTTACTAATTGATCCAGCAGCTTTCGGCGCCACAAGAGATCATCTCCTGCGCGCTCTCGAAGCCGAGAATATCGAGTCGCGTCCAGTCTGGAAGCCGCTGCACCTGCAACCTGTCTTCGCACAATGCAGAGTTCGGGGAGGGAGTGTTTCACAAAATATTTTCGAGCGTGGCTTGTGTTTGCCAAGCGGCTCCAACTTGAATGAGCATGATCTCCAACGAATCATTGGAATCATTCGGAAGATGTGCGCAAACGCTTGATTTCAAATATTCTCTGAAGCGTGAATAGTGATCTCTTCTGGTAACGAGAGTTCTGATTGAAGGACAGATAATGAGTGGCGTTCTAATTCTTGGCGCTGGCGGGCACGCCAAAGTTATTGCCGATATTCTATTTTGTCAGGGGACGGTCGTTCAAGGTTTTTTAGATGATGATCCTGAGTTGTGGGGCGAAACTCGTCTGGGTCTTCCGGTTTTGGGCGCAATCAATCAGTGCTTCAAGTATGAGCCGGATGGCTTAATTATTGGAATCGGCAACAATCTTGTTCGCCAGCATATTGCGGAATTATTGACACCACAGGCTCAGAGTCTCTGGTGTAACGCGATTCATCCACAGGCGACGATTGCCGGGTCTGCGCAATTGGGAAGAGGCATTGTGGTCGGAGCCAAAGCAGTGATTAATCCTGATAGCGTCCTGGGACATCATGTTGTCATCAATACGGCTGCCACTGTGGATCATGACTGTACGATCAATGATTTTGCTCACGTCGCTCCCGGCGTCAATTTAGGGGGCGAGGTGTTTGTGGGGGAAGGAGCATTTCTCGGAATAGGCAGCTCGTTAATTCCCGGCATCAGAATCGGAGACTGGGCAAAGATTGGAGCAGGCTCAGTTGTCGTCCGCGATCTACCTTCCGGGTCGGTCGCTTTTGGCATTCCTGCCAAGCCTCGCGCTACAACGTCATAGTGACCATGAATTGACTTTTACATCTCACCTGTCAGTGACCTGCGCCAAATCTCATTTCAAACAGCCATCACTTCAAGCTCCGGGTCAACCTCCTGCTTAATCATTCCTTCGATAGCCATCAGCGTGCCGGTCAGTGAACTTGGACAACTGCCGCACGCGCCCTGATAGCGGATGTTGAGCGTGTTGTCCTTGATGCCGAGCACTTCCAGATAGCCGCCGTCCATCATCAAGGCGGGGCGCACCTTCTCATCCAGAATCTCATTGATTTTGATAAGGCGCGGGTCATCGCTCAGCACAGCGCCGAGCGCGCCACCGATGGTTGATGAGTCGGAAGCAGCGCTGGCGCTCGTCACCGCTTCGGCGGCGCGAATCGGGACGGCCAGTTGGGGCAGCAGTTCATCCCAATCGCCTGCGTTATCCTTCTCGACCGTGACCATGTTGTCCATATAAAAAACCGAGACGATCTGTCCGGTGTCGAACAGCGCCTTCGCCAGCGTGTCGTCCAGAGCTTTCTCTGCGGAATCAAACTGGCGCGCGACGCCGCTGGTCACAGGCTCTTTGAGAATGAACTTGACCGCGTTCGGATTCGGCGTCTCTTGAATATCACTGATCTTCGGCATCTTCTGAACTCCATTCGTTCGCCTGTCGCTCGCGTGAGAGTCGCAGGCACACACTTCATAAAGTTTAATGACAGACAGAATTATACTTTGTTTCGCTCTCGAACGCATTGTCAGAAAGACAAGCGAAAGCTGCCTGACGAGCAGCAAATCAAGTCACAAAAGGCCGAAAATGCTAACGAAAACAGATGTTTTCAACGCACGTTCAGTTCGCGCGCAGCTTCACGCCGACCACCCTCTCAAATCCTGACATTAAAGGTTGTAAAAAGAGTGGCAGGGGCATATACTTCCAGACCTCGCTTGACCCCCCTTTACAGGTGTGACAAGTTGAGGCAAGAAGAGCAGGCGGTTGCGAGGGCCGCCTGCTTTCTTGCAACAGTCAGAGGTCAGAGGTTAGAGGCTGGAGGTTAGTATTTGACTTTACTAACCTCCAGCCTCTAACCTCTGACCTCTACTTTTATGAACATCGGGATCACCGTCTATTCGAGTTATGGTGGCAGCGGAATCGTCGGCTCTGAGTTGGGCAAAGAATTGGCGGCGCGCGGCCACACGGTTCACTTCATCGCTTCATCGCTGCCGACGCGCCTGACTGAGTTGAACGAGCACGTGCGTTTCCACGAAGTCGAGATGATGTCGTACCCGCTCTTCGAGCACCAGCCCTACACGCTCGCGCTGGCGACGAAGATGGCGACCGTTGCCGAGACTGAAAACTTAGACCTGCTTCACGTTCACTACGCCATCCCGCATTCGATCAGCGCCATTCTCGCACGCGAATCTTTGCAGCCGCGTCGCCGTCTGCCCGTGATAACGACGCTGCACGGAACAGACATCACGCTCGTCGGCGCAGACCGTTCATACTTGCCCATCACACGCTACGGCATCGTGCAATCAGACGGCGTGACTGCCATCTCCCATTATCTCAAACAAGCGACGGCAGAGATTTTCGAGTTCGACAACATCGCCGTCATCCCCAACTTCATCTGCGCGACAGATTATCAAAGACATCCCGTGCCGCAGCTACGCGAGGAGTTAGCGCCAAACGACGAGCCGCTCTTGGTTCACGTCTCGAATTTCCGTCCGGTCAAACGTCCCGTTGATTGTGTAGAGATTCTGGCGCGCGTTTTGAAGAGAACAAAAGCACGTCTCGTGATGGTCGGCGACGGAAGCGAGCGCACCAACGCGGAACACCGCGCGCGTCAGTTAGGAATTTATGAGCACTGTTCCTTCGTCGGCAAGCAACCGAAAATTGTTGATTACCTCTCGGCTTCGGACGTGCTGTTGCTTCCTTCCGAACAGGAATCGTTCGGGCTGGCCGCACTCGAAGCGATGGCGTGTGAAGTTCCGGTCGTCGCCTCGCGCGTCGGCGGCGTGCCGGAAGTCGTGACGGACGAAGAGACGGGATACTTGAGTGAAGTCGGCGACGTTGAAAAGATGGGCGCGGATGCGGCGCGCCTGCTGATGAATGAAGAGATGCGTCGTGAGATGGGACGCCGCGCGCGTGCATCAGCCATCTCGCGCTACAGCACAGACCTGGTTATTCCACAGTATATAAATTTTTATGAGCGCGTCCTCGCCGCGTAGAGCGGCACAGAGCCAAGCAGAGGCGAGCGCAAGCGAAAAGCCCGTTCGCTACATCATCCAGAATCTTGAGCGCACCTACGGCGTGCCGGAGAACAAGCGCGCGAGTGATCCGCTCGACATGCTCATCAAAATTATTCTCTCGCAGGCGACGAGCGACACGAACAGTCACCGCACGTTCAGTGCGCTCAAGAATCGCTTTTCCACTTGGGACGCAGCACTCCGCGCACGCACAGCGACCATCGCCAACACCATTCGCTCAGGTGGCCTTGCGAATCAGAAGGCCGCCGTTATCAAAGACGTGCTGCGCCAGATCAAAGCAGAGCACGGCACACTCGACCTCAGTTTCCTGCACGACTTTTCACCTGAAGAGGCTGTCCGTTATCTCTCACAATTTCGCGGCATCGGCCCGAAAACCATCGCGTGCACGCTGCTTTTCGCCTGCCGCAAAGAGGTCTTCCCTCTCGACACGCACATCTTCCGCATCCTGCGTCGCGTTGGATTGATTCCACAAAAATGCACCGACGCACGCGCTCACGAGATCATGAATCGAATCGTGCCGAAGGGTAAGTTCTACTCCTTCCACGTCAACCTGATTCATCATGGCCGCACACTCTGCCGCCCGCGCGACCCCTCGTGCGAACGCTGCCCCGTTGTGGAATACTGCGACTATGGGCAAGCCATAATTTGAAAGCAGGAGTCAGGAGTCAGAATCCAGAAGCCAGAATCATAAGGCTGAAACCGCTTTCACAAATTTCTTCTCTTCTGGCTCCTGACTCCTGGCTTCTGAATTCTGCTCTTCGTTATGTCTTATCTCGTTGATGGCAACAATGTGATGGCGCAGCGCGTCGGCTGGCACAGGGACAAGCCGAAGGCGCGGCGCGGGTTGATGGATGAACTGGCGCGGTTCGCGCAAGGGAAGCGTGTGCGAGTCGCGGTGGTTTTTGACGGCGCACCTGAACAACATTTCGCGGACGGCGCGAGTTATAAGGGTGTCGTGCGCGTCTTTTACGCCGAGCGCGGGTCGAACGCGGACGAGCGTATCAAGCAGATGGTCGAGCAGTCGCGCGAGCGACGCACGCTCGTTGTTGTTACTTCCGACCGCGCGCTGGCTGATTATGTTCGTCGCTGCGGCGCGCGAGTCATTCGCTCAGGAGAATTTCGGAAGAAGATGGAAGAAGCAGCCGCAGATACTGTCCATCAAAACGCAGACGCATCATCCGTCAATGGAGAACTCAACGAGTGGATGCGCTACTTTGGCGCCGAGGCGGAAGACGATGAGTAATGCAAAATTAAAAATGAAAAATGCAAAAGTGAGGAGAAGCCAATTTAATCAATGATGGCTTCCGCCTTCCTTTTGCATTTTTCATTTTTAATTTTGCATTATTTCACTCTCTTAACATCAAAGATGAGCTTTTGCCCGGCGAGCGGGTGATTGGCGTCGAGCGTGATAGTGTCTTCGGTGACTTCTGTGATGGCGACGGGAATCTGGTTGCCGTCGGGGAGTTGCATCACGAGGCTCATGCCGACGTGCGGTTCTGTCTCGAGGTTGAGACCTTCACGCGAGATTGTCTGGACGAGTGCGTCGAGACGTTCGCCGTAAGCGTCGTCAGTCTCAATATCAATCTGCTTGTCGTCGCCGACGCTCATGCCGACGACGCCCTCGTCGAAGCCTTTGATGACATCTCCAGCGCCGATCTCGAATTCGAGTGGGTCGCCGCCTTCGGAAGAGTCGAAGACCTCGCCGCCTTCCAATCGCCCGGTGTAATGAACCTGCACCATATCGCCCTTTTTGGCTTGCTCTGGCATAATCTCTCCGTCAAATTTGTTGTGCGCTGCGTCTAAAAAGCATCGCATATCTGCTCGTGGAAAGCCAGCCGCAGTTTCGTCAAAGCTGCTGGCTACACGCAGGCTGTTGAAGGGAGAATTGTTTATGAAGTTACGATCCTCGCTCGCTCTCGTTCTGATCTTCTCGTTGTTTATCTCAGTTGCCGCACAGACGCCACAGCCTGCGCCGACACCTGTGCCGACTCCGCCATCAACTGCAAAGCCAGCACCAACTGCGGCTCCAACTCCACCGGCGCCGCAACAACAAGGACAGGCGAATGATGAAGACGTGGTGCGTATCACTACTAACCTCGTGCAGGTTGATGCCATCATTACGGGCAAGGACGGCAAGCAGGTGACAGACCTGCGTCCAGAAGAGGTCGAAATCTACGAGGACGGGCATGAGCAGAAGGTCACACACTTCTCATACATCACGACTGAAACCGGGACGACGACACAGCCTGTTGCAGCAACGCCCGCCGCGCCCGTTGATAAAAATGCGCCGCCAGTTCCGCCCGTGCATCTACGTCCAGAACAGATACGCCGCACCATCGCGGTCGTCGTTGATGATCTCGGCCTCTCGTTTGAGAGCACCGCATATGTTCGCCAATCCTTGAAGAAGTTCGTTGACCAGCAGGTGCAGCCGGGCGACCTTGTAGCCATCGTTCGCACGGCGGGCGGGATGGGCGCTTTGCAGCAGTTCACTTCCGACAAGCGCCAGCTTTACGCAGCCGTCGAGCGCGTCAAGTGGAATCCGCAGGGACGTGGCGGCGTCAGCGCATTCGCGCCGATTGATAATAGCGCACAGAGCCAGAATCAAACTCAGGGCGCGGATTCGTCGGATAGCAGTAGCGGTAGTAGCAACGGCAGCGCGGGTGAAGACGTGGATCAGTTTCGTGAAGAACTTTTCTCGGTCGGCACACTCGGCGCGCTCAATTACGTTGTCAAAGGGATGCGCGAGCTACCGGGACGCAAGTCAATACTCTTAGTGTCCGACGGGATTAAAATTTTCAATCGAGACGACCCGTCGCGCTCCACGCGCGTCCTCGATGCCTTGCAGCGGCTGACCGATCTGGCGAATCGCGCTTCGGTCGTCATCTACACGATGGACGCGCGCGGCTTGCAGACGCTCGGCCTGACGGCGGCTGACAACGTGGGCGGCATGAGTGCGGATCAGGTTGAAACGCAAATGTCGAATCGGCGACTTGATTTCTTCGAGTCGCAGAACGGGCTGAACTATCTGGCGCAACAGACAGGCGGGATTCCCATCCGCAACAGCAATGATCTCAGTCGCGGCATCAAGCGCGTGCTCGACGATCAGAAGGGTTATTATCTGATTGGTTATCGTCCCGACGAATCAACTTTTGATCGGGTCAAGGGGCGCTCACGTTTTCATAAAATCTCGATCAAGGTCAAGCGTCCCGGCCTGAAGGTGCGCTCACGCTCCGGCTTCTACGGTCGCACGGATGAAGAGGTGTCACCGCCGCACCGCACGCCCGCGCAACAGATGGTCGGCGCGCTTAGTTCGCCTTTCGCTTCGGGCGGCGTTCACTTGCGTCTGACCTCTCTCTACGGCAACGACCCGAAGGCTGGCTCTTTCATGCGCTCGTTGCTGCACATTGACCTCCGCGATCTCACTTTCACGGATGAAGCGGACGGTTGGCACAAGTCTGTCTTCGATGTTCTCGCAATCACCTTCGGAGATAATGGAGCGATGGTCGGACAGCCTGTTGCCAAAACGCAGACCATTCGTCTGCGCGGCGAGACTTACAAGAGTTTTCTCGAGAGCGGCCTGGTCTATGTCCTCACCTTTCCAGTGAAGAAAGCAGGCGCTTACCAGTTACGCACGGCCTTGCGCGACGAGGCTTCCGAGCGCGTTGGCTCTGCCAGCCAGTTCATCGAAGTTCCAGACATCAACAAAAATCGTCTGACGCTCTCAGGCATTGTCGTGGGCGGCATCAACCCTTCGGCCAAGCCTAAGTCTCAGGACAAAGAGGCGGCAGCAGGCAGCGAAGCACAACCGGCGGCTCCGGGCGCTGCGGCCAGGACGACCGAAGAAGGAATCAGCGACACAGACCCTCTGGCTGGCCCGGCTGTGCGTAAATTCAAGAGCGGAATGCTCCTGCAATATGGCTACGTGATCTACAACGCGCAGTTGGACAAAGCCACCGGCCACCCACAACTACAGACGCAGATGCGCCTCTTCCGCGATGGCAAGCAAGTCTTCACCGGGCGTGTGCTGCCGTTCAATCCCGGCACGCAGCCGGACTTGAAGCGTCTCACCGCAGGTGGCGGCCTCCAACTCGGCACCGACATGACGCCCGGCGAATACGTCCTGCAACTCATCGTCACCGACCCTCTCGCCAAAGATAAATATCGCACGGCGACGCAGTGGATTGATTTTGAAATCGTGAAATAGCTCAGGTTCAAGGTTCAAAGTTCAAGGTTCAAAGTTTGGATACTCCTTGAACCTTGAACTTTGAACCTTGAACTTTGAACTTATGAAATCCATCATCATCGGCACCGCCGGACATATAGATCATGGTAAGACTGCGCTCGTGCGCGCGTTGACGGGTGTGGATGCGGATCGGTTGCCGGAGGAGAAGCGGCGCGGGATTACGATTGATCTCGGGTTCGCCGAGCTTGACCTGGAAGACGTGCGCCTTGGCTTCATAGACGTTCCCGGCCACGAGCGTTTCGTTAAGAACATGCTGGCGGGCGCGCACGGCATTGATGTGGTCGCGCTCGTCATTGCGGCGGATGAAGGCGTGATGCCGCAGACGCGCGAGCATTTCGACATCTGCCGTCTGCTCGGTGTCCGTCGTGGGCTGGTCATCATCACCAAGACCGATATGGTTGACGAAGAACTGCTCGCGCTCGTGCGTGCGGAAGCGGAAGAGTTGGTCGCCTCGTCGTTCCTCGAAGCTGCGCCGATTTTGTGTGTCAGCGCGCGAACAGGTGTCGGAATTGAAGAGTTGAAAATGGCTTTGCGTGAAGTGGCTCTGCAAGTGCCCGCGCGCTCAAGCGAGATGGTCGCGCGCCTGCCCGTTGATCGTGCGTTTACGATGCGCGGCTTCGGCGCGGTCGTGACGGGCACGCTCGTCGCAGGTGAAATTGCTGAAGGCGACGAGATGGAACTTTTGCCCGCGAGCGTGCGCGTCCGTGTGCGCGGGCTTCAGGTGCATGGCTCGCAGGTCAAGCACGCCGTCGCGGGGCAGCGAACCGCCGTCAATTTAGGCGGCATCGAGGTCTCACAAATTGAGCGCGGGATGACGCTTGCGCCTGTCGGACGATTGCAGCCGACGCAGATTATTGATGCGCGGGCGGACGTTCTCGAAAGCGCGCCGCGACCTCTGCGCTCGCGGATGCGTGTGCGTGTGCATCTGGGCGCGGCGGAAGTGTTAGCGCGCATTCGTGTGCTCGAAGAAGGAGGCGAGATTGCGCCGGGCGCGGGCGGCCTTTTACAGTTGCGTCTGGAATCTGCGGTTGTCGCGCTGCCGCACGAGCGCTTCATCATTCGTTCATACTCACCTTCGAGAACCATCGCGGGCGGGCGCATCCTCGATGCACATGCGACGAAGCATCGCGGGCGCGAGATGTTACAGACACGCGCGCTTCTCTCAACTCTGATGATGGCAGACAAAGCGACAGAGTTTGCAGTCTTCGTCGAAACGGCAGGCGAGCGCGGCTTGCGACGCGCTGACGTGGCGGCGCGAACGGGCTGGACTGACGACGTGCTGGAAGAGACAGCGAACAAAGCAAGAGAGAGCGGCAAAGTTATTGAAGCTGACGGCGTGTATCTCGGAAGCGAGAGCTTTGAACGTCTCGCTCGCGCCACACTCGCAGAGGTTGAGGCGCATCACAAACGAGAGCCGCTCGTGCGCGGACTCCTGCGAGAAACTTTGCGCGAGCGCCTGTTCACGCACGCCGCGCCGGAAATCTTTCGCTCCGTGATGTCGCATCTCGAACGCACAGGCGCGCTCCGTTCTGAAAAAGAGATTGTGCGCGCGGCCACACATCAGCTTTCACTCTCTGCGGCGGACGTTGCGCTGCATGATCGGTTGGAGAAGGTTTACCGTCAGGCTGCGCTCGAAGCGCCGACGTTTGATGAAGCGTTGACGCGCGCCGACGCCGCGAAGTCTTCACGTGAGCATGTCCGCAAGATTTTCCAGTTGTTGATAGACGATGGGTTGCTGGCGCGCGTTAATCCAGACCTCTTCTTTTACCGCGCGGCGCTGGATGATCTGATCGCCCGCTTGCGCGAGTATGCCGCGCAACATGAGCCGGAGCGATTGATTGACGTTGCGGCCTTCAAAGAGATTGCCGGCATCTCACGCAAATACGCCATCCCGCTCCTTGAATACTTCGACCGCGAGCGCATCACACGACGAGCCGGAGACAAACGAGTAATCCTGTAAAGATTACTTTCAGACTGGCAATCAAGGCCCGAATCTCTGGCGATACTCTAAGGAGTTCAGGAAGCCGTTAATCATCGTGCGGTAGTCGCCACCCGTGCTGTTCATCGTCTGAATCCATTGCAGGTAAGAGATGTCGGCATCACGCCGCAGATAGCCGAAGTATTGCATGATGACGAATCCCTCGTTGTAATACTTCTGGTACATCTCCGCACTCTCGACCAGTGCTCGCAAGACCTTCGCTTTCGTCATCGAGCCATTCGTCAGCGAGTTGATCCACGTCTGTTTCGACGGATGATTCGGCAAGCCGACGGTTTGCAAGAGCGCCGTCACGTAAGCGGTCGGATCGGTCAGTGAGCCATACTTGGTTTGGAAGTCAGTCCGCGTCATAAAGTCAGCGATGAAGGCGACCTTGTTATCCTCCAACTGTTGCGCGGAGAGAAAGCCACTGACTCTGGCAAAGTCCGGCATGAACTCCGCATAGTGTGGAATCCTCCCGACGGCTGAATAGAAGCGATAGATAAAGTAACCACGACTCTGGAACTCTTCAGAGCGGAAGAAGTCCGATGAGACTTCAATGCGGTCGCAGTGGTTGCCATTAGCATCAATTCCAGACGCCGGGCAGTTGTTCAAGGTGTTCTGCCAACCGGCAAAGCCTGCCGGGTCTGGCTCGCGCCCCAGAAAATCTATGTAGTGTTGGCGCACGAAGAAGGGCACACCATCTATCGGATTGCTGGTTGCTCTGGTGGTGTCATTATCAATGATCGTGATGGGGGCTGTAAAAAGCGTGCCGATTGTTCCTCCCACCGCAACGCTCAAGGTGATATTGAAAGTTTCATTGCCTTCGACTATCGCATCGTCCACGATGGGAATGGAGATGTTTTTCGATGTCTCTCCGGCGGCAAACTGAAGCGTGCCGATAGTGGTCGCGTAATCACAGCGCGAAGAGGCAATGCCATTCACTAAACTGCAAGGGTTCAACCCGGCTGTGTCTGATGTCGCATAGTTGACGGAGACAGGGATCGTCGTATCGCCTGTGCGATTGACCTGAATGACCGCGCTGCCAGCCCCTTCGTTGACGGTGAAGCTCGGAGCGCTCAGTTGCAGCACAGGCGGCTGCGCGGTGGCAGTCAGAGAGACGCGCCCCCACCACGTTCCCCATTTATCCGTGCCGTTGACAGAAGGCGCGGCATACTCCTGAATCGTCCACATATCTTTATCGTTGACGGGATCAACGACAGTGTTGCTGTAATCTCCCCAGCGATTGCGCGGCGGCGTGGCGTTGAAGGTTTTGAAGTAGGAGGCTTCGCCAGCCTTGAGCACAGTGTCGTCGCGCAAGAGATTGAGCGCGTCAGTGCCAGCGCGGAAAGAATAGTTGGCGCTGGCATACTGCGTTGTCGAATAGCGCGAGTAGCCGATTAGGACATCGTTGTCTTTATTGACGGCGATGGTGGGAAAAGCGTAGAAGGTGTTGCCCGTCGCATCGTCAATGCGCCCGCGCTGCTGGATGGAATTGTTCGCCGGATTGATTTGCCACCACTGAATCGCGGTGCGTGTGGCGTTGCCTCCGGCTGGAAGAAAGATCGTGTGAACGCACCAGAGCGAGCCGTTGCGATAGACGACGTTCTGCATCCGCGAGTCGTTGTTCTGAATCTTTAATGTTGTGGAAAGCTGCGGCGCGAAGTCGTCTGTGCCGGAGATGGTGGGTGCACCGGCATCCCAGGGATTAGGCGTGCCGATAAAAGCGGGAGTGGTCGTGTTGGCGAGGTTGAGCACTTCGGAGCCAATCGCACCAGTGATGCTGGAGAGGCCGAGATAACCACTGCCGCTGGAATTTCCGTTCCAGGTTTGCAAGAGATATAGAGCCGAGAGCGTCGCATCGTAAGTGGTGGCGGGAACAATCGTGCCGCCAAGATTCGGCGCTTTGATGAGAGTGTATTGTCCAGACCCGCCCGCGTAGAGGTTAGCTTTGTTGAAGACGTAGAAGTTCGTAGCGAAACTGCCCGTGCCGCTCACAATCGGAAACATGTTCACGTTCACGACGATCCAGTTCTTGTTGAAGCCGAGGCTCGGATAATCGGCCCAGAGCACGTCCGACGAGTCGGCGTCAATGCGGTAGAGATTCCAGTTGCCTGTCGGGTCGCTCGTCTGCGAGACGCCGATCATCACGGACGAGTTAGCCGATGTGCGGTTGGCGCTCGCTGTCATCATCCAACGCGCGCCGTATGGATCGTAGAGAATCTTCGGATCGAAAATATCCGTCGGAGCATTCGAGAGCGAAGACCAGAAGCCGACGAGCGAGACCGTGCTGACGACATTGCCCGTGCGATCCTGAATCCTGACGCGCCCGTTGTGCACGACGATCAGATGATTCGGGCCAACCGCACCGTGTGTGTCGGGCGGAATTCTTCCGGTGTCATCCGAAGCGAGAAAACTAGCGGAGGCTGCGGGCGAAGCGCCTATCGAGGATGCGCTCGTGCTCGTCACCGACTGCGCGACGCGCTTCTCCACAGAGACAGCCGCGCCCGCAGGTACTGGCATGTTCTGCGGAATCTCTTCCGGCGGCTCGACCTCTTCGGACGCTTCACCCGCGTCTCCGAACTTCGGAGGAGCGATTGCCTCCTGGCGCGAGAGAGCAGCGACGTTGACGATTGAGGTGCGGCGTGCGACACCGCGCGTGCCTGCTATTTGACGCGAGGGATTTTGAACGGAGGGAGAAGCCTCTGGTCTTTTCTGCGCCAATACGGGACTGACAACTGCCGCGCACAGAGAGAGGAACAACAGCAAGATGGCTCTTTGCACCTTGCTGCCGTTTCGTAATGCCTGGATAGATTTCATCATCAGATTCAGAGATCAGTTTCAGACGACGAGCTTTGTTCTGAAAGTTGCGGAAGAGAAGTATCCGGTCAAGGCTTATCGTCTCAATAAAAGATCGAGAATCTTTTATTGAGACGATAAGTTTAGAGAGAATCAATTTGCCCCGAAGCGTTGGCGATACTCAAGGGAATTGACAAAGGCATTCGCCAAATCTCCCAAGGTGATCTGCCCGCTATCGAGCCGTGGCAGATAGCTCGAATATGCTGCTCCGTCGGGATTACGTGAGAAGAATCCGTAATAAGCTGAGACGACCTGTGCCTCATGCAGATACTTGTCGCTGACTTCCTGCCGCTCTGAGAGTTCTCGATAGACCTGCGCTCTGGTCTCGCTACTATTATTGAGGTTGTTCACCCAAGCATCGTGCACACTCTGCGGCACACTGACATTGGCTGTCTGCAACAGAGTATCCACAAAGGAGAGATTACCTAGCCCGTTGTACTTGGTGCTGAACTCACTCCTAGACATGATGTCGGCGACCAACTCCTGCTTGTTCAATTCCAGATCACTGCTGGAAAGGAAGCCACTGACGTAAGCCAGGTCTCCCACTTCAGTGTACTGTGGAATCCTTCCCAAGCCCGCACGGTACAATCGAAGGACGAAGAATTCTCTATCGAAGAACTCCGCAGAGCGCAGGAAGCCATCGCCTCCTACCGTCACCCGATCACAGGGCGGAGGGGCTTGTCCAGCCTGACCGCACAAATCAATGCGATTGATCCAGCCGTTCCAGCCCGACGGATCAGGCTCGCGCGACAATAAGTCCACATACAACTGGCGGACATAGAAGTTGGTTCCGTCTATCGGGTTCGCTCCGCCGACGCCGTTATCAGTGATGCTGATGGTGGCGGTGATGGGAGTTCCCAGTGTCGCGCCCGTCGGATTGCTCAACGTGATGTTGAAGGTCAGTGTCCCTTTGGTATAGGCATTATCAAGGATGCTCACCAGAATCTGCTTGCTGCTCTCACCTGCGGCAAAGCGAAGGCGTCCGACCGCGATGTGATAGTCACATTTGCGGGAGGCGATGCTTGTGGGTTGACCAACTGCGTTGGGATCGTTGGGATTGCACCTGAAGTTGACATCCGTTGAATCAGAAGTCGCGTATTTGACTGTCGAAGCACCTGAGAGATCGCCAGTGCGGTTGACGATGATGGTCGCAAAACTCTGCCCTGTGCTCGAATGCTTGCTGACGCTGTAGCTCGACGCACTCAGTTGCACCGTCGTCGCTGGATTAACTGTCAATGAGACGCTCGCTGCAACGGCGTTATAGTTAGCCACGTCGGTCGGAATAAAGGTAACCGCTAGTTGATAAGTACCGACACTGAGCACTGTTCCTGCCGGTACATTATACAGGAAACTGCCAGGCACATTTGCCGTTGCATTCAACTGTGTATTGCTCAAAGCTGTGCCAGATAGGATGGCTACAGGATTGTTCCATGTAATTAGTGGCGTCGCCTTGTTGATGACTAACGTACCCGTAGTTGTACCCTGAAAATTAGGGTCATTAATTGTAGCCGTCACGTCGTATGAACCAGCGTTAATCGGAGATATGACGGGGGCACCGTTCTGGCTATAAGTGATAGTGACGCTCTTCCCTGCTGGATTTGTAGTGGCAGTTGCAAACTTAGCTGTACCATCATAAATATAAGCCAGATTGGTCAAAGTGATATTGGCGTTAGCACTTACAATACTAAATGTATGGCTAACTGACGACGCAATGTTGTAATTGGAGTTGCCACCTTGCGATGCAGTAATTGTGCAACTGCCAGCGCTTGTGATATGGACAGTAGCACCAGACATAGTACAGTTGCCGCTCGACGCGAAAGTAACTGCAAGTCCCGATGAAGCACTAGCGTTCACCGTAAAATCAGCATCGCCAAAGGTCTTGCTTGGAATCAGATCAAAGTTGATAGTCTGATTAGCCTTCGAGACATTAATTGAGACAGTCTTCGATGTACTGTTGTAATTAGTCGCATCTGTTGGCGTGAAGTTGGCGGAAAGAGTTTGATTATTGCCGGCACTAAGAATCATTCCAGCCGGGGGTGTATAAGTGAAAACACCGGGGACGTTTGCTGTTGCGTTCAGTTGCGTGCTACCTAGCCCTGCGCCATAGGTGATGCCTGCTGGATTGCTCCATGTGATTGTCGGCATCGCTTTATCTATTGTTAGGCCACCTATTCTACTAAATGGCAGATAGTTATTATCGTTGACAGCGGCTACTACCTGGTAAGAGCCAGCATTTATTGGAGCAGTTGATGAACCATTATAGGTTACCGTTACGTTAAGTCCGGGTGGGTTGGTCGTTACTGTGGGACTTTTGGGTGTTCCATCATACGTTTGAGTTGTATTGCTGAAATTAATTGCTGTTACTCCTGCTTGAAGTACATTGATTTGTACGCTCTTTGAGGCGCTGGTGTAGTTAGTCGTATCCGTCGGCGTAAAGTTGACTGAGAGGGGTTGACCACTGCCAGCATTGAGCAATGTGCCTGCTGCCGGAGTATAACTGAAAGTCCCGGGCACGTTTGCTGTAGCATTAAGTTGCGTGCTGCTAAGTGTCGTGCCGTAAGTAATGTCTGCCGGATTGCTCCATGTAATTACTGGTGTTGTTGGGGTAGATGATGTGCAAGTGCTCGCATTCCAGTTAAGTTTGATGCCGCCCGTATCGCCGCCCGATCCTCCATTGTTGTAGCCGTTCACAGCGATTCGATAGACAGTGCCCTGCGTGGCGGTGAAGGGTATGGTGCTGGTCAAATCCGAACTAGAGGTGTCATCACTATGCCCAACCAGACTCAGTGTGCCTAAGCTGTTTCCGGTATAGATAGCGAGGACGGTATCAAAATCGCTGCCATGCGTATCTATGGTCACGCTGCCAGAACTCGGAGCAGTCCACTGATACCAGACGGATGGGATACTCGTAGGGCTATCTGGATTATTAGGCTCGCCGGTCTCTTTGGTCGCACTGATATTCGTGCCGGTCACGCTGCCGGAACATCCGTTGATTGTTTGCGCGTTGGCAAAATTATCGTTGGCAGGCGGAGCAGGCGGTGGCGGCGGCGGCGGTGGCGTCACGCTGTTGTTGAGGTTGTAGCCGAATGAGCCGAGCGCGAGCGCATCATTGCTGGTGAGCTGTCGCCGGACGCCGGATGGGATGGCCGGGTCCATGATGCCGATGTAAGCCACACCATTGCCTGACGAAGAGTGTCTCCAATGGCTCGATTGCCAGCCGTCGCCACCATTGGTGGTAGAACCGTTCGGCCCTCCGGTTGAGAGACCTTGCTGGGCATTAACATTGTCCGGGAAGAGATAGTATTGGAGTGAATCAGGCGAGCCACCAATCGTCATGATGCGCTGGTCTGTCGAAAAAGTGCCTGACGTTGTGCCGGTGCGAAAACGATAGAGGTCCCAAACTGCTGGTCTGGCTAGTCCCTCACCTGCATCTGAATCAAATCCCAAAGCGTGCCCGATCTCATGCGTGGCAACGGCATCAAAATCCGTTTGACCCGGAGTAATGCCATCGGTCGGATCAAAGTCGTAACTGAAGTTCGAGTTGAATGCAATCCTTGAAGCCGAGTCTGTGGACAGCGCAGTCGGATTCAGCAGACCAATGGCACGCGCAATCGAGTCCGGGACATCAGTCGTACTCGCACTGCCCAGATCGGTTGGAACATTCGTTGAAGGAAGCGCATTAAAGATTGCTTGCTTCGTCGGATTCCCTTCGCCGGTCGCTTCTGCGACCAGATTGGTGCGGACGGATTGATAGGGATAGGAGCGGCTCGGCGTGCTGGTTGAGCCAAGCACATTCGCGGGCCAGGCTGTGCCAAAGTTGGTCGTGCCGAAATCCACATCCATATAAACGGTGACAGGTGTCTGGATCAGGTTTTCCCAATTCTGTGCGGCTCTGTTGAAAGCGTTAAGCGCTGGCGTATTGTTTTGAAGCTGAGTCGTTGCGCGGAGAATGATCGTCAGACCTGTCGAACCATTCGTGCCTGTTTGCGCTGTGGCGCTGTGGGCATAATCGGTGTATTCGCGCTTGAGATGATTGATCTGGCGCAGACCCTGACTTGCCGGGTTAATACTCTCCGACTGGATTCGCTCTTCCAGCGTCGCCGCGCGGCACGCGACATTACCACTCTCATCCTGATACAGAGTGAACTGATGCGCCTGCGCCTGCGTTGGCTTTGAACTGACGCCTGTTTCCTGCGCGGAGATACGGAAACTGAGCGGAGCTAAAAAGAGCAACGCCGCCAGACCCAGCGCCAGCACGCTGCGGAAGTGTTGAGAGCAAGCTCTGTGAGAAGTTGTCAGGCGTCGGGGGCTGAAGCGGGAAAGGGGATACTGCAACATCTAAGTTCTCCTGGTAAATTGTTGAAGACTTGGCGCACGCCTCGCTGGTGCTTAACGAACCGCAAGGCATGGCGGAAACGGTTAAAATCGTTGTCGAAAGAACTGTTCAGTCGGGAAATTGATTGCGATGACGTTTGGGGGCCAATCCGAGACTCATCTCAGATGCTGATAATCTGCGTGAGGATGCACGCAAACGCAGCTTTTTCAGGCTCAAGTTAAACACTCTGGCGGGAAACCCGCCGCCCGCCCCGCCCTCGTCTCATCGCTCCTGAAAGCTATCAGGCGCAGGCCAAACCAGCAAACCATTATAACCAATAAAGCAGCCCCACGTCCAAAATTTTATCAGATAGGTAGTGTCCCACTTCGAGCAAATGAGCTCCGACAGTGGGCTGTTTCAGCGAGTCAGAGAGCCACGTTGATGACTGCGGGAGGTTCAGCGTTGATACTCAAAGTATCACCGTTGGTTCTCAAAGTATCTCCGTTGGTACTTAGAATACCAACGCTGGTACTCCAGATACCATCGTTGATACTCCGCAGACCAACGGTCATATTCAGAGAACCAACGGTGATACTCTGGATACCAACGTTGGTTCTCTGGATACCATCGTTGGTACTTTGAGCTGCTCCGTTGGTACTCGGAATACCAACGCTGGTACTCGGAATACCAACGATGGTACTCAGAATACCAACTTTGGTACTCGGAGTATCACCGTTGGTTCTCTGAGTACCAACTTTCGTCCTCGCAACTTCAGTAAATATGAGGGTTACGCCCCAAAACGGCCAATTCTTCGGAAATCCCCGACCGTGAGCCTGAGAATTAGGCTTCGGCGTCTCCTTTGGCTTACCAGCTTTCTGGAACTGCTCGGCTCAGGGCTGCTCCGTGCGTGAAGCGCATCAGCTTCCGGGAGCGAGCGAATCGCTCTTCAGGAGAGAATAGCTCGCTCCATAGTGAAAATGAGTCGCCCCTTGAAGTAGCTGTCAGAAAGACTGGCCGGGCTGCTCCGTCCCAAACGTGCCGATGCCGTTCAAACGGAAGCTGAAGACGAGATGATTCTCTTTGCGGAGGCCGAAATTGTAGGTGCGGTTCTGGATCACGACGGCGCAGCAATCATAGCTGTAGCCTAAGGTCACGACGGAATTGACGAGCGAGGATTTCTGTTGTCCCAACTGATGCTGAAAGTCGAAGAAGAAGGAGACGCCGCCGAAGAGTCCGCGTTGACGATTGCCCACAAAGACCGACGGACTCCACTGCGAGCCGCGCACAGTGCCCGGCTCTTTGCCGCTCGCATCAGCGAAGCGCGCGAGCGACGGCACGAGCGTGATGGCGCGCGTGTAATAGAGAGTCTGAAAGACCTGCACGAATGGACGATGGAGGCCGAAGCTGACCGCCAGATTACGCAGAGCCTTACTCTGCATATCTATATCCGAGCGCACGTCCGCGAAGAGAAAGCGGCTCGGACGATAACGCGCCTCGATGTTCAGAGGCGAGAAGCGGCGCGGGACACCGCCGTAAGTGAAACCTGAAAAAGTGTCTATCGGATAAAACTGGTTGCGCTGTCCCGGAATGAGCGCGCCGCCGAAATATGGATCGAAGAAATACTTGCCGCGCACAGTGATGCTCAAAGCCTCATAAGGCTGATTCGAGAGCGGCAGGTGCGGGCTGGTGGTGGACTGTGCCGTCCCACCGGCTGAAGCAGTCGTCTCGCTGTTGGACTCGGCAGTCTCGCGCGTGGGCGCACCGCGCCGACGCTTATTCGCAGGCTTTGCAGGCTTGTTGACGTTCTCAGTCGAACGGCGCGTGAAGAAGCGATTGGTGACGCCGAACTCAATCTCGTTGGTGTTGGCGATGGTGTCCGTGTAATCGAAGCGAATGATGCGCTCGAAATTCGAGATGCCGTCAATCCGGCGATAGATGATGTAAGGCTCGATGACATGACGGAAGAAGAAAGAGCCGTCGCGGTGAGAGAAGTTGCGCGCGAGCGCAGGCGGACGCACGTCCAACTCAAACTCGCTGTAGCCGCGCACGAGATCGTGGCTCAGGATCAGGCGCGTCGCCGGATCAATCGAATTCGAGTAGAAAGTTCCGCGCAAGCCCGCCATCGCCGTCACAGACCAGCCGGCGAAACTAACGGGTATGGAGAATTGCGGGTGCAGATCAAGGCGCTGCACGAGGGACGGCGTCAGAATCGGCTCGCCTTGCACCTGATTACGAAACAGCGCGAGGTCGCTGGCAATCTCTTTGCGGCTGACGCCTTCCAGTCCGCCCTCGAAAGAGAAATAGACGGGCAGGTTTTTGAAGTAGTGCAGAGCCGACGGGCGTTTATCGAGCGTGATGCTGGGAATCTGGCGTGTGCGGATGTGGACGTTCGGGAGTGTGATGTCCTGCGAACGCGCCAGAAAGTTGAAGCTGTAGTCGTCGAAATTTTTGTTGATGAAAACCTGCGAGCGCTCTTCGGGCGAGATGGCCTGCTGAATATTGTCTGAGAAGACCTGACGAAAAGTTAAGTTCGATGTGATGTTGACATCTGCGGCGGCCAGAAAGCCGTTCGGGAAGTAGTGAACGCCATGCACGTAGAGACTGGAGCCGCCCTGATTCGGATTCTCGGCGCTCTCTTTTGGGCCGAAGATACGATCCTTGACGACGTAGAAACCGAAGTTGAGAAAGGAGCGCGAGTTGGCGCGCGTTCTCACGTCTATGCCGAAGCCGAGTCCGCGCTTGGCGTACAGTTCTCCGCGCAGGGTGGCGTCAGCCGAGCGCCCCAGCGTTTGATAATAAGCGGTCGAGAGGCGAAAGCCTTTGTTGCCTGAGCCGCCGAAGGTGGGCGTCAGAAATCCAGAGGCGCGATCCTGCTTCTTGATCGAGACGGAAGCATAAGGCAGGAACAGCACCGGCACGCCCTTGATCCGAAAGGTCGGCGATTTGATCCGCACGCGGTCGCCGGACTTGATTTCGGCGCGGCTCGTTCTGAAACTCCACTTCGGCACGTCCTCTTCGCAAGCCGTAATCTCCGCGTTGACGACGACGACCGTGTTGTAGCCCACCTTCTCCACGCTGTCGGCTGTGAAATAGATGGTCGTCCCGTCCGCAGTCTGATTCGTGTAGCCCGTCGAGTTGATGAAGAAGCCCGTCTTGGTGCGATAGTTCCACTCGGCGCGCGAGCCTGTGATGCGTTGCAGGTCGCCCTGATCGAAAACGACGTTGCCCTCGGCGATGACGCGCCCGCTCGCTTCATAGACAGTCACCTTATCCGCCTGCAAGCGATACGTGCCGATGCGCGCGTCAACATTGCCTTCGTCAACAAAAACGCGCGCTTCTTTCGGCCCCGAGACCGTTTCCTTCGAGGCCGTGACGGTGAACTCATCCGTGCTCTGCGGCGCGGTCTTGTCCACAGGCTTGTTGGAACGAATGGGCTGATCCTGTGTGAGCGGGTTGACGTTCGGCGTGTCGGTCAGCGGATTCGCCACCTGCCGGTCAACCGGATTCGTCTGCTGCGCCCACGCACTCGCGGCAAGGCACAGCAAGAGAGCGAACGCGAGCGCAAGTTGAGGACAACTTTTTTTCACGCGAAAATTTTTACCCAAAGACGAAACCCGTTGACCTCCAGAGGCCGAATCACGACGTGCATCTATACATTTCAACAGTCGTGAGCAGGTGCGCGCCATCCTGTTTGAAGGGCGCAGCGATGCTAACATGGAACAGAAGAATTCGGAAAACAGAATTCAGAAAACAGAATTCAGAAGCCGGAAGAGTTTAGACTACTTCACCACAGCGACCAGAGAGGCACCGTGATCCTGCCAGAGAGAGATGAAGAAAGCAGCCTGCTCTTTCTTGCTTGCTTGCGTTGCGTCGCTGTGGTGAATGGCTCCCGGCCTGACACGCATGATTCCTGTGCTATTGTTCAATCATGGCTCTTAGCGAAGCCACAAGTTGGCGGCTGATGATCGTTGCGGGCGAGGCTTCGGGCGACGCTCATGCCGCCGCGCTCGTGCGTGCCTTGCGCGCGGAAGCGCCCGGTGTGGAGTTTGAATTTTTCGGCGCGACGGGCGCGTTGATGCGTGAGGCTGGTGTCGAGTCTGTTGTGCGCTCGGATGATCTGGCGATTCTCGGACTGGTTGAGATAGCCAGAGTGTTACCGAAGTTCTGGCGCGCCTTTCAAACGCTGAAGAGCGCAGGCGTCGAGCGACGCCCGGATGCCGTCATTCTCGTTGACTGGCCCGATTTCAACTTACGCCTCGCGCGTGCGCTTCATCGTCGTGGCCTGCGCGTCATCTATTACATCAGCCCGCAACTCTGGGCCTGGCGCGCTCATCGCGTCCGCAGCATCGCCCGCGACGTTGACCTGCTGCTCTCGATTCTTCCCTTCGAGCCTCAGTGGTACAAAGCGCGCGGCGTCGAACAGGTGGAATTCGTCGGCCACCCGCTCGTGGGCGAAGTCAATCCGCGCTACGAGCGTGAGGAATTTTGCAGGCGCAACAATCTTGATCCTTCGCGTCCAATCATCGCGCTCCTGCCCGGCAGCCGCCACAAAGAACTGGAACGCATCCTGCCGCCGATGCTCGACGCGGCTGAGATCATTTCGCGCCAACGCCCCGCAACGCAGTTCGTCATCACACTCGCCCCGAACCGCTCGCGCACGGAAGCGACCGCGCTGATCGAAGCCGCCACCCGAAACAACAACTCGCACGTCTCAATCAATCTACACATCACGCAGCACGAAACGCGCGAGGCGCTCGTCGCAGCAGACGCGGCAGCCGTCGCCAGCGGCACGGCCACGCTCGAAGCCGCCTTGATTGAGACGCCCTTCGTCATCGTCTATAAAGAATCCTTCATCAACTGGCACACCCTGGGACGCCTCATCAGTGCCGAACACTTCGGCCTGATAAACTTAATCGCAGGCGAACGCCTCGTCACCGAATTGATGCAGAACGATCTCACGGGCGAGCGCCTCGCGGCAGAACTCACGACTCTTCTCGACCATGAACAGAACGAAGCGGCGCGCATGAAACTCAAAGACGCAACCGCACGACTCGGCACCGGCGGAGCATCACAACGCGCGGCACGCGCTATTCTCAAAGCGATTAGTGGATGGAATAGCCGATGAATGAAATTGAATTGAGGCGTGTTGATAAAGTCTTTAACTCCGCGTCTCCGCGTCTCCGCGTCTCCGCGTCTCTTCCAACTTTTCCTGTAGTTCTTTTATCTGCTGGCGCAACTCTTTAATCTCCTCGCGCATTTGCGGTAGGCGATTGATATGCGCGTTGAGGCGTTTATATTCGTCGAGCGGCTGCACTGGAATGCCCCACCAGACGCCCGCGCGCACGATCTTGCCCGGCAGGATTCCCGCCTTCGAGCCGATGATCGCTCCCTTCATCACGCGCGCGTGATCGCCCATCCCGACCTGTCCGCCAATGACGGCATCATCTTCGATCACAGTGCTGCCGGAGATTCCAGTCTGCGCGGCGATAACCACGCGCTCGCCGATCTCGACGTTGTGCGCGATCTGCACGAGGTTATCTATCTTCGTCGCGCGACCGATGCGCGTTCGTCCCAATGCCGCGCGATCAATACAGGTGCCAGCTCCCACTTCAACATCGTCTTCGATGACGACCGTCCCGATCTGCGGAAACTTGTGACGAAAGTTCTGCTCATCCGGCACGTAGCCGAAGCCATCCGCGCCGACCACGACGCCCGCATGAAGAATCACACGGTCACCCAAACTCACGTTGTCGTAAAGCACCACGTTCGGATGCAGCACGCAGTCGTGCCCGATGTTGACATCTTCGCCGATAATTGCTCCGGCATGAATCTGCGTTCCCGCGCCGATGCTCGAACGCTCGCCGATCTCTACCCACGCGCCGACGGCAATGCTCAGATCAAGATTCGCGCTCTCGGCAATAGTTGCTGTCGGATGAATTGCAGGCTCGCGTCGCTTCGGCGGGTGCAGCAGTTCTGAAATCAACGCGAATGCAAGTTTGGGATGCTTCGCTTCGATCAAACACGGAGCTTCAACCTGCGCGCCTTCCGGCACAATCAAGCATGACGCGCCGCTTTCACGCGCATTCTCAAACAACTTCCTGTCTTCGACGAAAGCAATCTCGCCCGCGCCCGCGCTCTCAACGCTGGCGATGCCTTTAATCAAAACGTTTTCGTCGCCAAGAACGCGCCCGCCGACATGCGCGGCGAGTTCGGCAACGGTTATCTCTTTCGTTTCTCGGCTCATAAATTTCAGACCGCCAGTGATTCCTCATTAACTGTGCGCTTAACTCTGCGAGCGCACGAGAAGCCGCGCTGCGAGTTTCTTATGAAGCGGATGAGATGCTCTAAGTTGCTGTCATTGAGTTCGGCCATTTCGCGGAGCGCGTCTTCGAGCGTGAGGCCGCTACGGAATAAAAATCTGTAAGCCTCTTTCAACGCGCGCCGCTCGTCGTTTGAAAATCCCGCGCGTCTTAATCCGACTGAGTTCAGTCCGCGCACGCGCGCAGGGTTGCCGTCCGTCGTGAAAAACGGAAGCACATCCTGAACAATCTTCGATTTCCCGCCGACCATCGCATAGCGCCCGATTCGTATAAATTGATGACAGCCGACATTGTTCGAGAGAAAGGCATGATCTTCGACCGTAATATGTCCGGCGAGCGCGACCTCGTTGGCGAAGATGTTGTCATCGCCGACGATGCAATTGTGCGCGATGTGAACGCCGATCATCAGGAAATTGCGCGAGCCAATGCGCGTCGCTTCGCCTTCGCCGTTCGCGCGGTGCAGTGTCACACCTTCGCGGATCAAATTATCATCGCCGATGATGAGGCGTGTCTTCTCGCCTTTGAACTTCAAGTCCTGCGGCAAGCCGCCTAAGACCGCGTGCTCGAAAACACGATTGCCGCGCCCAAGCGTTGTGAACTGTTTGATAACCACATGAGAAGCGATTTCGCAGCCTTCACCGATCACGACATCGTCCTCGATGACAACGTATGGCCCGATGCGCGCATCTGAAGCGAGTTCTGCACGCGGGCTGATGACGGCTGTCGGGTGAATGCTCATGGGCACATGGTAAATGGTAAATGGTAAATGGTAAATGGATACGGGGCTTTAGTCCTCTGCTATTCACGATTTACCATTCATGGTTCACGGTTTTTCTGCTTGCCTTTGACCTATTGAGCCTCTATCATGTCACGTTGCTTGGGCTTTGCGCGGATAAGTGCGCAAAAGCTGAGATTTCTCAAAGCATTTTTTAGACTTTTATCCATCCGGGCGCGTCTTATACCTTATCTTAGCGTCCGTTGAGGAGAATAATTTTGTTCAGCGACCAATTTCGCAGGGGCGAATCGGAACAGGGCAGATTCAGTGGAGTGCGAAGCTCCAAACTGATCTCGAATCTTTCGGATGTCGCGTGGAAGGTCTTTCAGTCGGTCAATAAACGACTGCCTGAAGGCGAAGCCATACGACCGAAGTGGGCACCGGGGCCGCTCCTGAAATCTTACGAGCGCACCTCACCGCCGCTCGGCTTCCCAAGAGAGACAGACTCCTTGTGCCCGACCTGCGTCAAGGAAGTTCGCACCGCCGTCATCACCGGCGAGACTCCGCTCGAAACCTTGATGCACACACATCCGGGCGAAATCAAAGCGCAGATTCTGGAAGAGAACGGGCAGGTCATCATGCGTAAGACTTGCCCGAAGCACGGCGAGTTTACGGACGTGATGGCGACCGATCCTAAATTTTTAGAGCGCATCGAATCGCTCTTCTTCGGGCGCGACTTCAGAGCAGCCGAAGACGCGAATGTTCACAAGCACGGAACGTCGAATATCAAGTTCGGACGCGGCGCAGTCTTGACAGTTGATCTCACGAACCGCTGCAACATGATGTGTAATCCGTGCTTCATGGATGCGAATCAGGTTGGCTACGTTCACGAGCCGACGTTTGAAGATACGAAAGCTATCCTTGATCGCGCCGTAAGTTTCAAGCCGCGTCGTCAGGTCATCATTCTCTTTTCGGGCGGCGAGCCGACGCTCTCGCCTTACTTCCTTGAGGCTGTCGCCTACGCCAGGAAGATCGGCTTCTACAGAATCCTCGCGGCGACCAACGGCATTCGCTACGCCGAAGACATAGAGTTCTGCAAGGCTGCGAAAGCTGCCGGACAGCACGGTGTCTATCTACAATTCGACGGTGTAAGCGAAGAGAAGAATAAACACAGGGGCGTCGGCAATCTCTTCGATGTGAAACTGCGCGCGATTGAGAATTTGGCGAGCGTCGGTATCAAGGTGACGTTAGTCACGACCATCGTCAACACGATCAACAACGACGGCATCGGCCAGATCGTCGAGTTCGCGGCGAAGAATATAGACAAAGTTCAGACCATCGCCTTCCAGCCTGTCTCTTTCACAGGACGCGATGAAGATGTAGCTGATGATGTTCGCGTCAAGCAACGCTACACGCTCTCAGGCATGACGCACGATCTCAAGGATCAACTGGGCGGTCGGCTGCAACCTCTTCGTGATTGGTATCCTCTTTCAAGCTATTCAGCTTTCACGAGCGTGATGGATATGTTGCAGGGAGCGGACGCGCCCTGGGGCTGGTCTTCATGTAACTGTCATCCGAACTGCGGCATCTTCACGCTGATCGTCGTCAATCGGCGAACAAATGAGATGACTTCGCTCTTCGACTTCTTCAACTACGAGCAGTTTATGAAGGACGTGGCCGTCATCACCGACACGGCGCGTGGCCGCAAACTCTCTTACGCGCAACTGGCGATGGCGATCATGCGCAACTTCGACGCCGCGCGCGCACCCGAAGGATTTCCGATTTCACAGATCACCAATCTCTTCAAGCCGTCTTCGACCAACTCGAACTCGGATCGCAATGACCGCATGAAAACGCAAACGTCGTCGGAAGATGGAGGCGACATCTGGCGCGTGCTCTGCGTCGAAGGCATGTGGTTTCAGGACTTGTTCAACTACGATTTCCGCCGCACAGAGATGTGCGTCATTCCTTACGGCACGCAGGAAGGCGAAATATCTTTCTGCGCCTACAACACCGGCGTCGGCTGGCGACAGATCATCGAGAACATGCACAAGACCGCGAGCCTTGGCGAGTGGTACGAAGAACATGGACGCCACGCCGTCTATGCCAAAGGCAAGAGCGTGCCCGGCATCTCAAAGAAACACTCGCTCAGTCTGCCCATCATCAACGCGATCTTAGCTGAAGACGCAGGCGCGGCGGTCTCAACCGTGACGCCTTATCTAATCGAAGAAGAGGAAGCCACCGTTTAGTTGAGATGATGAGCGCGCCTTGTATCGAGGGACGGACAGAACCTCCGCAGCTATAGCGGTTCTCGATTGGGTGCGACCTGTTGAGAGTCTGTTGAGAGTTCAGCCTTCAGGCTGCCGACGCGGGCACGCTCTCTGCGTGAACTCTGAACCTCATTTCTGATTGCAACTCAGTATAATCTATCGGGAATCCAAAAACTTCTGCCAGTGGTTGCTTGGGCACACAGTACCTTCTCAATCAGATTTTCAAAATAATAGGGTGAAACCGAACGAGAGTCCACAAGCGAATTGCAGAGGTCTCACGCTTATTTCACAATCCTCAGCTTCAACTCTTCCAACTGCGCCGCGTCCACCTCGCCCGGCGCGTCAATCATCAGGTCTGCCGCCGATGCTGTCTTCGGAAAGGCCATCAGGTCGCGGATGTTCTCGATGCCGGTCATCGCCATCAACAGGCGCTCAATGCCGGAAGCGATGCCGCCGTGCGGAGGCGTGCCGTATTCAAGCGCGTCGAGGAAGAAGCCGAAACGCTCGCGCGCTTTTTCGATTGTCAGGCCGAGAGCCTTGAAGACGAGTCCCTGCACTTCGCGTTGATGAATACGAATCGAGCCGCCCGCAGCTTCGACGCCGTTGACCACAGTATCGTAAGCCTTCGCGCGAAGCTGTCCGAGCAGGTGCGTCTCATCTTCTTCGACGGCGCGGCGCAGGAGCGGCAAGTCTTCGTCGAGCGGCGAAGTGAACGGATGGTGCATGGCGTAGTAACGTCCGTCCGTCTCGTTGAACTCGAACATCGGAAACTCCGTCACCCACAGCGGCGCGTAAACATTTTCCGGGATCAACTTCTCGCGCCGCGCGACCTCCACGCGCAACGCGCCGAGACTCGCCGCCACCGTCTTCGATTTACCAGCAACGATTAACACGGCATCATTCTTTTGCGCTCCGGCAGCGTTCGCCATCCGCTCAATCGTTTCCTGTCCTAACGCTTTCAGCAGCGACGATGATGTTTCGTCGCCCAGCTTAATCCACGCCAGAACGCTCGCACCATAACGCTTGACGAACTCCTGCAACTCGTCCAGCACTTTCCGCGAAAGGGATGCGCCGCCTTTGACGGCCATTCCCTTAATCTCTCCGCCGCCTTCCAGAGTCGCAGCGAAAGGCGCGAACGTTGTTCCCTGCAACTCGCCCGACAAATCCTGCAACTCCATCCCGAATCGAAGGTCGGGCTTGTCCGAACCATATCGCCGCATGGCCTCAGCGTAAGTGAGACGCTGGAAAGGCACAGTTAAATTAACATCAATCAACTTGAAGACGCGCGCAAACAATCCTTCGATGAGACGGTAAACCTGTTCGGGCGTGGCGAAGCTCATCTCAACGTCCAACTGCGTGAACTCAGGCTGGCGGTCGGCGCGCAGGTCTTCATCACGAAAGCAGCGCGCGATTTGGTAATACTTATCAAGGCCAGCGATCATGCAGAGTTGCTTGAAGAGTTGCGGCGATTGCGGCAGCGCGTAGAACTTGCCCGGTTGAATGCGGCTGGGAACGATGTAATCACGCGCGCCTTCCGGCGTTGACTTAATCAGGACGGGCGTCTCGATTTCGGTGAACGTCTGCTCATCCATGTAGCGGCGAATCTCCGCGACGACCCTGTGACGCAGACGCAAGTTCGACTGAAGCTGCGGACGACGCAAATCAAGATAACGATACTTCAAACGCAGGTCTTCACTCGCCAGCGCATCCGGTGAAGTCTGCTCAATCTGAAACGGCGGCGTGCGCGCATCGTTGAGCAAGAGAAGCGCGCGCGCGCTGACTTCCACCTCGCCCGTCGCAATCTTCGGATTGCGTTGCCCTTCGGCGCGCAGCACGACTTCACCTGTGACGGCAATCACGTACTCGCCGCGCAACTCTTTCGCCTTCGCGTGAGCATCCGGCGCGGTCTCTTCGTTGAAGACGACCTGCGTGATTCCGTCGCGGTCGCGCAGGTCAACGAATGTCAAGGGGCCGAAGTCGCGCCTGCGCGCAACCCAGCCCATCAAGCAGACAGTCTGTCCCACATCTTCCGCGCGCAGAGCGCCGCATGAATGTGTGCGTTCTAAATTTCCCAAATGGTCGAGCATAACGAAAAGCAGAATTCAGGAGTCAGAAGTCAGAAGCCAGAATGCTAAGGCGGAGACCCGCTTCTTCAGATTCTGTTCTCCTTCTCTTCTGTCTCCTGACTTCTGACTCCTGACTCCTGTTTGTTCTTAGATTCTTTGATGAAATCGAGCGGCGCTTGAGCACGGCTCTCCGGCGACGAGTCGCCGCCTTTCGTCGCCAGATAAGCGTTGAACTCCGCAGACTTGTTGCGCGGGATGCTCAGAGTCTGCCACTCTGCCGCTCTAAAATGTTTTGCCAGAAAAATGATCTGGCCGATGTGCTCGGCGTAATGCGTCAACTGGCGATTGATTGCTTCGACGACCGTGTGTTCCTTGCCTCTGATATAAACTTTGCGCATCACATCTTCAGGCTGCAAAGGCTCAAGCGCAGCGAACAAACAGTTCCAGCCTCGCTCCCAGTGCTTCAGCAAATCCTCGCGGCTCGTTTCAGCGCTGACGACGAACTCCATGTCGCGGTTGCGGTCTGGCTTTTCGCCGTCGGTCGTCAGAAAATCCGTCCAACGCGAAAACATGTTGCCGACAATATGTTTGATGATGACGGCGATGCTGTTGCCCTCTTCGTCGAGAGTTTGAAACAACTCCTCATCTTTCACCTGACTGAGAGCCTTTTCAGTCTGCTTCTTGTGCGCGCGGAAATTGGAGATTGCATCTTCGAGATAATGTTTGGCTAGTGATTCATTCATAGCAACACCAAGATATTCCAGCTTTATTTCTCTCCTCTGTTTTCTATTACATGTTCTATTGCTGCGAGCATTCGTTCTCTTTTCTCTTCTTCGGCACGAGCCTCTTCTTGCGCCCTCTCCTTCAGCCGCGTGACTATAATATTCACTACTTGATCGCGTGGAAAATGTTTCTGCTCCCCCATGTTCATATCTCTTACTCCAACCGTTTGGCTTTCACGTTCAAACTCGCCGAGCACGGTAACGAACGGTATTTTTCGGGCATTAGCATAGAAGAATGCCTTTCCAGATTTCTTTTTCATTACTTCGGGGTAAACGTCAACCCGTAATTTCGCTGTCCGTAACTCATTAGCGAGAGCGAGCGAATAACTAATGCTTGCGTCATCTAGTATCGCAACCATTACATCTGCCGGAGCAGTAACTAGCGCGGGCGGGAACATATTGAGTTCGGTCATCACGACGATAATGCGTTCGAGGCCGAGCGAGAAACCGCACGCTGGAACATCCTGTCCTGAAAACATTCCGACCAGATTATCGTAACGCCCGCCGCCGCCGAGACTGCCCGCGAGATCAGGCACGTTGATTTCCATGATTGCGCCCGTGTAGTAAGAGAGTCCGCGCGCGAGACTCGGATCAATCTTGATTCGATTGCTTACGCCATTAGCGATGGCGAATTCGATGATTGAGCGCAACTCATCAACGCCGCGCGCTCCGGCTTCGTGATCGCCAATAAACTCGATGAGTTGGCCGAGGACAGCGCGATTCAGTGCCTCCGCTTGTGTCCCGCCTTCAATGTCAAAGATTTCATCAGCTATTATTCCAGCCCTTCGGTCCAACTCGGTGAGAATCTCGAAGAACGTGAGCAAACGCGCGCCACCTTCAGGTGAGAGGCCGCGCTCGACGAACTCACGCGCCACGCCTTCACGCCCGACCTTATCCAGCTTATCCAGTGCGACGAGCGCATCTGCGTGCTTGTCCGCCGGAATTCCTGCCGCGTCGAGGACGCCAGTGAGCACCTGACGATGGTTAAGGCGAATCGTAAAATTACTGAATCCCAATTTCGAGAGCACATCAGAAGCAGCCGCGCAGAGTTCCGCTTCGATAATCATTGAACGCGAGCCGAGCGCGTCAACGTCGCATTGATAAAACTCGCGGAAGCGTCCACGCGCCGGACGGTCTGCGCGCCAGACGGGTTGAATCTGGTAACGCTTGAAGAACTTTGGCAGCTTCTCTTTATATTCCGCGACGACGCGCGCGAGCGGAACTGTTAAATCATAACGTAGCGCAAGATCAGCCTCGCCTGTCTTCTCATGCTCACCGCGCTTCAGTATTTTGAAGATGAGTTGATTGCCCTCTTCGCCGTACTTGCCCATCAAGGTCTCTATATTCTCAACCGCCGGAGTCTCCAACGGCTCGAAGCCGTAGCGCTCATAGACTTCTTTAATAATGCCGATGACGTACTCGCGCCTGCGGACATCCGACGGAAGAAAATCGCGCATCCCGCGCGCGGGTTGTGTTTGGGCGCGCGACATTACTTGAAGACGGAGAAGCCTGCGTTGATGACGAACTCGTTGAGGCCGCGATTCGCGCCTGAGCGATTGCCGTTTGAGATGTGATGAAACATCAGGCCGAGCGTGACGGCTCGCCTAGCGGAAGTGAAAATCCGCACGCCCGTTCCAGCCTCGCCGACGAAAGCGAATTTTCCGGCGTCCGGCAGAGGGACGGGCTTGGTGAAGATGAGCGCGCCGCCGTTGACGTGGATGAACGGTTTGATGTGCGAACTGTTTCTGAAATCGAGTTGGAGGCCGAGCGGCGTCAGGCCCGCGCCGTAAGTTGACTCGCGTCTGAAAGTAGTGACTGTGCCTGCTGATGTCGTGACGGTCGTGCTCTGAACGATATTGCCCGTCGCCACCGCAACAGGAACGGCATCGAGCGTGTATTGCAGCGCATAGTTCTTCGTCGCCGCGAGCGTGCGCCCGTAGCGCAAAGCTGCGATGACGAACCTGCGGCCACTGGCTTCGTCCGCGTGTAAGCCGCCGAAGATGGTCGTCGCCTGAAAAGCCACACCGCCCCAGAAACCGAACTCGTTATCGCCTTTGTGCAAAACGTATGGCGCGCCCGGAATTGTCGGCGTCGAAGAATTGTCCGCGACCGCAGGCTCGTTGTCAGAGACATGATTATCAGCAGTTTGCGCGTGAAGCGAAATCATGCTGCCAGCAATCATAAAGAGAAGAGCCGTGATAACTCTCAGAGGGTGACGCATTCGTTTCTCCGTTCAATCGTAATTTGCAAAGCCTACTTTGGCGACGACTCTTCCCGGTACATCTCGATGTATCCGACATAGTTCTGCCAGAAGACCGCCAGCCCCGCGACCTCTTCATCCGTGAGGGAGCGTTTGACGCGCGCCGGACTGCCCATCACGAGCGAGCGCGGCGGAATCTGCGTGCCCGGCGTCAGCAGCGAACCGGCTGCGACTAAAGATTGCGCGCCAATTCTAACGCCGTCCATCACGATTGCGCCGATGCCGATCAAGCTCCCGCGCTCGACGTAGCAGCCGTGCAGCGTCACGTTGTGCCCGATGGTCACTTCGTCTTCGAGAATCGTCTCGTGCGTGCCGTTAGAGACGTGGATGACTGTGCCGTCCTGCACGTTCGTGCGGCGGCCTATGCGGATGTAGAAGACATCGCCGCGCACCGTCGCGTTGAACCAGACACTTGATTGTTCGCCGATGATTACGTCGCCGATAACCTGCGCGCTCTCTTCAATGTAAGCTGTCGGATGAATCTGCGGGTGTTTGCCGCGAAACGGTCTAATCATATATGCGCTAAGTTGGTTTCTACACAATTCGGATAAAGCGGAAACGGTAACATGAGGCGCACGGACTGAGCAAGGAGGATGGACTTGAATGATGGTCAAGTGTATAAACCATCGTGATAGGATAATATCGTATGCGAAATAAATATATCGTATCTGTGCTCGCGTTTCTTCTGGCGCTCGTCTTGTCCGACTATGTTTACCTGTCCGTTTATGTTGGACGCGCTTTGAAAGTCTCCGAGTTCACACGCTTCTCCGGCGTCGTTTTGAGATCGGCTCTCTTTCATAGAGATGAAGGCGGCGCGAGCAAAGCGTTAGTTCTGTCGAAAGAGGCTTTGTCATCCGCACCATCGCAGGCCACGATTGAAACCGCAGGACAGAGTTACGCCATCCCGCTTCCCAAGTATGCTCTTCATCAAGAAGTGGTTGAAGGCAGGCTCCGCTTTCTAGCGTTCATCGCCGACGATGAGATACAGGATTATTTCAATCATGTCTTGCCCGAAGCCGGATGGAAGCAGGTTGACCAGATGGGAGCGGGACACTTCTTGGAAGGTTACGGCGTTCACATGGTTATCACACAGCATTTCTATCTCACAACAGGAATTAGTGAGTTCTATGTTTCTATTCGTGAGTGATGAATTATCCCGCAATCTGATATGTCATTCGACCAGGCGCGCGAGATGCTTGTAGGAGCGGAATATAAACAATTTCATTCGGCGGCGTGGTGTCTCGCGCTCGCTTTATCCTTTGTAGTGGCAGGTTGCGGCGGATCGCTTTATAAAGTTAAGCCGAAGATTGACGCGCCGGTCACAAATGGCAAAGAGGCGGGCGCAGGTGGATTCACCGTGCGTGCCGTGCCGCTGCTGACGGACGAAGAGAGCCAGGAATTGTTTGAAGCGAATCTGCCGCTCGCAGGGTTGTTGCCCGTGCGCGTCGAGATGATGAACGAGAGCGGCGCGCAGCTTCTGTTCAAGCACGTGCGCTTTCATCTGCGCGACGCGGATGGACGAGAGTGGAAAGTGCGTTCTGCTAAAGATGTCGTCGCGCGAATTCTCAAATCAGATCAGGTCTATGCTTACAATCCGAATTCGCGGAAGAAATTTGAGCAGGAATTAGGGACGCACGCTTTCGATCTCAAAGCGCCACTGAATGCGGGCGGCGAACGGCGCGGTCTCATCTTTTTCCAGACGCCGAAGAAAGAAGAGGTCGCCAGTCCTCGCGGATTGGTGTTGACGATTGAAGGTTTGCCGCAGCCGGTTGAGTTGAGAATCAACTGACTCGGAGAGAGTCTGCTTTTCAGTGATGAGCGAACAGAGTCTTCAGGAACAGTACGCGCCGCGTGGGGAGTGTTTCGGTTGCGGCCCAATGAACGATAAGGGTTTGCGGATTCGTAGTTTCGCAGTCGGCGATGAAGTCATCTGCGAGTGGCAGCCGGAAACTTATCACGAAGCATATCCGGGAATGCTCAATGGCGGCATCATTGGAACGCTGATGGATTGTCATTGCAACTGGGCTGCCGCCTGGCATCTGATGCAGCGCAACAATCAGGATCGTCCGCCCTGCACCGTGACGGCTGATTATGCAATCAAGCTCAAGCGTCCGACGCCGACGGACGCGCCCGTCAAACTCGCCGCGCGCGTCATCGAATCAACTGAAGACCGTGCCATCATCACCGCTGAACTCATCGCGCATGAGAAGGTCTGCGCGACTTGTCGCGGCACATTCGTCGCGGTCAAGCCCGGCCATCCCGCGTATCATCGCTGGTAGAAGCAGTCGGCGCGGTCAGTCGCTTTCGCTACACTCCACGTCCTCCCAACTCGTGAGCGAGTGCACGTTTTGGAGATTTCGATAGACGACCACTTGCACGTCCTTCACGGTAGCTTCGGAATCCTTCTCCGAGACCTCTACCTTCAAACACAGTTTGTAATTTATTCCCGCCACGACCTGTTGCTGGGCGTGCTGGATGCCGATGAGTTTTATGGTAAGGTCTTTTTTCTGCGCGTGATCCGCGACAGCAAAGTCGGCTGCCGCGACGACTCCGGCATCATCGGGAGCCACTTCTTTATAACCGCCCGCGATGGGAGGCCGACCCTGGGACTGGACGAGATGCACGCAGCTAAACGCCACTTGCAGGGCGATGAGGGTGAGCGCAATTCGTAAACTCTTTTTCATTTCAATACCTCGCTGAGTAATAAAGTCTTCGGACTTCCGGCACGATAGCATAGTCGCGCCGCATAATAAAAACCGCAGATGCCGGAGCTAACCGGCGTGAAAGGAGAGAGAGATGGACGAACTGTGGTTGCCTGTTTTGCTGGGAACAAATCGCAGGGAGCGAAAAAGCGTGCACGTCGCCAACTGGCTGGTGGGCGAGATGAGCCAGAGGCCGGAAATTCAGACCAGACTGTTTGACGTGAAAGATTTTGCCCTGCCGGGCGATGATTATGGGAGCGGAATCAAGGATCGCTTTCCAGAGTGGAGAGATTCAATCATCAAAGCGGATGGTTTAGTCGTCATCTCGCCGGAATATAATCACAGCTATCCCGGAACATTAAAGAGCGTGCTCGACCTCTTACTGAAAGAGTACATTCACAAGAGCGTGGCTTTTGTCGGCGTGTCGGCTGGCCCCTGGGGCGGCACGAGAGTCATCGAAGCGATGGTGCCGATGGTCAGAGAGCTTGGCTTAGTCGCCACCTTCACAGACTTGAATTTTCCATTCGTGCAAAACTTGTTCGACCAGAACGGAACCCTGCTCGACAGCGCTTATACAAAAAGAGTGGCGGCTTTTTTAGATGAATTGATCTGGATGAGTCGCGTCTTGAAATGGGGCCGGGAAAATTTGCTGTCAAAATATCATCAATGAGTTTCTGCCGTGCCTGTTTTCTTGAGAGCATAAAAGAATCGCGCAAGCACTGAAGCCATCGCTTCGTGCCTGCGCGATTTCGGGGGCAGCCGACACTTCTAATAACAGGAAGTTTCTCTTCGCCGCGCGAGATTAGAAGTCGCAGTTGTAAGACTTCATAGATGTCTTCATCTGGTCAGTCATCGCCTTGCATCCTTGCGCCAGACCTGCTTTACCTTGAGGAGTTGAAGCGGCATTTCGCCATGCTGTCCTCGTCTGCTCGAACGACTTCTCGTACTGATCCTTGGCGACGGCTGGGAGTTTCGACAGACAGGCTTCCATCTTTGTCAGGTACTCGTCGCACTCAGGAACGCCGACCTTATCCCCGCTGCTGGCGGTCGTGGTCGTGGTCGTGGCCGGACTGCTGGTCGTAGTCGCCGGGCTACTCGTGGTCGTGGTCGTGGTAGTCGTCGGAGTGCTCGTGGTCGTGGTCGTTTTACTGGTGGTCGTGTTCGTGGTGGCAGCGTTGTTGGAATCTGAGCCTCCGCAAGCCGTCAACAGCAGTGCGCAGGATACGGAGAGCATCAGGGGAACAAAAATTTTCTTCAGCATTTATTTCTCCTAAAAGTTTAGACTGAGCTTGAGCCAGACTAAACCAAGTACAAAGGTTTGGGAAAGCTCAGGAATCATACACGAAATCCAGCGTCTCGTCTAAAGCGCGAAGTAAATTCAAAATTAAAAATTAAAAATGCAAAAGGAAGGTGGAGGCCATTTAATCACTTCCGGCTTCCGCTTCACTTTTGCATTTTTGCATCTTTAATTTTGAATTTACTTCGAGATTATCACCAGCGCGTGAGCAAGTTCAGCGCGTGTCAGTGCGCTTTGCGCGCGGAAGTTTCCGCCATCTGCCGCGAGCAGTCCGTGCGCGAGTGCGACCGCGACATAGCCACGCAAGGCGGACGGAACGTCACTCGCATCGTTCAGATTCAAAGGCTGCGACTGGGCGGCGTTTGCTTCCGCTTGCAGACCTGCGGCGCGCACGAGTGCGACGGCTGCCGCAAGGCGTGTGGCGTAATCGTCTGGACGAAACTGACTGCCCGGTGTGGCGTCCGTGAACAGTGCGCCGTTGGGCGAAGACTGCGCGCTCTCGACGAAGAGCATCGTGGAGGCATCGCGCACGTCTGTGTAATGAGATTGTCCCGGCAAGTATTGCGGCACGCGCGCGCCCTTCACAAGAGTGGCGGCCAGATCAGCGCGTGAAACTCCGAAGCCCGGACGGAAGCGATTACCGTAAGACGACATCGCAAACATCCGCAGAGCTTGATAAACGTCTGCGCGTGCGGCGACGCTCAGGCCATCGAGATCATTGAGCAGCGCATACTGAACGCGCGTCGCTTGCAGCAATCCGTAAACTGACTGCGACGTGCTGACGGCTGCGAGCGTCTGTTTCAGATTAACGTGGACGCTTCCGGCGGCGGGCGCTCTCAGTGTGTAGCCCTCGCGTTTGCCTGTCAGTCCGGGACGATTCGGCGAGTTCGACGTGCCCAACAGCGAGCCGTTCGCGTCCGTCAATGTCAGCGCCAGATTGCTCAGGCTCGACAGAGGCCCCCATGAAGTTTGCACGGAAGCAAGCACGGCATTCGCAGGGACGTTGACGTTTGTATCGTAGCTGCTCATGGGCGAGACCGAGCCACTGAACTGCTGCGGCTGGTCGTTGACGAAACTCACCTGCCCGCGATTGAGCGTCGCGCGCCAGGTGCCCATGTGCCGATCCGAGAAGGCTGCTTCAAGCACAGCCGCGTCCACGTTGAGCATCCCGGCACCGACTTCATGCTCGAAATAATTTGGTAAAGGTGTCGCCGTGCGTTGCAGGATGTCGCGGACTTGCTGCGGCGTCAAATTCGGATTGGCTTCGAGCATCAGCGCGATAGCTCCGGTGACCTGCGGCGCGGAGAAACTCGTTCCACTGCCGGTCGTGTAGTAAGGCAGTTCGCTGGCGCTGAGACGACTCGTGTCTGCCGCAGCGAGACCGGAAGTTGCCGTCACGCTGACTCCGGTTGCGCGCAGGCTGGCAACATTCACGCCCGGCGCGACGATGGTTGGATGAAAGAGATTGCTTCCCATGTCGCCGCGCGAGGAGAAGTCGGCAAGCTGTCCGTTCTGATCTGTCGCGCCGACGCTGATGACCCAGGGCGCAACTGCGTATGGATTCAAAGTGTGCTGTCCAGGCCCGGTGTTGCCTGCTGAGAAGACGACGTTGATGCCTTTATCCGTCAGTATCTTCGTGGCGACGTTCACAGGGTCGTTGATGTCGAAGACGGTGTTGGCGGAGAAGCTGCAATTGACGACGCGCGCGTTGAGGCCAGCGCCATTACTCAAGAGATAATCGAAACCAGACAGCACGAACGAGAGATTCAAATCGCCCGCGCTCAAACCCACCACGTTCGCTCCCGGAGCGACGCCGCTATACTTGCCGCCTGAACGCACGCCGTTTCCGGCAATCAATCCAGCGACGAATGTTCCGTGCCCGTCGGCTTGATCCGTGTCCGGCAGGTTCTCAACGTCAACAGGGTGCGTAAAGCCCGCGCTCACGCTCTGCGTGTCGGCGAGCTTGACGTTTTGCACGACGCGGCCTGATAGATCAGAGTGCGTTCCATCAACACCCGTATCGAGCACGGCGACCGTCACGTTGCGTCCAGAGACAGGCAGCCCCAGATTCTTTCTCGTCAGGTCTGCATCACGACGCACGCGATCAGTGCCGATCATCGAAAGATACGGATCGGTTGCCGGTTGCAAAGTACGGTTGCCATAGATGGAGCGAACGGATGAAAGGTGCGAGATGCTGATGAGTTGTTGCCTTTTGGCTGTGACGGCGATCATCGGCAGCGCGCGATAAGTTGTGCCGCCCAAGATGCCTATCTTTTGAAGGTCTGTAATGTCTGTGCCGGTTGGCTGCTGATGATAGACGATGATGGCGTCAATGTTGCTGTCGTCCGTCAGGCTGTTGAGCTTGACGGCAAGTTCCGGGTCAACGCTGCGAATGCCACTGCCCGGAGCGTCTGCGGTCGAGAGAACGCTGTTAGCAGATGTTTCGATGAAACCGGCTGCGCCGGAAATCGTAATTCCGTCTGCGCCTGTTGCCGTGATTCCATCCGCGCCGGAGATCGTGATTCCGCTTGGTGCGATCTGAAAAATCGTGCCGTCTGCGCCCGTCGCTGTGATGCCATCTGCGCCGGAGATCGTGATGCCGTCCGCTCCCGTCGCAGTGATTCCATCGGCGTGAGTTATCTGTCGCGTGTCCGCGCCCGTTGCTGTGATGCCGTCCGCGCCCGTCGCAGTGATGCCATCTGCGCCGGTGGCGGTGATGCCGTTCGGTTTGCGGATGGTGACTGAATCCGCTTTGTAGTTTGTGCCGTCCGCACCTGTGATTGTAATGCCGTCCGCGCCTGTGGCCGTGATGCCGTCGGCGCGTGTGATTTTGGCGGCGCTGTCAGCGCCTGTGGCGGTGATGCCGTTTGCGCCTGTGTAGGTGTAACCGTCCGCGCCTGTCGCAGTGATACCGTCAGCCCCGGTGGCGGTAATTCCATCTGCGCCGGTGGCTGTAATACCGTTGGGTGCGAAGTAAAGAAAACCGTCCGCGCCGGTCGCAGTGATGCCCGATGTGCCGATGTAGTTGATGCCGTCTGCGCCGGTCGCGGTGATGCCGTCCGCGCCCGTGATCGTGATGCCCGCGCTCACTGAACCGACGCACAGCAGACAGACGAGTGCCAGAGCGATGAATTGACGTGTTTTCAGAAAGGCTTGTGCAGTCATGTCGTCGGGAAGCGGCCCTTCACAAGTAAATTCGGCTACTGACTTGACCTTGTTTGCTCTTTGACCCCTTGCGAGGAGGGAAAAGTGCGCGTGGATTTCTCCACGTAGCCAAGGATTCTAAGTAAATTTCGGCTTTTAATGTTTGCGATTCCTGCATACAAGTATTGCAATTATCTTCTAATTCCCACAGGCAACAGCCTCACGCTCCCATCTAAGCTATCAACTCCCTGTAAACTTTCTGCGTCTCGGCGGCTGGCTCGACGCCCAGTTCCTTCTGTAAGAGCTTACGCAAAGTCTCATACTGCTCCTTGACGGCGTGGCGATTACCCTGCCCGGCCAGTGCACGCATCATCATGCAGTGAACGTCCTCGCGGAACGGGTCGTCGCGCAGGATTTGTTGTGCCAGATGAAGCGAGCGCGTCCAATCTTCGGTCTTCTGCGCGACCGCCGCGAGAGCTTCGAGCAAGTGCAGATATTGTTCGCGGTAGTAAGTGCGTTGCTCTTCGACCCAATCGTCGTAAGTGCCCTGCATGAATTCGCCGCGATAGATGCTGATCGCCGCTTCGTAAAGATTGATGCAGCGCTCAAACTCGCGCGCGCGCCGCGCCGTCTCGCCTTCTGAGACCAGACGGTCGAACTCTTCCGTGTCAATGCTGTAAGAAAAGTTCGGGCTGAGTTGGTAATCGCCGTCGCGGTAGAGCAGAAAATTCTGCTTGAGCGGCTGATTGCTGTTGAGCGCCTTGCGGATGTGCGAGACGGTCGGATGAAAGTTCTTCTCGACGGCTTCAAAATCCGCTTCGCCCCAGAAGGTGTCAATGATGGTGTCTTTGGAGGCGCGGCGATGGCGACGCGAGGCGATGAAGCACAAGATGTCGCGTGCACGCTTCGTCGTCCAGGCATCAGCCGCGAAGGAGCGCGCCGGGTCGCGGAAAATCTCGACGGGGCCGAGCATGTTAATCGTCAAATCCGTGACCGACTGCGGCGCGGTAATCTCGATAGCACGCGCTGGCGCTGTCGGTCTCGGCTCAACTCTGCCCGCGCTGGTTTGTAATTGCTCACGCACGTCCGGCGGGAGAAGCTCCACGACTTCAGCTTGCGAGAAGAGGCGCGGGTTGTCGGCGACTTGTCGCTTCAACCAGTATTCGTAGTCGTAACGCGCAGCCAAATCCAACACGCGACGCAGATGCTCAAGCATCAATCCCTCTTCGCCTGCGATGAGGCAGCACGCGGCGAGCGCGAGTGACGCTTGCGCCTCGTAATAGTAAAGACTGTGCTCGCGGAAATATTCGAGCGCGGGCTGTAAATCGCTACGCGCGCCTTCATGTTCGCCCTGCGCCAGCATAACGCGAGCGCGCGAGAGCCGCGCTGTGTGCGTGCCCATCTCATTGTTCGCAGCCACGCGCGCCTCGACGAGACGGTCGAGCAGCGCGCGTGCTGCCGTCAGATTTCCGAGTTGAAGATTAAGCAGCGCCTGTTCTTCAAGTAGCTCGCAGCGTGTGAGATCAATTCCGGCTTCGTCGTAGGTGCGCGCGGCGCGTTCATAAAACTCTGCGGCGCGTGTGGCATCGCCGCGCTCGCGGTGTAGATTGCCGTAAGTCTCGAAGGTTTCCGCGAGCGAGGCAACGAGATTGAAAAGCTGGCAGCACGAGAGCGCGCCTTCGAGATGCTTCTCGCAGGATTCGATTTCGCCGCGATAGAGAAAGCAGCGCGCCATGTTGAGATGCGCGGTCGCCTCCTGCGGCATTGGCGGCAGACCTTTGCCGTCGCGCAACATGCGGCGCAGCCAGCGCAGAGCCTCGCCGAAGTCGCCGCGAATCATGGCGGGCAATCCCAGATTGTGTGCGATGAGACGCGCGTGATGCTCGTCGCTGCGTTCTTCCGCGAGTTGCAAGGCTTCACGAAACTCGCGCTCGGCGGCTGTCCATTCGCCCGTCGCCGTCAGACACAGGCCGCGCGTGTTGCCGCACTTGACGCGCACGGCGGAGCGTTCATCCGTTAGTTCGATGGTGCGGTCAAGATAGGTGAAGGCCGTCTCGCAGTCGCCGCGACGACGCGCGATGGTGGCGAGCGAGTGCAGGGCTTCGGCTTCGCCTTCCTTGTCGCCGTGCTCATGGAGCAGTGCGGCGGCGCTCCGAAAGAGAGCTTGAGCAGTATCGTATTCGCCGCGCAGACGCGCCACTTCCGCTTGATGCGCGAGCGCGCGTGGATGAGCTTCGAGCGCCGCTTTAGGAAGGGCTGCGGCTGTGGATGCGAGCGCGGAGAGTGCGCCCGACGCGATCCACTCGCCGCCGTGTTCGGCAATGACCTCAGCCGCGCGCTCGAAATCTTCCGCTTCAAGCAAGTGATGCACGGCCTGTTCCCACATCTCGCGCTCAAGAAAATAGTTTGCATAGCGTGTGTGTTCTGAAGCTAAACCTGTGCGTCCGAGTTCGGAGCGCAGACGACGGCGCAGAAAACTTTTGAAGAGCGGATGCAGACGATACTCTTCGCCGCGCTCATCAGATGCAACGGTGATGAAGACGTTGCGGCGCACGAGCGCGGGCAGGACGGTGCGACAGTTTGCGTCTGGATAGACGCTGACACAGATGCCCGTCTCGACGCGATCAAGTAAAGAGATGCCGAGCAGCAGCCGTTGTACGTCTTCCGTCTCGTCGGCGAAAACTTCTTCGGCGAAGTAGTCGAAGATGTCGCGTTCGGATTGACGCAGGATTTCAACGAGGTCGGGCGCGTCGCCTTCACGCGCGCCGTCGGCGAGTGCCTGGCGCTGCGCGACCTGACGCACGAGTTGGAGCGCGGTAATCCAGCCGTGCGTGCGCTCTCGATATTCGCTCAACTGCGCGGGCGTTAATTCCAGATCGAAGACTTTGCGGAAAAGCTCCTGCGTCTCTTCATCCGTGAAGAGGAGTTCGTTGCGGTCAATGACGGTGAGCGAGGCTTGCGAGCGCAGGCGCGCTAGAGATAACGGCGGCAAGTCGCGCGAGATGATGATGACGTGCAGGACATCCGGCAGGTACGCGAGCAGGCGATCAACGACCGCATGGACAGTCGTCTCCGTGCCGAGATGATGATAGTCGTCAAGCACGATGATGAGTTGCTGTTCCACGCTTTCGAGAACTTCGTTGAGCAGCACATCAACGGCACGTTCGGGCTGGTTCGCAAGCTCATGCGCGGATTGTTGCAGGTAAGAGAACATCACGTCGCCGAAATCCGGCACGAGTTGTTTGATGCCGTGCGTCAGGTAGCCGAGAAAGACGAAGGGGTCTGCATCCGTGTGATCGAGTTGATACCAGACGAACTCGCGTGCGTGCGTGCGAATGAAATCGGCGACGAGCGTGGTCTTGCCTGAGCCGGCGTTGGCGGTGACGAGTGTGACCGGATGAGTCAGATTGGCGAGGAGTCTTTCGGTTAAGCGCGGGCGCGAAAGCAGAGCGGGCGCGGGGCGCGGCGGCAAGAGCTTGGTACGCAGGAAAAAGGTCGTCTGCGATTCTCTCGCAGGCGGCGGCGCTTCCTTAGGCTCCGGTGTGTTGGGACGACGCGGCCTCTGTGGTGCCATCAACCTCTGCCTCGAATGTCTCGTGGATGTCGGGTTGAGATTATCACAACGCGCGGTGAAAACAGTAGGCAGAAGGCAGAAAGCAGAAGGCAGCAAAAGCGAAAGCTCTGTGTCTTGTCTGCCTTCTGCCAACTGCCTGCTGCCTACTGTTTTAGTCTGTTGCATCGGGGGCTGCAATCCGGTGTCACTTAAAAACTGTAGCCGCGTCTCTGCCGCACGGAATGTTTCCGTAGCTTCTGGCCGAGAGTTGAAAGATGTCCTTTGGTAATCGCGTTGGCGGCTTCGTTTAATAACTTGGCCGTCGCATCAAGAGACGAGGCGCGCCCGTGCGTCTGCTTGAGCGCGGCGATGGCCTGCGCTTCCGAAATTCCGTAGCTGCTAAAGAGTCTGGTCGTCTCAAGTTGGGTGAACAGCAGCGTCGGCTCTTCAATCACACAGAGCGTCTGTTTGGAGCGCATCCGCCAGAGCGGTGCGGGCGGAAGACTACGCCCTGTAATCAGCGTATGCGCTTCAACAGGGAGCAGCGGCAGCAGGCGTCGGAAGAACGGCACGACCCATTCGGCGTCGTAAACCAGATGCAGGTCGTCAATGACGATCAGCAGCGGCTCGCCCTTGTGTTCCAGCAGTTCATAGACGAAAGCCTCCGCCAGCAGAGGGATGTCTTCGAGCGTCGAGACGGCGATGAGTTGCATCAACGTCGCTTGACCAAAGCCGGGTCGCCACTGCCGGATGCTCTCGACTAAATATTTGAAGAAGACCTGTAGGTCGCCATCCGAAGCATCAACTTTGTACCACGCGACACGTCGTCCGCAGCGCCGCGCGAAGTCTGCGGCGAGCATTGTCTTGCCCGTGCCCGCGCGTCCGTTGACGATGGTCGAGGTGCAATTGGTCAGACTGCCGTGAAGCATATTGAGCAGACGTGCACGCGAGATGCGAGGCTGCTCACCGGGAGGCGTGATTTTGTCGAGGATGATTTGCATGTTTCTCAATTCCTGTGAGGCGCTGGTTGAAAAGCAGAATCCAGAATCCAGGAGTCAGGAGCCAGAAGAAAAGAAAGACAGAATCTGTTGAAGTGGTTTGCCGCCTTAGCATTCTGAATTCTGGATTCTGAATTCTGGATTCTGCTTTTCATCTTTTCTCCGCTGCCCGTCCTACCTCTTTCAAGTCTTCGACGCGCCAGGGCGTCGGCCTGCCTGATGAAGTGATGGTTCCTCGCGCGTCCGCTTCGTACATCGGCGGCCCCTCGTATTTCCAGGCCAGCGGATCATAGAGCTTGAAGAAACCGTATCTGCCGCCACTAAGGGCGATCACTTGTCTTCCGTCCGGGAGCGCATAAACGCCGCACTCTCGCATCTCTTTCATCTGCATCACCATCCTCCGATTCCTATCCTTTCATCATCGGGGGCTGATGTGGACGCTCTCTGGATTTACTGCCGTAAAAAGAGCGAGGTCTTCGCCCGCGAGTCGCGGCCTGCGCGTCTTCGCCGGAACTGTCGTGAAGTTTAGAAAATGGGACTTGAGAAATTCTTGAGGTGTTGAACAACGCGGAGGCTTGGAGACGAGACGAGAGCCTGAAACGAGCGTCTGACGGCTAGATATAAGGCAAGTTGCCGGTGATAAGACATCCCGGAGGGATGACAGGAAATTAGCCGGTGGTGCAGCCACCGGCTAATTTCCCGGCCACTTTAATGTGATCTGGCCGTTCGCTTTGCCAACTGCGAATTCGTGGGAAGCTGATTCAATTCGGCGGCTCTCTTACGGACGGCTTCCGTCATTAGCCTGACCTGATCGGTCGTATAGTTGGCTGAACGAAACGCATCCTCAAGCTGTCGTTGGCTCAGACGCGAGACAAGACCTCCCAGCCAGCGCGCATCGTCGGCTGAAATGTGTTTGAATAAGTCGCTCCTTTTGACAGAGTAGTGCAGGCGCACATCGCCGTCTTTAACCTTATCCACCAGATGCGACTGCGAATATGCTTTGGGATCGTTGCGGTCTGGCTTGAACTGTAGGAATCTGGGAAGATGACTGACTTTGCCGAAGCTCGCGCCGAGGTCGTGAACTTCGTACTGCAACTCGTTCTTACCATTCTTATCTTTCACGACCAGAATCTTGTTGTTTGAATCCTTGATGTCCCAGTTGTTCATCAAAGCCATCATCACCTTCAGCCCCTGTAATTCACGACTGCCGACGAACGGATTGTCTTTCCATTTGAAGCCGTCAACTCTCTTAATATCCTTCGGTCTCGCTGAGAAACGAACATTCTGCAAGGGCTTGTCGAGTCCTTCGACGCGCACGCTCGGAACCAGATAATTAACATCTGAATTGTAGCCGATGCCCCACATCAGGCGAGACGCGGCGGTCTCCGACTGCGCCTCCTTACCGGCTTTCACCACCCACTCCCGGCCAGAGGCATCACGCACGCGATACTTAGTTGAGTATCCGCCTCCTTTCTCTTTTTCAATCAGGGTAACGTGGCTCAAGTCAGGCATCATCTTCTCTCCGCCCGGCCCCAGATACAGATTGCGGCTGCCGATGTCCTTCGGTTCGCGCCACAGAACTGCGTGCCCGTGCGGGATGGGTTTGTCCTTTTTCGACTTCTGTTTTTTACCTTCTTCAACGGACGCGCCGATGAGAGCAGGTATAAGTAAGAGCACGCAAATTGCGGCGATGATGATTCGTCGAAACATAAACAGTCTCCTCTCAGGTGAAAACAACTCAGGCGGCGTGGTTCTCCTTCGGGCGCAAGACAATTTAAGTTCCTGCGTGCTTCGACAAAGCCGGAGCGTGCCACATATTTTGGGGAGAGATACTGTTAGCGGAGAGATAACTTAGCAAGCATTATTCCTGAGTGTTCTACGGAGGACACTTCGGCCATAGCTGGTTTTATAGGACAACTTACGGTTTTGCTCATCGTAAGAAGGATGGTCGCGGCGTGTATCAATTGCAGACTTGCTCGGAGTAAATAAGGACGAAACTCGACAGCCACTGAGGTCTCCAGCAAAATTAAGTTCTCTATTTCAAGATGCTCTAATTTCGGAATTAATCTCTTCTGACTTCAGCGTGACCGAAGGCCCCTGTTGGTTGCTGGGTGCGCCTTTAGACATGATAGATTACTGCCGCCCGATTTATCTCGATGAAAGCGAAATGGTCGAAGTTACCTGCAATACTTTCCAGATTCGACATGAGTAGCGACTCCAAATCCGAATTACGGATGTTCCCGGTCGAGATCAACAGGAGCTTGTGTGGTCTGCGATGCAAATGAAAGGAGTTGACGAAATCAGCATCTTTGGTGACGACAACGTATCCATCGCGGATTGAAAGCTCATTGATAATGGAATCAGGCGTGCGATTGCCAAGTGGCAAATCAAGGGTGTGAATTGCTTCATGCCCTGCCTCTCGCAGCCGGGAAAGCAGCCGACGTGGAAGCTGGGCATCAATAAGAAACTTCATGCCGATACAGATTCAAGGCGCTTGATCTGGCTCAACCGCGCCGCAAAGGCGAGCGCCGCCAGAATATCCTCACGCTCAAGGTCTTCATAATCAGCGAGGATTTCTTCAGTCGTCATTCCTGAACTCAGCAATTCAAGAATCATCTCTACCGGATAGCGCAATCCACGAAGACAAGGTTTGCCGTGGCAAATATCTGGATCGGTAGTAATTCGTTCGGCAAGATTCATAATTGACTCCGCCCAAATCATAGCACACACAGATGAGCTTTACTTTGCTTCACAATACGCCAGCACTCACCGCTGGAATTGATCCACCGCCGGAGGTGAAAACTCATGGCACGTACCAAACGCAGTTCAGCAGTTCTTGAAGCCGCGCGCAGACGACTGGCCGGTCACAAGTCAATCACGCCAGCGCCGGATTTCGGCCCCAACCTGAAAGTTTCAGACTACGAGCAGGACATCAACAATCTCAGCGCGAAGATAGACACCTACAACCAACGGCTTTCCAATCTCGATGAGTTGCTCAACGAGATCGAAGCCGACGAAAAAGACTTGCGCGCGAAGAACACCCGAATGCTCTCGGCCTCTGAAGCGCAATACGGCACAGACAGTAGTCAGTATGAGCAAGTGGGCGGGACACCCACGAGCGAGCGCAAGCGTTCGCCGAAGAAGCCACCGACGAAGGGCTAAAGTCTCTGCGTCAGACTTCGGTTTGAATGCTTGAAGATGGACGATGAAAGGTCTGGCGAGGAGCCTTCATCGTCCATCTTCTTTTATGAGATGACAGCAAGAGCGGGAGTTAGGTTGACCAATTCCGAAAGTTCAAAATCAAGGAGGGCACGCTCATTCACGGCGAGGGAAACTTTAATTATTTTGTGGGGCGTGTTGCTACTCTTCCGCCTTATTCTACCAGCTTGTTCTGGATGGCGTAGTGTGTCAGTTCAGCACTGGTTTTCATTCCCGTCTTCTCTAAGATACGCGCCCGGTAAGTGCTGATCGTACTGTCGCTCAAGTTGAGCATGACAGCAATCTCGCCCACCGTCTTACCTGATGCGATCAAGCACAGCACCTCAAACTCCCGATCAGAAAGGCGCTCATGTGGTGGTTGGTCGGTGCCCCTTTCCAGATCAACGACGAGCCTTTCGGCCAGCGCAGGGCTGATGTACCTTCCGCCTTCGATGACTTTGTTGACCGCTTTGACCAGCTCTGCTCGCGGGCTGTCTTTGGTGAGATAGCCAGACGCGCCTGCTTTGAAAGCACGCCGCGCGTATTGTTCCTCCGAATGCATACTGAGAATCAGCACGGGCAGCTTCGGGCGAATCTGCTTCAACTCCTTCAAAACTTCCAATCCGCTTCTGCCGCCTAAAGAGAGATCGAGAACAGCCACATCCCAATCCTGCTCGCGGACAAGTTTGAGCGCCTCCTGGCCGGTGCTCGCCTCGCCGAAAGTCATCTCGCCGGGCTGCTCCTCAAGTATCTTCTTGACGCCGTCGCGGACAACTTCATGGTCGTCAACGATGAGAACTTTTGCGACCTGATTCATTACTAACCAGTATAGCCCCAATTGCCTGGTCGCTTCCAAGAACTGCTCAGGCTCAATCGGCTTGCGCACATAGCTGTTAGCTCCCAGGTTGTAGCTATTAATGAGGTCTTCTTCTTCGCTCGATGAGGTGAAGATGACTACCGGCAGCCGCCTGGTGCGCTCGTCTTCACGTATCTTTCGTAAGACTTGCAGGCCATCCATATCGGGCAATTTCAAATCGAGCAGAATGAATTGCGGCGTCACTCGCACATTACGCCCGGAATACTTGCCAGTGCCGAAGAGATAATCCAGCGCTTCGGCCCCATCGCGCGCGACGACGACCTTGTTGACGATGTTGCTTTTCTTGAGAGCGCGCAGTATTAAAGCTACATCTCTCTGGCTATCTTCCACCAACAAGATTACTTTGCTCTCCATCCTTTAGCCTCTTGAAATTCGGGAGTGTGAAGTAGAAGGTTGCACAGATGATCGCAGCCTGATGGATCGCGCTTGTTGTGGCGTCGCCGGTCAACGCCAAACAAGCCGACCGCAAAATTTCACTAACACAGATTGTCGCTTCTTTGGTCAGGATACAGATAAAAGACCGCCGATGAATATAAGGGCAACTTTGATTCTGATGTCCAAGATTTACCGATGGTTATGTCAGTGTCTGTCCGACAGATTTAATTATCAAGAACTGAGTAATGAGCGTATTGTATCACATTGAGAATGCCGCTTCCTGGAATCCACTTAGCCGGAGATGAGGATTCGTAAAGTAACCACCGTTCCCTTTCCTTCAACTCCGGTGATGTCAATCTTCCCTCCGATGAGATGAGCGCGCTCGCGCATTCCCAGGAGACCGAGTGAGTGTTGACCTGATTTCTGATCCTCCGTAATTCCTCTCCCATTGTCGTTGATCGTTAAAACGAATTCGCCGTCCTCTTCCTCCATCATAATGTCAACTCTCGTCGCTTGCGCATGGCGTAAGATATTGGTCAGGGTTTCTTGAAAGATACGAAAGACGGCTGTTGATTGTTCCTGACTCAAAGCAACATCCTCCAGAGAGCAATCGCAATGACAGATGATTCCCGTGCGAGTTTGAAACTGCTGCGCCTGCCATTCGATTGCTTCTGCTAATCCGAGATCGTCCAGCACGCTTGGCCGCAACTCCTGTGTAATCCTTCTGATGGTACTGACAGTAGTATCAACCAGCCTCATCATGTCTTTGATCCTCTCTCGCATGACGTGGAGTTGCGACCCGCTTTCCGAATCGGAAAGAGTTTTATCAAGACTCTCCAACTCCCATCTCAAGCTCGTGAGCGCCGCGCCCAGTTCGTCATGAATCTCACGCGCGATGCGCGTCGCTTCATCTTCTCTAGCTGATTGAAGCCTTGCGGAGAGAGCGCGCAACTGCTCGGTTGTTGCTCTCAGCCTCTCTTCTGCCCGCTTGCGGTCCTCGATGTCGGTGTTCGTCCCGTACCATCTTTCGATGCGCCCTTCTGCATTCCTGAGCGGGAGGCCGCGACACAGAAACCAACGGTACACCCCGTCGAATCTTCGGTGACGTTCTTCCTGTTCGTAAGGTTTCCCTGTCGCCACCGACTCGCGCCAGGCTGTCAACACCCGCTCCTGATCGTCGGGATGTAACATTTGCTGCCACCCATGACCGTCGAGTTCTTCCAACCTCAGTCCCGTGTAGGCGCGCCACTGGTAGTTGCAATAATCGAGCGTGCCGTCAGTCGGCCCGCTCCAGATTTGCTGGGCTATCGTGTCGAGCACCTGACGCGCCTGTTCCTCTGCTCGCCGGAGTTGCTCCTCCACCTGCTTGCGCTCGGTGATGTCCTCGGTGGAGCCTTCGTAGTAGAGGACTGCGCCGCTTTCGTCGCGCACAGCGCGCACGTTATCCGACAACCAAATTTTGTGCCCGTCCTTGCGATAAGCCTGATACTCAAACCTCCGCACGACACCCTGTTCTTCGAGCAGGCGCTTGAACTCCGCGCGCCGCTCAGTCTCAACATACTGTTGTCGCGCAATGTCCGTGCGATGTTTGAGCAGCTCTTCTGGAGAGTCATAGCCCAACATGCGCGCCAGCGCAGGATTGGCTGTGATGTAGTGTCCGTCGGGCGTGGTTTGGAAGATGCCTTCAATCGCATGTTCAAAGATACTGTGATATTTCTCTTCGGCTTGTCTCAGCGCCTCCTCCACCTGCTTGCGATCCTGAATGTCGATTGATGCTCCGTACCACTTAACGACGTTGCCCTGCTCGTCGCGCAGCGGCGCATTGCGAACCAGGAACCAGCGATATTCCCCGTCAGCCCGCCGCAAGCGCATTTCATCCTCGTTCGGTTCCCCGGCCACCATGTCCGCGAGCCATTTTTCCATAACCCTTGGAATGTCTGCGGGATGAACTGGGCGCGTTGGCTCTTCAACATACTGCTCCAAAGAAACGCCGCTATAGTCCATCCAACGCTGGTTGAGGAAATCAACAACGCCGTCAGTCCGAAGGCTCCAGGCCATAACGGGAATTGTGTCAATGACAAGGCGAAGGTGATCTTCGCTTCTTCGCAACGCATCTTCAGCCTGCTTGCGCTCTGTGATGTCTCGCGCAATCCCCAGCACATTGATGACCGAACCGTTAAGATCAAGTTCAGGAAAGAAACGAGCACTGAAGTACCTCGTCCCAGTAGGCATGGGCACGTTGACTTCAAACTCACAGGATTTTCCGGTGTCGAAGACATCCTCGCACCGTTGGCGAATCTGCGCCAGTTCGTCCTCTTTGACATCCGCCCCGGCATCCCAAAGGCTCGAAAATATGGGCTTGTTGATCAAGGCTTCAGTTGGCAGCTCCAATGCCTTGGCGAATGCGGGATTGACGTAAGTTCGCTGAAACGACCTATCGTATCTGGCAATAAGATCGGGCGCGTTCTCGACGATGGCACGAAACTCCTGCTCCTTGGCATAGAGCAAAGCCTCGGCCTGCTTGCGTTCAGCGATCTCTTTCCTTAACTCATCATTCGCCACCCTAAGTTCGTTGGTTCGCTCAATGACTCGTTGTTCCAGCGCTTCATTTAGTTTCTTTATTTCGGCTTTGGCTTGTATTAGTTCCGGGGTTTCAATGACCTTCCACTCCCCTTGCCGTCTGGCAGTTGCAAATTGGTGGCTCTCTACAACGTCGAGGACTTCAGCGGCTCCGCTCTTCGCCAGCGGATAGGTGCATATCACGGTCATGGACTGACTGGTAATCCAATCGTTAATCTGCTTTTCGTAGGCAAAAAAATCTTTCCAATCCTTCTCAGCCAGCCAGAACGTATCCGCCGAAGCTCGCAGTCCGTCGTACCCTCGCCCCAATGCTCGTTGGACTTTTGCGTCCCACGCGCTCATTACTTTCTCTAAATTGAGCACATTCTTTTCGAAATACCAGTCGTGCCCGTTGAGGATTTCAATGTCTCCATCCGCGAGGTGTCGGTCAAGATCGGGAACAGCTTGTGCCAACGCTCCTTGGGCTTCTTCCACTGTAATCAGCTCAAAGTCCGAGACCACCCACAGGCAATACTCCTTGCTTTCCAAACCGGCCTTGAAATATGGAACGAGAGTATCGAGCAAATCCTGTTTCGTCTCGTAGAAGTGACAGAAGTGCGTGCCCCAGGGCATGTCGCCCACAACGCTGATTCCAGTTTTTCTCAACTCTGTTGACATAGCGCTCACCTCTCACTTTCCATCCACCGTTGCGCCGCCGACCAGCCCGGCGAGCCAGGTTCGACCGCGAGCCTCCCTTATTCGTTCGGCGAGGGCGAGGGCGGCGTCTGCCGCGAGGATTGAGACTACGACGGACAGCGCGACCAAACGGTGATCGTGAGTGGCGACCATAACGATGTCCGTTGAAGTCATCATTTCGTCCCGGCATTACGTCTCAGAAAATTCTATCTTTGAGTGATAAAAAGGCCAAGCCAATTGGGAGATCACTATGCCTTATTTTTCCGCGCCCAGTCCTGTATTGGCCCGCACGGTCAGTTCCGCGAAACGTGCTTCGGCTTCCGGCTCTCGCCCCAGCAATGTTCCGACGAAGGCTCCGAGAAATCCGAGCGGGATGCTGACGATGCCCGGATTCTCTAACGGGAAGATGGGTGCGTGTTGAATCAGGTGACGTGCTGCCACGCCCGGCAGGTCAACTGTCATGATGCTCGGACTCAGTAGAATCAGGATGATGGAAGATGCTAACCCGGTCGCAAGTCCAATGACCGCGCCTTTCGTATTGAACCGTTTCCAGAAGAGCGAAAAGATGATGACGGGCAAGTTGGCCGATGCAGCCACAGCGAAGGCGAGGCCGACGAGAAACGCGACGTTGATGGATTGGCCGAGCAGGATGGCGATGAGAATACTAATGACGCCGACAACGCAGGCCGTGACGCGCGCTACTTTCACCTCTTCGCCCGGCTTGCGCTCAGTGCCTCTGTGAATCACGTTTGTCCAGAAATCGTGTGCGAATGATGTTGAAGCGCTGATGGTCAGTCCGGCGACGACCGCTAAGATAGTCGCAAACGCGATGGACGAGATGAAGGCAAAGAAGATATTGCCGCCGAGAGCCTGCGCCAAGAGCGGCGCGCTCATGTTGGTGCCGCCGTTATTGGCAATGAAATCACGCCCCACGATGGTCGCCGCGCCGAAGCCTAAGAAGGTCGTCATGATGTAGAACGCGCCGATGAGAAACATCGCCCAGACCACACTCTTGCGTGCGGTCTTCGCGTCCGGCACGGTGTAGAAGCGAACGAGGATGTGCGGCAGCCCAGCCGTGCCGAAGACCAGAGCCATGCAGAGCGAGATGAGATCAATCACGCCGTAAGGCTTGTTCGGCCCGAAGTAATAATGTCCCGGTTGCAGAAAGTTCTTCGGAATCAACGCGCCGCTCTTGTCGTGATAGGTGACGTGTGTGATAGCGTCGAAGAAGTTGCCGAAGCTGAAACCGAAATGCGCGAGGACGAGAATACTCAAGAGGAGCGTGCCTGCCATGAGCAGGATCGCTTTGATAATCTGCACCCACGTCGTCGCCAGCATCCCACCGAAGACGACATAGACAATCATCAAGATTCCAACACCGACGACAGCCGTGTTGAAGCCAACGCCCGGAATCAAGAGACTGACGAGCGCGCCCGCTCCGACCATCTGCGCGATCATATAAAACGTGCTGACCGTCAACGTGCTCAAACTAGCCATCGAGCGCACGGGTCGCGGGCTGAGACGATACGCCAGCACGTCAGCCATCGTGTACTTGCCAGCGTTGCGCAGTGGCTCTGCCACAATCAGCAGCACCGTTAGATACGCGACGAGAAAGCCGACCGAATACAAAAAGCCGTCGTAGCCGTTGAATGCAATCAGCCCTGCGATGCCGAGAAACGACGCGGCGCTCATGTAATCGCCCGCGACAGCAAGCCCGTTCTGCCAGCCTGTGATTTGACGATTGGCTGCGAAGTAAGCGGTCGCGCCCTGCGAACGGCGCGCTGCCCAGTAAGTGATAATCAGCGTGACGGCGACGAAGCCGAGAAACATCAAGAGTGAAGTTGACATGACGCGCCTACTTGCCTCCTCGCGGCTCATCGAGTTCGTCAACAATCTCGCGCGCCATCCGGTCATGCCGACTCGCCGCGCGCACGTACAAGAGAGCAACAATCCACGCCATGAAGAACTGTGACAGCGCGAACAAGTAAGCAATGTTGACTGAGCCGATCACCTTCCTGTTCATCAACTCAGGCGCGTAACCGACCAGCACCGGCAGCGCAAAGAAATAGATGATGAAGAAAATCGTTGCCGGAATGATGAACTTCCGCTTCGCCTTCACGAGCGCCTTGAAGCCGCTGCTTGCCGCCACGCGATTCCAGTCAACGAGGTCACTGTCCTCTGCTGCTGTAAGTTCGTGCGCGGGCTTAACCGCATCGCGCCCAAGCGGAGACACGTCCGTTGCCGCGCCGACAATCGGAGTCGGGTCACTTATTCTGTCGTCCTCTGGCATATTATCTTGTTCCATTACTGTTGCTCCTGCTTATGAGTTATCACTTGCTTACGGCATGACGATCAAGATAATCGAGCAGAACATTCGACATTACTTTCACGCCGATCACCAGACTATCTTCATCCAGATCAAACTCAGGCGTGTGCACCTGCGCCGTGATGCCTTTGGCGCGGTTGCCGACGCCGAGGAAGTAGTAGAAACCGGGCACGACCTTTTGGTAGTAAGAGAAATCTTCCGCGCCCATCTGCGGCTTGGGCGACACCAGATTCTTGGCGCCGATGATGCCGCGAATCGTCGGGAGTGTCTCTTCGACCAGCGCAGGCTCGTTGTAGGTGACAGCCGCGCCCTCTTCGTATTTCATCTCGAAGGTCGCGCCGTAAGCCTTCGTGATGCCGTCGAGCGTCTCGCGCATCAAGCTCTGCGCGCGTTTGCGGACATCTTCACTCAAGGTTCTCACTGTGCCTTCGAGTTTCACTTCGTCGGCGATGATGTTGAAGCGGTTGCCGCCCTGAATGATGCCGACGGTGATGACGAGCGGCTCGGTCGTGTCCACGCGGCGGCTGCGAATGGTTTGCAGCGCAGTGACGCACTCTGCCGCGACGACGACCGCATCAATGCCGTCATGCGGATAAGCGCCGTGAACTTTCTTGCCGTGAATGGTGATGATGAAATGATCGGATGAAGCCATCGCCGGGCCGGAGTTGTAAGCAATCTGCCCGACCTCGACGACGGGCATCACGTGGAGGCCGAAGATTGCAACGGGGCGCGGATTCTCAAGCGCGCCCTCTTTAATCATCAAGGCCGCGCCGCCCTCTTCGCCTGCGGGCGCGCCTTCTTCTGCGGGCTGAAAGATAAATTTGATCGTGCCGTGAATCTCGTCGCGCATCTTGCTCAGGATTTCCGCGACGCCAAGCTCGATGGTCGTATGCGCGTCGTGGCCGCAGGCGTGCTTGACACCGGGGTTAAGCGATTTGTACGGCACGTCGTTGACTTCCTGAATCGGCAGCGCGTCCATGTCCGCGCGGACGGCGACGACGGGGCCGGGCTTCGTGCCTTTGAGCAGCGCGGTCACGCCGTAACGTCCGACGCCCGTCTTGATGTCTTCCAAACCGATGGCGCGCAGACGTTCGGCGACGACGCGCGAGGTTCTCTCTTCGCGGTTGGAGAGTTCCGGGTGCTGATGAAAGTCTCTGCGCTGCGCGACGAGTTGGGCGCGCAAACTCTCAGCCGCCTGCGCGATTTTTTGTGCGCGCGGCGAATCCACGAGCGCGTGATTGCTGACGACTTGTTGCGGCGCGACGGAAGTGAAGAACATTGCAAGCAACGCGAGCGCGCAGATTGGTTTAAGCCTTCGTTTCATCATTGAACCTCCGGGGGAAATATTTTCAGTTGCTGCGCAAGATTGCTCTCGCTCGGTATCGCGCCTTTTATCAATCGTGTGGACTGCTTCGGACGGGCTGGAACTGCTGCGATGAGGTTATGCTTTTCGAGTGCGGCAAGTCAAACAAATTACTTCTGATGTCTCGTCTTTGAAGAGCGTGTGGAAAACGAACCATAGTCGCGCTCCAGCAGCGATGCCCAAGCCCATCGTGATGCGATTGGCGATCTTCTGAAAGCCTTCCATTAGTTTGCTTTCGTCTATCTCCTCGACCTTGATCTTCATCTCGTTGTTGGCGATGGCGTCGGGAAAACTGTTGACGCGACCCGGCAGTTTGCGGTATCTGATAGATAAGCAAACCAACGTCGAATTACGCAAGCCGAACTTTTCAAATCTTACCCAGGGAATTTCAATCAACTTGAGGAGGTGGAAGGGACACTATGAGTAAAATGAAAAGAAGAGAATTTCTCGCTGTCGGCGCAACGGCTGCCGTCGGTCTGAGTTTGTTCAACAAGAATGTGAGGGCGGCACTCGCGGCAGCGCGGCAGGCCGGTAAACCGATGCTGACCGAAAGAAACTTGAATAGTTTCGTCAAGGCCAACCCACCGCACACGCAGAAAGGCCAGGAGGTTTTCGCGGAAGCTGCCAGTAATCTGGATGGGTTCGTTGAGAAATATTTTCACCTGACGGAAGAGCAAAGGCGTGAATTCGCTACCATCTCTCCCGAAGACAAGAGAAAATTAACAGACACCATCGAGCAGGCGCGCAAGGAAAAAAAGCCGATCCAATTCAGCATCGTTTCCCGTACTGTGGGCAAATCGCGTCTGGCCCATGCACCGTATCCTGTACCTCTGAAATCCACTACGATCAGTATTGGGGTTACAGCTTTCGGAAGTTTTTTTGGAGTTAAATTCACCAAAGAAACGACGGATGATAAAAACACCAATGGCAATACCAATAAGCCCAACCCATCTTGATTGGTAGTGGCTGGCAGGTGCATCCATTTACGAATGACCGTGCTGAACCGCGAGCGCGCCGAAAGTGCTACGGATTAGAAACTCTGGCTCTTCTTCGTGTGATTTGGTGCGGCTTCGTTGCTCGTCCATCGCTTGTGTGTCAAGCTCACCAGCTTCGATGTCGTTACCGATGTTGTAAGTTGTGGTGGCAGCGAAATCTCTGCCACCACAAACTTTTGTTTATGCTGCTATCCTGTCATTAAATCTATTCGACACCTCAAGCAAAATCTGTTATAGAGCATTCGTTGGTAATCCTGCGTTGACTCCTCCACCGCATCGCACAACTTTTATTTCACGAAGGAGAGAATCCCTGAATGCGACGAACTATACTTCTGCTGACGCTCATCGCTGCCGCATCATCGCTGGCGCTGGGCCAGGCGAATGTCAACAACTCCGGTCAAAATCACAAGAGCCGCGCTACGACTCAATGTCTTCGTGAAAGCCTCTCGGTGAAAGAAGGTGAGACTGACGCCGCCATGGGCGGAGTGCGTTCAGTACCTTTCACCTTTACCAATAAGTCATCAGCGCCCTGCACGCTCAAAGGCTATCCGCGCTTCGAGGTCTTGAGTAGTAAAGGGCGAACCGTTCGGCGTGCCGTTGATAAAGAAGAACTGCCGGGCGTCAACGCGCAGAAGCCGCAACTGGTGACGATTGAGCCGGGCCAGACGGCTTGGTTTGGAATCTACTACAATTCTGGCGGCGCAGGGCATATAGGCAAACCGTGTCCGACTTATCAGAAGATTAAGATCACTGCTCCCGGCACGACGCGCGCCTTCGTGTTGCGCAGTGATATTCAGCCATGTCGTGGAGTCCAGATTGAGGTTTCGTCAGTGCGAAGCGGAACGCCGCAACCGTAGCCGCGTGAAGAACGGACGAAGGCTCTCAAAGTCGCCCTGATGGAGCGCCTCGATAATTCATGTCTATCACAATCCTTCCCAATTGCTCGACAAATCATAATAGTGACGTTCATCGGTTGAATGAATCGGTGATAGCGCTATAATGTAATTCCCCCTGTTTGTAAATACTCCCACAGGAAGGCTTGGCTTTAAGACATTGAGGCAGATGTGTGCGTAGTTGCTGCTGACACTAAGTCAGCAGCAACTACGCACCATCGCTCATCGTTAGACGTAGTTATTGTGTCAACTTCAGCCCAGACCAAACCTCAGGAGAGAACTGCGCGCCTGAGCCTGCTCGTCATGTGCGCGCTGGTCGGCCTCATCATCCTGAGCGAGATGATGAGTTTCACACGAGTTGTTCCGGCAGCCTCGACCACTATCGTTATCAGCCAGGTCTATGGCGGCGGCGGAAACTCCGGCGCGACTTATCGCAGTGACTTCATCGAACTCTTCAATCGCAGCGCATCGTCCGTTGATGTGACGGGCTGGAGCGTTCAATACTCTTCGGCTGGTGGAACGACGTGGCAGACGACCACGCTCTCCGGCACAATCGCGCCCGGCCACTACTATCTGATACAGGAAGCAGCAGGCTCAGGCGGCACCACCAGTCTCCCGACGCCGGACGCGGCGGGCAGCACCGCCCTGAGCGCCACTGCCGGGAAAGTCGCGCTCGTTCGCAACTCGACGGCGCTCACCTCATGCACGGATGCGAGCGTGGTTGATCTGGTCGGCTACGGTTCGGGCGTCTCCTGTGCAGAAGGCGTGGCAACGGCAGCGCCCAGCAACACGACAGCCATCATCAGAGTGGCGAGCGGTTGCACCGACACAGACAACAACGCGCAGGACTTCGTTGTTGCTTCACCCATCCCGCGCAACAGCAGTTCGCCCGCGACCGATTGTTCCGTCACACCGACGCCGACCCCAACGCCTTCGCCAACTCCGACTCCGACAGGCGGCTGTGGCGTGGAGCGTTGGTCTGTTAAGACCGGAACGGATGCCGACACTGGTGCGATCAATCTCGCGGAGACTCCGATTAGCATTGCGACGATGCGTAGTTGGACAGCGCCCTCATCGCTTCCTGCTAACAATCGCATCGCTCCTTACGAGACGACGACCTGGGTGGTAACAGCGACACTGACCAAATACAAACGAGAGGATGATTCGGATTATCACATGGTCATCACAGACCATGACGGCAACACGATGATTACGGAAGCGGCAGCGCCGTTCTGTCTCGGCACCGGCGACCCGCTCGCCTTACTCATCATGCAGGCACGCAATCAATTCGATAATCACTTCAGCGCGACGACCAGTTTTCAGACCGTCAGCGAGCCTGTCAGAATCACCGGCGTCGGCTTCTTCGATTTCCTGCACGGACAGACGGGCGTCGCTCCGAACGGCATCGAAATTCATCCCGTCCTCAACATCGTCTTCGATCCCGCCCCAGTGCTCCTGACTGAACCGGGCACACAACACGCCATCGCTCTCGATTCGGTGACATCCTTCCGCGATCCCTTTTCGGTGGCGACCACAACCAACTTCAGCACAGATCAGCGCAGGCGCATCTCCATCTTCGTCGCCGATTTTGAGTTGATGCCGACTGAAGACGCTTCGGCTGTGCACGTGCAGGCTGAAGACGCGCAGGGCACAGTCTATCCGCTCACGGTCGAGTATTTGGGAAAAGTGCCGGGTCAGGATTGGCTGACACAGATTGTCGTCAAATTGCCCGATGAGTTATCAAATGCTCAACAGGCGTGGTTGAGCGTCCACGTGCGAGATGTCGTGAGTAACAAAGCATTCATCAACCTCAAGCCGTAACTCCGAAAAAGGCTTTGTGCAAATTGCTGTGTGGGTCGGTATAATGAAATCAAAGCTGCAATCGTCTCGCGCTCCGGCTCGAAGCAGTGCGATAACAGATGACCATCCAGGCAGGCACTCATTTTGGTCGCTACGAAATTCGTTCCCCCATCGGTGCGGGCGGCATGGGCGAAGTTTATCTCGCGCATGATGCTCAACTCGACCGCCCCGTCGCGCTCAAACTCCTGCCCGTTGGTGTCACACAGGATGCAGACCGCCTGCGCCGCTTTCAACAGGAAGCACGCGCCACATCCGCCTTGAATCATCCCAACATTCTCACCATCTACGAGATCGGCGAAACCGCAGGCACACACTTCATCGCCACCGAGTTTATTGACGGCACGACTTTGCGCGACCAGATGGCGCGCGAGCGAATGAAGATTGACGAAATCCTCGACGTGAGCATTCAGGTCGCCTCGGCTCTCGCAGCCGCGCACGAAGCGGGCATCATTCACCGCGACATCAAGCCGGAGAACATCATGCTCCGCAGAGACGGCTACGTGAAGGTGCTGGATTTCGGTTTAGCCAAGCTCACAGAACAGCACGCCAGCAGTACAGGCCCGCACGCTCTGACACTCGCAGACACAGGGCCTGGCATCGTCATCGGCACGGTCATTTACATGTCGCCGGAGCAGGCGCGCGGCCTCAAGGTTGATGCGCGCACGGACATTTTCAGTTTCGGCGTCGTGCTCTATGAGATGCTCGCCGGGCGCGCGCCCTTCGGTGGGCCGACGCCGAGCGATGTGATCGTCTCAATCCTCGACCGCGAGCCGCAACCGCTCATGCTGTTTTTGCCCGAAGCCTCGCCCGAAATGCAGCGCATCATCTCGAAGGCGCTGGCGAAAGAGAGAGACGCGCGCTACCAGAGCGTCACAGAGATGCTGGCGGACTTGCGCGGCCTCAGGCGCGGGCTGGAATTCGCAACCATCGGAACGCAGACGACTGCGCCCGTCGAGTTGCCTTCACCTGCGACGGAGATGACGCTGCCTCGCGGCGAGGCTCAAACCGTTCGCGTGGCGGAAAGCCCGCGTGAGACGAATGATACTCAGGCGGCGGCGACCGTGCGCCTCGATTCCAATCAACCTGCGACGCCCGAAATCGCTCACGTGCTGTTCATGGACATCGTCGGCTTCTCGAAGCATCGCATTCACCAGCAGTCTTACCTGCAACAGAAGCTCAATGAAATTGTCAGCAAGACGGATGAGTTTCGTCGCGCGCAGGCGCAGAATCAGATCATCTGCAAGTCAACGGGCGACGGCATGGCCTTAGTCTTCTTCGTTGACCCGGAAGCTCCCGTGCGCTGCGCGCTGCAAATCAGCCGCGAGTTGCTTCAGAACCCGGACGTGCTCTTGCGGATGGGCATTCACAGCGGCCCGGTCTTGAGGACGATTGATGCGAACCGCCAAAGTGATGTGGCCGGGAGCGGCATCAACATCGCACAGCGCGTGATGGATTGCGGTGATGCCGGACACATCCTGCTCTCGAAAACGATGGCCGAAGTCGTCCAGGAGATCGGCGACCTTGATGAGCAACTTGACGATCTGGGCACCACCAGAGTTAAGCACGGCGTCGAGGTTCATCTCTTCAATCTTCACACGGACGAGCTTGGCAACCCGCGTCGTCCCACATCTCTGCCGCAGCCGACGATTCTGCAAACTTCGAGCGGCGCGAAACGCGCGCCCATTGATTCACTCGCCGTGCTGCCGCTCGCCAACGCCAGCGCCGACCCCAACATGGAATATCTGTCAGACGGCATCACCGAAAGCATCATCAACACGCTCTCGCAACTGCCGCAACTGAAAGTCATGGCGCGCGCGACGGTCTTTCGCTACAAAGGCCGAGAAGTTGAGATCGAAGAAGTCAAACGCGATTTGAATGTGCGCGCGGTGATGACGGGGCGCGTGCTGCAATTCGGCGACAACCTGATTATCAAGATTGAGTTGGTTGACACTGCGGACGGCTCGCAACTCTGGGGCGAGCAGTATAAACGTCAGTCGGCGGACATCTTTGAAATTCAGGAAGAGATTTCCAAAGAGATTTCCGAAAAGCTCAGAATCAAATTGACGGGCGAGGAGCGCAAATTGCTCGTCAAGCGTTACACGGATAACACGGAAGCCTATCGTCTCTATCTCAAGGGGCGCTTCTGTCTGAGCAAGATGACGAAAGAAGCGCTCAACAATGCCATCAAACATTTCCAGCAGGCGATTGATATTGACTCCGACTACGCTCTGGCTTATGCCGGACTTGCAGATGCCTACTACGCGCTGTCATCGAATCATCTTCCGCCCAACGAAGCGATGCCGAAAGCGCGCGGCGCGGCAGAACGTGCGCTCCAGCTAGACGATACACTCGCCGAAGCTCACGCCTCGCTCGGACTCGTCAAAGCGTTCTACGAATGGGACTGGGCGGGCGCGGAAACGGAATACAAGCGCGCCATCGAATTGAATCCCGGCTACGCCTCAACGCATCACTGGTACGGCTGGTATCTGGCGTTGCTGGGGCGTCTGAACGAAGCCATCGCGGAGATCAAGCAGGCCAGCGAGTTTGATCCACTCTCGCTCGAAATCAACACGGACTTAGGTCTCTCCTTCCTCTTCGCACGCCAATACGACCGCGCCATCGAGCAGTTCGAGAAAGCGATGGAGATGGACCCGAACTTTATCTGGACTCACTTCTTCATGGGCTGGGCTTATGAACAGAAAGGCGATTACGACGCGGCCATCGGTGAGTATCAGAAGGCGGCGACGTTGGATGACTCGCCGCTGATTCTCGCCGCGCTCGGCCACACCTACATCATGGCCGGACGACGCGACGAAGCGCTCAAAGTGCTGGCGGAGATGAAAGAACTCTCCGAGCACAGGCACGTCTCGTCATATCACTTTGCGATCATTCACGCCGCGCTCGACGAAAAGCTGGAGGCGTTTGAGTATCTGGAAAAATCTTATGCGGCGCGCGAGGAGGCTCTCGTCTGGCTCAAAGTTGACCCGCGTCTCGACACCCTGCGCACAGACCCGCGCTTCATCGCGCTGCAACGTCGCGTCGGCCTGCCGCTCTAATCCGCTTCCCGCGCTCGTCGCTCAGCTATTGACTCGCGTGCCTTTTCTGGCTTAAACCTATCCCGCTCTACCAATCTCCGGCTCTCCGAAGTAAAGAAAAGGAATAGCATGAATACTAAATTCTCCACGAAGGGAAGAACACACAAATTTTTTATATTTACTTTCGCGCTGGCGCTCTCGCTGATAGTCGTCTTCACGGGTGCGTGCAACAAAGGCGGCGGCTCGCCGACCGACGCGCTGAAAGCCTACTACGATGCAGGGAAGAAAAAAGATATTGAGACGGCGAAGAAGTATCTCTCGAAAGGCACGCTGCAGGTGATGGAAGACTCGGCTAAAGCTCAGGGCAAGACCGTTGACCAGATGTTCAAGGATAACGCGGATCGAGATGCTCAGATGCCGACGCCTGAATTCAGCAACGAAAAGATCAACGGCGATACGGCGACTGTGGACATCAAGGGTCAAGGAATGACGGTGACCATGCCAATGGTTAAAGAGGACGGTCAATGGAAGTTGGCGATTGATAAGATGATGGAGGAGATGGGCAAGCCGCACGCCTAAAGCATAGCAACCTCGCCGAGAATTGACCCGCCCGGTTTGATGCTGGCTGGAATCAACGCCGCGCGCAGTGAGCGCAGCGCTATTGACTCACTGCCCGATTTAGCTTAGAACCTAACGTGTTCCAATTACCCGGTACTCTAAAAATTAAGGAATTTACGAAATGTCTAAAGAATTTTCTGGAAACACGATGAAAAGAAAGCTCGCTACGATGAGCGTGCTTGGACTGTCGCTGGCCGCCCTCGTGTTCGCAATGGCGTGCAGCAAAAACTCAAATAACTCGAACGGCAGCAGCAGTTCGTCAAGCACTTCAAGCACCTCCAGTTCGGGCAAAACATCTTCAAGCTCGGCGACAAGCATGTCTCCGACTGAAGTTTTCAATGCCTATTACGATTCCGCAGTTAAAAAAGACTTTGTGACCGCCAAGCAATATCTCTCGCAAAACACTTTATCCCTGATGGAGGCAGAAGCTAAAAAGCAGGGCAAGACGCTTGATGAGGCGCTGAAAGATTCTCCAGGCCCAAGTCAAGCTGAGATGCCTCAACTGAGCAATGAGCAGATCACTGGTGATACGGCAACCGTTGATATGAGCGCCAAGGGTCAAACAGCGAAGATGCCTTTCGTCAAAGAGAACGGCGGATGGAAGATCGCGTTGGACAAGTTGATGGCGGACGCAATGGGAAAAATGGGGAGCAACCCTCCCAGTGAAGGGCACGAGGAGGGCGACAACAGCAACCACTAAGAATTAAAAATTAAAAATTAAAAATGCAAAATGGAAGCTGAAAAGCTCACCCTTCGTCTTCCATTTTGCATTTTACATTTTTAATTTTTAATTTCTTTTCACCAGCCGAATCTCATACATTCTGGACCAACGCTTGCCGGTCACAAAGAGCCTGTCTTTTTTCTCGTCGTAGGCGATGCCATTGAGCACGTTGTCTGGATTGCCGCCGTCCTCCGGCCTGCGCAGTCCCGTCAGATCAATCCAGGCCAGGATTTTGCCGGAAGCGGGATCAATCCGCACGATCCTGTCCGAGTGCCAGATGTTGGAGTAGATTTCGCCTTTGATGTATTCAAGCTCGTTCAATTCCATGAGCGGCTGATTGTGGTCGTAAACTTCGATGGTGCGCAGCACGCGAAAGGTCGCAGGGTCTATAAAGCGCAGCTTGTGTGTGCCGTCACTCATGATGAGCGACTCTCCGTCGTTGGTGAGTCCCCAGCCTTCGCCTTCGTAACTGAACTCGCCGAGACGCTGAAAGTTTTTCAAGTCATAGACGAAGCCTTTGTGCGCCTGCCACGTCAGTTGATAAATCTTATCCCGCAGGATGGTCATGCCTTCGGCGAAATATTCCTTCTCGACATCCACCTTCTGCTCTACCTTGCCGGTCTTGAGATCGAGACGGCACAAAACGGACGAGCCGTACTGTCCCGTACTCTCGTAAATGTGCCCGTCGTGATAGACCAGCCCCTGCGTGAAGTGGCTCGTCAAGTGCGGCCAACTATTGACGACCTCGTAGGTGTAGATGGGAACATCTCCCGATTGAATGTTCGATTGAGAGTTGCAGGAGACAGAGAGAAGCAGGAGCATAACAAGGCAGTAGGCAGTAGGCAGAAGGCAGTAGGCAGACAAGACAAAGAGCTTACGCTTTTGCTGCCTTCTGCTTTCTGCCTTCTGCGTTCTGCCTGCTGCCTGCTGCTCTTTCATTCCGCAATTTTACTTTGACGCGCTCTTCGGCGTCTGCGTGGTCTTCGCGGCGAGCGCGCTGTCAATGGCGGAGCGGAGTCCCTCTGGAGTCACATTACGCAGCACGACGCCGTTGATGAAGAAGGTCGGGGTCGCATCCACGCCGTAGGCTTCTCCATCCTCAACATCCTTGCTCACCTGTGCGGCGTATTGCCCGCTATCGAGCGCGGCGTCGAAGCGTGCGCGGTCGAGTCCCAGATCACTCGCGTACTTCTTCAAAGATGCGTCGTCGAGCGCCGATTGGTTCTTGAAGAGAATGGCGATGTACTCGAAGAATTTGCCCTGCGCGTTGGCGGCGAACGCGGCTTCGGCGGCCTTGCGCGCATTCGGGTGCATGGCAAGCGGAAAGTCGCGCACGACTAATCGCACACGGTTGCCGTAAGTCTTCACAGCATCTTCGACCGCTGGATTCATTTCCTTGCAGGCGGGGCATTGAAAGTCTGTGAATTCAACGATGGTCACGGGCGCACTCGCTTCGCCACCACGCGCCGGACTGTTGCCCGCGCTAATCACCTGCACGGGAGGCTGTGGCTCGTTGAGAAAGATTTGCACTCTCGCGCCGGAGCGCAGGCGTTGCGCGAACGCGGCGTCGAGACGATTGAGTTGTTCGTTCTTGAGCAGGTTGATGATGTCTGGCCGCAGCGTGTTGAGATCGCCCTGAATGCGCGCCTTGTTGGTTTCGTAAAACTTCGTCACCTCAGCATCCGTCGGCTCCTGCGTTTTGCTTTCCACTTCAGCCTTGTAAACCGCTTCCGGCGTCGTGTTGCGCCGCTTGGCTTCCGCGTTAAGCAGTTGCTGATTAATCATCAGATCAAGAGCGCGCATTTCGGATTCGTAAATCCCGTGGCGCAATTTATAGATGAAGGGCTTGAGCCGCTCTTCAAAATCACCGTCCGTGATGGCGCGTCCGTCAACGGTGGCAAGCACAGTCGCAGGTGTCAGGTTTGCCGCGTTGACATCCACTGCGCCCGGCACAACTGTGTGCGACGCGCGCAGGCGCGTGACTAAATCATCGGCGAGTTTCTGCGCCGCTTGATTTCTGAGGTAGCCGACGATCTGCGGGCGAACGGTGGCGAGGTCGGCGCTCCCGATCTGCTGGCGGTTCGCGTCAAAGACCGCTTGAATCTCTGCATCCGTCGGGTCTTTGATCTTATTGTTGACTTCAGCGTCCATCAACTGATCTGTCGTTACCTTGCGCTTCTGCGCTTCCGATGCGAGCAACAGCGTGTTGATGCGCGCGTCGAGCGCGTCCTTGCGCAACTCCGGCATCCTCTTATCAATGCCTTCGATGACCTCGCGTGCCTGTGGATCAAGATCAGCCAGCGTGATCGGCTGTCCGTTGATGATTGCCAGCGTGCCGGGCGCGACTTGAGTTGTCGTCGGTGGCGTGGCAGTGGGTCGCGCAGGCGTGGACGCTGGCGCAGGTCTCGGTGGTCTCTGTCCTGCTCTCTGCGTTTGCGCTGTCGTAGGGGAGACGACAAAAAGAATGCCGCCGAGCGCGGCCCAGAAGATAATTCGATACTTCATTAAGACTCTCTTTCTAAAACGGAATGCGCTGACACTACGGGCAAGGTGATGATATTTGATTCATGCGCCTAGAGCAAACGTGAAGACGGTGGTCAGTAGTCAGTGGTCGGTGGACGGTTAAAAGCTGATTTGGTTTTGTCTTTCACTGACCACTGACCACTGACTACTGACCACTGTTATCTGCTACAATCGCACTCATTCAGCCAGCACAATTCAAAGGGGGAAGATGAATGAAGGACCAGCCGACGAATTTTCCGACGACGCAGCCTGACGGCGAGCCGTTGAAGCCGATCACACAGGTCTTGCTTGAGCGTCGCGCGACAGTGCATTTCACAGATGAAGAAGTTCCCGAAGAATACTTGAACGCGATCTTAAACTTCGGCGGGCAAGCGCCTTCAGGCTATAACCTGCAACCCTGGCGCTTCATCGTCGTGCGCGATGCGGAGAATCGCAAGCGTTTGCAAAAAGTCTCGTACAATCAACCGAAGGTCGCGGAAGCTCCGGTCGTGCTCATCTGTTTCGGGATGAAAGAGGAATGGAAGGAGCGTGCCGGTGAAGTTTTCCGTGAAGGCGCGGAGCGTGGCGCGGGTGATGTTGCCACCTGGCAGCAGGCTAGAGACGGTGCGGTACAGGCTCTCTCCGGGATGCCGGCGCAGACCTGGCTCAATCGTCACACGATGATCGCGGTGACGACGATGATGCTCGTCGCGGAGGCATACGGCTTCGACACGGCCCCGATGGAAGGTTTCGATCCGGCTGGCGTCAAACGTGAATTCGAGCTTCCAGACGAGGCTGAAGTCTGCGCGCTGCTCGCCATCGGTCGCGCGGCGCAACCCGACAAAGTTTATACCGGACGCTTCGAGCTTGACCGCATCGTGTTCAGCGAACGATATGGCGAGAAGTGGAAAAATGAATAGGAGTCTAGCGAGTCTAGCGAGTTTAGCGAGTCTGTCGAGTCTTGCGAGTTAAATGAACGGCACGCTCTCGCTAGACTCGCTAGACTCGACAGACTCGCTAGACTTTATCCGATGGAGAAATCTGTGATGCAGGAGCAGAGTGAATCGCGCTTTACGGGTGTGTTGGATCACATCGCGGTTGAGTCGCAGGATTTGCAGCGTGACGTTGCGGAGTATGAGCGCATCGGGTTTCGGCTTGAGACTCTCTATCACGATTGGGCGATGCTGCGTGATGCGCGCGGCTTCGGCATCGCATTGCTCGCGCCCGGCTCGAAGCACCCGCCACACTTTGGCCTGCGTGTCGAGACGCGCGAAGCATTGAATGAAGCGGCGGCGCGCGAAGGCCGTCCCGTCAAAGAGCACCGTGACCGCTCAGTCTCTTTCTACACTAAAGGTATCGGCGGCCACGCCGTTGAAGTGATCTATTATCCGCCTGAGTACGGGAGCGATGAAGAGTCGCGCGGACTTTGATGTTAGTCCGCTGACAGACGAATCGCCGACGGCTCAGGGTTGTGAATTAAGGTGGGCGATTAGTTAATCCCTACTATTGCTCTCAAATTGAGGACGGTGTAATATCACGCCGTTCGCTCTAAACATTCGTCTCCCCATTGAGAAAGGAAATCCGGCAATGAAGAAACAACTCGTTCCCCGTATCGCGCTGCTGGCCGCAGTCCTGATTGCGCTCACGATGCTCGTGCTGCCGCACTCGTCACATGCGCAGCCGCAGAAAGCTGAGTTCATGGTCGTGAATCAGTCCGACTGGGACATTCACCAACTCTTCCTTTCGGCGACACATAAAGACACCTGGGGACCCGATCAACTCGGCGACAACGTCATCAAGCACGGCGGCGGATCATTCACACTCCATAGTATCCCCTGCGGTCATTACGACATTAAAGTCGTTGACGAAGACGGCGATGCTTGCATCATCGAAGATGTCGTCATGTGCAAGGATCACACGCACTGGGAAGTGACCAATAAGGAACTCGCCCGCTGCGAGGGCTGGGGCAAATAAAAGGGGAAAGATCAAATGGCGAAAAGGTGAAAAGGTGAAACGGAGAGCCAGCGTTTTCTTCCCCTTCCCCCTTTCACCTTTTTTCCTGTTGCCCATCCCTCTTTGTGTCTCTGCGGTCATTCTTTTTTGTCCGGGAATGAAGAGACCCTTGAGTGTCAGCTTGTCGGATTGACATTCACCTTTCAACAGTAATATCGTGCAGGCAGTTCGTTAAGTTTTACTGCATCAGGTCAGGGCCTCCTGTGTTGAAGCGCCTTAATCTCATTCGCGTGACACACGGCCTGAAACGGATGTCTGACAATCCCTGAGACATTGCGGGACGGCCTTGAGCAGGATCGGCGTCACCTACGCATCCGGCGTAATCATCCTGATAGTTTGAATTTTCAAGAGAGAGATTTATGAGTTCTGACGGTCGCCCGATTAACAATTCTTTCCGCTCTTACAAGCGTCAACAGGCAGCGATCTCCCGCCGTCGTCTCTATCCCGTCACCGCCTTCTATACTGCTTATTCCATCATCCTGCTGGTGCTGGCGTGGCGCACGGCGCATCCCTTCGTGGCTGTAGTCTTCTTCTTGGCAGGAATTCCGGTCTGGACGCTCGTCGAGTACGTGACTCATCGCTATATCCTTCATGGTCGGTTTAAGGCCTCGCAGGTCTGGTACAAGAAGTGGTACAAGAACTTTGCTCACAACCGCCTCGACCCTCTTCATTGGGAGCATCACGAACGACCCACTGATGGCTTGCATATCAATGGTGTGTTGAAAGACCTGCTGCCGCTCTTTGTGGTCGCCGCGCCCTTGAGCTTTATCTTTCCTCTTTACACGACGCCCATGCTGCTGGCCGGGGTCGTTCAGAGCTATCTGGCCGAAGAGTGGATACATCACTGCCTGCACTACTACAACTTCCGCAATCGTTACTTTCGACACATCAAAGGCTATCATCTCTATCACCACAGTTCACGAGGAATGGAGCGGGGCTATGGAATCACCAGTGGATTCTGGGATGTGATCTTCAAGACTCGTTTTCCTGATAGCGTGCAAGCGCGTCTGTCCAGTCGAGGCAAGCCTTCAGGCTTGACCGCATCAAATAACCAATCCGAATCGCTCAACGTCGCCGCGCGGAGATTTTAAGAATGACGCGGCCAACCTATGCCCTCGTCACCGGCGCGTCGCAGGGTCTCGGCAAGTATTTTGCCCGCGCGCTCGCAGCACGGAAGCAGAACCTCGTACTGGTGGCGAGATCGAAGGACAAACTTGAAGCTCTCGCCAGCGAGGTCAAAACCTCTCACGCAATCTTAGCTGAACCTCTGGCCTTCGATCTGGCCTCTCCGACGGCAGGGCAACGCCTGGCCGAGCAATTACGCGAACGTGAGCTACCGATTGACTTGTTAGTCAACAATGCCGGATTCGGACTGCGTGGAGAGTTTTGGAAACTCTCGCTTGAGCGTCAGCTAGAGATGATCTATCTGCATAACGCGGCGGCGGTCGAACTGACGTTCAGCCTGCTGCCGCCGATGATTGAGGCGCACGCAGGCGGCATCATCAATGTCTCTTCGATAGCGGGCTTTCAGCCGATCCCTTACGCCGCTCTCTACTCCGCCACCAAAGCATTTCTCACAACTTTCTCGATGGCGCTCAGAGAGGAGTTGCGCTCGACGGGCGTGAAAATGGTGACGGTGTGTCCGGGTCGGCTGCGTGCCGATCCAGAAGAAGAGAGTCAGGAGCCGAGGCAGAAAGTTCCGGGCAAGGAACATGGACATGAAGAAGTCGTGATGGAGACGTTGAAAAAGCTCGATGTCGGCGGCGGCCTCGTCATTCCGGGTCGGATGAATCGCCTGACCGTCAGAGCGCAGCGCCTGATTCCGCCGAATGCCGTCCCGAAGATCGTCGCCCGGATGTCAAAGCCCCAACCGAACGATAACTAAAAGGCCGCTTCAAGACTTAAGCCACTAAAGTAAGATAACCCTTTGCGCCTTTAGTCTTTCTTCGCGCCTTTGCGAGAACCGTAGCTGTTCACGCAAAGGCGCGAAGAGGAACTGAAGGCGCAAAGACTGCTTTTACTTTAGCGTTCATCTCTGCTCTCGCTTGACCCACCATTGAAGCGGCGCGTAGAATTTTTATTGAACTCCTCCGGCGTTTGTCGCGTCAAAGCTACAAGACGACGGCGCGCTATCGAGTTTCGAGAGGGAAGCAGGTTTAAGCAAAGTGTTTCTATTTATCTTTGAGGGCTTGGGAACGAGCGAGTTGCTCTTGATTCTGGTCGTCGCGCTCATCATCTTCGGCCCGCGCAAACTCCCGCAACTGAGTCGCTCGCTCGGCAAGAGCCTCGCGGATTTCAGACGCGCCTCCGAAGATTTCAAGCAGACGTGGGAGAAGGAGGTCGCGCGCGAGAGCGCAATTAAAGAAGCGATTATCGGTGAAGCCATGCTGCCCGCAGACCGCTCCATCCTCGGCGAAAATCGAGATCGCACTCAGGCCGTGCTTGATGCCATCGAGGGCGCGCAAACTGAGGCTTTCGCCGCTCCTTCGCTTCCGTCGTCAACAACCACTGATGCGACCGTCGCACGCAACGCACCCGCAGTCACGCGGACGGACGCGCCTGAACCTCAGCCGACGCGCAAGCGCGACTGGCTGTAAGCGAGACACGCGCTCTGAGCCTTTGATCCCGAATGGCAACTCTTCTCGGCAGACGTTCCAAAGCCAAAGATAAACCGCGCGAGGAAGAACCCGGCGGGCAGATGTCTTTTCTGGATCACTTGGACGAGTTGCGTCGTCGCATCATTCGTTGCGTCGCCTTCGTCTTCGTCGCCTTCTTCGGCTGCTGGTTCGTCTCCGATCACATCTACAACTTTCTCGCCATCCCCGTTCAACGCGCGCTTGCCGAAGCGCAGCGCCATCAAGTGGATATTAGTGGACTCAAGGGCGACGAGACGATTCAGCCGTTCAGCATTCTGAAAGAGACTGATAGCCCAGGGCGCTATGTTTTTACCGAGACGACTAAGTTGGGCGCGAGCGTGATTCCGCCCGGCGCATCCGTGCTGGCGAAAGTCGCTAAGATACCTCAAGACCCAAGCCGTCTCGGACTCTACACAACCGAACCGCTTTACGTGGGCAACACAGTTATCCCGGCAGGCGTCCGTCTGCCCGTTGACCTCAATGCCAAGCCGCAGACAGGGCCGGGCAATGAAGGACGGCTCGTGGTGACGACTGCGCTTGAGCCTTTCGCGCTCTATGTCAAGGTCTCCATCTACACAGCTCTCGCGCTGGCTGTGCCCTTCATCCTCTGGCAAATCTGGGGCTTCATCTCGCCCGGCCTTTATCCGCACGAACGCGGCTACGTGCTGCCGTTCGTCCTTTTATCAAGCATCTCATTCGTCATCGGCGCGGCCTTCGCTTACACTGTGATCTTTCCGCCCGCAGCGAAATATCTACTTGGGCTTGGTCAGGACTTCCGCCTCCTGCTCAAAGCTAACGACTATTTCGACTTCATCATTCTCGTCATGCTGGCGATGGGCATAGTCTTCCAGATGCCCGCGATCACTTACGTGCTGTCGCGGATTGGAATCATCTCCGCGCGCTTTCTCGTGCGCCACTGGCGTGGCTCTTTGATCGTGATTCTGATCGCGGCGGCAGTGCTTTCTCCGACCAACGATGTTCCGAACATGCTGCTCTTCGCCGCCCCGATGATCGTGCTTTACGTCGTCTCAATCTTCATCGCGTGGCTGTTCGGGAGAGAGAGAGTTAAAAATGCAAAATGAAAAATGCAAAATTACGGAGCGGCTATCGCCGCAATTTTGCATTTTTCATTTTTAATTTTGCATTCTTTAGCGGGCAACTTTTGGCCTTTCTTTCCGCATCTTGACTCTGTTCTGGGCGAGACCGTACAATCCTCTATTATCGAGAGACGGTCTCGTTCCGTCTGAATCTTGCAACCTGAGTGTTGAGCTACTGAACTCGTTCTCTAAATCTGGTTGAATGCGCTCTGCTTTCAGACAACGCGCTTGCTTTCGCGTTCGTCGGAAAGTTTTGGCCGCCTCTTTTGGTTTTCAACAGGAGTTATCCGCTTATGTCTTACCAGAAAATTTTACGCCCCTTGATGCTGGCTCTCTTCGTTCTGGCATTGGCCGTTCCAGCCGTCTTCGCACAGAAGAAGTCAGATCGCCAGACCAATCAACAGGATGAAATCCCGAAAGTTTACAAAGAGTGGACTGACAAGGATGTGGCCTACATCATCACGCCGCAGGAACGCGCGGCGTACAAGAAGCTCAAGACGAACGAGGAGCGCGAGCAGTTCATAGAGCTTTTCTGGCGGCGTCGTGATCCAGACCCGGACACGGACGAGAACGAGTACCGCGAGGAGTATTACGAGCGCATCGCTTACGCCAACGAGCACTACACTTCCGGCATCCCCGGCTGGAAGACGGATCGCGGGCGCATCTACATCATGTACGGCAAGCCGGATGAGCTTGAGACGCACCCGTCTGGCGGCTCTTACAATCGCGAGTCCTATGAAGGCGGCGGCTCGACCTCGACCTATCCATTTGAAAGATGGTTCTATCGCTACCTGCCGGGCATCGGTTCAGGCATCGAGATCGAGTTCGTTGATCCGACGGGCAGCGGCGAGTATCACATCGCGCGCTCGCCCGACGAAAAGGACGCACTGCTCAATGTTCCCGGCGCTGGCCTGAATCTGGCCGAGCAACTCGGGTTAGCGGACAAGGCTGATCGAGTTTCGGGTCTTGGCAATAACAACAATGGACTCGGCTATCAACGCGAACAGGATTCGCCCTTCTCGCGTCTCCTGTTGATGTCTCAACTCAGCCAGGCTCCGCAAGTTAAGTTTACGGATTTAGAGAAGGGGCTTGCCGTAACGGGCGGCGGCACATTTGAAGAGAACCCGCTCAACTTCGATGTGCGCGTTGACTTCTTCCGCCAATCTGAGCAGCGCGTCATCACCGCCATCACTATTCAGACTGAGAATAAAGACCTCTCCTTTGAAGATAGCGGTGGCTTGCAGCGCGCGCGCATGAATATCTTCGGTCGCATCATCTCCGTCGCGGGCAGACGACTCGGCGTTTTTGAAGACTCTGTGGAGACGACCGCCTCGCCAGCCGAGTTAATCGAAGCGAAGGAGCGCAAGTCTGCTTATCAGAAAGCCATGCTGCTCTCGCCCGGAGTCTATAAGGTTGAAGTTGTCGTCCGCGACATCAAGACCGGCGCAACCGGTGTTCGCAAAGTTGGCTTCACGGTTCCGAAGTACGATCCGAAACTACTCAGCACGTCAACACTCGTGTTGGCCTCGAAGCTGGAAACCATTACTAATCCGTCACTGGACACCGGGAGCTTCATGATCGGCCAGACCAAAGTGATCCCGAACCTTTCGGGCAACTTTCATCGCGGCCAGCCCGTCGGTCTCTACATGCAGGTCTATAACGTCGAGACTGACCAGACGACGCTACGTCCCTCGGTTGATGTTCAGTATGTGCTCACGAAAGACGGCAAGGAAGTCATCAAGCAGGGCGAAGACTGGCAGGGCTTGGCCGACAACGGTCAACGCCTGACGCTGGCTCGAATGATTGACACGGGCAAACTCAGCGTGGGGCAGTACAAAATCGAAGTCCGCATCCGCGACCGCGTCTCCGGTCAATCGCTCACGCAATCGGGCGACTTCACGGTCACACAGTAAATTTTAGTTTCGAGTTTTGAGTTTCGGGTTTCGAGTTGATTAGAACTCGAAACCCGAAACTTTTAACTCGAAACTTCTCTTTCTCCGCGCCTGAGCGCATTGACGAGGTGATGCGCGCGTCGCGTCGGTTCTGGCTGGCGATAGCCGCCGTCGCATTCGAGCGTCAGTTTGATCGCACTCTTCAGATCAATCAGGTGTCCGGGCGAAACGTAGATCGGATTGACGTTCGTCTTCGTTCTCAACGCCGCGCCGACCGTCTCGCCATTCTTCGGATCAATCAACTCTGTCCAACTGCCGCGCTCCGCGTCAGGCTCTTCATACTTCCCGACCAGCACAGACTTCGCGCAGCCGAGCGTCGGGCGATTGAGCCAGAGGCCGACGTGCGAGGCGATTCCGACGCGGCGCGGATGCGCGATGCCCTGCCCGTCAAACATCACAACATCCGGCTCCGTCTTCAACTTCGCCCACGCCTCCAACACCGACGGCGCTTCACGAAAAGAGAGCAAACCCGACAGATATGGAAACTTCGTCTCGCTCACCACGCCGACCTCTTCCACAACTTCGAGATGCGGCAAACTCAAGACGACCAATCCCGCATACACCACCGGCGAGAATTTATTGAACGAAATGTCCGCGCCCGCAATCGTCCTGATCTTCTTCTTGAGCGGCACAACGCGCACCCGCTCGCGCAAACTCTTCTGAAGCTCGACAGCCTCGCGCGGCGTCATCGTCCAGTCATGCAGATGTTCGTAGTGCGCCATAAATTTTCCCGTGTCGTGTGATTAGATAATGAATTCTAACAAGGGGCGGACAAGACGAGCAACGTTGCATCTCTGGCGGACGCCGCGCTAGAATGGCTCACGGATTCTTCCCCTGTCATAATTCAAATAACCGAAGGAGACAAGCGCGTGTGTGTTCACTTTTGTGCCGCGCAATGTTTCTTCATCTCTCGCTCTACCGGAAAGGAGATTTCAAAATGAGAATCAAACATCTGTTCGTTATCCTGCTTGTCGTCTCGCTTTCAATGCCGATGGCGGCGCTGGCGCAGAGAAAGAAGAAAGCTGCGACGACGCCGGAGACGACCGCCGCGCCCAACGATAACGCCGTGTTGCCGTCAATCAAGTTCACGCAATTCACTCTGCCCAACGGCCTCAACGTCATCCTGCATGAAGACCATTCGACGCCGATTGTCGCCGTCAACGTCTGGTATCACGTCGGCTCGAAAAACGAAGTGCCCGGTCGCACAGGCTTCGCGCACCTCTTCGAGCACATGATGTTTCAAGGCTCTTTGCATCACGACGACGACTACTTCGTGCCGCTCCAGGAAGCCGGAGCAACTCTCAACGGCTCGACCAACACAGACCGCACGAACTATTGGGAAGTCGTCCCTTCAAACTTTCTCGAACTCGCGCTCTGGCTCGAATCAGATCGCATGGGCTACCTGCTCGACGCTCTGACGGAAGCGAAACTCTCCAACCAGCGCGATGTCGTCAAGAACGAGAAGCGACAGAATTACGACAATCGCCCCTACGGACTCGTCGGCGCGAAGATCGCGGAGTTGATGTATCCGACGAATCATCCGTATCACTGGCTGACCATCGGTTCATTAGACGACATCACCGCCGCCTCGCGCGAAGACATTTCAGATTTCTTCCGCCGTTACTACACGCCGAACAACGCGAGTCTGGTCATCGCGGGCGACATCAATCCGTCAGAAGCGCGCTTCCTCGCTGAAAAATATTTCGGCCCGCTCAAGCGCGGCCCTGAAGTGACCAGACCGAATCCGCCGCGCGCCGTGCTCGATAAAGAGATACGCTACAAGATGGAAGATCGCGTTAGCCTGCCACGCCTCTACATGGTCTGGCATTCAGAACCGCAATTCAGCAGCAACGATGCGCCGCTCGATACGCTCGCTTTCGTCCTCGCTGGCGGCAAGGGTTCGCGCCTCTACAGGTCGCTCGTCTATGACAAGCAGATCGCGCAGGAAGTTTCAGCCTTCAACGGCGCGCGTGAGATCGCCGGACAGTTTCAGATCGTCGTCACGGCCAAGCCCGGCGTCAAACTCGAAGACCTCGAACAGGCCGTTGATGCTGAAGTCGCAAAGCTCAAGACAGAGCCTCCGACCACTGAAGAGATTGAACGCGCCTACAATGCGCGCGAGGCTTCTTTCACCTACGGGCTGCAAACCGTCGGCGGCTTCGGCGGCAAGAGCGATCAGTTGAATCAGTACGCAACCTTTCTCAAACAGCCCGGCTACTTTCAAACAGACCTCGCGCGCTATCGCAGCGTGACGCCCGCAGATGTCATGCGCGTTGCCAACAGTTATCTGACTGACAAGCGGCTCGTGTTGACAGTCACGCCGCGACAACGTGGCAAGACCACAGGCGACGCTGCACCGGCGAGTCCGACAGGTGCGATGGCAAGCCCGTCGCAGCAAACAGGAACGACCACCGGCGCTGCCGCGACGACTCCAAACACGCGGCCCGGCACGGTCACTCCGCCACCTTCAACCGGAATGCCAGCCGGAGTTGACACGCCAACCAGAACCGAAGCAGACGCCACGCCGCCTGCGGGCGCGACTCCGCCAGCATCTGCCGCGCAACGCAGCGGCGGCAAAGCTAAAGTTCAAACCAAAGACACATCGCAACTCGGCGGTCTTTACCTTCAGCCCAAGCCGAAGCCCGATCCGCTTTTCAAGTTGCCGAAGATCGAGCGTCGCAAGCTCTCCAACGGTCTCGAAGTTTTGATCGTCGAGCAGCACGAAGTGCCCGTCGTCAACATGAATCTGATCGTCAAGACGGGCAGCGCCGCCGATCCGCAAGACCGCGCTGGCTTGGCGAATTTCACGTCCGCTCTGATTGACGAGGGAACGAAGACGCGCTCATCGCTCGACATCTCGAATCAACTGGCCGCCATCGGCGCGCGTCTTCGCGCGGAGTCCGGCTTCGATAGCAGCGGCTTGAATCTTTTAACGCTCACCAAGCATCTGGATCAGGCGCTCGACATCTACTCGGATGTCATCACCAATCCGACTTTCCCTGCGAGCGAGTTTGAGATGCAGCGCAAGCAGCGCCTCGCCGGACTCCTGCAACGCAGAGACAACGCCAACGCCATCGCCGCTTCCGTCTATGCCTCTCTGCTCTACGGCCACAATCACCCTTATGGTCATTCGGCGGGCGGCGACGAGCAGAGCCTACGCGCCGTGATGCAGGATGATGTCAGGCACTTCTACGAAACATACTATCGCCCGAACAACGCGACGCTCATCGTCGCCGGAGACGTGCAGCCCACGACGTTGATTCCGAAACTCGAACACGCCTTCGCCGGTTGGAAACGCGGAGAAGTTCCAACCGTCAACATTGCGACGCCACCCGCGCGCGATAAAGAGACGCTCTACATCGTTGATAAACCCGGCGCGGCGCAGAGCGTCTTGATGATCGGACAGGTCGGCCTTCCGCGCTCAACGCCTGACTACTTCCCGTTGCTTGTGATGAACACCATGCTCGGCGGGCAATTCACCTCGCGCGTCAACCTGAATCTGCGCGAGGACAAAGGCTACACCTACGGCGCACGCACCGCGTTTGAATACAGGCGCGGCGCTGGCCCATTCGTCGCAACCGCAGGCGTGCAGACAGCCGTCACGAAGGAATCAGTCTTCGAGTTTATGAAGGAGTTGCGCGGCATTCGCGGCGAGCGTCCCATTACCGAAGCGGAGCTTGAATACTCCAAGCAGGCGATCATCCGCGGCTTCCCGCGCAACTTCGAGACGCCCGAACAGATCAGTAATCGCCTGAGCGACCTCGTGCTCTACAACCTGCCCGATGATTACTTCAACAACTATCTGGCAAACATCCGCGCCGTCAAACTCGACGACGTGAATCGCGTGGCGACTCGCTATCTAGACCCATCCAGGATGGCGATCCTCGTCGTCGGCGACCGCAAAGTCATCGAGGCTGGCTTGCGCTCATTAACCGACATCGGCCAGACCATCACCTTCCTTGACCCCGAAGGCCGCCTCTCTAACGAGAGCAATACCGGCGGCGGCAACGTCGAAGGCGGCACTCGCCGATAGCTCAACTGCGCTGGTTCGTATTAAGCGCATCAACTAAAACGGTAAGGCCGCGCGATGGGCAAACTGTCCCGCGCGGCCTTACCATTTCGCGCTCGATTTCGGTCGGCACTAAATAGTTCAAGATTTCAGGGCAAGGTAAGACCGCGCTCCACTTTGAACCTTGAACTTTATTCGATCATCCCGAAGCCCATCGAATTTCTAGCGCCGAAGCCCGCTTCGTAGCCGATCTCGATCAGCTCTGTGCTACCTTCAACTGTCAACAGAAAAAGAGAAAGCCTGTCTGAGCGACAGGCTTTCCGGTGAACTGATTGGACTGGCCGTCCGACCGCTCACATAATTGCTGTGGGGTGCCGCCTCGACTGGTGTCTTAAGGACTCCTGCGATGCACCAACCGAGACTTATCAGGCCTCAGTCACCTCACTGTGATAACTACTCATATACTTTTTGATCACCTCCTTTCCAGTGTTGAGGCAATAATAAATGACAAGCCGTAGTGAGTCAATCACTATTTTCAACACTATCTTGTGGGAGCTTCACACACCGCGCGGTTAAAAACCAGACGCCCGTCAACGTAAACCTCGCGCGCGTGTTCGACGCCGAAGAAGTAGGCGACTTCACGATAGTCTTCGCAATCGTGAATCACGAAATCCGCACGCTTGCCAGCTTCGAGCGACCCCGTTTCATCGCCTCTGCCCAGACTGTATGCCGCGTTGACGGTTGCGGCGGTGAGAGCTTCGGCGGGCGTCATTTTCATCTGGGTGGAAGCGAGCGAGAGCGCCATCGGCATGGATGGTGTGGGCGATGATCCCGGATTGAAATCTGTGGCGAGCGCGACTGCGAGGCCGGCATCAATCATCTCGCGCGCCGCAGGATAACGCGCAGAGCCGAGCGCATAGACGGAGCAGGGCAGCAACACGGGTTGCACGTTCGCAGACTTCAAAGCAGCGATGCCGTTAGCATCTGTGTGCTCAAGATGGTCTGCGGTCGCAGCTTTGAGTTCGGCTGCGAGTTGCGCGCCGCCGGAGAGCGTTAATTGATCTGCGTGCACGCGCAGTCCCAATCCAAGCGCGCGTGCCGCCGTCAAAATACGTTTCGATTCGGCGATGGTGAAGACGCGCTCCTCGCAGAACACGTCCGCATACTCCGCTAGATTTTCCTCAACTACGCGCGGCAGCATCTCTTCGATGACGAGAACAACGTAATCTTCGCGTCGCTCGCGGTATTCATCCGGGATGTCATGCGCGCCAAGAAATGTCGGAACATAGCGGAGCGGCGTCTCATCATTCAATCGCTTGATCGCGCGCAGGATTTTCAACTCATCTTCGACCGTCAAACCGTAACCTGACTTCGCTTCGACGGTCGTCGTGCCATTTCGCAGAAACCAACCCGCATAACGCCGCGACGATTCAACCAACTCTTCGAGAGTTGCCGCGCGTGTGCGCCTGACGGTCGAGCGAATGCCGCCGCCGCGCGCAGCGATTTCCTGATAAGTTGCGCCGCCAGCACGTTGCTCGTACTCATCCACGCGCGTCCCGGCGAAAACCGGATGCGCGTGTGCGTCAACAAATCCAGGCATCACGACGCGCCCGCCTGCATCAACGACTTCGCTGCTCGCTTCGATCAACGGTTCGATCTCGCCTCGCGTCCCGACCTGTTCAAGACGCCTATCGCGCACCAGCATCGCGCCGTCTTCGATGATGGAAAGCTCACGCATCGCCGCGCCCGTGCGCGCTCCCTTCACGGAGCTGGCGAGCGTGACGAGTTGTGAGCAACCGATGATGGCGAGCGTTCTTTCAGACACAACTGATCTTCTATGACGCGGACGAAGTGTGATCGTGAATGATGCGCCAGCCCTCTTGAGTGCGGCGGAAGATGAGCGTGAAGCGTCCGTGCGGCGTATCCTTTGCGCGCGTCAGTTGCCAGCGACCGAGCGCGACGGCTGTATCCTTACTGATGACCTTAATCTCCAGATCGGAGAACGCAAGCGTGCCCATCTTCTCGCGCGTGTCATAGCCTTTCTTGTAACGGTCAAGCACGACAGTCCAGCCATGCGTCACCGTGTCGCCGGAAACAAAGACGGTCTCTGTTGATCGCCAGTAGCCGTCCATGAAACCTTCGATGTCGCCGCGATTCCACGCCGCGACCTGCGCGTCTAACACGGCGCGCACCGCCGCGATTGCTTTCGCATCACGGCTGTTCGGTTTCTGCTCCTGTTTATCGAAGGCGAACGCAGGCACATCGAGACATCCCGCGAGAGCAATCATTAACAGCATCGCTCCGAACATGAAGCTATGTTTCATGAGTTTAATCCTCTCCGCGCATATTCACAGGGTGAGATGGCTTGGATGATTTGCTAAACAGTTTTGGGGAAATTACCATTCACGCTCGAAAACTTCATTGAGCGGGCTGAGAATCAATCTTATTCACGCGCTCTTCTAATTCTCTCTGGTCGGCGCGGACATCAAGGATGTTCTGATTTAAGATGTCAATCTTACGTTCCACACGGCGCGTTCCCGTCTCCATTTCAGAGCGGACTTTCTCAATTTCAACGTGGACTTTCTCGAAGCCATCGCGCATTTCCACACGTGTCTCAGCGATCTCCTTCAAGGCATTTTCCCAGATCGGTTTGGTGTCAAAGGCGCGCGCCTCCAATTTTTCCAGCCGTGTGTCTATTGAATCAAGACGCGCGAGGATACGTCTCAAATCATTGTTCGGTAAATTTTGTGTGGTCTCTTCGCTCATGCCGAAGATTATGATGCTGATTTCGATTTCATTCAAGAACAAATCGAGGTTGTTATGCTTCGGCTCAACCGTTTCCGCTTCTGTCTATACGCGCGTTTCTCTTAATTTGGAGAAGCCATTTGAGTCCAGATATCAGCAAGGCGACAAGAATGCCGACATGTAGCCCGCCTACTAGATAGAATCCTAGATTGTCTCTGATTTGGTTCAGTCCCCAAGCCAAAAACCATGCGAGGAGAGGCATAATCACTATACCGTTGAATAATGAAACTCCGCCTGATTGCTTTTTTGCTTTTTTCTCTAACAACGGCGCAAAGGAAATCAATATCCAGACGAAGAATATGAATAGTGGAAACATATACCTCTTGCCTAATTACTCATCTAGCTGCGCGCTCGTGCAGCCATTCTCGCACATCTTCGCGCATCGCGGGCACGATCTCATGTCCGGCGTCGTAGCTTCTCATTTCAACATCGCGGGCGCGTGTCTCAAGACGCGCAGCGTAATCGCTCACACGCGACGGCGGATAAAACTCATCACGCGCGCCCACGAGATGAAGCACGGCGGCAGCCGTCTGTTTGTATAACTCGCTTGTTTCCCAATCGCCCGGCAGTCCGCCGCAGATGCCGACGACGCCGCGTAAAATTTCTGGATGCGTGAAAGCGAAACGATAGTTGAGCGCGCACGATTGCGAGAAGCCCAAGAGAAAGATGCGCTCGCGGTCGGCAAGACCTTTGCTGACGAGCGCAGCAATCAAATCAATCAACGCGCGATGATGAATGGCGATTGAATCTTCTGGGTGAAAATTCGTCAGCCAGCCGAAACCGTAGCGCAGAGGCCCGCCCTTTTCCTTCGGCTCTTTCAAATGTTGATGAAAGCCCTGCAATGAGGCGATGGCGAAGTCTTCCGGCGCAATCAAACGCGCCTCGCGCATCATCTGTCGCTTGTTCGCGCCGTAGCCGTGCAGCGCGATGAGCAATGGATGCGGAGCAACGGCAGCAGGAAGATGAAGATCGTAATAAAGTTTGGTTTCAACAGCGAGTGTGAGGTCTTCAGCACTCAAATCTCCGCACACGATTTTGTTTTGTGTTTCCATGAGTCTTGATCGAAACTTCAGTTGATGTATTTCTGTGATTCCTCGTCAGCCGGTTCGAGCACGCGCTCTTCTTCAAGCGTCCAGATGTCGTAAAGCTCCGGCGGCACTTCCGTCACGAAGCGCGAGGGTTTCTGCACGACGGTCTGGCGATTGTAGTCGGTAATCATCAAAGGATAGGTGATGTAAAGCTGCTCGCCAGCGCGCGTCAAGGCGACGTACCAGAGACGGCGTTCTTCTTCTTCGCCTTCGGCATCGCGTAATGAGCGTGGGCTGGGAAACTTGCCGTCCGCCGCCCAGATGATGAAGACTGCGCGCCACTCCAAACCTTTCGCTTGATGAACGGAGGTGAGCGTCAGGAGTTCGTCTTCATCGCCGCCCATCACGACATCTTCGCCGGTCACGGGTTGCGGTGAACCGTAGCGTTCGGTCGAGAGCAGGGCGAGTTCAGACAAAAAATCTTCGGTCGAGGTGTAGCGCGTGCTGTAGAGCGCGAGTTGTCGCAGGTCTTCGAGACGCGCCTCCGCGTTTTCGTAAGTGTTCGCCAGGTGCGTCTCGTAGCCGCGTGTGAGAATCAACTCAATCTGCCGCGCGGGATTATTGCGAGTCTCATCCTGCACGAGACTTTCGAGCAAGGATAGAAACTCCGTCCAGCCGGTCCCGCGACGCGGCGCGGCGTTGAAGTCTGCACGACGCACGAGCGCGAGCGGGTCGGGCGCGTAAGCGAGTCGCTCCCAGATTCTGTTGGCGGTGGCGTTGCCGACTTGCGGAATCAGACGCAGGATGCGTTTCCATGCCAGCTCGTCGCGTGGGTTCGTGATGACGCGCAGGTACGAGACGACATCTTTAATGTGCGCCTGCTCGAAGAAGCGCACGCCGCTGCGGATGCGATACGGGATGCCGCGTCGCGTCAGTTCCAATTGCAGTTCGAGCGAATGGTAATGCGAGCGATAGAGCACGGCTGTCTCTTCGAGCGGGATGCCTTCGTCGCGCAGTTCGAGAATGCGCGAGGCGATGAAGGCGGCTTGCTGATCCGCATCGCGGCAGGGAACGAGCACAGGCGGCAAACCTCGAGAGTCGCGCGCGGCGCGCAGGGTTTTAGGAAACTGTTTGCGGTTCGAGGCGATTGAGACGTTGGCGAGGGCGAGGATTTCGGGCGTTGAGCGATAGTTGACTTCGAGACGAAAGACGCGCGCTTCCGCGTAACGATTCGGGAACTCATAGATGTTCGTGAACTCTGCGCCGCGCCAGGCGTAGATGCTCTGCGCGTCGTCGCCGACGACCATCACGTTGCGATGCTTGACGGCGAGGAGGTCAACAATCTCCGCCTGCAATTTGTTCGTGTCCTGATATTCGTCAACGAGAATGTGCTGGAACTGATCGGCGTAAAGAGCGGCGATGTCCGGCTTCTCCATCAACAGTCGCTTCCAGTTGAGCAGGAGATCGTCGTAGTCCATCACGTTGCGCTCGCGCTTGCGCTCCATGTAGATCATGTCAACGCGCTTGACTGCCAGCGTCAGAGGTTCGAAGTGCGGATAACGACGTGCCATCACATCTTCAATCGGGCGATCCGTGTTGTTGGCAAAACTGATGATGTCTTGCAGGACTTCCGCTTTCGGAAAGCGACGAGCCTTCGTGTCAATGCCAGCTTCATCAACACAGGCCGCGAGGAAATCGCGCGCGTCTTCGGAATCGAGAATCGTGTAGCTGGATTCGTAGCCGATTGATGAAGCGTGGCGGCGCAGGATGAGATTGGCGATGCGATGAAACGTGCCGCCCCAGACGCGGCGCACATCTGTGCCGCTCGTCAGCATCTCGACGCGCCGCAGCATCTCTCTTGCCGCGCGATTCGTGAAGGTGGCGAGCATGATGCGCGCAGGCGCAACGCCGTGTTCGATTAAGTACGCGACGCGGTATGTGATCGCGCGCGTCTTGCCTGAGCCTGCGCCCGCGACGACGAGCGCCGCGCCAGCGTTAGCCGTCGCAACCTGAAACTGCTCTTCGTTAAGCTCTGCACGATAACGCGCCAGTTTGTCGGGCACGTCGCCGCGCTTGATGACGTAGCGGGTCATAGTGTAAAGCAGGATTCAGGAGCCGGAATCCGCAATCCAGAATGAATCGGGCTGCAAACACTTTAACAGATTTTCTTTTCTTCTGACTCCTGACTTCTGGATTCTGACTCCTGCTCTTAGTTCCGGCTTCTGCTTTGTTGCATTCGTGCCTGATGGAAGCTAGGATGATGTTTGAGAGCGTGCAATCAAATTTATCAATCAACGCGGAAGAGAGGTTGAGCGAGATGAAATTTCCGGGCGGCATGAATATTCAACAGATGATGAAGCAGGCGCAACAGATGCAGGAGAAGATGGCACAGGAGATGGAAGAGCTTGTCGTGGAAGCCTCGGCGGGCGGCGGCGTCGTCACCGTCGCAATGAAAGGCACGCACGAGGTCACACAGATCAAAATTGACCCTGAAGCCGTCAAGGAAGATGACCTTGAGATGCTCCAGGACATGATCGTCGCCGCCGTCAACGAAGCCAACCGCAAGATTGACGAGGCCATGAAAGGCAAGCTCGGCGGAATGCTCCCGCCCGGTCTTCTTTAGTTCAAGGTTCAAGGTTCAAAGTTCAAAGTTAAGAATTGGACTTTGAACCTTGAACTTTGAACCTTGAACTTTGAACTTATGCTTGACTACGCTGAACCAGTTACCAAGTTGATTGACGAGTTCAAACGCCTGCCGGGTATTGGTCACAAGACTGCGCAGCGTTTGGCGTTTCATATCCTGCGCGTGCCGGAGGCGGATGTCGAGCGCTTCGTCGAGGCGCTGCGCGAAGTCAAGCGGCGCATCATCTTCTGCACGGTGTGCAACAATCTGACGGACGTTGACCCGTGCCGTTACTGTGCGAGTCCATCGCGCGACCGCTCAATGATCTGTGTGATTGAAGAGCCTTACAATCTGGTCGCGGTGGAAAAGACGCGCAGCTACAAGGGGCTTTATCACGTGCTGCACGGCAGCCTCTCGCCGATTCGCGGGATGGGGCCGGACGATCTGCATCTGGCGAATCTGCTGCCGCGTTTGAAGCCGGAGAATAACGATGGCGTGGAAGTCAGCGAAGTTATCTTAGCAACCAATCCGAACACTGAAGGTGAAGCGACAGCCAACTACATCAGCCGCCTCTTAAAACCGCTCGGCGTGCGCGTCACACGCATCGCCATGGGAATGCCCGTCGGCTCTGACCTCGAATACGTTGACGAAGTGACGATGGACAAGGCGCTCGCCAACAGACACGAGATTTGACGAAAAGCAGAATCCAGAAGCCAGGAGTCGGAAGCCAGAATAATCAGGCGGCGACCCGCTTTTTCTGATTTTCTTTTCTTCTGACTCTTGGCTTCTGGATTCTGACTCCTGCTTTATTACTGTCTGCGCAGGCGTTGAGCGAGTATGCGCAGCACGCTGGCGGCGATGGTTGGATCGCGGTTGAACGAGTCGCGGAAGGCATCACCGTTGAGGCGCAGGGCACGCGCGCCTTCGTCTCCGGCGACGAGTGTCGCGGAGCGCGGCGCTGGATCGAGCACGGCCATCTCGCCGATGAAGCCGCCAGCCTTCTCCGTGCCGATAAATTTTTCGCCCGCGCCCTCTTTCTTCAGAATCCTGACCTCGCCTTTCAACAAGACGAAGACTTCGTTGCCCGGCTCTCCTTCGACGCAGAGAGTCTCGCCCGGCGCGTACTCGTCTTCGAGACTCGCACGCGCGAGTTCCGCTAAGCCCTGCGGCGCAATCTTCGAGAAGATCGGAGCGGAGCGCAACGCGATCATCTTTTCGATGGTGATGAGATGCTGATGACCATCGGCGTTGCGCTCATCATGTTCTTTCAAATGCAACGCCGTCTCACGCACCAACTCATGCTCGTCGGCGCTCATGCGATTGAGGGTCTCTTCATTCGCCGCGCCGCGCTCGCCCAGTGCGTAGAGGGCGACGGCGCGAATGTAAGGATCAACGCTCGTCGTGCGCGCGTGGAGCATGTCCGTCAGCGTCGGCATGGAGGATTCCGCTATCGCGGTCGCTCGATAGGTGGTGATGAGTCGTTCGGCAATCGCGGGCGCGACGATGGTTTTCAACTTTTCGATGACGGACTCGCGCTCCGCTTCATTCTCGCTGAAAAGTCCCTGACGAAGAACCTGACTCATCTCGTCGTCCATCGTGAAACTCAGTCCGCGCACGAGACTATCAACGGCGCGGGCGCGTCTGCGTTCCAACAGGCTTTTGAGAAACTCGTGTGTCGGCGTCGGCTGAAGTTCCAACGCCTGAATGGTCTTGGCGGCGCGCTCGATTGCCGCAGCCTGCTCTGCCATCCGTGCGGCCATCCCGCGATCACTGCCCATCACGTCATCCAGCACAGCCAGATGCTCCTCTTTCGTCACGCGATACTCGGAGCGCAACTGCACGATGAAGCTGTCATCGAAAGAGCCTTCGGAGGCCAGCACGTGGTCGAGATAGGTTTCAAGCGCGTGCCGGTAAGTTTCGAGTTGGAGACGTTTCTCGGCGGAAATCTGTTTCGTCGGATCGCTCAACAGGGCGCGTTCTTCTTCGGCGAGCGCCGACATAATCTTATCGTGGTCGGCCTGCTTAATCTGCAACTGATTACGCAAGGATTCGAGCAACTGCACTTCCGCGCGCGTCACGAAACCGTTGGCGAGAGCTTCGCGCACGGCATCTTTGTAAATCTCCAGCACCTGCGCCGCACCTTTACTGCTCTCGCGCGTGCGGATGTTATGGATAAGAAACGCCTCATGCAAATCGCGCGGCGGCTTGTCAGTCCACTCCCAGCGTTTGATGACGTTGCGCGCGAGAGTCTCTTCGGCAAATGTCGCCTGCCTGCGACGCAGACGACGCGCAAAATAGAGCGTCGCCGTCAACACGACGATGATGAGAAAAATGTGCGGCACGGCCCAGGGAGCTTTCAAGAGCGTCGGCGCGCCTGCGAACGAATAGAAGGTGACGAAAGCCGTGATGGACGCCAGCGCAAACATCACGTGGCGCACGCGCCCTGCTTCCATTTCCGTGTCGCGCCGCCTGAGAAAGTTTCCGATGGGGCGCTCAAGCAGTGTGAATAGGATGTAACTCGCCAACGCGCAAACGGCGAGCGTCAGAATCGCGGCGGCGGCGCGCGGCAGAGCCGGAGCGAAGAAGAAGCCTGCTGTCACCGAATCATGTCCCGGCAGGAAAGCCCAGTGGATGATCATCGCCTGCTTTGTCCATGCGCCGTCGAAATAGTAGTCCCACGTCCCGGCTTGCAGGTAGTAGTAAAAGTAGAAACCGAAGACGAGACCGGGAAACGCGAAATAGACGAAACGCTTGGGGCGCGAGCCAATCTCTTTCCAGTAGCCGTTCTCCTCGTTGATGTCGGGGCAGGACTTTTTGCAGGCGGTGCATTTCGTGCACTGCGAGTTTTTGGTCTCGCGCAGTCCATGTGGCTCCGTGTAAATCTTCTCGATGAAGGAGAGCGGACAAATGTAGTTGCACCAGGTCTTGCCCGTGTAGAAGACGCCGAAGATGAGGGCAGCGAGCGCAATCATCACGAAGAAAGCGGAGATGGCGTGGCCGTCGCCGTTGGTGGCGATCAGGCGCATCCAGAGCGAGAAGAAGAAGACTGCGAAAGAGACGTAGTAATAGTTCGCTTCGAGCCAGGGCGAAGCCTTCATAATTCCGGGACGCTTCAGCCGCACAGCGATTTGAGAGAAGAAAGCGAGCGGGCACAGACGCCGCCAGCGATGATAGCCGACGAGCACGATAAAAAGCGGAATGCCCGCCACCACGACCGTCCAGACGATACGCCCGGCGACGGTTTCCATCATTTCGGTGTGAGCGAAAACGGGGATGGCGATGAAGACTGCGAGCGCAATCCACTTGATCGGCTCAACCCACCACTCAACGTCAGCCTCGCTCGCCTTCTTTCCCATCACGGGCAGGCTTCTCGTCGGTGTCGCAGGATTTCGCGGTGTGGCAACAGCCATAACGTTAGTTTTCAGTTTTCAGTTTTCAGTTTTCAGTCTCCGAGTTGCTATCTTAAAAGGCTTAACTCAAAACTGAAAACTGAAAACTGAAAACTGCTTTTCTCAGCTTCGGCCAGTGATTGTTTTGAACGGCCATTCGGCAGCGAGCGGCGATTCCGTGTTCACTTTGACGTTGAGATAATCGCGCAGCACGCCTTTGAGATTGCCCAGTTGCTCCTCTTCATTGCGGCGGAAGAATTCGCTGCGCACTTCGTCGGGCGTCAGGACGAAGAAGAGACGCGGGATGTCGCGCCCCGTGCCGGGAGTTCCCGCCTTCGGATTCTTGACGCCCGCGTTGAGATAGTCGCCTTCGTCAAAATTGCGGACGTGACACTGGATGCAGGTCATCCCGCGCTCTTCGAAGAGACGGCGGCGCGCATCCTCCAAAGGTGTTTCGGCGACCATCTGTTTCTGTTTGAAATCGCGTGCGAAGTGGGACGAATCAATCATGCTGGGCTTGACCATTGCATCATGCTCATCCGGGATCGAGACGAAGTTGCCCACAGTGTCAACCAGCTTGTCGTATCCGGCGATGAACTGCGGGCTTTTCGGATCAAACGCTGGCGCAATCGCACGCTTGTAAGCCGAGCCATCAGGAGCGGGCTTGATGCTCGTCGCAAAGCCGTCAATCGGCAGATTGCTGAAGGCCAGCACCTTCCTGCCGCTTCTCTCGATGGGCACGATCTTCATCACGCCAAGCGCCCAGCCGTCGCCGCGCAGGTAATTACCTTTCGCATCGAGCGTATCATCGCCGCCGAGTCGCGCGTTGTGCGGGAGCGCGGCGAAGTTCGCCTGCATCGTGGGGTCGTCCTTGTCGCTGTAGTTGACGACCGCTGAGATGAAATCCGCGAGCGCGTCGCCGTAAGACTTCTTGTCGCGCGCGATGAAGGGCTTGAGATCAGCGCCGTCGAAGAAAGCATTATAAAGGAGCGTGGCGAAAGCCTTGTTGTTCTTCTGCCGCGCGGCGTCGTTCGCGTCCAACTGCGGGTCTGTCAATCGCGTGATCCGCAGACGCGGCATCAGGTACACAGGTTCGGGCGCGACCACGTTGCGATAGACGAGACGCAACTCGAAGACACGCTTGTTGACGCGCGGACGCACCATGATGAGCCGCCAGTTCTGCGCGTTCCATTGCTGATTAAACTTCGGGCTGTCCGGGTTGATCTCGTCGTTGTGATGCAGCGCGGCGAGATTGCGCAAAGCATCATGGAAAAGACTCGCGCCGGTGGCCGGTTGAATACCGTTGTCGGGTTTAATCTGCTTGCTGGCTTCAATCGCGGCGATGCGATCAAACATGGCGAGAAGAGGCCAGCGCGCGTTTGAGGTGGCGAGGCGCTCCGGGTCTGTAATCGAGATCAGCGTCTCAACCGCGAGCGACTCGCGCGGAACTTCCGGCAGCGCGACCGGCTGTGGCTCAATAGCGATACTGAAACTCTTGAGAGAGGTGCGCGGCTTGCCACCGTCGCGTGGAAACTCCGTGATGCGCACCGCAAACTGTCCGACGCGGCCATCTGACTTGCGCGGCGTCCAATCAACCGTCAAAGTCTTCTCGTTATATTTCGCGCTGGCTGGTTTCTGCGTCATCTCAACGCGCACATCGTCCGCCTCTTCATCAATCACAGAGAGACCGAAGAAGATACGCTGCCCGACGCCGACGCGCTTGTATCTGACTTCGGCCATCTCCGGCGGATGATTCTCCGTCGGAACAGTTTCACTCGACGCGAGACTGCGCGTCGGCGCTGTGCTCCCGGCATCAGCCTTGAAGCGCGAGACGCACAGCACGCTCGCCAGAACGCAAAAGAGAAGCAGGCAAAAGAGTTTGAGCGAGCGCGCGTTGGGGGTGCGACGAGCTTTCATAGTTTCTCCACAGAGATGTCGTTTAGTATCAGCGAGACGTTTCGATTCATGCACTGACTTTGAACACGCCGGAATCAGATTTTTGCCGGGAGCAGCAACGAAAGAGACATGATCGTTCAGGTAACGACACTTATCTTCGATGCTGCGCGGCGCGGTTGTCAAGCATTGCGGTTTCTAGGTAGTGTCATATTTTGAAAATCTTAGCCCGATAAACATTGGCCTATATTTTCAAACTAATACACGACCGGTTTCTATAACTGTTTTGCAAACACGTGTAGTCGAGAAAGAAATTTTCACCACAGAGGACATGGAACAATGCAAAATTAAAAATTAAAAATGCAAAATGGAAGACGAAGAGCAGGCTTCCTTTCTTCACTTTTGCATTTTTAATTTTTAATTTTGCATTCTCTTGTGTCCTCTGTGGTTAATCTTTGCTCTCATCGCTGCGGCTTCGCTCACTCTGTCGGCGCGCCCGCTTCTTTCCAGGCTCTCCATCCACCGGCCACCGAAGAGACATCGTAATAGCCCATGCGCTGTAAGACTTCCGCTGCGAGTGCTGAACGATAGCCGCCGCCGCAGTAGAGGATGAGTTCCGTGCCCTGGTCTGGAATCATTTTCTCGATGTCGCGCTCGATGATGCCTTTGCTCAAATGCTCCGCGCCCGCCGCGTGTGCTTCCTCCCACTCGTGGTCTTCGCGCACGTCAATCAGACGCGCGCCTTCGCCGGAGTTGATCCGTTCGAGCGCGGCCTCGACGGAGATTTCGTGGATGCGCTTTCTGGCCTCTTCGGCCAGTTTCAAAAATCCCGGGGAATGTTCCATTGTCTCTTTTCCTCTCGTCGCTGGATGAAAAACGTCTGACGCATTATAATTCCTTTTGCAATATCAACCCACTAAACTAAATGTCTATTCTCGAAGCGCCGTGCACGAGAAGCGTGCGAGCGCGCAAGTTTCTACCGAAAAGAGGATCGAAAATTGGCGACTGAACAATTTGATGTGACGGTGATCGGCAGCGGCCCCGGCGGTTATGTGGCGGCGATTCGCGGCGCGCAGTTGGGCTTGAAAGTAGCCATCGTCGAAAAAGATAAACGGCTGGGCGGCACATGCACCTTGCGCGGCTGCATCCCGACCAAACAACTTCTGATGTCCGCGCACTACTACGAGAAGGCGCAGCATCTCGCGGAATTCGGTGTGCAGATGTCTGAGGTGCGACTCGCTTTCGCGGACGTGCAGAAGCGCAAAGAGAAGGTCGTGACGAAGAACTCTAAGGGCATAGAGTTTCTGATGAAGAAGAACAAGATCACGACGTTCAAAGGCACAGGGAAATTGGCGCTGCCCGGCAAGGTCGTCGTCACAGGCGAAGACGGCAAGGAGCAGACCATCAACACGCGCAACATCATCATCGCCACCGGCTCCGTCGTGCGACCGATTCCGGGATTTGAGACGGACGGCGAACGGGTCGTCAATTCGGATCACATTCTCGAATTGAAGGAAGTGCCGAAGTCTCTGGTCGTGATGGGCGCGGGCGCAGTCGGCGTCGAGTTCGCGTCCGTCTATTCACGCTTCGGCTGCGAGACGACGATTGTCGAGTTGATGCCGCGACTCCTGCCGCTCGAAGATGAAGAGGTCTCAAAGGAACTGGAACGTGCGTTTCGCAAGCGCGGCATCAAGTCGCAACTCGACACCAAGCTTGAGAAATTGGAGAAGACCGACACAGGCGTCAAGCTGACAGGCAAAACATCGAAAGGCGAAGCTGTCACACTCGAAGCTGCGATGCTGCTGGTCGCTGTCGGGCGGATGCCTTACGTTCAGGGACTCGGACTTGAAGGCACGAAGATCAAGGTCGAGCGCGGCGCGATTCAGGTTGACGAGTTCTGCCGCACGGGTGAGCCGAACGTCTTTGCCATCGGCGATGTGATTCCGACTCCCTGGCTTGCACACCTCGCATCGGCAGAGGGCATCCTTGCGGTCAGCCAGATTGCCGGACAAAAGGATGTGCGCCCAATCAACCTGCGCCACGTTCCGTCCTGCACTTACTGCGACCCGGAAGTAGCAAGCGTCGGCTTGACGGAAGCGAAAGCGCGCGAGGCTGGCTACGACGTGAAGACCGCGAAGTTTCTCTTCTCCGCTTCCGGCAAAGCGCGCATCCTCGGCGAAGAGGAAGGCTTCGTGAAGGTCATCAGCGAGACGAAGTATGATGAACTACTCGGCGTCCACATCATCGGCCCGCACGCGACTGAACTCATCGCGGAAGCCTGCGTTGCTATGCAACTCGAATCAACCGCCGAAGAATTGGGACGCACGATGCACGCGCATCCGACCGTCTCGGAAGCCGTGATGGAAGCCGCCGAAGGCATTCATGGCTTGACGATTCACATGTAAAGCTGTCAGCCATCAGCCATCAGCCGTCAGCCAATCCATTTTAGCTGATAGCTGATAGCTGATAGCTGATAGCGATAGCTTCTATATGAAAAAAGAGCCTCAGCGTAAACCAACCTCAAAAAGCGAAGATCAGGCGGAAGCGTCTGCCAAGCTGTCCTGCACGTCGGAGACGACGCTCACGTCAGAGCAAATGCTGGAGCTTTATCGTTATCTGAAACTGACGCGGCTCGTCGAGGAGCGTCTTGTCAATCTCTATCGCCAGACCAAAGTTGTCGGCGGCGTCTTTCGCTCGCTCGGACAGGAAGCAACGGCTGTCGGCACGGCTTACGCTCTCGCGCCGCAGGATTTCATCACGCCACTGATCCGCGATCTGGGCGCGGTGCTCGTCAAAGGCATTCGCCCACGTGACATTTTCGCGCAGTACATGGCGAAGGCCTGGGGGCCGTCGGGCGGGCGCGATTTGAATATTCACTTCGGCAACGTGTCTAAAGGTTTCATTGGTCCAATCTCTCATCTGGGCGACATGATTCCTGTGATGACGGGCATCCTCATCGCCTCGCGCTTGCAGAAGAAGGACACGGTTGCTCTCGCCTACATCGGCGACGGCGGCATGAGTACGGGCGCATTCCACGAAGGCTTGAACTTCGCCGCCGTGCAGCGTCTGCCATTGATCGTCGTCGCGGAATATAATTACTACGCATACTCGACGCCGACCTCGAAGCAGACCGCCGTCAAAGACCTCGCCGAGAAAGCTGCCGGCTACGGCATCCCGGGGCACATCGTTGACGGCAACGACATCATCGCCTGCTACGAAGTGACGAAGAAAGCTGCGGAGTATGCGCGCACAGGCGGCGGCGCAGTCTTGATTGAAGCCAAGACGTATCGCCGCAAAGGTCACGCCGAACACGACGACCAGCGCTACGTTCCGCCAGAAGAGATTGAATACTGGGAGAAGAACAACGACCCTGTTGATCGTTACGAAAGATATTTAACCGAAACGAACATCGCTACGCGCGAGAAACTCGAAGAGATGACGGCAGACATCAACCGCGAATTGGACGAAGATGTCGCGTGGGCTGAGTCATCGCCGATGCCGGACGCTGAACAAGCGGCTTATGGAGTCTTCGATAACAATATTGTGCCGCCAGCGTTTCGTCCGAAAGTTTTGGAGAGATAATCATGGTCATACAAGTTGATAAGGCTTATTCCAAAACTCCGCCTCTTGAGGCCATTTCTTACGGAGAGAAGAAAATGGGATTAGTTTATGCTGACCTTGAATTGATAAGCGGCGACGATCTCGCGCTGCATCGTCGCGGCTTCATCATGGAAGATCAAATTAAGCGCATGAGAATTAGCGTGCTCGTTGATAGCGGCGCATATATGCTCGTCATCAACGAGCATATCAAGAAGCAGCTTGACCTGCCAGTGTTGGGAGAAAAGATAGCACAGATGGCGGATGAATCTGAGATCAAAGTAGAGGTCGTCGGGCCGATTGAGATACGATTCGAGAATCGCCGCGCCAGCGTTGATGCGTTAGTTTTTCCCGGCAACGCTGAACCCCTGCTCGGCGTAATTCCGATGGAAGACATGGATGTAGTGGTTGACCCGAAGCAGCGACGCCTAATTGTCAATCCCGAAAATCCAAACATCGCAACGATGTACGTGAAGTGAGGGAGTGTTTTCATCGCATCCTGAAATTTACGCTTAACTTGAAGCATGTCCACAGCAATTAAAAAAGAGCATAAATCGAATCGCCCCGCGCGCGGCGGTCTTGCCACATTTGTTGAAGCCATCCGTCAGGGCATCTGGGAAGAGATGGAGCGTGACCCGTCGGTCTTTTGCATCGGCGAGGACGTGGGCGTGTATGGCGGTGCGTTCAAGGTGACGGACGGATTGCTGGATGAGTTTGGCGAGGAGCGTGTGATTGATACTCCGATTTCGGAGGCGGCGATTGTCGGTGCGGCGTGCGGCGCGGCGTTGATGGGAATGCGACCCGTCGCGGAGTTTCAATTTATTGATTTCATCTCCGCAGGCTTTGACATGCTGACCAACTACGCTGCGAAGTGTCGCTATCGTTGGGGCGCAAACATTGCGGCTGTCTTTCGCGGGCCGTGCGGGAGCGGCGTTCATGCCGGGCCGTTTCATTCGGTCAACGCGGAATCGTTTTTCCTGAACACGGCTGGCTTGAAGATCGTCGAGCCTTCGACAGCTTACGATGCGAAGGGTTTAATCAAAGCTGCGATCCGCGATCCAGACCCGGTCATCTACTTCGAGCACAAGAAACTCTATCGCCTGCCGCGCCTGCGCGAAGAGTTGCCCGAAGAAGATTACATCGTCGAGATCGGCAAAGCGCGAACTGCACGTGAGGGGCGCGACCTTTCAATCATCACTTTCGGCGCGCAGGTTCTGACGGCGCTCGATGCCGCCGCAGAGTTGGAAAAGGAAGGATTGGATGTCGAAGTCATAGACCTTCGCACGCTCGCGCCGATGGACAAGCCCGCGATCCTGGCGAGCGTCAAGAAGACGAGCAAGGTGATGGTGCTTCACGAAGCATCGCGCACGGGCGGCATCGGCGGTGAAATCGCCGCCACCATCAGTGAAGAGGCTTTCGAGTGGCTCGACGCGCCAGTTGTCCGTGTCGCTTCGATTGACACGCCCGTGCCCTATTCGCCGCCGCTCGAAGAATACTATTTGCCGCAGGTCAAAGACGTGCTGGATGCGGCGCGCAAATTGGCAGCGTATTAAAGCTATCAGCCATCAGCTATCAGCTATCAGCCAAAGACAAAAAGCTGAGTGCTGACGGCTGATAGCTGACAGCTTCAACGAAGGAGCGCGATTATGCCGAAGTTCATCATCGAACGCGAGATTCCGGGAGCAGGGAATTTGTCCGCGCAGGAGTTACAAGCCATCTCGCAGAAGTCTTGCGGAGTATTGAGCAACATGGGGCCGCAGATTCAGTGGGTTGAGAGTTACGTGACGAGCGACAAAATTTACTGCGTCTATATCGCGCCGAACGAAGAGATGGTGCGTGAGCACGCGCAGCAAGGCGGCTTCCCCGCGAACCGCATTTCAGAAGTTAAGTCGGTGATTGATCCGACGACGGCAGAAGGATGAGCGCAGTTTTCAGTTTTCGGTTTTCAGTTTTCAGCAAGAGGCTGTGGACTGAAAACTGAAAACTGAAAACTGAAAACTGGAGAGATTATGAGCACAGAAGTTGTGATGCCGCAGATGGGCGAGTCCATTGCGGAGGGGACGATTACGAAGTGGCTGAAGAGGGTCGGCGACCGTGTGGAGCGCGACGAGCCTTTGTTTGAAATCTCAACCGATAAGGTTGATGCGGAGATTCCAAGCCCGGCTGCGGGAATCCTCACGGAGATCAAATTCCAAGAGGGCGAGACCGTCGAGATCAACAAGGTGGTCGCCGTGCTTGATGGCGGCGAGGGCGCGTCGCAGTCCAACGGAGGCGCGAGCGCGGCGGAAATTTCTGCGCCAGCGTCGCAGGCAGCCGTCGCATCAGAACCGCCACCGCCTCCGACACCGCCCGCGCCGACCGAGCAACCGCCAGCGCAAACCTCTCCGCAGCAGACTGCGACGACACCTGCGCCAACAACAACTCCCGCGCCCGCTCATTCCTCTGCGAAGAGTGAAGAGAGCAAAACCGCTCAGCCTTCAGCGCAGCAGACTCAAACCGCATCACCCGCGACGGGCGGCAATGGACGTGAGCAAACGGCTGAAGAGTTGCGCCGTACCAAGTCCAGCCCGCTCGTCCGCAACATCGCCAAAGAACATGGCATAGACATCTCGCGGCTCGAAGGCACAGGCATGAGCGGGCGCGTGACCAAGAATGACATCCTGAGCTTCATCGAATCCGGCGCTGCGTTGACGCCGCAACAAGCTCTGCAAGTGACTCAAGCGCAAGCTCCGTCTGCGACGCCGCCGCCGCAAGCTCCACCCTTACAAACTCCGCCGATCATTCCGCCAGCCGCAGAAGATCGCGTCGAGCAGATGAGCGTGATGCGCAAGAAGATTGCGGAACACATGACGCTCTCGCGCCGCACCAGCGCGCACGTCACGACCGTCTATGAGATAGACATGACACGCATCGCGCGCCTGCGCGACGAACAGAAGCGCGCGTTTCAGGAACGAACGGGCACGAAGCTCACGTTCATGCCGTTCATCTTTCAGGCCGTGACGAGCGCGATCCGCAAGTTTCCAATCTTCAACGCGCAGGTCTCAGGCGATCAGATCATCTATAAGCGCGACATCAATCTCGGCCTGGCCGTCGCGCTCGACTGGGGCTTGATCGTGCCCGTCATCAAACGCGCCGACGACCTTTCCATCTCCGGCCTCGCACGCGCCGCGAATGATTTAGCAGAGCGTGCCCGCGCCAAACAACTCAAGCCCGACGAAGTTGCCGGAGGCACGTTTACCATCACCAATCCGGGCGTCTTCGGCGGACTCTTCGGCACGCCGATCATCAATCAACCGCAGGTCGCCATCCTCGGCGTCGGCGTGATCGAGAAACGCCCGAAGGTCATCACGAGCGCGGAAGGCGACGACCTGATAGCCATTCGCCAGATGGCCTACTTTGCCCTGACCTTCGATCATCGCATCATTGACGGCTCCGACGCGGAGAAGTTTCTCGGCTATGTCAAAGAGATATTGGAAGCCGGGAAGTTTACGATTTGACGAAAGACAGAATTCAGGAGTCAGAAGCCAGAATGATAAAGCGGAAACCGCTTTGACAGATTTTGTTTTTCTTTTATTCTGGCTTCTGAATTCTGGATTCTGAATTCTGCTTTTCGTTGCATTCCAGTGGCAATCAAATAATGAAGCGGTTGTAAGCTACCCGAAAGGGTGTTTACGCATCTGACTTGCTTGACTTCCCTTGATTGTTCGTTAATATTCGCGTTTGACGATCAAGTTTAGTTTTCTGATTCGAGACACCTCGCAACTGTTCCGGCTCGTAGCTTTTGATTAGGCGAAGGTACGACCGTTTTTGAACGAATCTTTTCAACCGCGACGCCCGTGAGCGCGGCCTTCCCCCAGCCGCTTCCGTGCTCGCCACAACTTGCGAGATGAGCTGTCAAAGCCTGTTCTCGCTTTATGGAGTTAAAAACATGAGTGCTGATAAATCCCGACCGTCGGTCAAATTCTTTTTAGCTTTCGCTCTGGTCTTAACGACCGCTTCGTTTGGATTGGCGCAATCAACTTCAGCGCCCGATTCCAGAGTCAACAAGTCATCGGCGCAGATCAAGCCGCCGACCAGCGCGGCTGATCCCACAGCGGCTCAATCAACTCAAACAACGAATGTTCGCACCGTCTCCGACGGCCAGAAGATGAAAGTCGCGGGCGTCGTCACACGCCGCGATGCAGATACGTTCACCGTCCGTGACGCGAACGGCGTGGACACGGTGGTGCGTCTGACCGATGCGACGAGCGTCAAGGCGAAAGGCGGCTTCCTGCGCAGCGGCAAGAACTACGGCACGACGAGTATCCTGCGCGGACTCAATGTCGAAGTTGAAGGACGCGGCGATTCTTCCGGTCAGTTAGTCGCGCAGAGCGTTCGTTTCAATGATTCCGATTTGAGAGTGGCGCGCTCGATTGAATCGCGCGTTGATCCGGTGGAGAATCGCGTCGGCTCTGCCGAAAACAGGATTGGAGAAGTCGAACAGAACTCGCAAAAGCTCTCAGGTCAGATTGACGAGTTGGCTGCCGTCTCCAACGCTGCACGCGGCGGAGCGAAAGCCGCGCAGCAGAGCGCAGACGCGGCAATCTCCGGCGTCAATGCGACCAACGAGCGCATCTCTGCTCTCGATGATTACGTGCCGCAGGAGAGCGTGGCGATCAACTTCAAGGTCAACAGCGCAGTGCTTTCGCCGCAGTCCAAAGCGCAGTTGGACGAACTGGCGACCAAAGCTCTCAATGCTAAAGGTTACGTCATCGAAGTTTCCGGCTACACGGACTCGACCGGCAGCGATGAGAAGAATCGCGTCTTGAGCACGCACCGCGCCGACGCTGTCGTGCGCTATCTGGCTGAGAATCACAACATCCCGCTCCGACGCATCGTCACGCCTTTCGGCTACGGTAAATCGAATGCGGTCGCGGACAATAACACCCGCGAAGGTCGCGCGCAGAACCGTCGCGTCGAGGTCAAGATTCTCGTCAACAAAGGCCTGCTTCAGAGCGCGCCTGTGATAACCACGCCGACGAGCGGCACGTCGAACCCGGAATGAAAACAAGTTATGAATTATGAGTTTTGAGTTATGAATTCTTGCTTTTAACTCAAAACTCACAACTCAAAATTCATAATTACTTTAATTGCCAACCATCATGCCGTCGGGCGGCATCAATTGAAAACGGCCAGCAACCCGTAAGCCCGGCTGGCGGCATGAGGAGTTGGTTTGATGAGTTTTAATCGGAATGCAATACGAATCCGCCTGATGCTGGCGCTTTTCATGGCGCTGGCTTTTCTTTTTTTCAGCGCGCTCTCTTCCGGTGTGAAGGCTCAGACGTTTCCGCAGGGGCCTCCACCGCCGATGCCGACGCCGAAGCCCAAGCCTGCGCCCACGCCCAGAGATGAAGACTACGAAGTCGTGCGCGTGACATCGAATTTGATCGTCGTGCCTGTCTCTGTGACGGACGCGAGCGGTCAGCCTGTGCTCGGCTTGAAACCTACGGATTTTCGTCTCGAAGAGGAAGGCCGCGCGCAGGAGATCGCGCAGATCGGCAATCCTGAGCAAGTGCCGCTCGACATCGCCATCCTGATAGACGTTTCCGGCTCAGTTGACGCGCGCTACACTTTCGAGCAACAGGCCGCCGCGAGTTTTCTCAAACAGGTCTTGAAGCCCGGTGATCGTGCGACCGTCTTTGCGATTGATGAGAAGCCGCGCTTCATACAGGAGTTGACTTCCGCCGACCGCGCTTCCGAGAAATTGTTGACGATTCCTCCGGCCAAAAGTTACACAGCCTTCTTCGACACGGTGATCGCAGCCGCGCGCTATCTCGGAAAGTTTTCACCGACGGGCAGGCGGCGTGTCATCGTCGTTATCTCCGATGGCGACGACACGGCGCGTATCCTGGATGTTTCAGTCGCGCAAACCAGAAGCGCCGGAGACCTTAAGCTGATTAGTATGGAGGCTCAACTTAATTTGATTGAACGCGCGCAGGCGGAAATGCAACGAGAAGTGCAGAGCGCGGAGACGACCTTCTATTCGATCAATCCGAGCGGGCAGACCATGCACCTCAACGTCCGCACCGCGCGTGCAGAGCAGGGCATGGAAAGACTTGCGACAGCGACAGGAGGTGCGGCTTTCATTCCCAGCAAAGCGGAAGATTTGAATGCAATGTTCAATCGCATCGCCGCCGAACTTCGTTCGCAATATCTACTTCAGTATTATTCCAATAACGAGAACCAGCAACCCAACAGATTCCTGCGCATCAACGTCAGCCTCCCCGCACAACCGCAACTCCGTATCCGTGCGCGGCAGGGCTACTATCCGAAGCGGAAATAAATGCAAAATGCAAAATGCAAAATTAAAAATGCAAAATGCGGGACAAAAGATTCGCTCTTTGTCTTCCATTTTGCATTTTTAATTCTTTAGCGCATTTGTAGCAGCACGTCCGTCAAACGATTGACGACATCGAGCAGGGAGCGTCCGGCCTGATCGTAGTGTCCGGCGTTGGCCTGATCTTCGGCGTTGGCTGCGCCTGCGGCCACGCCCGCCAGATTGATGTAGTAGCGCTGCAACTCCGGCGTCGTGCGAAAATCTATCTCCAACTTATCAAGTCCTTCGCGCACGTTCTGCAAACTCGCTTTCACAGTCGCCTTGCTCTTCTCCGTTTGATCCATCACAGAAGGAGAGGCATCGTTGCGTCGCGCGGCTTCGTCCGCCGCCTCGATGCCTTTTGAAACGCCGCCGAGTAGATAGAGGAAGCGCGTCAGATACTTGATCTGCTCGGCCACATGCGATGCGCCATCAGAGCGCGCGTCCACGTTTTTTTGAGTCGCATCGGGACGACTCTTCTGCGGTGCGCTTCGTCTGGAAGTGGTGCGCTGCCTGCCTTGCGCGAGCAAGCTGACAGGAGAGAGCAATAAACATACGATTGATAAAATCAGAGCGCGTTTCAATTCTCTATTCCTCCGTTCGTTCAGATACTTTCAAGACTGCGGTCTTCTGCGTGCGAACTTTTGATTAGACTATTCGCATAAAAGGTTGCGTAGTCAAGCAGCAAACGCACGAGCGACAAGCCGGTTGGTCTTCATCAAGCCTCTCCTGCTAAAATGCGTCGAGCCTTTATCATTTGATTGACCATCAATATGGAACACAGAACACTGCGAGTTCGTCGTCTGGGTCGCCTCGAATACGGCGCGGCGCTCGCCGTGCAGAAGGAGACCGAGCGTGCCGTGCTCGTGGGCGAACAGCCCGACACGCTGCTGCTCGTCGAGCATCCGCACACGCTGACAATGGGACGCGGCGCAACGAACACCGGAATTCTCACGCCGCAGGAAATCTTAGACGCGCGCGGCGTCACGGTCTTTGAGACGAATCGCGGCGGCAAGGTCACTTATCACGGACTCGGACAGGTTGTCGGCTATCCCGTTATCAATCTCAGCCCGGAGCGCGAAGATGTTCATGCTTATGTGCGCGATCTCGAAGAAGTGTTGATGCGCGCGCTGGCTGATTTTGGAATCGAGAGTTTTCGGATCAAAGGTCTGACCGGAGTGCACACGACCGCAGGCAAGGTCGCCGCCATCGGCGTCCACATCGCGCGCTGGGTGACGACGCACGGCTTCGCCTTGAACGTCAACACAGACCTCAGCTTTTTTGACTTAATCATCGCCTGCGAAGGCGAACCCGTCATCTCGATGCAGAAACTTCTGAAGCGCGAAATTGACATGCGAGAAGTAGAAGACCGCATCATCACACGCTTCGCAGAAGTTTTTGAAATGGAGTTGGAAGAAGTTTATCGAGTCCAGCAAGTCTAGCGAGTCTGTCGAGACAAAACGGATTCGCCGGACTCAATTAGAATCGCTCAATTCGACAGACTCGCTGGACTCGATAAACTCGCTGGACTCGCCAGACTTTCATTTATGTTGACGCTCGAACTTATTAAAGAAGCACACGCTCGCATCAAGCGGGTCGTGCATCGCACGCCTGTTATCACCTCGCGCTCTTTCGATGAAGTTGCGGCTCAAGCGTCAGGACAGAGCGCGCGCCAGGTTTTCTTCAAGTGTGAGAATCTGCAACGCGCGGGAGCGTTCAAGGCGCGCGGCGCGATGAATAAGATTCTTTCGCTTAACGATGAGGAACGCAGGCGCGGCGTCGTGGCTTTCTCTTCGGGCAATCACGCGCAGGCCGTTGCTCTCGCGGCGCGTGAAGTAGGAACACGCGCAGTGATCGTCATGCCGCAGGACGCGCCGCAAATGAAAGTCGCGGGCACGCGCGGCTACGGCGCGCAAATTGTCTTCTTTGATCGCCAGCGCGACGACCGCGAGCAGATCACGCGCGACATTGCGGAGCGCGAGCACCTCACGCTCGTTCCGCCCTACGACGACTATCTCATCATGGCAGGCCAGGGCACGTGCGCGCTTGAACTACTCGAAGACGTGCCTGATCTCGATTGCCTCGTCACGCCATGCAGTGGCGGCGGACTCTTCGCAGGCACAAGCACGGTCGTCAAAGCATTGAAACCGGAGGCACGCTGTTTTCCTGTTGAGCCGGAAACGGGCAACGACACGCTGCTCTCAATCGAAGCAGGCAGGCGCGTAGAGATTCCGCCGCCGCCGACCATCGCCGATGGCGCGCGCGTGCAATCGCCCGGCGCGCTCACATTTCCCATCACCGAGCGCAACGCCGAAGAGGTGTTGACTGTTTCAGATGCTGAGATTATCGCAGCCATGCGTTTTATTCTCCTGCGCCTGAAGTTGCTGGTCGAGCCGACGGGCGCGCTCGGCGCGGCGGCTGTGCTGGCGGGCAAGTTGCCGACCGATGCGCGGAAGATCGGCGTCGTTCTCTCCGGCGGTAATGTTGATCCTGAGATGCTCGCGCGCTATCTCACACAGCAATAGGACAACGATGGTGCGTGAATGGTAAAATAGCTGTCAGCAATCAGCGATCAGCAGTCAGAAAGAAAAATAGGTGGAGCGGTTTTAGCTGAAAGCTGACGGCTGATGGCTGACAGCTTTTCAGTGGAGCAAATAAGAGTGGGACGCGAACTGCGAGTCATTGGTAATAAGCCGCGCCAGCCGAAGCCTGAGTGGTTGAAGATTCGGCTGGGCGATCCATCGAATCAGAATCACGTGCTCAAGCTGATCGAGGGCTTGAACCTGCACACGGTCTGCCAGGAAGCGAAGTGTCCGAACATCTTCGAGTGCTGGTCAGACAGAACCGCAACCTTCATGCTCGCGGGCGACATTTGCACGCGCCACTGCGGATTCTGCGCGGTCGGCAAAGGCAAGCCCGGCTCGCTCGATGTAGATGAACCGCGTCACGTTGCGGAAGCCGTGCGACATCTGAACCTCGCGCACACCGTCATCACTTCCGTCAACCGCGACGATCTGCCCGACGGCGGCGCAGCACACTGGGCCGAGACGGTTCGTCAGGTGCGCGCTCTGAACCCAACCTGCAAGATCGAAGTCCTGATTCCAGATTTCAACGGCGACGAAGCTGCGCTCAACACGGTGCTCGACGCGCAGCCGGACGTGCTCAATCACAACACGGAGACCATCGCGCGGCTCTATCGTCGCGTGCGACCAGACGCCGACTATCAACAGACGCTGACGCTTCTCGAACGCGCGGCGCGAAGGCGCGATGAAGAGCAGCGCGGGATGCTGACGAAGAGCGGCATCATGGTCGGCTTGGGCGAGAGCTTCGATGAAGTCGTCGAGTTGATGAAAGACCTGCGCGCAGTCTCCTGCGACATTATGACCATCGGTCAATACCTGCAACCTTACGAGCGTCGTTTGCCGGTGGAGCGCTACGTCACACCCGTTGAGTTTGCGCGCTGGCGTGAGATGGGGATGGAAATGGGCTTTCGTCACGTTGAAGCAAGCCCGCTCACGCGATCTTCATATCACGCGCGGCAGCAGACTGAAGCGCCCGCGCAAGAATTCACTGAAGAGAGTCTCGCGTCTGCGCGTTAGAGATGTTGAAGAGCGCGCGCATCAATGCTCAGACAGAGAAGGCGGTTGCCCAAGCGATTAGCGACTCTTCGACTGCTGCGTTCCGGCTTCATTAGACATCTCGACACACGCGCTCTGGTCGAAGCCCTTGCCGCCATCAACCTTGAAGCACACGGAGCCTTGCCCGTCCCACTTGCCATACTCCATGAGGTAGTTGTCCGTCGCGCCGAAAGAGATGTCGTGGCGCCGATAGACGTTCTGTGTGCCATCCGGGTTTGTGCGTCTCATCATCACGCTGTACTTGTTTCTCTGCTCATCATTATCCTTGAAAAATAGATGACCACTGTTAGTGTCCAGTGTGGCGCTGACTGTCTTACCGGCAGCGAGCTTCAGAGTGCCGATCTCAAATTTATAACTGGGCTGGCCGTGTCCCGCAGAGACTGCGTAAGAGAGCGTGGGCGTTTCGCCGCTCTGGCCTGCTGTGAAAGCGAGTAGTCTTCCGTCGTTGCCGATAGTCGCAGTCAGATTTTCGCCTGCGTCGAGATGAATCCCTTTGAACCCGACGAGAAAGCCCGGACCGGTCAGGGTCAGGTTAGTCTCGACCCGACTCTTCAATGGCTTGCCGGAGAGGATGATCGTGTAAGGCTTGCCGGATTTATCGAAGGGCAACAGGTATGTCGGGAAGCGTGTCTCGTTGTTGATGACGGCACCCGGAATTTCGTTCACCACATTGTTCTTCTCCGTGTCGAAGCCGACCCTTTGGCCCTGACCATTGGTGATCAAGATGGAGGCTTCACTATTAACAGACATCTGAACGGTTCTCGGTTGCGTGCCTGTCGTTGAAGTTTTGTTCATTGTTCCGGCCTCGCTGCTTTGTTGAGTATCTCGCGCAAGGCTCACATGCTTGCGATAGAACTTGTCTGCCGCTAATGGTCGAGTAAAGTAGGGAGGCGCTTTCAAGGCCGCGTGTGGACGCGCTGAAGAGATGTGGCACGGCGCGAGAACCGCAAGGGCCATTAGACTGCCAGCCCGTCTCGATCTCTTTGAATGTCGCTTCATCATTACCATTGAATCTCCGTTACGAGCGAAAGAGATTCAGCGTTAAGAATAACTCAACGCTGAATCTCTTTCGCCCATCGCGGAGCTGTCAGAATAACAGACGCAACTCGCATCTGTTCGCAAGCTGCTAAAAGTTGAGAGCCGCGCGCGCTAGAAGAGGAGACTGGCGACCAACTGCGTGAAGATGTCAGGCTCGGCGTTCCGGTAATAGCTCTTCTTCTTGACCGGCGGCTTGGCTTCGTTCGGCTCTTCGACGCACTTGTCGTCTTCAAAGCCGTTACCTTCTTCGTCATCCACAACGCACAGCGGCCCCTTCCCGTTCCACTTGCTGAAGTCAATCTCGTAGTTGTCACGCTTACCGACTTCGAGGTCCTTGTGCTCGTAGTAATTCTTTGTGCCGTCGGCGTTCGTGCGCTCGACCTTCACGTCGTACTTGTCGCGTTTGGCGTCGTCATCCTTGAAGTAGAGCCGCTCCTTCTTCAGATCAAGCGTGACGGTGACGGTCTTGCCGGGGCTGAGTTTGATGCCGCCGATCTTGAATTCGTAGCTGGGCTTTTGGGGGCCGGACTCTGTGGTGATGAAGATGTCAGGCGTCTGCCCGTCCTGGCTGGCAGTGAAGGAGAGTTGCTGCCCATCCGGGCTGACAGTCATCGTGAGATTCTCGCCCGGATCAAGCGCGATGTTGTCAAAACCGACGACGAAGCCGGGGCCGTCAATCTCCATGTCCGCGTCAACCTCACTCTTGAGCGACTTGCCGGAGACGTTGATCGTGAAAGGCTTGCCGCCTTTCTGATAGGGAATCTTGTAGGTCGGTGGCACGTCCAAGCCGAGACCGCCCTCGAAGACTAGCGCCTGCGCGCCCGGAATTTCGCTCAACGTCTGGTTCTTCTGCGGGTCGAAGCCGAGACGCCTGCCAGCGCCATCCGTAATCAGGATGTTGCCCTCTCCGTTTAGCTCGAACGTCAGAAGCTCTGCGCTCGCGGGCGAAGCGTGGTCGCCTGACTCCTCCTCGCAGAACGGGCACTCGTAAACGGTGCGCTCGCGGTCGGACATGCGCTTGAGGCCGAGCGTGTGCGTGGAGGTGTCGCCGACGTAGTCGCTTTCAGTTTCGTTCGGGTTAGAGGCCGTATGATAGCGCCAGGTCTCCTCGTTCTTATTTATCTCCACCCAGCGCGTCTGCCCCACATAGTTATTGTCATAGACGAGTATGCGGTAGTCGCCGCCGCCCATGTCCTCGACGCCGAAGGGCGTGATGGCGTGGCCGTACTTGTACTCGCCGTTGATGCGCTTGGCGATGCTCATCGTGTAATACTCTTTGCCGTCCTTGAATGACTCGACGAGCATGTCCAGAATTTGCGACGGCTTCATGTTGAGCGTCTGTCCTCTAAACTCATAGACCTCTTTGAGTCCCTGTAGTGAGAAGTAGTAGGCGATGTAGTTAGCCATCGGCTCGTCTAGTTTGAGATCGAAAGTCTTCTCCGCGTCCGACTGAAAATCGCCGGGCTTGGTTTTACCTCTGTACCCCTTGCCCATCCAGAAGCGTAGGCTGTCAACGGCGAAGCCTTCGCAATGACCGGCCTTCATGGCCTCAATCCTTTCGTCTATCCAAGCCTGCGCCGTCTCGTACAGCACGCAGTCGTCTGCGCTCTTGCCCTCGATGCAGACGTTCTGCGCGCCGAACATCCTGACCATGTCTGCGGCGTCCAAATCTCCCTCGCCCTCGTGGTCGCGTCCGTAGTTTTTGAAGCCGAAGCCGTCAACCTTCGGGTCGAATTTAATCTCGGCGATGATCGTGCCTTTCTCTTCCTGATTCGGCGAAGCGGGCGCGCCGACGTTGCGCCTCGCTTCAGACGAGGAAGTCCAGGCCAGGCCGATTGAAAAGATTGTGGAAATGGCTGCGAAGAGGAGCAGTTTAGATAGCTTGAGACGAGTGGACATGTGGTTTTCTCCTTAGATTGCCAGGTGATTTGCTTCAAAAGATTTTCGTGCAGGACGCCCGGGAGAGCGTTAGAACGGTGCCCGCGGGTTTAAGTGAAACATCAAACGGTCGTGTCGCCGCAAAAGTCTTTCCAGCTTGACCTGCGGCGTGGGCCAAGCATAATCGCTCGGATGCGCTGTCTCAAGAACGTCTGCTTGCAGAGACTGGGCGAGCGTCAAACATATAGCGCAAGCACGAAGCGGCACCGGCAAGTTTGATAGGCCAGAGATTATACTAACTTCAGTGCTGAATCAATGATAAACGGGGCAGCAGTGGCGATGCTGAATGATCCGACTAACGGTGGACGTCATGGAGGCAGAATGACTATGAGGCACAAATCCAAGCCGTCGAGAATAAAAATGGCGAACCTTTGCTCGGTCAAGAATCAAAAGTTCGCCGTCAAGCTGCTGACAAGATTTTTGTCAGGCAGGGCAAGTTCTAAAGGTTGAGACTATTTCTCGTCCTTGTTTTTCTCCTCCTGCATCTTTCTTTGAATAAAGTCGCGCGCGCTTTCAGGTTCGGGCGGTTGCGATGGCGAGTCCTCTTGTTGACTGTGGCTCGTTGAGCGCTGCGCTGCGGTGTGAGCGCTCTCGTCCTGAGTCGGCGTGTTCTTTTGCTGCGCAGGCTCGGTCGAGGTCAGTTCCTTGATTCGCTCCCGCCAACCGGCGGCCTGCTCTTCTCTGGCGGCTTCGCTATCTTTTGCCATAACTCCTCCTTTGAATGATTGAAGACAGTTTAGCTTTCTGTGCACGAGGCCGCAAGAGAAGGGCCGTCTTTCGTTGAGCAAGCGCCTGGGCGTTTCAACGCCACTCACCGAATTACTTCTTCCCCGTGAGTTCCTTAATTCGTTGACGCCAGACTTCAGCCTTCGAGACGCTCGACTTGTTGACGGATTTCTGCATCGCGCGCGTCTCCTGCAATTCCTTGCCGGTCGGCTCAAGTTTCTTGTAGTAGGCTTTGGTTCGCCTGTTGATTTGCGATCTGAAACTTCCGTCCATGCGCCCCAGGACGCCAAGGTTGACGTACCTTCGCCTGCTGCCGAAGTAAGTCTCCTGCCACCAGTGATCCGAGACGGGATCGTGCCAGCTCAGATAGCCGCCTTTGAGAACCTGTCTCGGTTTGGTAATCGCTCCGGTGAAACTGTATTTGACACCGGGCGCGACGACAGGCTCGAAATAGTGCGGCGTGTAGAAATCGGAGACGAGCACATTGTTGATCTTGTAAGCAAAGGGCGTGTCCTCGCTCGGATCGCAAGGCTCGACGAGAAACTCCACCTTCCCCTGATTTTTCTTTGGGGATAGTCCGGGCATCGTGCGATTGCCGTCCGGGTCGGTCAGCATCTCTATGCATTCATGGCTGGCAGTCAGCGTCCAGCCATCATCGAACGTCACGAGCGCGATTGGGTGTCCGTCTTTGTCTTCGTGGACGCCTTCCGCGCCGGGTTCACCGATGTCGTCCATGATGACAATCGGCCATGTCCCCACCGGAACATCGTTGAGACTGTGGAAAGCATTGACAGTCGCATTGATTCCCCAGATGGGACTGTAATCCTGTAGCACCTGCTTTTGCAGTGCCGCGCTGACCGTAGTCAGTTCCTGAAAACTGATTGAGCTATCTTCCGAAACGAGAGCAACATGTAGTAATGACATGAGGGGACTCCTTTCAAGAGTTTGATTAGATGTGACTAGCATGACGGAAGAGACTTCGTTAAATCTCTTCATCAGCCGGTGAACACGTGACCCTTAAGACTATGACGAGAGTAAGGGCCGGACGAGCGAGGGTTGAAAAGTTCTACGTTAAGTAATGCCTTCCGGGCAAATCTCAGGCATCATCAAGAAGGCTTTAGATCGGGTTTATTCGCCAGCCAGACGTTCGCTGGAAACCGAACGCTCTGGCAGAAGCCAAATCCAGAAGCGGTTCTGTGAAGCAACTCTGAGAACGGCGGGGATTATATCCTGTGTTCCGATTAAGTCAACAACTTTTTTGCTGAAAGTCAGCCATTTCTCGGCACTACAAAAAAAAGTTGCAGCCTTCTGCCAACGGATTGCCGAAACGGGCATTCCGATTCGGCAGCTACTTCCAACGACGCAGAAGATTGGATGACTTTCAGCTTTTTTGCCTGACAGCTAATCGGACAGAGGTTTTTGCGTTTGCTATCTGTTCGATTCGTGCCATATTTGACCCTCGTCTTCTCGACAGAGGTTCTTCTTTGCAGGAAGGTTTGCAATGCCAACGGATAAACCACCACCTTATTTCCCGCAGAACACGCTCTCGCCGCCAGATGAGAGCCGTGCCAGAAAGACGAAGCTCGCGCTCTTCGGCTGTCTGTCACTACTGCTCGTTTTCATCGGCGGCTCGATAGTGGGACTGGTCTATTTAATCAGGTGGCTCTTCTTTAAGTAGAAACACGATCACGACTTCATCTCCCCAAGAATTCTCTTCATCGTGACGAGCACGCCGAGGTGATAAGCATTGTGGTCTGCGATGAGCAACGCTTCGCGCAAGATAGTTTGCCCGTCGCCGTGCGCGATTGGTGCGAAGAGGTCGGTTGCCGGATCAGCAACTAACTCTTCCATCTGCTTGAGGTCTGCGCGAAAGGCTGCGACACTTTTATTCCACGCTTCCGCATCAGGCTCTTGATTGCTGTCAGGCCAGTAGCCTTCCGGCCACTTCGGTGAAACGTGGCTTGCGTTACGGCTGAATTCGAGGATGTCATGTTGCGCGATTCTGATATGTTCGAGCACAGCCCAGGCCGTGTAAGGCAGATGTTCAATCTTCTGATGAACAGACTCGGCTGGAAAATCTTTAACGACTGACTCGAAATCTATGTGCGCGCCGCCTCCGCGCAACACGTAAAGAAGATGCTCACGAAGCGATTGATCCTGATTCATCCTTCGTCCTCCTAAATATGAAACAAGCTTTATTAGATTAACTGGGCGAATGTATGAATACAAAGTCGCGTGCTACAATCATTACCTACCTAGAGCTTAGAGAGGATACTCCCGATGAGTAAAAGAGACGACCTTGAACATCCTTTTGATGATCTCGCAGCTTTGCGAAAAGACTTAAGTCAAAGGGCCAAAACTATCTCGCGGGCGGATAGAAAGATCATGATTGAGGGCATGAAGGAGACTGAACTACACGACTATTTAAGAGAATTATACAAATCCATGCAGCCCGATTACCCGGTTGAAGTTACACATGGTGTAGATGAATTGGGTAAGGACCTCGTCATTGTCAAGAAAGATAGTATGACGACAGATGTGATTGGAGTTGTCGTCAAGCGAGGTAGCCTAATGGCAAGTACATTAGGAGATGTTGATGAGGTTGTCGGTGCAGTTAATGACATTTTGAAATCCAAGCCTAATAGAAAGTTCAGAGAGATTCAAAGTCAGATTAACCAAGCGTTTGCTCATCCTGCTGAAATTAAGACTCGGTTCAAGGAAGTTCCTGTGAATAGAGTTTTTGTTGTGCTTGCTGGTGATATTAGCGCGCGCGGTAGGAGACGCTTATCCAAAGAAGCGAATGGACCCGTTGATATCTTCGATATAGACTGGCTTATCGACAACTTCACCGAGTATTATCCAGAAATATTCTTTGAAGGAAAGGTCACAGACTTCTTACAATCAAAGATACAAGAGTTGGAAACAAAAAGTTGGCATGTAAAACAGAACCAAAATCTCTCTGACTGTTTCGTCGAACCACTTGTTAGAAGCGTTGATGTACCTTTGGCAATAGACAATGCCTCCATCGCAACCGCCATGGTGACGCGGCGGCTTCCTTTTTCAAAGCTTAAATCAATAATCCTATCTAAACAGCAGGTTGTGCTAGTTGGTGATGCTGGTACGGGTAAGTCGGCAGCCTTAGCTAAACTTTCAATTGAGATGCTAAAGGATGCTTATACCTGTGTTACCAAAAAGTCGAAGGCAGCACAATGCGCCGATGTCTCTATACTTATCGTTGCTAAGGATTTTCTTACTATCGCCTCTGTGGAAGATTTATTGCTCTTCTACTTTGGTGATAGACAGATTTTCGAACGCCTCACGGTTAAAGTCTTGATGGTGGATGCGCTGGATGAAGTACCAGCTTCTCTTAGAGAAGAGGTAATGAATAAGGCGAGAGAATATGCAAAGGACTTGGATTGCGCCTTGATTCTGACGAGTCGTAAAATTGACATCGTTAGCGCAACTCCTGCCGGTTTCAAAAAATACGAACTCCTTCCCTTTGAGGCAAGCCAAGCACTGAAACTTTTTGAAAAGCTTCATGGCAAAGACCAACTATTAGAATCACTCAAAGGTGAGCTTAACAAAATTAGGTATCAGATTCCGATGGTGCCTCTATCACTCATCTTGCTGATGGAGCTTGTTGAAGAAAATAAAGAAGTTCCTGCTTCAATCACTGAGCTATACGAGAGATTCACTGACATTATCTTAGGGCGATACGATAAGAAAAAAGGGATTGAGGTCTTATTTGAATACACGGTAAAGAAGCGTTTCCTCGCGGCCTTAGCCTACAGAAAGTTTTTGAGCCAAGGACGAATGGAGATTTCCAGAGAAGATTACATAGCTTTCTTAGACGATTATGCATCTGAATATAGCTTAGACGCAGAATATCTCAGCAGTTTTATACGCGAGATCGAGCGCGCTGGTATCTTGCGACTAGATGAGGATGAAGTATCATTCGGCCATAGATCTTTTCTTGATTACTTTGCAGCCTACTACGTGTATGACAGGCGTGATGAAATAAATAATATGGATCAATTCCTCGTCGAGCGATACTTTGATGATCTGTGGGGCGACACGATTTTCTTCTACGTCGGACATAAGAAAGAGATAAGTGAGAAACTCCTTGACAAGCTGTTCACCTTTAGCGATAGCAAGGCGCCACGACTTGAAGTAGATATAAGTAAATTTTACGTTGGCAGGCTACTTCAGGCTGGTTGGCATTCACCCACCAAGGTTAAAACATCAGGCATCGAAAAAGCTTTCAATTTAATTCCTGATCTCAGACAAGAGTTGCTTGATTTCAGCGAAGAGAATAAATGGAGGCTACCTAAGATTTTTGCGGACTATATTATTCTCCTACTTTCTGACCACTCTTTTCGGAGCACATTTCTATGGAAAGAGGTTAAGACCGTTTTCGAGAAGATATACTCAGAAAACGGCAACATACTTGCGTTGCTCCCACTCCTCTGGGCATTAAAGCCGTTCACCCCTCGCACCGAATTTAATGATACGGTCAACAAGGTACTTGAGGCTATCACCTCGCATAAACAGCTCAACGCAGAGGAAAAAGCGCGCGCCCTAATTATGCTTAAGTTTTTAGATCAGAGTGATAAAGCCATGTCCAAAACCATCCAGAAGAGGGTAGATCAGTTGCAGAATAAGAATCCTGGTATTCTTAAGAAGCTCTTGCCTGAGCGAACTAGAGGGTCTATGCCAAACTCGAAAAAACGCAGCAGATAACCATTTCAACTTACACAATAATATTCAGATTCTATTCTGACTTCGTCGAAACTCTTACCAAGATATATCTATCGTATACTAAAACTCTTGTACGCTAGTACATCGACTGAATTTACCATTCAAGCGCTGTAATCTCTCTCATCCGAAACGAAGCGAGGGATATTGCTGATGTCAGGCAAAAGATTATTGCTGCTCAGTAGCTCGATGGTTCAGGGCGCGGGCTATCTGGAATACTGCGCGAGCGAGATTAAAGATTTTCTCGGCGCGGACGTAAAGCATGTTCTCTTCGTTCCGTTCGCGGGCGTTATCAAAACATTTGACGAGTATGCGGGCGTGGTGCGTGAGCGTTTTGACGCGATGGGCTACAAGCTCGATTCCGTCCACCAATCCGCAAACGCGAGCGAGGCTGTGAGCAGCGCGGAGGCCATCGTCATCGGCGGCGGCAACACCTTTCATCTGCTGCGCGGCCTCTACGAAACGGGATTGATCGAGAGCATCCGCGAGCGTGTCCTTGACGGCGTGCCGTACATCGGTTGGAGCGCCGGGTCGAACGTCGCGTGCCCGACGATCAGAACGACAAACGATATGCCCATCATCGAACCATCGAGCCTGAATGCACTCAACCTCGTGCCGTTTCAGATCAACCCGCACTACACGGATGAGCATCCGGCAGGGCACTATGGCGAGACAAGAGAGCAGCGCATCGCAGAGTTCATCAAACTGAATCCGGGTGTTCATGTCGTCGGCTTGAGAGAAGGCAGCATGTTGAGAATCGAAGGCTCAACCATCGCTCTGCGCGGCGAGAAAGAGGCGCGCGTTTTCATCAACGGCGAAGAGGCCAGAGAATACAGGCCGGAAGATTCTTTAGAGTTTCTTCTTTGAGTAAGCGGCAAGTAACTTGACCGCTTTAATAACCGTCACGTTGCTGACTAGCGCGCTCGTCGTCCGCGTTTCCACGTCTCTTTCAAATTAAAGCGCTTCTCCTCGCGCGACAGACACGACCAGCAAACGTAGCGCGGCGAATTATCCGGCGTGACAAACTTGATGAGATGCGCCGTCTCCGTGTCGCACTGTTCGCAACGATTGGCCTTCTCTTCTTCCGGCATCACACGTTTCTCCCTGCTCCGTTTGATAAAGAGATATTACAAAACATCTGCGCGCGCAACCAATTTAGGCCGAAAATGAGTTATCATCCAGCCTCTTTCTTGTATCGCCCCGACCGCTTGCGGCAAGGAGACCATCGAGTTTGCACAACACGCAACGCCCGCTTCGTTGGCGACCGGGCATCTACGCGGCACTCGCGCTCGCGCTTCTTGCGCTCTACCCACAAGTCAAACTGCAACTCACACGCGGCCACGAAGGGCACGGCGCTTACGCCTTCTTCTCGCAGGACGAAATCGCCTACAGCGCTTACGTCAACGCGCTGATTGATGGTCGCCCGCGACGCAACGACCCGTACACCGGACGCGACGACGCGCCCGATGCGCAACAACCCGAATCGCTCTTCTCCATTCAATTCGCTCCGGCTTACGCGCTGGCGATTCCGGCACGCGCGCTTGGACTGTCGGCCTCGACGATGTTCATGGCGTTGACTCCGCTCATGGCTTTCGCTTCGGCGCTCGCGCTCTTCTGGCTGATCGGGATGGCGACGGGCGATGAGCGAATCGCCGCCGCAGGCGCGCTCGTCGTGCTCTGTCTCTGGACGGCGTTGTTCGCTCTGGACACAACGTACACCTACGAATACTTTCCCTTCCTGCGCCGCTACGTGCCGGCCATTCCGTTTCCTTTTTTCTTCGTCTTCTGCGCGCTCGTCTGGCGCGCGCTCAACGCTCAGACCAACCGCGCGGGATGGATGATGGTGGGGCTGGCAAGCGTGGTCTTCGCGCTCCTCGTCTTCTCCTACTTTTACCTCTGGACTGCCGCCGCCGCGTGGCTGGCCTGTCTCGCCGTGCTCTGGTTGATTGCGCGAAGAGGTGACGGAAAGACTGCGATCAAGATTTTTGCCGCGCTCGGTGTGCTGGCAATCGCCGTTCTGCTGCCGTATTTCGCGCTCCTCTCGCACCGCGCGCCGACGATGGACACCGTGCAACTGCTGGCGAACTCACACGCGCCGGATTTCACGCGCGCGTCAATCAGGCTCGGATTGATCGTCTGCGCCCTGCTCGCTTATGCCGCACGGCGCAAACGCATCGAGTGGCGCGACCGCACAGTCCTGCTCACTGCTTCCTTCGCGTTGACGCCGCTCGTGGTTTTCAATCAACAGATCATCACAGGGCTTTCCCTGCAACCGGTGCACTACGATTTGTTCATAGCGAAGTACCTCGCGTGGCTGTCTCTGGTTCTCACCCTCGCGCTCCTCTGGCAGGGACGCGACCGCACGCCGAAAAGAGTGCCGGGACGCGCTCTGGCGTGCATCGTGGCGCTCGCTCTCGGATGGGGAATGATCGAAACGGTGGTGGAAACGAAGAAGCACGAATGGATCAACCTCGCTCGTGATGAAGCGTTGCCCGTCGCGCGTCGGCTAAGGGAACTCGCGCGCAGTAGCAGTAGTAGTTCGACGCTGCGCTCTCCAGATAACCAGTCAGTCGTTCTTTACTTCAACCTTGATGACGGGGACATCTCGCCCATCATCGCGCCGCAGCCCGTGCTCTGGGCACCGCACACGCCAGCCTTCTCCGGCGTCACGTCTGAGGAGAACAGGGAACGTCTCTACCAGTATCTCTACTACACCGGCGAAGACCTGACGAAGATTGACGAGCGGGCCTTCGACTCGCTCGATTACCGAAAGCGATACTTGATTCAAGCGCTCATTGATTGGGGAAACAACTCTCCGGCCTGGACTGTCAACTGGAAGCAGATCACGCCGGAAGATGTGCGCGCCACACTGAACAGCTACGCCCGCTACGCCGCGTCGTTCAGCCGCGCACAGGCCACCCATCCAACGCTCTCTTACGTCGTCACCGAAGGAGACGCCGACTTCCATAATCTTGATCGCTGGTACGAACGCGACGCGGGCGAGCCGTTCGGCAGATTCACGCTCTATCGCGTGAGAATAAGGCAGTGAAAAGCCGTGAATCGTGAATTGTAAATCGTGAGCCGTCAAATGCTTCTTCTCGATTTACGATTCACGGGTATAATGCATCTGTGTTCAACCGACCCGCATCTTAATGTTCGCTCATCCGCCGGGATTGAAAGGACAGGCGGGTTGAGCTTTCCGGGAACTTAATAGAGGGAATCTCCGATGAACGAATTTCAATCTCAAAATCAACGCTCTTCGCAGCGTCCGTCGTGGTCGCAGCCCGCAAGCGGTTGGGGCAGCCTTCAGGCGCAGACGGCGGCACAGGCCAGCCTGACCGAGCGTCTGAGCTTTATCCGTAAGGTCTATGGTCTGTTCTTCGCGGCGACGCTCTTTGCGATTGGCGGCGTGCTGCTTGGCTTCTCTAACGTGCCGCTGATGGCCTTTGCCGTCGAACATCCGATCATCATGCTGATTGCGATGATCGGCGGTGTGATGGGCGCAACTGCCGTGCGTCATAAACCCGGCATCAACTTGGCCGCGCTCTTCGGGTTCACAACACTGACGGGCGTCATCATCTCGCCATTGCTCTACATCATCTCCTTCAAAAATCCTGCTTCGATTCTTGAGGCGGGCATCCTGACGGTGGGCATCTTTGGCGGGCTGACGGCCTACGTCTTCATCTCGAAGCGAGACTTCAGTTTCATGCGCGGACTGCTGGTGACGGGCTTAATCATCGTCATCCTGACGGGACTCCTGAACATCCTGATTATCGGTTCGAGCGCGCTCTACTTCGCCGGAGCGGTGGCGACGTTGCTCTTGTTCTCAGGCTTCGTACTCTACGACACTTCGAACATCATTCGTCGCTATCCGACCAACGAATATGTCGCTGGCGCGCTGGCGCTCTACCTCGATGCCTTCAACATCTTCCTCGCGCTGCTTCGCATCCTGAACAGCCGCGACTAAGAGCGCATTTCAAAACCATTCTTTGCGCCTTTGCGAGACACGCTAACATTTCACGCAAAGGCGCGAAGAGGAACATAAGGCGGAAAAGTTACGGCGGGACGCTTCATCAAATAAGCGTCCCGCCTTTGATGTCTCTTCGCAAGTCAGGTTCGACTTTTAGAGATCGAACTTGATGGCGAGTTGAAGCGGGCGCGGAGTGATAAAGGTGGCCGTGCCCGCTTCTCTTTTTGAGCAACCCCGACTGCTTTTCGAGACATCACAGCACCCTGCAATCGTGCTAGACTAAGGTCGCGCCGAGAGCTTGAACGCCGCGCGAGAAATTGAAAGATATTGAAAGCCATGATGAGAAACTACCTGCAACGCACCATCGTCACCTTCGCCTCGCTCTTAATCTTCACTGCGCTGACAGCCCAGGCGCAGTCAGGCTCGACGCGCCCGCGCCGCGTCACTTCACGCCAGACGACAACAAAGACGGACAAGTCTTCGACTTCGACCGACAAGTCGTCCGAGCCGTTGCTTGATGTTGAGCCTGCGAACTCAGGAAACTCCAACAGCGCGAGAAGAAACACTACCCGGTCAACGACCGACTCAAACGCTCCGTTGCTGAACACGACCGCTTCGACGCCCGTCGGCGCACCTGTCTCAAGCGACGACAACAACAACACCGCGCCTGTCACGAACGGCAATGCGGCGTCGGACACGTCGCACGCTTTCACGCTGCTTCAAGGGAAACAGTATGCGGCGGCGCTGAAGGAAGCCAGACAGGTGACGTTGAGCAATCCGAGTGATTCCGAAGCGTGGAAGATCGCGGGCTTCGCCGAGATCAATCTCAAACAGTACGAGGCAGCGACCACAGACCTCCAGAAAGCTCTCGACCTGCAACGCGCCGCCAAGCAGGAAGACCCCTTTACCGTTGACGCGCTGGGGCACGCATATTTTCTGGCGGAAAAGTTTGACCGCGCGCTGCCGTTGCTCGTCATCACCACGACACGCAAAGATGCGAAGCCGGATGCCACGACGCTCTACTATCGCGCCGTCTCCGAATATCAACTGCACAAACCCGCCGACGCCGAGCGCACCTTCAACGCCATCGTCAAAGACAATCCGAAAGATGCCGCCTCGCTCTTCTATCTCGGCCAGATCGCTTTCGAGCGCAACGACATGGACTCAGCCATCGCCAGTCTCAACCGCGCCACGCTTTCGGACACGCGCCTGGTCTCCGCCTGGAATCTGCTCACGCTGGCTTATCTCCAACGCGCCGCCACCGCAACGACGCCCGACAAGGCCGATGCCGATTACTTAAATGCCGTCCGCGCCGGCGAAGGTCTGACGCGCGTCAGAACGGACGCGCCAGCCAACGTCCTCTTCGCGCAGGCTCTCATCGGAGCAAAGCAATTCCCGCGCGCCGCGACCGTCCTCGAACGCTTTGCCACTGCGCCGGACGCCAGCCCCAGCGCGCTCTACCTGCTCGGCGTCGCCGAGTCGCGCGCCAAGAATTTTCCGAAAGCCATCAGCGCGCTCGAACGCGCCGCCGCGAAGACGCCCGACGATGCCAACATCTACCGCGAACTCGGCTACGCCTACGAAGTCTCCAAGCAATACGCCAAAGCCCTCGCCGCCTACGAGAAAGGCGCGAGCCTCGCACCCAATGATGCTGACTTCAAAGAATCTGCCGAGCGCGTGCGACCTTACGCAAAGTGAAAAGTGAAAAGTGAAAAGTGAAAAGTGATAAGAAAAAGCCTTTCTCTCATCACTCTTCACTTTTCACTTTTCACTTTTCACTGTTCTGCGGTAGCATCCACTCCATGAAAAACCCGAACATCTTTCGCTCTCACGCGCGCCGCGTGATTGCCAGCGTAGTTGTCGCGCTCGTCGCTCTCGTTCTCGTTTCGCAGTCGGTGACGGCGGCGGGCTGGAATGGGATCGAGCCTTTGAAATCTCGCCGCGCAGATGTCGAGAAGATTCTCGGCCATCCTTTTGATGAGGAGAAGGACGGGACGCTCCACTTCAAGGTCGCGGGCGGAACGGTCAGCATCAGTTTCGTCAACGCGCACTTTGTGGCGAGCAAGAAACTCTACCCGGAGTATGAAGGCACGGTGCTCGAAATCGTCTTGAAGCACGACAGCTCTTCGGACACGCCCGAATCAATGGGACTGTCCGGCAAGTCGAAGTTCATACGAGATGCCATGCAGGGCGGCACGATCTTCCGCAATCAGAAGGACGGCATCTCCTACGCCTTCTTCAACGACAAACTGAGCATGACTTACTACACGGCTTCAGCCCCGCAAATGGGACGAGCGAGGAAGGGATGAAGAATAGTGAATAGTGAATAGTGAAAAGTGAAAAGTTAAGAACAACAACTTTTCACTTTTCACTATTCACTATTCACTCTCTGATGCTTTATCAACATCTCCTGAGCCGTGCGCTGGAAGACAAGCGTGAAGATTTCGTGCGCTTTGATCGGGCGTGGCGTGCGGACGTGCGCGATTATGTGCGACGCTTGCGTGCGCTCGATGGACGAAGCGCGCGGGAGGTTGCCGGTGCGCTCTCCGCGACGAAAGAGCCGGGCGCGATTCCTTCCGACGAATTAGATCGCGCAGGGAAGATGGTCATCCCGTTCGGACGCGGCTTTCGCACGCACGAGGAAGCGCGACGCTGGGCGATTGACGCGCTGTGTGAGCGCACGACCTTCGCCGCAGACGGGAGCCAACTCACGCCGGGCCGTGATGTCTCGTTGCCCGTCGCCGCCGTGCAGGTCGGGCTGTTTGAAAACTCGCATACGCGCGACGGGAAGTATCGTAAAGACGCGCGTTTCCTGATCGTTTCGCCGCAGGAGTTGCTGGAAGAGTACGATGACCGGAGCGCGGCAGATACTATCGTCGGCTTGAAGCGCTTTGAGTTGGAGACGGAAGTTTTATGCGAGTGGATTGAGAGCAAAAGAGGCTGGCGCGCGCGGGGTGAACGAACACCCGTCGCTTTCTTCGACGGCACATTGATGATTTCGATTGCGCTGCCAAAGACAAAGCTGCAAGACGCTTACATTGCAGCCATCGTCCATCTCGTCAAACTTTCACGCGACGCGGAAGTGCCCGTCGTCGGCTTCGTGGATCAATCTTACGCGCGCGATCTGGTCTGGTTGTTGGATACGCTCGATTCCAACAAGAGCAGCAAGCGCAGCCGTTCTCTCTTCGACTCGCAACTTCTTCATGCCTCCGTTGAAGACGCGCCGCCGATCTTGAATGCGTGGGGCGACCGCACGGCTTTTTGCTACTGCGTGCGTAAGAATTCGAGCGAGGCTTTCAAGGACGAGCGAAACGAGCAGCCACTCGTCGGATTCGTCTATTTGCAGACGACCGGCGAGAGCGCGCCCGCACGCCTCGACGTTCCCGTCTGGATTTATGAGGCGGGTTTGTTGGATGATGTGGTTGACACGGTGCGCGCCGAATGCGTGACGGGTCTCGGCTACCCTTACGCGATTGAAGCGGCAGATGAAGCGGCCTATATTTCAGGACGCGACCGCGAGCAGTTCCTGCGCGCGATTCAGGACTTCGCCGAAAAAGCGAGCTTGCCGTTTAGCGTCTCGCGCAAAGCTGCGAGTAAGGTTCGACGACGGTAGGATGGAAATGATGAACGCGGAACGATGAAAAGCAGGAGTCAGGAGTCAGGAGCCAGAATTCAGAATGATAAGGCGGCAACCCGCTTTAATAGATTTTCCTTTCTTCCGTGCGCAAACTTCAGAGTGGTTTTATGGATAGTGAAGGCCAAGCGAAACAAGCCACGCGACGCTCAAACGATTCGCAAGCGTCATTGCGAGAATGTCTGGCGTGCGGCATGACGGCGCGGCGCGTTGAGGCACGCTTCTGTTCGGCCTGCGGGCGCTCGTTGGACGAGAATTATCTTCCGGCTGATGCGCTGCGTGCTTCGTATAATTCGCCGCAGCGCCGGAGCGTGAGCCGCAGCAGCGGAGGAACGAGACCCAAGCCTCTGAAAAATTCTATGTCGTCAATCATCCCCAAGCTGAACAGGAACGGCGCTTCAACAACTGCGCTCGCTTTCGTCACCTATGCGCTTGTTCCGTACTTAGGAATTCTTTTCTGTCCCGGCGCATTGCTGATGAGCGGCATCGGCCTGTACAACTCATATCGCGCGCCTGAGCGTGGCGGACGCCGTGCCTCGTACTTGTGCCTGACGTTCGGCCTGCTGATCTTCTGCGCGCAGCTTTTCATGTGGTGGATTCTCTACAAGATTCCACAATGGGGGAGAAGGTAAGAACAGAATTCAGAATTCAGAAGCCAGAAGCCAGAAGAAAGAAAGACAAAATCTGTTGACGCGGTTTCAGCCTTAGCATTCTGAATTCTGGATTCTGAATTCTGAATTCTGACTCCTGACTCCTGGCTCCTGACTCCTGTTTTTATGGTCCGTCTTGCCAAGATAGTTAAATCAAACTCGCACGTTGATTACGTCGGGCGGGTGATTGATGCGCTCGATGTTGATGAGCCGCCGCAGGCTGCGGATTACGGCTTCGCGCAGTTCGTCTCGATTCCGCTCGCTGACGGCTCGGAAGTCATCGGCGTGATTTACAACTCGCAGCTTATCAATCCTGAGTATGGAAACTTCGGGCCGCGATTGTCGTCTGCGGCAGATAATTCCGTGCTCAGTCCTGATTACTTGAATGAGCAGGGCTTACTCGTCGGAATTCTGCTGCTCGGCTGGCGCGATAGCGGGAAGACTAATCATCATGGCGTGCCGCGCCGCGTGATTCCGGTCAATCAGGACATCTATCGTCTGGCGGACGAGGACGTGCATCGCTTTCACAGGGACGCGGACGGGCACATTCGTCTGCACTACTATTCGCAGATCATCACACACGCCGGGCCGTTCAGCGCGCCGTTGATCGAAGCGATCATCGAACAACTCGAACCCGTGTGCGAGCCGGAAGAGCGACAGCAACTTTGCGTCTTGAAACAGGCGCTCGTCTGGCAACGCACGGTCGGCGGCCAGCGTCTGTAGAGTTGCAAGATGGACTATCAAAAGTAATCCTGTCATAGTTCGTCATCATCACATCCGATTTAAGCAGAGGGGAGAAGTTATGAGAAAGGTTTGCAAATTATTAGGAGTCGGCTTGCTCGTCGCACTGATGACGTTGACGGCTTTCGCGCAGAGGCCGCGTTCGACAGGGAGCACGACGCAACCTGCCGGCACGACTGCGCCGAAACCTGCGCCCGCGCCGCAGACGTTCAAGGCAAAATATGAAGGCGGCATCTTCGGCTACACCAAGAAGGAAGATGGGACGCTCAGTTTTGACGACGCGAACAATCGTCTGGTCTTTCGTGACGCGCAGCAGAAAGAGCTTCTGTCCCTGCCTTATTCGGCAGTGAGCGGCGCTTATGCCGATACACAATCGAGAAGACCGACCAGCGCAACGGTCGCCAGTAATCTCCCGTTCCCTTACGGCATTCCCGCTCTGTTCGTCAAGAAGAAATATCGCTACCTGACGCTGCAATTCAACGACAAGGACACGAAAGCCGCCGGGATCACGAGTTTCAAGTTGGAGAATAAAGAGATACTCGCCTCCGTCCTGAGCACGCTCGCAGACAAAGCCGGACTTGAGCCGCGCGGCGAAGGCTACATCCGCAAGAAAGATTCGACAACGCCGTAGCGTAATGCAAAATGCAAAATTAAAAATGCAAAAGGGAAGAGAGAACTTTTCATCTTCCCTTTTGCATTTTACGCAACGGCGACGACGGCAATGCGCTTCTCGTCTGCGAGTCGCAACATCTCTTCACGATCAAAGATTAGCGTCTTGCCAGCCGTGATGCAGAGGCAGGTTGCGCCAGCCTCAATCATAGTCTCAATCGTCGGGATGCCGACCACCGGCACATCAAAGCGCATGTCCTGATCCGGCTTGGCGACCTTGATGACAGTCAAACGTCCGCGTGCTAATTGGCCTGCACGTTTGACAGTCGCATCCGTTCCTTCCATCGCTTCAATGGCAACACAGGCGCGTGAGCGCACGACGATGGTTTGACCAAGATCGAGGCGCGCGATTTCGCGTGCGACTTCGAGGCCGTAAGCGATGTCGCCGCGCTCGCGTTCATTGGGCGCGCGGCGCGTGAGTGTGCCGACCTGCGGGAGATGGTCTTGGAGGAAGTAGGTTGAATCAATCAACTCGATGCCTTCGCTCTGTAGCTCATCGGCGACTGCGCCGATGAGCGCGTCCGTGTTGCGGCGCGGGAGACTTAAAAGCATCTTCAGCATCCGCACATCGGGAAGCGCCCCACTGAAAATCTGCACATGCTTGACCTGCCCGGCCATGATTGCACGCTCGACGCCTTCGCGCTTGAAGAAGCGAATCATGCGCCCAAGCTGCCCGATGCCGATCCACAAGACGCTCTCCGCCACGCGCTCAATCGCCGGGTCTGTCTCCTCACGAATCGCCGCGACCGCTAGCGACACGCCAGCCTTGCGCGCTCCTTCGAGCACGAGAAAAGGGAAGCGTCCGTTGCCTGCTATTAAGCCGTAACGCATGATGAAGGGATGAGGGATGAGGGATGAGGGATGAAGGAAGAAAAGCGAGACACGCTTTTTTCATCCCTCATCCCTCATCCCTCATCCCTTACTTTATTACGCCTCGCACAGATGCTTCAATGAAGCGAATCAACTCACCCACCTCTTGTGAATCTTTAATCTCATCTCTCATGCGCTCGACGGCCTGCGTCGTGTTCAGCTTCGACGAGAGAAGCAGATGAAAGGCGTGGTGCAGTGTGTTGATGGTTTCCGGCAAGTAGCCGCGACGCTTCATGCCTGTGATGTTGAGGCCGTAGCATTTGGCGTGATTGCCGACCGTTAAGGCGTAGGGCAGCGCGTCTTTGACGATGACGGAGTAGCCGCCGACGTAGGCTTCGCTCCCGATGCGGCAGAACTGATGAACGCCGGAGTATGCGCCGATGTTCGCGCCGTCCTGGACTTCGACGTGTCCGGCGAGTGTAGCGGCGTTTGCCATAATCACGTTGTTACCGAGAATGCAGTCGTGCGCGATGTGGGCTTGAGCCATAATCAGGCAGTCGTCGCCGGTTTGAGTGAGAGAGCCGCCGCCTGCCGTGCCGCGATGAATGGTGACGAACTCGCGGATGCGATTGCGACGACCGATGCGCGTCTCCGTCGGCTCGCCTTTGTATTTCAAATCCTGCGAGGCCAGACCGATGGAGACGAAGGGGAAGACATGCGTTTCGTCGCCGATAGTGGTGCGCCCGTCAATGACGCAGTGTGATTCGAGACGCACGCCGTCGCCGATAGTTACTTCATCACCGACGATTGAATAAGGGCCGATGTAGCAATCGCGTCCGAGTTGTGCGTGCGGGCTGATGACGGCGGAAGAATGAATAGATTGTTCGGGCACGGTGGCGGCGTGTGAGCGATTGCGCGTTGAGGGTGCGCTCATTGTGTGCTTGCGCTCCTGTCCGTAATCACGCTCATAATGTCGGCTTCGGCGGCGAGTTGCCCGTCAACGTGCGCCAGGCCGCGCATCCGCTGCACGCGCGAGCCGACGCGAACGGGTGTGACGGTCAGTGTCAGTGTATCGCCGGGCACGACTGGACGACGAAAGCGCGCGTTGTCAATGCCACTGAAGAGAACGAGTTTTTGATCTCGATTCTCAATCTGGCTGAGAGCATAAACGGCTCCGACCTGCGCCATCGCTTCGACGACCAGCACGCCGGGCATGACGGGCGCGCCCGGAAAATGTCCCTGAAAAAAAGGCTCGTTGACGGTCACCTGCTTGATGCCGACGATGCGCTCGCCCGGCACCAGCTCGATGATGCGGTCAACGAGGAGGAAGGGATAGCGATGCGGGATGATTTCAGAAATCGCGCGGGCGTCGTAAACAGTCATGATGAATGCAAAATGAAAAATTAAAAATGCAAAATGGAAGACAAAAGACTCGCGCTTCGGCCTTCCATTTTGCATTTTACATTTTCAATTTTTCATTTTCCTGTCGAGGCTGTCGCCGGGTGCGTGCTGTTGTACTCGGTGATGAAAGCCTGCGTGACATCCATCGCCGGATTGACGGTCAGGACGGCTGGCGCGAGTTTGCTGATGTCCAGAATCATCGTGATGCCGCGCTGCGTGGCGAACTGGTCGAGAGCTTTGCCGATGTCCTGAGAGATCGGACCGACGACATCGTTATAGCGTTTCGACATATCCGCTTTGAGTTGCTCGTCCTTGTATTTCATATCACGCTGAATGCGGTCGGCCTCTTCCTGCCTGGCCTGAATCGTTTTCGGATCAACGACAGAACTGCCGCCATTGAGCTTGCTGACCTCATCAGCGATGGCTTTGAGGCGAGTCTGGAGACTTTCAAGTTCTTTCGTGCGTGGATCGAACTCACGCTCAAGCGACTTCATGGCGTTGACGTAGCGAGCGATGCCTTTGTCGTCGCCGAAGGCGCTCGTGTCAATAAATGCAATCTTGGTGTCAGGCACGGGGGCGTTGCTGGCTGCCGGTCGCGCCGGAGTCGTTGTTCCCGGTCGGGTCTGTGCAGAAGCCGCGACGGCAAGCAGTGCCGCAAGCATCAGAGCGGCGGCGATTAAACTAATTTTTCTCATAACGTTCTTGTATTGCTCCTTACGGTTAAAAGGCGGACGATTTTAGTGAATAACGAATAGTGAAGAGTGAAAAGTGAAAAGCTGTTTTTAACTATTCACTTTTCACTCTTCACTATTCTCAGATGCCGTGACCGCCTGAATGGTTGACATTCGAGGGGTTAAAAAGTTCGACCGACGCTGAATCGGAAGACGCTCTTCTTTTCATCGAAGAGAATGCCGGGCAGTTCTGCAATCGCGCCCGTTCGCGCATTCGGATTATACGCATAAATGAGCCGGAAGGGCACGTTGATAATCGGTACTTGAAAACGGAATTCGAGGCCGATGCTCGAGCGAAGATCAGTGAACTTGGCGAAAAGGCTCTGGTTCAAACGAACGACCGTATTGGTTTGAGCCTCGCCGCGCAGGAAAACTTCCTGCAAGCCGACCGGCAGACCCGAAATCGGATCAATCGGGCCGACGTTCAAAGCATTCAGATACTCTTCCTGCGTGATGAGCCGATTGTCGCGCACGATCAGGCTGCCGGAAACCTGTGAGAGCGCGAGCGGCGAATTGTTATTGCAGGCCACCAGCGTGTTCAAGGAGACGGAGGCGACACTGCCGCGACAAGTAATCGCGCCGAGGGTGGGCAGGAATGTATTAGAGTTCAGGAAGTTGCTCGAAAAACTTTGGTCGTTGCCTTTGCGCAGGTTGAAGGCCGAGCCAACGTCAGCGAAGGCCGCGAGACTGACGGGACCGAAGAGCGGGAAACGATACTCAAAGTTTCCGAGCATCTGCGTGTCGCCGCCGACGGAGGTAAAGCTGCGCGACAGTTGCGCCCGATTGCTGCCCGTCGGGCCGGTCAAAATTCCGATGTTGGCGAGCGACGCAGGCAGTCCCGGCACGGTGTTGCCTGAGCGATCAACAAGCACGACATTGCGCGACGTGATGAACGTATCGAGCGGCACGACCGGGCTGATCGAGCGCACGTTGTAGCCGCGAATCGTAAACTCGTCGCCGAGGAAGAAACGCTCGTAGATCGGAATCCCGTTGATGAAAGCGAGCGAGGCGGCATTTCTCACCTTTGCCGTCGTCGCAAAACTGCCGATGTTGGCGGCGACGATGCGGAAGGCGAAGACTTCCGGTTGCTGATCTCTGCCTTTGTGCCGCACCGGGTAATACTGCGTAAATGAAATTTGCGGAGAGTAGGTGCGGACATCGCCGCCGAGACCGGCCAGTCCGACTGAAGCTGAGACTGAACGGCCTCTGACCGGATCGTTCGGGTCTTTGGCAAAGCCGCGCGAGTCGTAAGCGAATGTTCCGGTGATGCGGCTCGTCAAAATATTCGGCTGGCCGTAGATGACCGGAATGAAGTTGGGATTGTTCGGGTCTGCGTTGACCGCCGGGTCTTTCACGCTGGTGCGCGAAATCTGATACGAGAGACCGATCCGCGACAACTGCGTGAAGGTGGTCTTCTTCCTGAACTCGGAGAGCGGCGCGCTGGCGAAGACCGAGACGCCGATGGTGCTTTGCGTGAACAGGTTTTCGTCGCTGACGCTCAGGAAATCGAGAGACGAGCCAAGGATTCCCTGCTGCGCCGCAGTGTTGCCGGAAAGGAGCGTGCCCTCGCCGAAGAATTTTTGCGAGGAAGCGAAGACCGAGAAGCCAGCCGTGATCGGGCGATTGCGAAGATACGGCTCCGTGAAAGAGAACTGGAACGAGCGCTGGCGATTACCGTAAGCCAGATTGAGCGCGAGCGTCTCGCCGCGACCGAAAAGATTGTTGGTCGAATAATCGAGGCCGAAGAACGAGCCGCCGATGCCGGAGATGCCGCCGTTGAAAGAGATTTGCTGGCGACCTTTCTCAACCACCTTGAGGTTGATGTCAACCTCCGCCTGCTCTTCGTCCGTGCGAAAGTCCGCATCGCGGTCTTTATCAATCGGATCGAAGAAGCCAAGCTGGTTGAGACGCAGGATCGAGACTTCATAGAGACGTTGATTGTAAACGTCGCCTTCGTTGACGAGCACTTCGCGCCGGAGCACGTTGTCGCGCGTAAACGTGTTGCCCAGAAATTCCAGGCGGCGCAGAGAGAACTGCTTGCCTTCCGTGATCGTGAACACGAAGTCCACGATGCCCTCTTTCGGATTTTGTGGATTGTCCTTGAAGGTCGGCTCGACATCGTATTCATACTGGATGAAACCCTGTGAGCCGTAAGCCTTCTTCAAATCTTCGGCGAGTGCCTTGCCGATGCGCTTGCCGTCGGCGACATCGCCCGGCTTGAGACCGATGACGCTGGCGATAACCTGCTCGGAGTAGATTGAGTTGCCTTCGATCTTGAGCGAGCCGATGCGGTAGAGCTTGCCTTCCGTCACGGGAATCGTAATGCGCAGAGCTTCGTCGGTTGATGATAGAAACGGAAGCGGGAGAATCGGAAATCCTGTCCGGCGCGGCCCCAAGCCTTCGACGCGCGGCTCGCCCGTGCGCGCTTGCAGGTAGCCTTTCGAGCGCATGTAATTGCTGACGTTGTGCAAGTCAGCGTCGAGCTTCTCGCGGTCGAGAATGTCCTGACTCTTGAAGCGCGTAATCAATCCGGCTTCCTGGACATACTTCATCTGCCCGCGCAATTTTTTGTCGCTGAAAATCTGATTGCCCTCGAAGTGAATCTCGACCACGCGCACGCGCGCGCCTTCGTTGACATCGTAAGTCAGCGCAATCGAAGTTTGAGAGACTTCATCCCTCTTCAAGTCTATGGTCGCGTTCGGATGTCCCTTCGACGCCAGCAGTTCTTTGATGACGCGGATCGCATTATTGGCTTTGACCGGATCGAAGATGGCCTCTTTCGAGACGCCGACACGTCTTTCACGGAAAGCCTTGAGCACGTCCGACTCAGCGACGCTATGCAATCCCTTAAATTGAATATCGCGGATGATCGGAAGCTCTATCACATGAAAAATCACTCTCACGCCGCCGCGCTCTCCGTCTTCAATCTCGACGCTGGCTTGGGTTTTGTCGAAGAAGCCTAAAGCAAGAAGAGTTTGCAGATCGCGTTGAGCCTGTTCGGGACTGAACGGGTCGCCCTGTTTGGTCTGCACGAAATAGAGCAAGTCCTCTTTGCGGTTGCGGCGGTTGCCCTGGATGTCAACCGATTCGACGAGGCGTTGCTGGGTTTGCGCCTGCACGCCTGGAGAAGCGGCGAGGAGTGCGCCGATTCCGATGATTGCGCTCAAAAAGATGAGCAAAGGGGCACGACCGATTTGCATAAATGCTATTTCCCTCTGAGGTTCTTCCGAAAGACTTCAGGGAGCGAAAATAAGGCAAAAGTAAAAAGGCAAAACGCCGGATTGCGCTCTTATTAGGAAACCTTTTGATTCAGTGCCTGGCAGCGCGCGTTGCCAGCAACGTGTCCAGCAAAGTGGCAGATTATACAGGGCAAAGGGGTCAAAGGGGAAATGGTCAAAGGTGAAAAGGACAAAATCTTTCCCCTTCCCCCTTTTCCCGTTTCCCCTTTGACCCTCAATTCACTCTCAGTGAATCAACAGTGCGTCACCAGATTCTTCAAGGCTGCCCACCGGACGATAGTTCAACTCGTTTCCGTCAAGAAAGACTTCGATTAACGTGGCCTCGCTGAGATGTCCCTGGATCAGCGCTTCGGAGAGCGGGTCTTCAACATGCTTTTGCAGCGCACGCCGGAGCGGACGCGCGCCATAGGAACGGTCGGCGCAGGTCTTATTGACGAGCCAGCGTTTCGCTTCATCCGATAAGCGAACTTCAAGTCCGCGATTCTGGAGCGTCCTGTTCATCTGCTCGATTTGCAGTTGGACGACATCCAGCAACTCGTCGTCCAGCAATTGATCGAAGATGATGATTTCGTCGAGGCGATTGATAAACTCAGGATTGAACGTCTGCCGCACGGAGGACATGACCATCTCTTCCAACTTCTCGCGCGAGGCGTCGGCTGTCGCCTGAAAGCCCATCGTGCCTCTCTTCTGAATGAAACGCGCGCCGATGTTCGAGGTCATGATGATGATGGCGTGCTTGAAATCGACCGTGTTGCCGAGCGCGTCCGTCAGGATGCCGTCTTCAAAGACCTGCAAGAGAATATTGAAAACATCCGGGTGCGCTTTTTCAATCTCGTCGAAGAGCAGAACCGCATACGGTGAACGCTTGATGCGCTCCGTCAACTGCCCGCCCTCTTCGTGGCCGACGTAGCCCGGCGGTGAGCCGATCAGTTTCGAGACCGAATGCTTCTCCATGAACTCCGACATATCGAAGCGAATCATCGAACGCTCCGAGCCGAACAGGAATTCCGCGAGCGAGCGTGCGACTTCAGTCTTCCCAACGCCCGTCGGGCCAAGGAACAGAAACGAGCCGACCGGACGCTGCGGATTCTTCAAGCCCGCACGCGAACGACGAATGGCACGCGCCAGCGCAGAGATGGCCGGACGCTGCGAGACGATGCGCCGGTGTAGCTCCAGTTCGATCCGCAGGAGTTTCTGCGTCTCTTCTTCTTTGAGCGACGTGATAGGAATGCCCGTCCAACGCGCGATCACTTCCTCTATGTCATCTTTGGTGACTTCCGCCGCCACAAACGCATCGTCGTCTGCCGATTGCATCCGAAGATTGCCGAGTTGTTTGTCGCCAACGTAAGAGGTGTGCGGCAGTTCGATGAAAGGAGCATTCCATTCTTCGATGTTGCCCTGCTCGCGGCGCACACGCAACTTGACACGCGCGCCCGCCTCGTCAATCACGTCAATGGCTTTGTCCGGCAGAAAACGGTCGGGAATATAACGATTCGATTGATAGACAGCGGCTTCGAGCGCGTCATCCGTGTAGCGCACCTGATGAAAACTCTCGTAACGCTCGCGCACGCCGTCGAGAATCAGCACAGCTTCGGCCTCAGTCGGCGGTGGAACTTTAACGGCCTGAAAACGGCGCTCAAGCGAGCGATCTTTCTCGATGGACTTACGAAACTCCGCAGGCGTCGTCGCGCCGATACATTGGACTTCGCCGCGTGACAGTGCAGGCTTCAGAATATTCGCGGCATCAAGCGAGCCTTCCGCAGAGCCTGCGCCGACGAGCGTGTGCAACTCGTCAATGAAGACAATGTAATGCGGGTTGTCAATCAACTCGCGCATGATCTGTTTGAGACGCTCCTCGAACTGCCCGCGATATTTCGTGCCCGCGACGATCAGCGAGAGGTCAAGAGACAGGATGCGTTTGTTTTCCAGAAACGAGGGAACTTCGCCGCGCACGATTCTCTGCGCGAGACCTTCGACGATAGCTGTCTTGCCGACACCGGGTTCGCCGATCAGCACCGGATTATTCTTCGTGCGACGACAGAGAATTTGCACAACGCGCTCGATCTCGGCTTCACGCCCGACGAGTGGATCGAGCTTATCAGCCGACGCATCATCCGTCAGGTCGCGCGAGAACTCGACGAGGTGCGGCGTGTCTTTCTTGGCAGAGGCGCGCGCGTCCGCTCCCGTCTGGCGGGCGATTTCGTCGCGCACAGCGTTCAGGCGCAAGCCACGCTCGTAAAGAAGTTCAGCCGCCATCGAACGGTCTTCGCGGAGCAGGCCGAGCAGCAGATGTTCTGTTCCGATGTGCCGATGTTGCAGGCGGTCGCTCTCCTCGTGTGCGTAAGCCAGCACGCGCTTGGTCTCAGGAGCCAGCGGCAACTCGACACTGGTGGAAATCTTTTCACGCAGGAGCGTGCGCGCTTCGATGTCCTTGCGCACCGCTTCGATGTTGATCTGAGCGCGCGGAAAGAATCTGCCCGTCAGCGTCTTGTCTTCACGCATCAGGCCGAGGAGTAAATGTTCCGGCTCGATTGCCGGGGCACCAAACTGGCTGGCTTCATAGCGCGCAAAGAAAATTACGCGCCGCGCTTTCTCCGTGTAGCGTTCAAACATATAGAAAGTTTTCCGCCGAAATAATGATACCTGATTATTGCCGCCGAAACGGGGAGACCGTTTCGCGCCAACATTATAGCATGAAAGGCAGAATCCAGAATCCAGAATTCAGAAGCCGGAATGAAAGGCAGGAATCCAGAATCCAGAATCCAGAATCCAGAATAAAACAAAGAGCGGTTTCCGCCTTAGTATTCTGGATTCTGGATTCTGGATTCTGGATTCTGCTTTTCAGCGATTCTTCCGTCTTCTAAAAACAATGTTCGGTCGCAGCAGGTTGCCAGACGCGCATTGTGTGTGGCGATGACGACGATGGCGCGCGTGTTGTGGCAATAGGAGCGGAGCAACGCGCCGATTTCGTCTCCCGTAGTCGCATCGAGATTGCCTGTCGGCTCGTCTGCGAGAATGAGGCGCGGCGTTTTAATCAGCGCACGAGCCAGAGCGACGCGCTGTTGCTCGCCGCCGGAGAGATGCCCGACCGGATGCGTGGCGCGCTCGCCTAAGCGGACGCTCTCCAATGCTGCCATCGCACGCCGCTTGCTCTCGCGCACGCTCGCGCGACTGATTGCGAGCGGGAGCGCGACGTTTTCCAACGCCGTCAGGTCAGGCAGCAGATGATGAAACTGGAAGACGAAACCCACTTCATCATTGCGATAACACGCGCGCCGCGCGCCGTGTGCGTCTGTGACCTCGAAAGCACCGAGCCTGATGCGTCCATCGTCCGCGGCTTCGAGGCCGCCGAGCAGGTGAAGCAAAGTTGATTTGCCCGCGCCCGACGCTCCCATGATCGCCACCATTGCACCCGCTTCGACGCTGAACGAAACGCTGCGTAATACTTCGAGCGGCGCACCTGCCGGAGTGCGAAAGGATTTCCGCAACTCATCCACGACCAGAGGCTCTCGATTTTGAATTTGAGATTTGAGATTCGAGATTTTCTATGTCTCCAAATTGATCGCGCAAAAGAGACCTGGCACTGAGCTTGCCAAGTATCTCTTCGTGCTCATCTATTTCGCAAGGAGTCCAGCGCATGAAGAAAACTTTTGCCGTACTTTTATTGCTGCTGCTACTGAATCAGAGCGTCCCGTTGCTCTCTGCCGCGACAACGCCGGGAGCAGTGAAAACTATCCAATCGGCGCAGTCCGCCGTCACTCCCTTGAACAATCAGGATGTGCTGAGAATGGTCAAAGCGGATTTCACGCCGGAGACGATCATCGCCCAGATCAAATCTTCTCCGTGCAACTTCGTGACAACGCCTGCCGCTTTGCAACAACTCAAAGAAGAGGGCGTGCCCGATGCGGTCATCCTGGCGATGGTCATGGCCCCGAAGTCTGAGAGAGCCGAAGCTCAACATTCAAATCCATCTGCGCCCACGAAGAAGCTCCAGGTCAAAGTTCCGAACGGCGTCACGATGGAGATTGAAGCTCCCTTCGCCGTGAGTTCACAGGATGTGAAAGTAGGCGATGCGATCAGCTTTCGCGTCGTCAATCCGGTGAAGGTGGACGGAGCGACGATCATCGAGGCGGGCGCGACGGCGACGGCTCAGGTGGTGAAAGCGGAGCGAGGCGGACACTTCGGACGCGCTGGCCGACTCGCATGGAAGATGCAGAATGTGACGGCTGTTGACGGAACGCGGATTCCGCTTCAGGCAACGGGGAGAATCGTCGGCGACAGCCACGCCGCCAAAGTCGCCACAGAGATGGTCGCCCTCGGAGCAGTTCTCTTGATCGCCGCTCCGGCAGCGCTGCTGTACGGTTTCAAGCGCGGCGAGAACGCGATTCTTCCGGCGGGCAAACGTCTGGAGGTTTTCTCTCAGGGTGAGACGATGGTCAGCGCAACTGTGCCTGCCGATAAGTGATCGAACCGCTCTGCAAACTTTTCACACATTCAGTTAGACGTGCAAACGAAAAACGACCATCACAAAAGCCATGACGATTCCTGCGATCAGCAGGATGAAAGCATTTTCCAGATTGCTCTGCTTGTCTTCCAACAAGGTGGTCGCCTTTTCTCTGATGTCGGTTGGCGAGCGTAAATTGATTCTGACGATGTCTGTCTTCATCACGCGCAGGCAGTAATAAGTGGCGACGACCCAGGGGATGATGGGCACGATGAAGAGAGCCTTGTTATAGACTTCCATGTTTTCGGGGATAAACTTGGCGAAGCCCAGGATGCCCAAGTAAACGGTCTGCAACAGCCCCAGAGCTTTGATTAACTCGCTCGCGGCGTTGCGCACGCCCGGCACGGACTCTTCCAACATCTTCACGCCCTGCGCGAGCCACAAATCGTCGTCCGTTTCGGAAGGCGGGCTATCGTAAATTATTGCTTCTGCGGTTTGCCCGACGGCCTCAGCACTCTTCTTTTCGACAACTTCTGACATAACACGCCTCCATCATTCATACACTCGCTGGCCGCCCATGCTCATGCCTTTCAGCACGAATATCAATAGACCGAAGCCGCGACCGTTAAGTGCGGCTGTCTGAAACTATCTCAGCGCACTCTCAATCATCGCCCGCGTCACGATCACTTTGCCGTCGGCGCATTCATGGCAGCGCAGGACAATTCGCTCCGGCACGGAAGACGAAGAATAATCCCTGAGCCTCGCCGTCGTGTCTTCGCGCAGAGCATCGTCCAGATCAACCTCGTTGACATGCTTGTTCGACCCGTTGCATCTGACTTTGATTATTTGTCCCATCTGTGACTCTCCGAAAGTCTCATCGAGTAAAAGTGGATTGCCATTTCTTATTTATCAAAACGTAACCTGCACAATATCATTCCTTGAACCAATCGGGCACATCTCCGCCTGTAGCTTCTTTCCACGCAGCATCAAAGTTTTCTTCGCCCCATTTGGCACGAAGTCTTTTGAGGTCATTTACAGCAACTTGGGACTCAGGTGATTGTAGCTCTGTCAAAATACTCAGAGCAGATAAAAAATGCTGAAATGCTTCATCATAACGCCCCGTCTTAACAAACAACCTTCCGATTTGACCAAACGAACCAGCAACCCCAAAACGGTCGCCAATTTCTTCTGCAATATTTAGCGAACGTTCTAAATACTTCAATGCCTTATCATTTTCGTTCTGTAGGTAATAAACCGTGCCAATCTGATGGAGCGATTCAGAAATACGTCCGCGGTCTCCAATTTCTTCTACAATCTTTAATGAGCGTTTGAAATATTCCAACGCTTTATCATTTTCGTTTCGCACGGAATAAATAACGCCAATTTGATGAAGTGAAATGGCAGTGCTTAAAGCGTCGTCAAGTTCCTCTGAGATTTTTAGAACTCGCTCGAAGTTTTCCAATGCTTTATCATATTCGCCACGCACCTGATGAATTATGCCGATTTCGCCGAGCGAGTAAGCCGCTCCTAAAAGATCACCAATTTCTTCTGCGATCTTTAGCGCACGTTTGAAGTATTCCAGCGCTTTGTCATATTCGCCACGTTGTCTAATTATATTTCCGAAGTTATGCAAGATTCCTGCTGTTTCTCGCGCGTTTAGTTTGTCGAATAAGCGGCGATGTTGATCTTCTAAATACTGCCAGAATCCCCAGCGATGTAAGAGCGGAGTTGCCTCCATCAAGAGGTTCGCCGCAGCATTAAAATCTTCGGCTTCCATAAGTAATTCAAAGGCCTCCATCTCAATCTCTATTGCATCTTGAGATTTCTCCTCTTCTTGAATCAGTTTAGTAAAGTTGGTATAGAATGCGGCGGCATCGCGCAAACGCTCACACCAAGTTTCGCCTTGTTGCTTGCTGCGGCAGAAGTCGCGCACAATAGCATGAACGGATAGTTCTTTCAATTGGCCGTCTTCTTGAATCGGTGTGAGCAAGCCCCATTCAACCAATTCCTTAATTGGACGGGCCAAATCTTCGGTTTGTCTTCGTTCGGGAAGAGTTTCTTCTAGCCTTTGTAAGAGTGTTGCACCATCTAATGCTTTCGCCTCTTCCGTCAGATCATCCCGATTAGCTTCTAAATAATCTGCCGCATACGAAACCTTTTTGCCCATCACCCATTCTGCCGCTTCGTAAGGTACGGATTGGCGAAAGGCTGCGAGGCGGTTGAGGAGTTCGCGGCTGCGTTCGTGGAGTTGCGCGTAGTTGAGTTCGATTGCCAGAAATTCGCGGAGTTCGGCGTGAATGTTCTGTGCCTCTTCGAGCGCGCGGCTCAGGGATTGATGATTACAGTAACGATCAAGTGTGACGAGCGCGTAAGGATGGCCGCCGAAGGTTTCCAATGCTGCGAGCTTTTCCGTGTGAGAGGCTGTGGCGAGGTGTTGCAGCTTCTGCATCAGGTTCAGGGCTTCGGGACGGCTCAAATCTTCGAGCGGCAGCGATTGAATGCTGCCCAGTCGTTTGTCGTCCAACTCGAAGAGATAGCGGCTCGTGAAAAGAAAATGGCTGCGCGTCGCAGTTGCTTTGACGAGCGTCGTGATGAACGTGCGTAAGTTCTCATCTGCAATCCGAAAGCCTGTGTCTGTGTGCTCAAGCTGGCTTTCAATGTTGTCGAAGATCAGGAGCAGAGACCATTGCGACAGGACTTGCGCGAGATAGTTTGCCAGAGAATCAGGCGGCAGAGATTGAAAGAGAAGTTGCTCAAGAGCATTGATGCCTTGTGGCGCGAGATACTGGTGCAGCTTAATCATCACAGTTTCGGGCGCGAGCGTGCCGCTCGAACAATCGAACGCATAGACGCCTTGAAAACGCCTCTTCAAGCGCGTGGCAACGTGACTGACGAGCGCGGTCTTGCCGATGCCGCCGATGCCGTGAACGATGACCGCGCGTTGATTGCGTTGGAGGATGCCGTCACGAACCTGACGATACTCGCGCCGCCTGCCGTAAAAGCCGTGACTCAGTTGGGGCAAAGGCAGATAAAAACTGAAATCAATCTTCGGCGCTTCGACGGCGGGCGCGGGCGTGGCCTGCGTCGTCTGCAAGCAATCTCCGTTTGTCGTGAGCAGCACGGGAGCAAGCGCGTCAGCTTTCAAAACGCTGTTATCGTCCAGCCACAATGCGCGGCGCGCGGCGCGAACTGCCAATTCCAAGCTAGTTCCTGATGCGATGCTCTTATAAAAACTTTCTGCGAACTTCAAGCCGCCCGCGTCAGAAATCGAAAACTGCATGGCAATCACGGCGGGAATCTTGCGACGAAGAAGTCCGCGCGCCATGTCGCGGAATCCGGCGACGTTGATTGTGCGCGCCGTCTGGCAGCCTGAGAGGACTACGAGGCGCAGAGAGTTTTCGCCGCGTTGGAGCGATTGCAAGACTTCCGCGACTGAAGTCGGACGACTCTTGCCTTGCGCGTCTTCCAGAAGCAAGCCGCCGCCGTTTTCGGGCGCGATGCCGTGACCTGTGAAATGAAAAATCTGGTAGGGCGTTTCCAAACTGCCTTCTAAAATTTCGAGCTTGGCCTCGTCTTCAAAGTCCGCGCGCAGGCGTCCCTGTCCGGCAGGGTCGTTGATGGCTTCAAGCAGAATCTCCTGCTCGCGCTCCATCTGCAAGCGCGAGTGGTCGGGCAGGTCGAGTGGACTGGAAACAAGCGCCAGCATCTTCAATGGCAACGGCACGGCAGGCAACGCCGCTTGCGGTTGAATGTCCAAGGGAAGGCGCGTGATGGTGGTCTTTGTTCCAGCCGCGATGAACTCTTCGCCATCGAACAGAGTTTCCCATGCTATTGCCTCCAACTCGTTCGCGTTGGTCTCAATGCGTATGCACAGAACTACGAACTCATTGCTTCGTTTATGCTCCGACCAGATGCGCGCGACTTCGGGCGTGAAGATTTGTTGATGGAGCTTTCGGCCAAACTCGCGTAAGCGTTCGACACGCCCGGCAGGGTCTTTCGTATCGAAGTCGAGTCGCTTTAACTCCGATCCGTTGAGGTACGAAGTCGGGAATTTGAGATTGACTGTTGCCAGAGGCTGCGAGTTGTCGCGCGAATAAACATCTAGCTGAAAGCCATCGTTTAGCTTGCGGAATTGAAAGTCTAAAATTTTGATGAGCATGTGAGAGCACCTTCGAAAAAATATCTCTTGCTGGTCGTGAGAACGTCAGGCTCGAACAGGGTAAAACTCTACGGGCAGCAAGCGCTTTCAATGTGGGCTAGACCGCCGCTGGCAGACGCCTCTCAAAAGAATCTAACTGAGTGAAAGACTTCTGCCGGAGTCTAACATTTCATCCGAAATCTACAAAGAAATCTTCGGCTACAGTTTAAGCGAGCGCGAGCTTTCAATCTCGATTCGACCCTTGAATTGATGAGGTCAAAAAACTTCAAGTCCCCTCAACAACCCGTGCAAATCTCTCCGCGCTCTTTTTCTAACGCCAACCCGGAAGACGCATTCTGAACGCGCAACGCTGAACGCGAAACGATGAATGCTGAACTGAAAACGAAGGCATCGTCTTCCGTTCATCATTCATCGTTCATCATTCATCCTTGCTTTTGTGGCCGCTGCACCTCGCGTAGTTGGGCGACGATGTCTCTGATGCGCGTCGCAAGTTGCTCAATCGTTTCGATGCGCCGCCGGGCTGTCGAACTCAATTCCTCGCGGAGCAGCAACTGTGCCTGTCCGAGCACTCCCGTCAACGGATTGTTAATCTCATGGCGCACGTGTGCCACCAAATCCGCGACTTCATTGAGTCTGGCTTCATATTCGGCGACGAGCGCGCGCAAGCGTTGCTCTGTCGTCTCGCCTCTTTTATTGCCAGGCTGATCGGTGCTCATCTGCTGATCGTTCCCTATCGAAGAAAGGCGCTGGTGATTAGTTAATCGGCCCGGCGGATGTCCTTCCGCCATTGACCTACGAGGATTAGACGCATCAGGGTTCCTATTGTGCGTCCGAGAGGCGATCTGGGCAAGCCGAAATGTGATGTTACGCAGAGTTCCTCTGGGCCGCGCGAGCGACGATGAGAAGGTAGCCCGCGTAATGTCAGTCACTTGATTCTTAAATCGAATGGCATGAGTGCCATGATTTCGCCGCGCTTCATGCGATCCATCATGGCTGCGTATTGAAGTGTGCGGCGCACGTCTTCGGGGAGCGCGTCGAAGGCCGCGCGTTGTTGTTGAAATTCTGAGAGCGTGCTGGCTTCTTCTTCGTCGTTGTTTCCGAAGAGGTTGCCAAAGATGCTGCGCGGGTACGGCAGGATAACGCGGCGCACGCCTTTGTCAGCCGGAATGCCCGCGAGTTGGCGTGCCACGTCAACGGCTTTGTCCAACCCGCCGAAGTCGTCAACGAGTCCACGCTCTTTCGCCTGCGCGCCCATCCAGACGCGACCCTGCCCGATTGAATCTATGTACTCGGCGTCGCGTCCACGCCCGCGCGCGACCTTCGGCACAAACTCATCGTAGTACATGCTCTTAATCATGCTCTCCAACTTGGCTCGCTCTTCGGGCGTGAACTTTTCAGTCAGGCGAAACATGCCGGAAGTTTTTCCGCGCATTACATATTCGTTTGAGATGCCGAGCCAATCATAAAAACCTTTCATCACAGGCTTGCCCGCGAAGATGCCGATGGAGCCGGTGTAGGTCGAAGGCTCGGCAATGATTTTGTTTGCGTTGCAGGAGATGTAATAACCGCCGGACGCCGCGACATCACCCATTGAAACAACGACGGGCTTCTTCTGTTTCGCTTCTTCGACGGCGTGCCAGATGGCGTCAGAGGCGTAAGCCGTTCCGCCCGGACTATCAACGCGCAGGACGATAGCTTTGATCGAGTTATCACGACGCGCATCGTCAAGAGCTTTGACGATTGTTTCCGAACCGACGGCCTCTCCGCCGAAAGTTCCGGTGCCGGATTTGCCACCGGCGATTTCGCCCGAAGCGTAGATGACGGCGATACGCTCGCCTTTATTGAGACCGACCGACTCCGGCTCGATCTGCCTGTAGGCTTCCGCTCGTGTGAGACGCAACTCATCCGTCTCTTTGTAGCCGAGCCGCTTCTTCAATTCGTTCTCAACTTCGTCACGATAATTCGCGCCGTCTATCAATCCGGCATCGAGCGCGTCATGCGCTCTCAAGGGCGCGTTGTCAATGAGCGCGCGAATTTCGTCGGGCGATTTCTTGCGCGCTGCGGCGACCGTGTTGACGAAACGATTGAAGAGATCATCGAGGATCGAGTTGATGACTTCACGATGCGCGTCCGACATTCCTTTGCGCGTAAACTCGTCCGGCGCGTTCTTGTACTTGCCGATTTGAAGCACGTCCGGGTAGATGCCGAGCTTATCGAGCGAGCCGCGAAAGAACATCACGTCCGCCGCAAAGCCATTGATGAAGAGATCGCCGGACGGCATGACATAGACGCGCTCGCACGCGGTGGCGACGTAGTATTCCTTATTCGTGCCGACTTCGATGTAAGCGTAGATCGGTTTGCCGGAAGCGCGAAAGTCTGCGATGGCGTCGCGCAGTTCTTCAGCCTTGCCCCAGCCCGCGCCGATCAGATCAATCTGAAGCAGGACGCCGCCGATGCGTTTGTCAACTTTCGCTTTCCGCAACTGCTCGACGAAAGTGGTCAAAGACATTTCGCTTTTGCCGGACAGACGCCTGGCAAAAGTGTCAGGCACGTAGTCCGGCAACTCACCGTCAACCTTCAGCACCAGCACGCTGTTGCTGCCGATGACCGGCTCAGTGTGGCGAAAGATTGAGAAGAGCAGCGCGATTCCGATGACGACCACCAGCACGAAGATGAGAAAGAGACTACCGAGGATGATAGCGATTTTACGCCCGCAAGACATTGCCATAATGATTACTCGAAAAACTTGATCTCAGAAAGATAGCCTTCCAACGATGAGGCCGCGAATCACGCTGTCATTACGTCAGCCGACCGGAAAAGGTTTAGGAAGAGCAGGAGTCAGAAGCCAGAATTCAGAATCCAGAATGATAAGGCGGAGAGCCGCATTAACAGATTCTGTTCTTCTTTTCTTCTGACTCCTGAATTCTGGATTCTGGATTCTGGCTTCTGGATTCTGCTTTACCTAACTATCCATCCTCCGCCGACAACTTCGTGGCCGCGATAGAAGACCGTGGCCTGACCGGGCGTGATGGCGCGCTGCGGTTCATCGAAGACGATTTGTGCGCGCCCGTTCTCTTGAGGAGTGATGGTGGCAATCGCAGGCGTGTGGCGATAGCGCACGCGGACTTCCGCGCGAACGGCTGCGGTCGGCTCATCGAATGCGATCCAATTGACGCCCATTGCTGTGAACTCGTCGCGCAGCAACTCTTCCTGATTACCGACGACGACGCGATTCTTCGCGGCATCAATCGAGACGACGTAGAGCGGGCGGGCGCTCGCAATGCCGATGCCGCGTCGCTGCCCGATGGTGTAGTGATGAATGCCGTCGTGATGGCTCAAGACACGACCGCTCGCGTCAACGATCTCGCCCGCGCCCGGAAGGCGCTCCGTTTCGTTTTCAGCTTCAAGATAGCGATCAATAAAGCCAGCGTAATTGCCGTCTGGCACAAAGCAAATCTCCTGCGACTCGGCTTTCTCCGCGACCGCCAACTTGCTCGTGCGTGCGACATCGCGCACCTCCGGCTTCGACATCTCGCCCAGAGGAAACATCGCGCGCGCGAGTTGCGCCTGCGTCAACTCCCAGAGAAAGTAGGACTGATCTTTTTGCAGATTGCGCCCGCGAAAGAGACGATAGCGGTTGGCCTCATCGTCAAACTCGACACGCGCGTAATGTCCCGTCGCAACCTTGTCGCAGCCCAAGCTCGCCGCCAGCTTATCGAGCGAAGCAAACTTCAGACGACTATTGCACGCGACACACGGAATCGGCGTCTCGCCATTCAGATAGCTGGTGATGAAAGGCCGCACCACATCGCGCTCAAACTCGCGCTCAAGATTGAGCACGTAGAACGGAAAGCCCAACTCTTCGGCCACGCGCCGCGCATCATAAACGTCATCGAGCGAGCAGCAACGCGACGGCAACGGGTCGCCGTTCTCGTCCACGCTGATTCCACGCCGTTGATTCCACAACTGCATCGTGAAGCCGACGAGTTCGTGACCCTCTTCTTTTAAGATGGCGGCTGCCGCGCTTGAATCCACGCCGCCGCTCATGGCTACTGCGATCTTCATAATCAGTGAAAAGTGAATAGTGAACAGTGAAAAGTGAAGAGCAAGAACAAGGTTTTAACTATTCACTTTTCACTATCCTTTGTTTGCTGCCAATTTGTAGCGAATGTTAAGATGCCCCTCTGTTTAGAAAAGCTGGCTCATCCCGAACATTAAAGGATACCGTATAACGAAACGAAACTTCAGCCGCTTAGAACAGTCGAAAAAGGAAGCTTATGAAAATAGCCAAGACAAGCATTGCTGTCTGTTTATTGCTATGTTTCGCCTCATGCGCTAGAGAAAGCTCAGAGCCGCAGAAGGCTATCATCGGTTCATGGAAGGCGACCGATAGCTCATCTATTTCTTTGGCCTTCGGTCCTGATGGCACTTTCTTAATGAGTGCTTCCTACAGGGCACCGAGCGATTTTGATACCGGCACATACACGCTCAATACCGATCCACCAGTTAATACTTTGACCCTCAACTTCCACGGTCACGGTAGTCTATCATTTCAGCCGGACAGAACCGTAACTTACGAGGTTAAAGTTTATGACAATGAATTGGTACTGGGGGTCGGTCAGGGAAAGATGTCTCTGAAGAGGGTATCTAAGTAGCTGTCTCCTTATGGATATGAACTTTTCAAGAATCAGTTATTCAAACTGAACCACTACCGAACAGTCTGGCGTCTGGAGTCAAAGGCGAAAAGAAACATTTGCATTTGACCTGCGGACTCTGGACTCCAGACTCATTATGGAACGAGCTATCGAAGAATATCGCGCAACCGCCGAGCCTTACTATCTGGCGGTCGCGCGCGAGGTCGAATTATTTGAAGCGGCGCACGCCGCGCGTCTGCCCGTGATGTTGAAGGGGCCGACGGGCTGCGGCAAGACGCGCTTCGTCGAGCACATGGCGTGGCGCTTGGAGCGTCCGTTGATAACGGTCGCGTGCCACGAAGATTTATCTGCGACCGATCTGGTCGGACGTTTCCTGCTCGAAGGCGAAGAGACCATCTGGCACGACGGGCCACTCACACGCGCCGTGCGTAATGGCGCGATCTGCTATCTCGATGAAGTGGTCGAAGCACGCAAAGACACCATCGTCATCATCCATCCGCTCACGGATGATCGCCGACGACTGCCGGTTGAAAAGCGCGGGACAATTCTGGAAGCACCGGACGATTTTATGCTCGTCGTCTCCTACAATCCGGGCTATCAATCAATCCTCAAGGACTTGAAACAGTCAACTCGCCAACGCTTCATCGCCCTTGAGTTCGATTATCCGCCGCCGGAGATGGAAGTGGAAATCGTCGCGCGCGAAGGCGGCGTTGATGAAGCGACAGCGCGTGATTTGGTTCTCATCGGACAGAAAGTCAGAAACCTGCGCGGGCACGGACTTGAAGAAGGCGTCTCGACACGTCTCTTAATCTACGCCGCGCAGATGATCGCGCGCGGCATCCCGGCAGTCGCCGCCGCAGACGTTGCGCTCTGCTCGCCGATCACGGACGACCGCGAGTTGCAGCGCAGCATCCGCGAGATCGTCACGACGGTCATTTGAGATCACAACCGCAGCACGAAAGGTAGAGAATGATAATAGCCATTCTGACAGTGCTCACCTTCGTCTCTACCGTCCTCACTATCCTTGCCACGTATCAAGGCCGACGACTGACGCTTTATCTCTTCAAGCCGCTCACGATCATCTTTATCATTCTCATCGCGCTCGAATCGAAACATCCGACCTCTACATTTTACAGATACGCGATCATTGCGGGACTTCTCTTCTCGCTCGCGGGCGACGTTTTCCTGATGCTGCCGAATGAGCGTTTCATTCAGGGTCTGGTCAGTTTTCTCGTCGCGCATCTTTGTTACATCGTGGCTTTCACGTTTGAGAGCGGGCGTGCGCTCTCGACGCTGGATTTGATTCCCTTTCTGATTTACGGGGTCTTGATGCTGCGCTTGCTGTGGCCTCATCTGGGGAAGATGAGAGTGCCTGTGATTGCCTACATGCTGGCTATCTTGTTGATGGGTTGGGTGGCTGCGAGCCGTTGGATTCTGACTAAGCAGGAAGGCAGCCTCCTCGCTTTCATCGGCGCAGTTCTCTTCATCTTGTCGGATTCCGTGCTCGCCGTTGACAGATTCAAAGGCCGCTTCCGCAGCGCACAGCTTCTGATCCTCAGCACATATTTCACAGCGCAATGGCTGATTGCCCTTTCAACTTAAATTTTCTAAGCTAGGAGTTACGTAGTTGAATGAGCGTGTCAGTACCGCCTGCGGTAGCGGGCGGGTCAGACAATGCAAAATTAAAAATTAAAAATGCGAAATTTAACGGCGGCCATCTTCACTTTTGCATTTTTAATTTTGCATTTTTAATTGACCACCCGCCCGCTACCGCAGGCGGTACTGACTTCTGCCGCGCTTATCTTCATCGAAAGAGCCATGAGCAAGGACAAGAATCAGTTTGATGCCGAAGCATCGGAGAGCGAAGAGACTTCCGTCGGAGAGCCGCTTGAGGGCGAGTTTCGAGAGCGTCTGCGTTCGGTCAAGAGCGTGACTGAACGGCGCACGCTGGCCGGACTCGCGCGCCAGCTTGGGTCGTTGCCGGTTGATGCGGCACGCGCCGCGCTTGAAGGAAGCGCAAGTATCGCGGGCGTGAGTCTGCGTGCGAGCATAGAGTTTTTGCGCGCCGCGCCCGATGCCGCGCGCGTGTTGGAAGCGGCGGAGTTGCGCGCGTGGGGCGAGATGGGCAGACGGCTGGCGATGGGCGATGTGGAGACAGCCGTTAGCTTTTTTCTGGCCGGTGTAGATGAACTGAAAGATGTTCCGCAGGAAGCGCGCCCGCTCATTTTTCAAGTCTGCTCGCGGCAGATGACGCTCTCAAGCTCTGTCGCACTTGAGACTTTCAAACTTGCGCCCGCGTTTGCGGCGCACATCAGGGATGCGGAAAGTTTGCGCTCGATCTTTGAAGTCGCGGCGGAGATTTCCAAGCGTTCGGCCAGGCACAGCGCGGACTTTCTGAAGGCCACGCCGCGACTCACGAGGCGTCTGCGAGATTTCAATACCGAAGACGCAACGCGCATCTTTCGCGCTGCCATCGCGCTCGCTGCCGCCTTCGCTGCACGTGCAGGCGGCATCGCGGCGGATGCGTGGACGGCTTTGCCTACGGCGTTAGCGAGACAAACAACTGAGAACGCGCTCCGTTTGCTTCGCCGCACGAGTGATTTTCTGGAACGCGGCGGCGGCGCGGCGCTTCACGCTCTGGTGGCAGGCGGCGAAGTCCTGCGCACGCTGCCTGAAGCCTTCGATGAGTGGATTGATCTGCTGTGGGTCGTGGCCGAACACGGCAACGCCAGCCTGATCGCCTTCGTGCGCGCCGGGCCGTCTTTCTTTCAAACTCTGACGAACGAAACGGAGCGCGCACGTGCCATCGAACTCGCGCGGCGGATCATCTCTCTCTCACGCGAGGTCGCGCGCGTTGATGCCGAATCCGCGCTCGCCTGTTTTCGTTCGAGCACGCAGGCTTTAAGAGCCGTCTCCATCGAACAGTTTGAGCAGTGGGCGCGAGATGGTCTCAAGGCAGAGAGAAGCGATCAGCGCGCGCGCAGGAGTTACTATGCGCTTGAGACGCGCCGCAGCAACGACGCGCTCCACACGAACGCTCTCGGCCTCGCGCTCGAAAAGATTCAACATCTCTTGAGCCTCTACATCGAAGCCCTGACGGGACGCGCCGTCGAGATCGAGCCGCTCACGGCTTTCACGGACGAAGCGCGCATCAACGACGGACGCACGATTCATCTGCCCGCGCAGGTCGCGGAGTTTAATGACGAGCAGCAAAACTTTCGTCTCTACAAAGTCCTCGCCGCGCACGCCGCCGGGCAGATCGAGTTCGGCACGCACGAGCGCGACACTTCAGACCTGAGAGCCGCATATTCGTCAATCGCCGAACTCTACGCTGAAGAGAACCTGGACGCGCGCGATGCCTTCGCGCTCGACGGCTACATCAACGAAATCGAGAAAGGCGAGCGCGCACTCTCGCCCGAAGATGAAGCGGAGCTTGCCGCGAAGACGCGCCGCACGTTGCCGACAGATTCAGATTACCGCGCCGTGCTCGCGCTCTTTCCGCAAAGAGGTCTGGCGTACAGAATCTTCGGCACGCTTGAGAACGGGCGCATTGATCGTCGCCTGCGTCGCGCCTATCGCGGCCTCGCGCGTGATCTCGATTTGACGCGCGAACATCTGCGCGAGAATCGCCCGCACATCATTGATCTGCCCGTCACGCTCGTGCCCTTCGAGTTGCTCTTTCAAATCACGCTCTGCGGCGGCGCGCTTCTCGATGCGAGGCAGTTCTACAGCCAGATTGTTTCCGAACTCGAAACCATCGTCGCGGAGTATTTAACAGGCTCGCAGGCTTCCGTCGCAGACACTTTGATGGCGACGAGCCGCGTCTATTCGCTCTTCCAATCAATCGCGCCCGACCAGAGCCAGCAGCAAGCCGAGACCACAGAAGAAGAGGCTGAGACGGACAACAGCGATTCCGCGTTTGAATCGCCCGATGCCGAAAGCACGCCCGACAGAAAGTCTCAACAACAGGACGCGCGCGAACTCTTCAACGCCTGGAACAGCATGGAGCCGGAGGGCGAGCC
>JAVHWW010000069.1:0-62085 GCA_032159235.1 Acidobacteriota bacterium
CTCGACAGACAGATAGTCTATCCCGACAAGCTGCACGTTCATCTCGACGAGCGCGCGCGCGGCGTCCGGCGCGATGTACGTGAAATCCTTGCGGAAGCCAGCAGCCGGATTTGACCAGAAGGCTGAGTTGCGTGTCTTGAAGAGCACGCGCGTCGCGCCTTCGATGTCGAGCGCAGTAAGATGAATGGGTGTGATCGCGTCCGCATCATCTGGAATCGATACGACGCGCGCCGGGCCGATCAACGCATCGAGCGAAAGCTGTTCAACCTTACGCGCGCCTTCGATGAAATGAGCGGGAGCGTCAACGTGCGTCGCCGTGTGCGCGCCGAAGTGCAGCAGCGAGACGTTGGCCGCGTCGCCGTCGGCAATCGCCGTCCACTGCTTGATCTCAATCCCCGGATCGCCCGGATAGGTTGGCGTCGTCGCCGAAATAGGAACACTGACATCGTAGATTCGCATGGGAAGAATCGTAACTTGTAAATCGTGAATCGTGCAAAGTGGTCAGTGGTTGGTGGTCGGTGGTCAGTTGAAAACAAACGTTCTTAACTGACCACTGACCACCGACCACCGACCACTGTTACTCTTTTGCCTTGCGCTGCCTGTGTAAGTTAGCATCGTGCGTGACACGAAATGAATGGGCGGGGAAAGTTAATCGAGATGGCAGAACGGAAAGAGGGTGCGCCGCGCGTCGCCGCTTCGAGCTATTTGAACAGCGTGCCGCTGATCTGGAGTTTTATGCAGGGCACGAGGCAGCATGAGGTCGCGTTGATAACGGACACTGCTCCGGCGCGTTGCGCTGACATGCTGGCGCGTGCGGAAGTGGAAGCGGCGCTCGTGCCCGTCATCGAATATCAACGTATCCCTGAGTTGGCGGTCGTGCCCGGCGTTTGCGTCGGCTCGCGTGAGAGAGTGAGAAGCGTGGTGCTGGTGATGCGCGATGATCTGAACGGTCTGCGAAATGTTCGCCGCGTTGCTCTGGACAACTCGTCGCGCACGTCTGCGGCTCTGGTGCAAATCATCTTCCGAGAGTTTCTGAAATGCGAGCCGGAATGGACAACGCGCGTTCCTGATCTCGCCGCGATGTTGAAAGAGAACGACGCCGCGTTGATGATCGGCGATCCGGGAATGAACTTTTCGCGCGAGCATCTGGTCGTGTACGATCTGGCGGAATTGTGGCGTGAGCACACGGGGCTTGGCTTTGTCTTCGCTATATGGATGGCGCGCGAGCGTGAGATGGAGCGGGTGCGGCGCATTGATTTCGCCGCAGCGCGTGACGAAGGCCTGGAGCATGTCGAGGAGATTGCTTCGTTTTATAGAGGCGCGGTCAATTTGCAGTTTGACGAGATTAAATCGTACCTGCTGGAAAATATCTCTTACGAGTTGGACGAAGAGTTGCGCGCCGGTCTCAACCTCTTCTACCATCTCGCGCAGAAACACGGAATCATCCGAGAGGTGCGACCTCTGAAAATCATCGGCAGGTCAACTTAAATTTCAAGAGAGTCGTGACGAAATAGTTTCTGGCAAAAGAGAGCGGAAGAATTATGAAGGTGAGCGACGACCGTGAGCAGATGATTGAGCGCAGCAGCGAGAGCGCGCCGCAGCACCCGGAAGCGCACGCCGAGATGACAGCCGTGCAGTTGAATGAGCTTGTCAAAGACGCAATCGCATTCACGGAAGATTACGCCAGAGTCTCGCAGGACGAACGCGGCGCGCGTGTGCGCTTTGTGACTGAACTGGCCGACAACCTGGCTCCCGTTCGTGTCAACACGAGCGAGTTGCGCGCGGTCTTCGTCTATCTCTTACGCAACGCCATTGATGCCATCGAAGGTGAAGGACAAGTAACTGTGCGGACGCGAGCGGAAGGCGCGCACAATATCGCTGAAGTCAGTTACACGGACGCTGGGATGAGCGTTGAAGTGCAGGGGAAACTTTTTCGCCCGCTCTTGACCGCTAATGACGAAAGTGGAATTGATGAGGGTCTCGCCGCCTGCTACGCCATCGTGCGGCGTCACAGTGGCGACATCGAAGTCAAGAGCGTGTTGGGCGAGGGCACGACATTTACAATCAGCTTGCCGGTAGCTGCGAGGTAGAGCGTTCAGCATTCAGCGATCAGCTTTCAGCTAATTGTCGTCGCGTAACTTTCAGCCCCGCAGGGGCGAAATATCAGTAGCCCATGACGTGAGTCATGGGATGGGGGTAGTAATTTAATCTCCAAGCCCCGCTAGGGGCGACATATTATATCGCCCTTACAGGGCTTGAAAAAATTCGTACTGCCATGAACCCAGCACTGACGTGCTGGGCTACTGATATTTCGCCCCTGCGGGGCTATGGCTTGACAGCATTCCTGCTTGAATTGAACTCAGGTTATAATAGCTGAAAGCTGAAAGCTGATCGCTGAATGCTTATGAATGACATTCAACCAATTCTTGACCGCGCGCTGGCGGGCGAACGCCTGACGGCAGGCGATTGCACTGCGTTGCTCGAATCCGATGATTTTGTCCGCATCGGCTTGGCAGCCGACGAGATTCGCAAACGTCATCATCCTGATAATATCGTCACCTACATCATTGATCGCAACATCAACTACACGAACGTCTGCAACGTCGTCTGTACCTTCTGCGCCTTCTATCGTCGTCCCGGCCACGCGGAAACTTACGTCCGCACGCTCGACGAAATCTACGAGAAGATTGATGAGACCATCGCGCTCGGCGGCACAGGCGTTTTGATGCAGGGCGGACTGCATCCAGACTTTGGCATTGAGTGGTACGAAGACCTCCTGCGCACGCTTCACGCCAAATACCCGAACTTTCAACTGCACTGCTTCTCGCCGCCGGAGATTCACAACATACATCTCATCTCCGGCCTCGATTACGAAACGATCATGGCGCGGCTCAAGGCTGCGGGGCTGTACAGTCTGCCCGGCGGCGGCGGCGAGATTCTCGATGATGAAGTGCGTAAGCGCGTCTCTACGAAATGCACGACCGACGAATGGCTCGCGGTGATGCGTGCCGTTCATCGCGTGGGTTTGCGCTCGACTGCGACGATGATGTTCGGCATCGGCGATACCATCGTTCATCGCGTCCGTCATCTGCAACGCATCCGCGATTTGCAGGACGAGACCGGCGGCTTCACGGCCTTCATCCCTTGGACGTTTCAACGCGAGAACACAGCGCTCGGTCGCCGCATCAAGGAAGAACCGACCGGCATTGACTATCTCAAGATGCTCTCGGTCTCGCGTCTCTTCCTCGACAACATAGAGCACTTCCAATCCTCCTGGCTGACGCAGGGGCTAAGGCTCGGACAGGTCGCGCTTCGTTTCGGCGCAGACGACATGGGTTCGATTATGATTGAAGAGAACGTCGTCTCTGCCGCCGGCGCGCACAACTGCGCGGACGAAAAGATGCTGCGCTACTTAATCCGCGAAGCAGGCTTCACGCCGCAACAACGCGACATCCTCTATCGTCATGTTCAGCGTGAGGAAGCATCGAACATTGACGCGACGGACTCTGCCAGCTTGCGGGAATTGAGTGTGCTGTTTGCGGATTAGATTGAGGGTTGGTTGAGTCAGGTCAAACACTTCGCAGAGCGTCTCGACAACTCCGCAAGCCAACTCAACGCCCCCGCAGCCTATCTCTACAGCCTCGCAAGCCATCTCTACAACTCCGCAGGTCATCTCTACAGCTTCGCAACCAATCTCAACGGCCTCGCAACTCATCTCAACGCCTTCGCAACGCATCTCAACAGCTTCGCAAGCCATCTCAACACCTTCGCAGACGATCTCGACACGCGCGCAAGTCATCTCAACAACCGCGCAAGCCATCTCAACACGCCCGCACAGCAACTTTCATCACGAAAATCCCGCCTCAACACCAACGCAGGCCATCTCGCACGCCTCAACACTCGTCTCCACACCTGCGTGAGCCGTCTCCACCGGGTCAGAACGGTTCATGTCAGTACCGCCAGCGGTAGCGGGCGGGTTATTGCCGTAACCACCCGCCCGCTACCGCAAGCGGTACTGACTGACTGTCTTTTGCAGAAACCAGACCGGACTATTGAATAAGAAGCTCGCTTCCCGCGTCTCACCGAAAAGCGGCTTGATACTATCAATCAGCCAGCGCCTGACTTCGTCAATCTCTTCCGCGCCGTATTCGACCTGCGCGATGACGTTGCTTTGAGTCACGAGGTAATCAACAAATGTTTCGACCGAAAAGTTGATACTGTTTTGATAATACTCCTGACCCATTAAACGGAAATCCTCGTTCTCTGAATCTTCGGCAGTGAACGCGGGCCAAGTTCTCGGTGGCAGCGGATATTTCTTGAGATAGCTTTCTTTGTACCACGTCTGAAATTCTGCACCCGATTCCATCTGCCATGAGAAATAGTTGTCGTAAACAACTAGCCAGCCGCCAGCGCGCAACACTCTCGCCGCTTCCGTGAGAAACTTCTCTCTATTGAGCCAGTGAAAAGCCTGAGAAACGGTTATCAGGTCAAATTCATCTTGCGCGAAGGGAAGTTTCTCGGCGCTGGCGACGAAGTATTCGATGCGCGCATCTTTCTCGGCCAGCGCAACCATCTCGGCGGATGCATCCACTCCGACAATCTCGCGCGCGATCTCTTTCAGAGCGATGGTGGAAAAACCTGTCCCGCAACCAACGTCGAGCGCGCGTGCTAACGGCTCATCGAGCGAGAGAAACTTTCTGATTCGTTCGATGACGATTGGATGATAGTAGGGACGGCCTGTGGCGTATCGTCCGGCTGCCGATTTTGAACTGAAGAAGTTCATCCGAGACGGGTTGTTAGTGGGATTTTCATCTACACAGACCTTCATACGCCGCTCGCAACTTCCTCAATGGGTGTGATCTGTTCTTCGGTCAGCCAGGCGGCGTATTCCAGGCTGGCAAGAATATCCTCACCGCTCAGATGAGGATATGCTTTGAGCAAACTTTCAATAGTATCCCCATTTGCCAGCATCCCGATAAGTTGATGGACGGGTATTCGCGTCCCTTTAATACAAGCCTGTCCATGACAAATTTTCGGATCAACTGAGATACGATCAAACATAATTAACCTGTTAGATGGCGTTGCTGGTTAAATCGCTAACGGCATTATATTATTGCAGACCGCGATAAACCTCACGGCGATGCCTCACGCGAACTATGACAATTACAACCTGCTTAGACTTGAATTGATAAATTATCCGGTAATCTCCGACACGAATACGGAATAAATCATCATCAAGCTTTTTTGATCTCGATGGGTGAGGATTGTTTGCCAGCAACCGAATCTTATCGTCGACGCGCTTGAACACGCTTTTTGGTAGCGCGGCTAGATCGCGGCGAGCGGCTCTGGTCAGCACTATTTCGTACATTACTGATTAGTTCCTTGCGTGCCTCATCATAGGGTACACGTTCATCGGACTCTGCTAATGCCTCACGAGCAGCTTCAACATCAAGTTTGTCTTCTAGTTCCTCAAGAAAAGACAAATCCTCCATTGGTATGATAGCTACGATGTCTTTTTCTCGCCTATGCAGAACTATTCGTTCGCCACGATAAGCTACTCGATTGACTGTTTCGGCAAAATCCTCCCGTGCTTCACTGATAGTTAATCTTTCCATGCGTCTTTGGTTCTCCTTACCTATTTCAATTCCACATTGGTTCGATTAAGACCGACGCATGTTTTATTCGTACTCATCTAGTATGAGTCGTACCAGATGTACAAAATGTACGTTAGCATGATTCTCCTGTCAACTAGTGCAGACCATAAGGATGAGGTGTATTAATTTAAGGAGGTGATTCCACTTCCCAAAATCTTCCCGTTTAATTTTCTTTCAATCAATGGTAAAGTTACCACCGAAGCGCAAAAGTTTTCATTGCTCCTGATTGCGCACGCGCCGTCTATGGACTTCGGGCGGCGCGAGTTCCTGACAGGTCTTCCAACAGACATTTAGAATTTATGCCGCGCGAGATTACAAATCACAGCCAGATACTCGATGCCATCCGCAGCGTTGACACCATCTCGGAACTGGTCGAGAAGCATGATGGTCATTTCAAGTATGAGCTTGATCTGGAAGTGGTCGTCTATGGGCGCAACTACACGGGCAAGAAGGTCGGCCCGTATGCGCGCCTGCTCGATTACATGCCCGGCGAGGAGATTATCAAGCAGGGCGATTGGGGCGGCAACACGCTCTTCATCTTCGTTGATGGAAAACTGGATGTCTATGTCACGGACGAGCGCGGGACGACGCGCAAGGTGGCGGAACTTCAGCCCGGCACGACTTTCGGCGAGCGTTCCGTGCTGGCCGGACAGCCGCGCAATGCGACCATCTCTGTTCCGCCCGGTGCGGAGGCCAGAGTTATCGAAATTCAGCGTCCAGCGTTGCGGCTGCTGAGGAAGCTCAAAAAGTTCGGACATATGATTGATGTCGCGTACCGGAAGTACGGGCTGGATCACACGCTGCTCGAAGTCGAGGAAGCGACCGACAATGCTTTCAGTCCAGAGCTTCTGAAACAACTCGGCGACGCGGCGCGGTTCACGGTTCACGGCAAGAATCACATACTCTTTCAGGAAGGCGATCCCATCAATCGTCTCGTCTTCATCAAGAACGGCTGGGCGCGGCGCACGCGCGGCCTCTCGGCTAATCCGACGCAGGCCGACATGGTGATGGAACTCGGCAAAGATGTCGGCATAGATTTTCTTGGCGCCGGCAATTGTCTCGGCCTCGAAGCTCTCGCAACTGACGACAAAACCAACTGGGCATACACCGCAACCATCATGGCGCGCACGGAAGTGTTGGAAGTCGCTATCTCGCGGCTGCGCGCTAATCCTGCGTTGCGCGAGTTGGTAAGCAAACATTTCGGCGCGTTCGCGCTCGGTGACGACACGCCGCCGGAGCCGCCGAAAGATAAGCGCGTCGTGGTCGCCGAAGGACGCGAGATTACGACGGGCATCGTTGACGCGACGAATCTGCTCGTGATGGATATGGACTTGTGCATCCGCTGCGGCAACTGCTCGCTCGCCTGTCACAAGGTTCACGGGCAATCGCGTCTGCTTCGTCGCGGCATCCACATCACGCGCCCGGTCAAACCTCAAAGCAACTCGATTCAGCACGTGCTCGCGCCGTCGGTCTGCCTGCATTGTCAAGACCCTGAATGTTTGACGGGTTGTCCGACCGGCGCTATCGGTCGCTTCTCCGAAGGTCAGATAGACATCAACCCGAAGACCTGCATCGGCTGCGGCGACTGCGCGACGCAGTGCCCGTACAACGCCATCACGATGATTCCGCGCAAACCCGTTCTCGCAGCATCGTCGGGCATCGGAGGCAAACTCAAATCGTGGTTCAGTCTCGCACAGCCGAAGATGCCTCCGGCTGTCACAGACACGGAGAACCTGCTCGCGGTCAAATGCAATCTCTGTGAGAACACGCCGCTCAACCCGCAGGGCGCAAAGCGCGCGGCCTTCTCCTGTCAGGAGAATTGTCCGACGGGTGCGCTCGTGCGCGTCAACCCGCGTGAGTATTTCGACGAAGCGAAGAAGGCCATCGGTATCGTCTTCAAAGATCAGACGCACGCCATCGGACGCAACATTCACAAGCGAGACATCCCGGCGCGTCTCTGGCACATCTTCGGCGTCCTCGCAACCATCGTCATCACTGCGGCGACCATTTGGGCTGCGCGTCGTTATTCACTTGACGGACATCTCTTCGGCGGCTGGCTCACAGTGCGCTGGATCACAGGTCTCGTCGGTCTCGTCGGCATCGCAGCCGTGATGACATATCCGGCGCGCAAGCAAGTTTACAGAAAACGTGCTGGCCCGTTGCGCTACTGGATGCTGATGCACATCTATCTGGGGGTGATTGCGGGCATCGTGCTGGTCTTGCACGGCGGGCGTGAGACAGGCGGATTGCTCACGTCTCTCTTGATGGTCTCGTTCGATCTGGTCATCGTGACGGGCTTGTTCGGCACAGCCTGTTACATCATCGTGCCGCGCATTATGACGAGCATCGAAGGTGACCCGCTCTTAATCGAAGACTTGCGCGACCGCCGACAGGAGCTACGCGAAACACTCGCGCAGATTGATCTCAGCAGTCCAGAGCTACGCGGCATCCTGAAGCGAAAAATTCGCAAACGCTTTCTCTCGTTTCGCTACTTGCTCAGGCAGTACACGCGGCGCGAGGATTTAACCGGAATGCTGGCGGACGCACGCGGACAGTTCAGTGAGGATGCCGAACGCCTGAGCGACCCGGAGTCACGTCAAATTCTGCTGGACGTAGTTGAAGCGACCGCCACGCTGCGCCGCGTTGACTCGCTCATCTACCTGCATCAGATACTCAAGCTCTGGCTCGCGCCGCACGTCGTTTCAACTTCGATCATGCTGGCGCTGATGTTCGTTCACATCGCTCAGGTGATTTTCTTTACGGTGAAATGAAAGGTAGTGGTCAGTGGTCGGTGGTCAGTAGTCAGTTGAAAAAGCTGATGCCACTGACCACTGACCACTGACCACCGACCACTGACTTTATGGCTCTGAAGCTACGCGACAGCACGTTCATCATCACGCGCGAGGATCGCGCGGAGGATGCGAAGACGCTGGTCACTGAAGGCTTGCGGATCGGTCGCTCGCCTGAGTGTGACATCGCGCTTAATCATCCGACCGTGTCGCGTCTGCACGCGGGCATTAACGAGGTCGGCGGGCGTTTCTACATCGTCAACATCTCAGGCTCGAACGCGACGACGCTCAACAGCAGAACCATTCCTTTCGATGCCGCCGATGCGCTCGCTAACGGCGACATTATTCAAATCGGCCCGTTCTTCCTGCAAATCGAACAGCCTTCGGAACGCACGCTGAAAGTTCGCGTCACGCTTCAGTTCGCGCTCAACGTCGGCGAGATGGAAGCGCGACTACAGCAACAGGTCGCAGACCAGAAGCAGCAGGCAGAGGTAGCGCGTGAGGCCGCTTCGACGGAAATCGCGGGCGCGCTCAAGGTCTTCTGGGACAAGCGCACGCGCGAGAAGGCGGGGCGACAGTCGCCTCTGCATCCGCACAATCCGCCACGACTCGGCAAGGCCAGATTCAACTGGACGCCGACGCGCGACCTCGTGCGGCCCTGGCCTGCTTCGGTCTTCGTCTGGGGCATCATCATCGTCGGTGCGCTCTCGGCACTCGCCGCCTTCAAGTTCAAAAACGCTTTCGCGCCCGAAGCCCTCTCCACTCCGCACACGCGCGCAACGTTTGTTCTTAATCCGCCGATTGCCAAAGAGCCGAACAATAATTCCTGCACGACCTGTCATACGGGCGGCGTGAGCGCGGAGAATCGGACACAGATGGAATCGAACTGTGCTGACTGTCATCAAGTGCCCGCGAGTTTCATTGCGACGACGACGCGCGTGCATCGTGATGCCGGAATCACCTGTATGGTCTGCCACACGGAGCACCAAGGCACGGATTTCAAGCCGATGGATGCCGCGCTCAACGCCTGCGCGACCTGTCACAATGATAACAACAAGAAGACCTACAACGGTCAGAGCGTGCACACACCGCACGGCGGAACAATCGGCTATCCGGTCGTGGGCGGCGAGTGGATTTGGAAGGGTTTGGATGATGAGGAATTGAAGCTCAAACCGGAAGTGGCGAAGCTGCGTCTGCCGGGAGATACGGAGCAGCAGTGGCGCAACAAGCAGTTTCACGCGCTGCACATTTATCGCGTTCGCGCCATCGCCAGCATTGAAGGCATCAAGGATGAAGATGCGGGCAACGGGATGCGTGTCATCTCCTGCTCAAGCTGCCACAAGTCGTTTGTGCCGATTGACCGCACGACTCCGCGCACGACCTGCATTCGTTGTCATAACGCACAAATCTTCGAGCCGCGCCCGCGCGAGGTCAGACCAACTTCGTTGATTAGCTGCACTTCATGCCACATTCAGCACATCCTCGATAAGCACTGGCGACCATCGCTCTTTGCCGACGCGCCGCTCCCGACAAATTGGAATGAAAGCGTCACAGCGAAATGAGTTATTTCATCATTGATTCATGTGGTCATTGATTCATTGGAACAATGATTAAACAATGATTACATGAATCAATGAATCAATGAATCAATGAAAAAGTCGCAACTATTCATCATCATCGCGCTGCTCCTGGGGCTGCTGGCGATTAACCAGACGAACACCGATCAATCTTTTCTCAAAAGGATTCTCGGCGGCCTGCCCTGGTATGGTTGGGCTGGCATCAGTCTCTTCCTCATCCTCGTGGCTATCGGCTTTGCCGTGCGTGATGCCTGGAAGGCGAGCCGCCTGCTCGAAGAGAAAGTTGAAAAACATGCAGACCCGAACGCGCAGAGCACACAACTTTCGCCGGAGCTACTGGAAAAGTATGACGCTGATGGGCCTGAATACCCGCACCCGGTCATCGTCACCGAACGCTGCATCGGTTGTCATGCCTGCGTTGATGCCTGCCCGCACGACGTGCTGGCGATTGTTGACAACGTCGCCGTGCCGGTCGCGCGCGATCAATGCGCCGAAGATACTGCGTGTCAGGTCGAGTGTCCCGTCAATCCGAAAGCCTGCATCGTCATCAACACGACGAAGATCATTAGGCCGCGCCCTGTGCCTGTGCGCAACGAAAGGTTTATGACGAACGTGCCCGGCTGCTATATCGTCGGCGACGTTTCCGGCACGCCCTTGATTAAGAACGCGGCGAATGAAGGCGCGGATGTCATTAAGTACATCGCTGAAGAGATGCGGACTGCGCCGCCTGAGCCGAAGGCGGAATACGACGTGGCGATTATCGGCATCGGCCCTGCCGGATTGTCTGCGGCGGTGCTGGCGCGACAACACAACCTCAGATACGTCGGCATCGAGCAGAACAAAGTGCTGGCGACGATTGAGGCTTACCCGAAGAATAAGTATGTCTTCTTCAAGCCCGAAACGATGGACTCGCGCGGCGGCATAGAGGTCGCGGGCGCGGGCCAACAGCGCGAGGCCATCCTCGAATCGTGGATGAACACGATGGTGAAAACCGGCGTCACCGTCAACGAGAGCGAGAGTTGCAAAGAGATCAAGCGCGCCGAAGACGGCGATTACTTTACGATCCGCACAGAGCAGGGAATAGCGCGCGCCGCGATGACGTATCGCGCGCGTCGCGTCATCATCGCCATCGGCAATAGCGGGACGCCGATGAGGTTGGGCGTCGCGGGCGAAGAGATGAAGATTACGCGCAACGGCCATGCGGAAGACAAGGTGCTGTACAAGCTCACGAACCCGGATGAGTTCAAACGCAGGCGAGTGATCGTCGTCGGCGGCGGAAACTCTGCGGTTGAGGCGGCAGTGGATTTAGTCGCGCGTCGCAACGGTGACCAGATTGAGTTTCGTCCGCCGGATGAAATCAACGATGTGACGCTCGTCGTGCGCTCAGATTTCAAGAACGATTTGAAGTTCGGTAACAAGCTACAGGTCTATCAGTGCATTGACGAAGGCAGGATCAAAGTCTATTTCGGCGCGGCCATCAAGGAGATTAGCGATGGCGAAGTGATCTTGATGAACGCGCGCACGAAAGAGGAGCAAGCGAAGATTCCGAACGATTACATCTTCGCTCTCATCGGCGGCGACCGTCCGACGAAGTTTTTACAGTCAATCGGGATTGAGATTCCGAAGAGTTAAGAAGCGAATAGACATTAAAGATTAGAAACCGCTCTTTGCGTTTGCACGCACTCGCCCAGTAATCCAATGAATTATGCGAACAAATCCCATCAAGAACAATGTGATGAGACCAAAGAATAAGGCTAAGCCAGCGACATCACCGAGATGGATGTTATCTAGAGGAAGTTTATACGCGATGGAGCTTAAAAGTGAGCCGAAGGCAGAAATAAGAATCCAGTTGATTTTAAGATGGTCATTTCGCATAAGTAGCAAAAAGTAACTGAGCAAATAAGAGCCAAAAATTAAAGTTATAGAAATGGTGAGAGCCTTCGGATTTCTGATCTCGCCTGTGGACGAGTCGCGCGAGCGAAGATAAGTAAGATAGCTAATCGCAGCACTCGACAAAAGTACGCCGATTAAATCAACGTACCAATCGCCGCTTTGATTCGCTCCATTCATTTCTGACCGATTCCTTTAAGGTTCGTTCCCCAAATCTGGAACGGGTCTTCCCATCTGCTGATAAATCGTCACAATCTCATCTCGCTTGTCGCGGGCGTCGGCATTGTTCGGATCATAGCGTAAGGCGAGACGAAAATCGCGGAGCGCGAACTTGTAGAGCGTGGGCTGGCCTGCATTGCGGAAGACATAAGCGCGTTCGAGATAGGCGGTGGCAGCGGCCTGCTTGTCGGCAGGTTTCGCGTTTGGCGCTTTCGCTTTGGCTTCAGCTTGCTCGATCTTTTTATCGAGCGCGGCGGTGTCCGGGCCACCCGATGGATTGCTTGATGATGGCGCGGCGTTGTTTGGTGGCGGCGCACCGTGCGCGACGGAGACGGGCGGCGCATCAGTTGTGGTTGTTGATTGAGAAGATTGTTTGATGGTTGCCGTCGGTACTGGCTGCGCGGCGTTGGTCGTGTCGGACTTCGATTGATCGGATGAGCCGCAGGCGGCGCAGAGCAGCGTGGTGGCAGTTAGTGTCAGCAGAAGAATAAGTGATCGCATGAGCGGAATTATCTATGCGTTCGTGAGTTTAAGCAACTACGGCGCAGCCGGGTGAATCACCTGTGGCTGCGCCGTCGCTGAAGAATAGTTGAGAGCCGTCCGACTGTCTAGCTCTTCTGCTTGTGGCAGTCGGTGCAGGTTTGCGGCGCGTTGAGTTTGGGATCGCGCTTCTTGGCTGCATCGTGGCACGTGTTGCAGTTGAGATGATACGCAATATCGTTCGTCAACTTACCTGACGGCGGTTTGTTGAGCGCCGCCGGATAGGTCACGCTCTTGGGCGGATACTCGTCCGTCTCATCAGCCGATGCCTGAAAGTGACAGGCGCGGCACGACTTCACATTGTCTTTGGAAGTTTCAAGCTGCTTGGCCGTCAGCGTCTCTTTGCGCTCAAACTTTTTGAGATACTCCTGCCCCGCCGGAGCCGCAGCCTGATCCGTGTGATGGCATTCAATGCAGGCCAGCACACCCTTGCCGTCAATACTATACTGCGGGAGCGTGCTGTGCTTGACGTGATCGAAGGCCGCTTCAGGCTTCAACTCGCCGTTCTTCGGGTCGTCGCTGTCTTTCGCCAGAATGATCGGCTTGTCCGGTTGCGTTGCGCTCGCGCCCGGAATGGCTTTGCCGCTCGTGTCAACAGCGTGTGGCGGATCAGTGCCGTCCGGCACGGCAGACGCTGCATTTGAGCCACCAGTCAACGCAGCCGCTCGGGATGTGTTTGGTGTTGCTTTGTTGCAAGCGAACAGCAAGCCGAGATAGCCGAGCACGACGATGAGAACGACGAAGAGTTTTAATCTCATGATGAACCGTCCCTGAAGTTAGATTACCTGATTCGATCTCCGTTAAATACCGCAAGGGAGAGATTGAGTAAAACCGATCTTAGAGATGATGAGGTAAAGATTTCTCTCCGACCGCATCATGCCCAGACTATAGTTGCGCGCAAGCCGCCTTGTCAAACTTTTCCGCGCTCGTGCGCTTACTGCGCCGATCTCGGCTTGCGCGGCAGCTTCTCATCCATCATCGCCGCGTTATAAACGAAGGCGGCCATGATGACTGCGTTCTGCTTCATGTCGTCGGCTTGAATGCGATCAAAGACATCCTGATTCGAGTGGTGCGTGCGCGTGCTGTATTCAATCTCGTCCTGGATGAATTGAAAGCCGGGCAGACCGATGGCATCGAATGAGACATGATCCGTGCTGCCTGTGTTCGAGATCGTGAGCGTCTCAGCGCCCATGTCTCTAAACGGCATGAGCCACTGGCTAAAGATGGGGCGCACGGCTTCGTTGCCTTGCAGATAGACTCCGCGAATGCGACCCGTGCCGTTGTCGAGATTGAAATAGGCGCTGAACTTTTCGTAGTCGGGTTTGGTGTTCAGTTTGGGCGGCGGCCCTTGCTGTCCGCCTCCACCGATAACACGCAGAGCATCAACGGAGCCATCGCCGAGCGAGCCTAAGTGTTGGATGACGTAGTTGCGCGAGCCGTAGAGTCCTTCTTCTTCGCCGCTCCATAGTGCAACACGAATCGTCCGGCGCGGATGGAGGTTGAGAGCTTGCAGGATTCTGACGGCTTCCATCGCGGTGGCGACGCCCGCGCCGTTGTCGGTCGCGCCCGTGCCCGAATGCCAAGAGTCTATATGGCCGCCGAGCATGACGACTTCATCTTTGAGATTTGGGTCAGTGCCGGGAATCTCCGCGACCGTGTTGTAGGCCATCGGGTCTTTGTCCTGAAACTCGACGGCGAGATTGACGGCCATCTTCAACTTCTCGCCAGCCTGAATCATTCGCATCATCCGATTGTAATGCTCTGCGGCGACGACCATCTGCGGGACAATCTTCGGCGCATCCTTCTCCCAGGCCGAAATGCGATGCGGCGCGCCGGGAGCAAACGGATTCTCGACGAAAGGCTGCGCGACGGTTGCCTGTTGAACGAAGATTGTTCCACCGTCGCCACGACGACTCGGATCAACCAGCAGCGCTACGCCTTCATCAACGTAGAACTGTTGCTTCTTTGCTTGAAACTCTGCTTCGGCGCGGGATTGATTATTAGCTGGCGGACGGCGTTGAACTGAGCGCGGATCGGGCGCATCGGCAAGTTTGAGTAAATCTTTTTCGTCTGCGCGTTTGCCGAGCGGCTCGAAATGAGCTTTGACTTCCGGCATCGGACTTGTCAAGACAATCGCGCCTTTCAGCTTGCCTTTGTAACTTTCTAACTCCGCGTCCGTTTTCGCATCAACGTAGATGACATCTGCGGTAAGCGTGCCATTCCATCCCGGCGACCACGCCTTCGGATACGCGATGAGCGGAATGTCCTGCGGCTCGACGACCTGCGCCGAAAAATTCTTGAGCGTCCAGCCACGCCCGAACGGCCCCCACGCTTCAAGGTGCGCGTTCTGCAAGCCCCACCCGGCCAGCTTATCGCGCGTCCATTCATTAGCGCGCTTCAAGTTTGGCGAACCGGTCAGGCGCGGCCCGATCACGTCCGACAGATAACTCAACGTCTGCATTACCTGCGAGCGATTCATTCCTTCATCCTTGATGCGCTCGATTGGGTCATTAGGGTCTCTCGGAGGCGAAGGTTGTTGCGCGTTGACCGCAAGCGTTGGAAGCAAGAGAGCGTAGAGGAGTAGAAAGACTATCGCAGAGCGACGAAGCATAATAGGAAATCTCCTTCTATTAAGGGTTTGAATTACGAATTGGATTGATTGTTTACCCAGAGCCTAGTTTACGCTGTACTTCATCAGCACGCCGTTGCCAATCTGCCGGACTTCGCTTGACATGAAAGCACGCGAGAACAACTATAACGTTTTCTCTCATCAGATAGAAAAGCGCATATGGAAACTTGCGCAGAAGTGCACGACGGACTTGCTCATGTACTATCTGATGAGAGGTTGGATTACGCTGCACGCCTGACAGACACGCATCTGCTACGCGAAGAAAGTCTAAGCCCAATCCTTCGCTACGCTCTTCATACCAATCGAATGCTTCCTGGATTTCATGCGCGGCTTCAGAGCGAACAATGACTTTATATATCATGCAGACTTCAGCAACTTTTCTTTAAGCTCATCCCACGAGATGCCATCATCAGGGTTCTGAGCGTAAAGTTCCAGACGGCGATTTAGTTCCTGCCGCTCCGCATCCGTTAGTGAAAGCGCTTCGGGAACGGCGGCGATGCTGTCCCAAATATCTTCGGCGAGCTGGATGCGCTCGGCCACGCTCAGCTGAAGAATGTCCGTCAGTTGTGTGCTCATAATGGGATACGATAAAACTTTACGACGCTTCAGGCAAGAATAGTCACAGGCGGAACGTCGGCCCCGTGTGGCAGCGTTTGCAATCATTAAAGTTCGTCTCGCCGAAGGAGCGTTGACCGTTGTGACAGGTCGCACAACTTTGCGCGCGCGTGTTCGGGAAATGTTCGGCGGGCACAGTCGCGCTGACCTGTTTTCCTTCCGGCAAACCGCGCCCTCCGATGGTGTGGCAGTTCTCGCAACTGAGACGCTGGTTCGGGCCGTGCCCGGCGTGGCTGAAGCCTATGGCGTAGGAGCGTGTGACGGTGGAGATTGAAGCCAGGCGTTTGCCGGGCGCGTGACACTCGCCGCAGGAACCGATGTCAGCGCCGCCCGCTTGCCTGCCGGGTGTGTGGCATTGGTAACAGGTCTGATGCGCGTTCAATCCGGTGGGAGCGGTACGGGCTACACCGCGCCGCGCGGGAGCATGACACGTCGCGCAACCCGCTTGCGGTCGTGCGTCAGCCGGGCCGTTCATGTGCTGCGAGTGGTCAAACTCCGCGTTGAAGCCGCTCAGTGCGGGGAATCTTTTGAGCGGCGGGTTCTGTTGACCGAGACCTTCCTTCGTGTGACAGATGGTGCAGAGCGGACTATCGGGTGTGTTGAACTGCGTCTGATGACAATTGATGCACTCTTTGTGTCCGGGAAACTTTGGCTCGACGGAATTATCGCGGCGTTGATGGCAGATCGAACAACTCCAGCGCCCGGTCAGCGCGGCGTGCGCGCCCGGATATGAATGCTGGAACTTGGAATAGTCCTGCACGGGAATTTCAAAGTCTGCGGCGAGAGATTCCGGCGGCGATGTTCTTGCAGTTTCGTTTATGTCTGATCCGTTTGTGACTGCGGCGGCGCGGCGGCTGACGAAGAGTGTGAGCAACGCGCAGACAGAGAAGAGGACGAGAACGACGAGCGACAACGCGCGACGCTTATCACCGCCGACGTGTGTGCCGCCGCTTCTTTCAACTTTCGGTTTTGTCTCCTGTCTAGCTCTCATTGTTTGCACTGTTTTCCAAGCACAAGATAGTGGCTGCATGGTGGACGCTCACGTCCGATCAGAGACGTGTGGCAACCGATGCAGGTGTGCGTCTTGTTATCTGTGTCTTTCGCTTCGTCGGCCATCTCGGAAAAGATCGTGACGTTCGTGCCGTTGCTGCGCAGCACGGGCGACGTGCTGATGTGACACGGTGCACATGACGCAATCGGAACGTCAGCCTTCGGAATGTTGAGCGTCTCCATCCGCGTGATGTTGATATGACAGGTCGTGCAGCCGATGTCGTGATTCGGTGTGTCGTGGCGAAACTTGATCGAAAGACGCTTCGGCCACTCTTTCGGCCACGTCTTGAACCACTGCGCAGCTTGCGGCGAGAGCACACCGGGGAGCGGAGCATCCGCCGAAGCCGCGCGCTTCTTCTTCGTGTACTCTGCCTGCGAGAGATGGCATCCGGCGCAGTCGTCCTTCGTCGGCTTCTGCGATTGCCAGTGACAGTTGAAGCAGGAGGCGTGGCCGGTCGGGATGAGCTTGAACGTCCCTTTTGCCTCCGGCGTAAATTTCATTTCAGTTCCGCCGACGTTGATTGCCGTAGGTGCGCGTTGGTCTGTCTCGTGGCAGGTCGCGCAGTTGTCAATCGCTTTCGGCGGCGTATCGTCTGGAGAATTGAACGACGCGCGGACGAAACTCCACGCTTCATTAGTATCTTGCGCGGGTCGTTCGCTGCGAGCAATCACGCTCTGGTGCAGGCTGTGCGGGAAGTAGCCGGGAAACTCACGCGCCATCGCCTGTTCGCCCTGTTGTTTGGGAAACGCTTGCATGTCGTGTGCGGTCAGTCGCGGGCTTGAGCGCGTGTGGCAGACAGTGCAGATTTGAGGACTCGCGCCTTTGAAAAACTCCTGACGATGACACTGCACGCATGAATCGTGGTACGGATAACCTTTGATGCTCGGCTTCGTCTTAGCCGCCACCGCATCAGGCTCTGCGGGCGACGGGATAATGTGGCAATTCGAGCAATCCAGCTTGGCGACGGGCGGGCGATGATCTTCGTGTTTGAAACGCGAGTAGCTACGTCCACTGCCTCTGGCTTGCGACTGCGGCGTGGTTGGAGTTGACGGAGGCGCGGTTGTTCTTCGCTGCGGCTGCCGGCGTCCCTGCGGTTCGAGGCCGACGGCGGTTGAAGAAGCGTGCGGATAGACGAACAGAAACGTCGTGAGCGCAGAGAAGACGAAGAGCGCAATCAGGCGTCGTCTGAGATGGCGATTGAAAGGCTCGCTCTGCCTCACTTCGGAAAAGTCCTTTCACCAATGAGCGCGCGTCTATTGCACAGCCGACTTTTCAGCAACAGCGCGCGTGGAAGATGTCGAAACAACGTCGGAAACTTTCTTGCCGACGAAAAAATTTGATCGCTTCTTTTTCGATGGAACGTTGGCGAGGAAGATGGGCGTCACGGTCAACTGATCCTGATCGCCCGCTTTCGTGCCCTTGATCGTAATCGCAGTCGTCTCCCAAAGAATGCGGTCGCCTTCGACCTCGACGGGCGCGACGCTTGAGATGTAGTAAGTGCCGGGACAGAGATCGTAGAAATAGGCGATGCCGCCTTTATCGGTCATCGTCGTTTTGATCGTGCCCGGTGGCAAACCAGACACTCTCTCTTCAGCCGCGACAGTGGCATTGAGCCATTTCTGTTTCTCCGTGTAGAAGCCAAGTCGGAGTTCAACGGAAGAGAGCGGCGCGTAGTTCGTGACCCACTTGCGCGCCAGCTCTGCGTTGCCGTTCAACTTCTGAAGAGCTTCGTTGTAGGCGCGCGTGAACTCAGGGACGCAGGTCGGGCTTGAAGTATTGCAGGTGACCTCTTCTTTCGTCAGCTCGCGGCAATAGACCGTGTCGCAGTTATTCGTTTCGAGCCACTTGATGAGTTGCTCGCTCGCCTTGACGCTCGCGTAGTAAGACTTGCGCGTCGGTGCGCGGTTCGCGCCCGGAACTTTGTCCAGATTGAAAGGGCAGGGCGAGAGATAAAAATGCTTGCGCGGAAGCGCTATTCCATCACTCACATCCTGCAAAGGTTGATCGCCCTTTTTGTAACGCGCCGTCAATTGCAGCACGCGCGGCGCGAGCGTCGGGCACGCGGGCGGCATGGCGCATGGCCCGGACGAAGCAGATGGAGCCGGAGATGGCATTGGCGTCGGTGTTGGCGTTTGCGCCTGAGAGTTGAGCGCACAGACGGCGAACAGGCACAGCGCGGATGCCGTCATCAGGACTGCTCTCAATTTTTGCGGCAGAAGTGACATCGCAGAAAGAGTTGCGAAAGCATTGGCCGAGTTTTGTTCTGTCAGAAAACAGTTGATGTTATAACTCTATCGAGAGCAACTGACAAGAGAATTGTGTTTGTTGTCCGGTAATTCTTTGAATGTCTCGCTCTGGGCTAGACAAAATCTTTCGTCGGGTTCTACTTCCCCTTGCTCGCGCCCGCAGGTTGTTTGGAAGATGTGCGCGCCGTTTCCAGATCGCTTCTGAGTTTCGTCAGGCTCGGATTGCTCGGATTGACTTCCGCAAGTTTCCTGAGCGCCGCGTCGGCCTCATCGTAGCTGCCTTTCTTCGTGAGCGCGACCACGATGTCCTGTAACGTCTGCTCGTGATTCGGGTCGGTTGCGAGCGATTGGCGAAACTCCTTGATCGCGCGGTCATAGTCCGCAGGCTCGCGGAACATGAAAGACAATCCTAAGTCTGTGCGGACGTTGACATCCTTCGGATTCTTAGCGAGCGCTGACGTGTACCACTTTTCAGCCAACTCGTAACGACCGGCATCGAAGTTCGCGTTGCCGAGTGCGACAATCGCTTCGTAGTTGTCGGGACGCAGTTGATTGGCGCGCGTCAGAAACTGGATGGCTTCATCGTAGCGATGATTCTGATAGTGGACTTTGGCTGCTTCAAGCTGCGCGTCGAAGTTATCAGGCGCGGCCTGTGCCTGTTGCAGCGCCGCCGCATCGTCGCTTGAGCCTGCGCCCTGATCCGCCACACCGTTTGTCGAAACCGGAGGATGATTCTCAGGCAACTCCGTGCTCTGCGATACCTGTCCCGCGCTTCTACTCGTAGCCGTGCGCGGCGTGTAGCCTCGCTGATTGACAGTGTTAGCGAAGACGTAGCCGACGAGGACGCCCAGGAGCAGGCCGATGACTGAGAATAAGATGTTGTCTTTCGTCATGGTCAGTGGTCAGAGGTTAGAGGCCAGAGGTCAGAGATTAGTAGAAAGCCATGCACTGACCTCTAACCTCTAACCTCTGATCTCTGCTTTACGCATACGAATGCAAGCCCGGCAACAGATAGCTGACGCCCAAGTAAGTAAAGATGACGAGCAGGAAGGCGACGACCGCGAAGTAGGCGGACTTTCTGCCGTGCCAGCCGCGCGCGATGCGTGCGTGCAGGAACGCTCCGTAAGTCAGCCAGGCGACGAACGCGCCGACCTCTTTTGAGTCCCAACTCCAATATGATCCCCATGATTCGTTGGCCCAGACTGCGCCGGTCATCAGAAGCAGCGCGAGTCCGGCGAAGGCGACGCCCGCCATTTTGTACATCAGGCTATCGAGTTTCTCGGCTGATGGAAGCGCGGCGCGCAGGCGTTCGGTGCGGAAGCTGAAGATGATGACGAAGAGTGTGGCGGCGAACGTGGTAATCAACGCTGAAAATTCAACCGGATTCGCGTTGAGACTCATTCTGAGCCTCGAATAGTTTTGCTGCACGAACGCCTCGCCCCGCGCACGTAGTTCGTCTGAACTGAGCGCGGCGATCTCTTCAGGGTTGGCCTTGGCACGCTGTAGCTCTGCGACAACAAACCGCTCATACTGCCGCTCGTCTATGCAAGCGACACCGGCTTGTGAAACTTCCGCGCACGGCTTGATGATCGTCGCGCTCTTGATTTGAGTGGCGAGCAGGATGATGGCGCAAGCCTGTGCGACCAAGGCGAGCTTCAATAAGCGATGTCCCCAAGCACGCGCCGTCGCATCTTTCCGCCAGAGATATTTAGCGAAGGCCACGATTGTTCCGGCCAGCGCTAATCCGGCGATGACTAAAACCCATCCGACGTAGGGAATATTGGCGCGTAAGCCGAGCGGCGAGCGCGCGTCTCCAATGAAGGTTGAGGCCGTGTAAGTGCCGAAGGTGCTGGGCCAGAAAACGGATGCTTTGCTGATCGTCGCAATGATAGCAATCGAAAAGATGCTCGACCAGATTGCCATCGCTTCCGTCTTCACTCCGTCCTTCAAGAGATAAATCACCGCGACCGCGAAGCAGACCAGCGCGACGCCGTAAGAGAGCGAAGCGATGCCGACGTGAATCGGTCGCCAGTAAGAATCGAGCACGGGCGGCAGGTCAATGAACTCGCTGCCGATAAATCTCGCCAGCAGCAGGATGATGGCCGCCAACGGCAGCGTGATCGCAGCGAGGAAGCGAAAATTCTTGCGGTGCGCGATGAGCAAAGTTGTGATGCCCGCGCCGAAGGCGAAGGCGAGGCTCAGGTCATAAAGATTGGCGAAGGGGATGTAACGGAAAACCCAGCCCATCTCACTTAAGCGCCCCTGTTGTAAATAGACCGCGTATTCCCGGTCGTATGCCGCAACCCAGCGCACGCCCCAGCTTGAGAGATTGAAGAAGACGCCTGCGGTCGCGCACCAGAGTCCGAGTTTCTGCGCCCAGTTCGACGGCGCGTAAAGGTTCGTCAGGTGAAAGACGGCAGCTGTCAAATAAGAGGCCAGCGCCAGCATCATCAACGCGCTATCGGAGATGAAATGCTCGCCGCCCACCTGAATTCTGAGCAGCACGAGCAGGACTGAGCCGACGATGACGAGCGCCGCAGGCAAGTATGAAAGCAGCGATGAATTTTTAGGTTTTTCCCAACTCATGATTCTTCCTCATGGGGTTGTCCGCTAATCATCTTAGCGAGACGTTTGAAGCGTCCTTCAAAAGCAAGACGGTTGCGATTGGTGTTGCCACCCATCGTCACTTCGTAGCTGCCACTCGCCTTCTCTTCAATCAAAGCCCAGATGCGTTGATGCGAGAAGAAGAAAACGTTGACGAGCGTCAAGGCCAGCAGCAGGAAGCCCAGATAGACGACAGGCGAGCCTGGATCGTGTTGGATGGAGAGCGCGTGCATAAAAGGCACACGCTCGAAATCAATCAGGCGATAGGTGTAGCCGCCGACCGGCTTCTTAGCAATCGGTGCGTTCTCAGCCATCGCTGGCGAAAAAGCGAAAGCATTTTCTGTTTGTCCCTGCGGCGTCTTCACTTTTAAGATCGCGGCGGGGTTGCTGTAGTCGCTCGTGTCACCATCTTCTTCAGGGCCGGCACTGAAGTCTGCCCTGAAATCAGCGAGCGCGACAACCGTTCCGTCTGGAAGTGTCGCTGAACCGTCACGCGGAATCGTCACGTCCAAGGGAGCGCCGCCCTTCTCAGGTGTCAGTCGCACAGTAGCCGTTCGCGCCTTGCCGAGAGGCGCGAAGCTGGCTTGAAAGAAACGGTAGCCGCGATAATCGAACGGCTGGTTCATGTGGACGAGCGCCTCGTGCGCGCCGTCCGCGTCTTTAATCTTGATGCGCGAGAGCCAGTCAACCGTGTTGTCCGCCGTGATGGGGCCGTCGTTTCTAATCAACTTTTGCTGGATGTCCGTGCAATAGACTTCAAACGGAAGTTGCAGCGTGACGGGCTTTTGCTGATCCAGGTCGTGAACGGACTCGGTCATCGTGGACGATGATGCTCCCGGCTTGATCCACATCATTCCCGTGCTACCGAACTGCGCGGTCAGAAAGCCGCCGGTAAAGATCGTCAACAGCGCAACGTGGACGGCATACGCGCCGAGACGATTCAAGACGTTCTTCTGCGCGAAGACAAAGGTGCGAGTGCCTTTCTCCGTGACTTTCGATTTGAATCCGATGCTGCGACTAGATTCGGCAATCCGCGCGGCCACGCTCTGACGGCTCTCGCCTTCGAGTTTCAGGACGGCGCTCTGTTCCTGCCCGCGCAGCCAATTGGCCGAAGCGTCGAGTTTGGGACGCGAGATGAACGTCCACGCTTTCGGGAAGCGGTCAATCGAAGCCAGCACGATGTTGAGCGAGAGCACGAGCAGGAGCGCATTGAAATACCAGATGTGATAGATGTCGAACCAGCCGAGCTTGCCATAGAGCAGTTGCTGCGAAGGTGTCAGTTCGGCGAAGTATTTATCGAAGCCCTCCACCGATTGCTGCATGACGAGCATCCCGATCATGCTGCCGATGACGAGCAGCACGAGCAGTGTGACGCCGAAGCGCACGGAACTAAGTAAGTTTAAGAGTTTCGTGATGCCGTTCGAGATGGCTGCCGCAAACGACGTTTGCCAGGTCGCTTTGACACCGATGTTGCCTTTGGTCTCTTCCGCTGCGGACATGATTTATGATTCCTGTAGAACAATTTTAAGAACGTCGCCAGTGAACGTCTGGCGCAGGACACCTTGACCGAAACCTGGAGAGTAGCCGTTCAAGTCCATTAATTGTTCGCCATCATAGCCTATCACACTGTCGTCTTCAACTTATTCACGCGCGACTCTGTGTTATGATTGGCAACAAAATTATGGGGCCTGACGCGCCCGGTGTTTTAACTCGGAATTTTAGGGACGAGCCTTGATCGCATGACCAAAAATATTCTTTACTCTCTGGCAGGAATTCTGCTGGGCTTCATGCTCGGATTTTTCATTGCGAACTTGGGCGGCAGGTCGCGCCTTGCCGCGAGTATGGCGGATAGTTCTACGCAGAACAGTTCCACGCGCTCGCTCAACCATTCAAATGAGGGCGGACAACTTCCACCGGGGCATCCAAGCGTCAACGGCGCAGACGGCAGCGCGGGCGGCGCGGCTTCCACTTCAGCACAGTCGCAGAATGCGATGGACGAAGCCGACCGCAACCCGCAGGACTTCACCGCGCAGATCAGAGCCGCCGCCATCTTCTTCCAACTCGGCGCATACGATAAAGCCACGCTCTATCTCAATCGCTCGCTCGCCTTAAAGCCAGACGACCCGGACGCGCTCACCGGCATGGGACAAACGAAGTTTGAGACGGGCGATTACACAGGAGCGGCCACCTATTTTGAGAAAGTTCTGGCGCAGCATCCGAACGACACAGACCTGCGGACAGACCTCGCCAACACCTACGCCAAACGAACGCCGCCGGACTATGATCGTGCGCTGGCAGAGTATCGCAAGGCGTTGGAGATTGACCCGAAGAATGAATCTGCGCTTGAGGGAGTCGCCAATTCCGCGCTTCGCAAAGGTGACAAAGCAACGGCGCGTGATGCGGTTGACAAACTTGCCGCCGTCAATCCATCGAATCCCGCAATCTCATCATTGCGCTCGCAGCTTGATACAAAATGAAGATTTAGTTGCGGACGCGCTGCGGCTTCGCTTGTTCGTGATAAATTTTGGGCTGAGTAATCTTTGAATTGGAGTTGTTTGATGTCATCGCAAGTTAAAGTTTATTACACGCCGGAAGAGTATCTGGCTCTTGAGCGCCAAGCGGAATATAAAAGCGAATACTTCAACGGCGAGATATTTGCGATGACTGGCGCGAGCCGCAAACACAATTTAGTGGCTGGCAATGTCTTTGCATCCCTTCATAATCAATTGAAAAAGCGTCCCTGCGAAATTTATCCCAGCGACATGCGTGTTAAGGTCAGTCCGACCGGGCTTTATACTTACCCTGACGTGATCGTTGTCTGCGGCGAGCCTCTCTTCGATGATAAGCAGAAAGACACTTTGCTCAATCCGACGGTGTTGGTTGAAGTCCTCTCTAAATCTACTGCGAGTTACGACAGAGGCGAGAAGTTCGAGCATTATCGCAAGCTCGATTCTTTAGCCGAATATTTAGTCATCGCGCAAAATAAATATCACGCAGAGCATTACAGCAGGCAGCCTGATAATCGTTGGTTACTTTCAGAAACGGATGACAGACAACAGACAATCCATCTCTCTTCAATCGAATGTGATTTAGCTTTAGCGGATATTTACGACAAGGTAGAAGTTGATAAATAGATTGCGGATTGTGCTTCACGCGCCGCCTAGCATCAACTCATTCCAGCCGATGCCTCGATAGAATCTCTTTCATCATTGCGTTCAATGCTGAGTGGGAAGTAAGACAAGCAGCGAAGGCGCGTAGAGCTTCGCTGCCGCTTTCACTTGTTCGGGCGATAAACCTCTGTTGGCGGCGAATCCTGACGACGTGCTTCAGGAGAAAGCCTCGTCGCGTCTGGATCATAAGATGAAGACGTATTAACCGGCACTAGAGCTGCGCCGTCGCTCACACAATAGATTAACGCCTCATCGGTATAGGTGCTCTTACAGACGGGACAGCGCTTGGCACGCGACATCAGTACGTTTGTGACACCTGCCGTGCGAGGCCGCGATTCGATGCCTAATGTGGTGAGTTGTTTCTCCTTTTCATCACCTTGTGACCTGCCGAATGCTTTAGAGATTAGAACGCCAATAATGATCCCGATGCCGATCCCCAGCATGAGCCAGAGGAAACTGCTGAAACCATCCTGAGATGCGGGCGTGGGAGTAACTTTCGGAGTTGGCGTCGGACTAGCGTAAGCCTCTTGAAGTAGCACAAGCCCAAAACTAACCAGGTGATTCCACATCAGTTCAGTCAATCCTCAGACATCTTCGAGGGAGCGCGATCAGCATTATTGCTAATTCACAAGCCCCGAATGGTAAGGCGCATCTTAGCAACAGGCATTCGTTATAGATTCGGGCTACGCGGGAATTTGACGAAGGGCAGGCGCACGCCGCGCACGAAGAATTGATCGGAGCGGATTGCCGGGTCGGGCGTGAAGCCGACTGCACCGGCGGCGGCGATGATGTCGTCCTGATCCACGCCGTCGCCACTGATGCCGATAGCGCCGACGAGTGTGCCGTTCTTGTAGAGCGGGATACTGCCGGGGAAGATTTGAATGCCGTTGGGAATGTTGGGCAGCGCCGTGCAGGGGACGTTCGCGCCGAGCAGCGACGCCTGCAAGTTGGTCTTAATCAGATCGAGTTGCAAGCCGACGTTGAAGACGCTCCATTCTGGAAAGCCGCGCGAGAGCGGGCCAGCCGCCGTGCCGTTGATGCCGTCCGGGAAGAACGGGCGATGCAGGAACCCGATGGCGCGGTCGCTGAACGCGATGCTGCCGTTGAAGGGAATGCCGTCGGCTGCGGCGCGGTCGGCGTAAGAGCCGAGTCCGATGCTTCTCAACTGCGCTCCGGCATCGGAGCGTGAAGCGAACGCCGCGCCGCGCGCTTTCTGCACCGACACATCAAAGCCGAAGACGGGCGCGTCCGCAGTGCGGAAGATGCCGAGCACTTTACCGTTCACGTCAACGACCGCGATGGAGACGCGCGCGTTGCTCCCCAGAGGTTGTCGAATCGCCGCGCGCGTGATGTTCGCCTGCTGCGCCGCGTGCGAGATGATCGTGTTGACATCCGTAGCTGTCAGAGAATTTGCTCCGCCGACGGGACTGCTGATGAATGGGAAGAACTGCGGGTCAACCTGTCCGGCGATGCCGCCGACAGTCGCGGGAGTAAACTGGCTGGGCTGCGCTCCGCGAATCGGGAAATTCGGATCAATCTGGCCGGGCAAGTTGGCGAAGGGAATCGTCGCCGGCGCAAGCACCTGTGTCACGTTGACGAAAGGCAAGCGGATGCCGTTGACCAGAATATTATCGGCACGAATCAACGCCGGAGTCTCGTAGCCGCGCACGGCAGAGACCGCGATCTGTTCTTCAAACGGTTGATCGAAATCCGACGGGTCTGTGTCGAGCGTGTAAATCCCGTCGCCCTCGATGCCGATGCCGCCGACGTGCTGGCCGTTCTTGTAAACGGGCATACTGCCCGAATCGCCTGAGAGTCCGAGCGGCAATCCAGGCGACTTGATGTCAGAGCAGGGCAGCGAAGAAAATTGCACGCCGTAGAGCGGGCCAGCCCCTTGATTGTCCACGCCCGGCGGGAAGTGTTGTTGAATAATAAAAGCAGCGGTGCGCGTCGTGAACGCATTACCCTGCGTGCCGAAGAACGCGGGCGTTCCAGCTTTCGAGATCACCGCAAACTTAGTTGGCAGGCGCGAGCCTTCGAGTCCGACCGGGACTAAACCTGTGATCGGATCAGCGACCTGTCCGGGACTTCCGCCGCCGCGAATGATGACGGTTGACGGCGCGCCCGTCATGTTGAAGAGGCCGAGCACGTTGCCTTCCTTGTCTGTGACGGCGACAGTCACGGCCTTATTCAAAGCCGCTGCCGCCGAGACCGCCTGCGCGATGAGCGTCTGCACATCGGCGGTCGTCAGATTGCCTGCGGTAATCGGATTGGTGGGAAAGTTTGGATCATTTGTGCCCGGCGTTGGGACAGCGCCCGCGTCATCTGCGGGGCCGTCGCCCGTGTGACCGATGCCGACGCGCACGCGGTTGCTTGCCATCCCGCGATAAGTAATCTTCACCAGCACGTCGCCAACATCGCCCAGGTCGTCGTTGAGCCTGACGATGATGGAAGTGACCCACGTCTGATCCGGTACAGGCCCGACGTATTCAACTTTTAGTGGATAGATAGTGTGCGCGCCGTCTTCCGCTTCAGCCGTCACGTCAGCCGCCGTCTCGCCCGGCTGCAATGTGAGGTTCTGAGCGTAGAGCATGATGCGCGTGCGATTATCGGCACTGAACTGAACTGTTGAGGTGAGCGGGAAAGGCTCACGTATCTGGGTCACGGACTCGAAAGCGACGGCGCGTGTCGAAGTCTCTTGACTGATGAGAACAGGACGGCTGGCCTGCGCCCGTGCGCGCTCAATGCGGTTGGCGCTTCCGGTCAATAGCAACGCCAGCAGGCAGCCAGCAATCAGCAGTCGCGTGCAGGTACTCTGAAGTTTACGAGTCGTCATCGTCATGAGCCGGTCAAATTTCAACGAAGGTAGATCAAACTGAGGCAGCAACTTTCGGGACTCGCACAATGTAGCACTATTTACCGAACAGTCAAGATGATTTTGGTCTCGGAAAAATTGTTTCTCAGAAAAAACTTGACGCGGCTCGTCTTCTGCAATATCGTGCACGTTAAATGAGGCTCTACGGTTTTCAGAGCATGGCAAATCCGACAACCAACTCCGAGCCGTACATCACGCACATTGCTTTTGAAACTAAATGGTGAAGACGCCTGGTCAATTGCGACCGCTCTTTTCAGCTTTGACGATCAGCTAAACTTCACGCACTCGTTCTTTTGACGGCGAGCCTGACAGGCAGGACTGGTTCTGACGGAATCAGAAGTTTTCCATCTTCATGGTTTGAGTATTCTAACGAGAGTCGCCCATGAGAAAAGCAGGAAGCACGCACACACTGGTCGGCCTGGTGCTGGCGCTGGCAAGTTTGCTCAATGGCCTGGCTCTGCCGGTCAGTTCCCGCACGGCGCACCTTAATAATTCCAAACCGCAGCAGCAGGATCAGCCAGACGCGCCCGCGCCCGCCACAGCGAAAATCGCTTTCAGTAGTGATCGTGACGGCAACTTTGAAATCTATACGATGGACGCGGACGGCGGCGGGCTGACGAGGCTCACCGAAAACACTGCGGAAGATTTTAGTCCCACCTGGTCGCCCGACGGCACTCGCATCGCCTTCGTCAGCAACCGCGATGGCAACACTGAAATCTATGTGATGAACTCGGACGGCACTGCTCAAACGAGGCTCACGAATAATACTGCGGATGACCTCAGCCCTGTCTGGTCGCCTGATGGAACGAAGATCGCGTTTACCAGTCGGCGCGACGGCCACGATCAAATCTATAGCATGAACCCGGACGGGAGCGGGCAGTTGAATCTCACCAACAGCACGGCTGACGATGCCTTCCCGACTTTCTCGCCGAGCGGATTGCTGATGGCTTTCGCCAGCACACGCGACACCGGCAGATACCAGATTTACAGGATGAACTCAGATGGCACTGGTGTCTTCAGGATGACCACTAACGACGCGAACGATTCCAATCCGAGCTGGATGACGCCGGGAAAGATTTCGTTCCAGTCTGACCGCGACGGCAACGAGGAAATCTACACGATGAACGGCGACGGCAGCGGCCAGACGAATATTTCAAACAATGCGGCCTTTGACGTTGATCCATTCAGATCGTCCGACGGCACAAAGATCGCCTTCGCCAGCACACGCAACGGCGACTTTGAAATTTACTTGATGAACGCCGATGGCACAGGCGTCGCGCGGCTCACGAATAATCCGGCCACAGACATCCAGCCTGCCCTACAGTCGCAGGGCACGATTCCCGGCCCGGCAGCCAGCACATTTCAATTCAGCGCCACCAATTACACAGTGAGTGAAGGTGGAACCTTTGCCACCATCACCGTCACACGCGCGGGCAGCACAACAGGCACGGCGACCGTTGACTACTCGACACGCAATGGCACCGCGAGCGACAAGGGCGACTACACTCCAGCCATCGGCACGCTTCGTTTCAATGCGGGCGAGACCAGCAAGAGTTTCATCGTCTCAATCATTGACGATGCTTTTATCGAAACGGACGAGACCGTCAATCTGACGCTTCGCAATCCCGTTGGTGCGTCTCTCGGCTCTCCGGCCACGGCGACGCTGACCATTCTGGATAACGACAGCGCGCTTCTGTCCACGAATCCGAACCCGATTGATAACACGGCCTTCTTCGTCCGCCAGCACTATCTTGATTTTCTCAACCGCGAGCCTGACCCGATAGGCTTTGCTGGCTGGCAGAACACTCTCAATAACTGCGCTTTCGGCGATCCGAACTGCGACCGGATCACAGTCTCTTCGGACTTCTATCGCAGTGAAGAGTTCCAGACACGCGGCTACTTCATCTATCGCTTCTACTCGGTCAGCTTCGGCAGATTCCCGCACTATGCCGAGTTCATTCCTGACCTTGCGCGAGTCAGCGGTTTTCAGTCGGCAACCGAATTGGAGGCGAGCAAGGTAGCCTTCATCAACGATTTTATGTCGCGCCCCGAGTTCGTTAATAAGTACGGCTCTGTGACCGACCCGGCGGCTTACGTCAACGCACTGGTCACGACAGCCGGAGTCACGCTGCCGAACAAGCAGCAGTTGATTGACGATCTGGCGGCTGGCCGAAAGAGTCGCGCCGATGTGCTGCGAGCCATCGTCGAAAGTTCGCAGGTGGCTGCGAAATTCTTCAACGAAGCGTTCGTCGTCATGGAATACTTCGGGTACTTACGTCGTGACCCGGATGCTCTCTTTGTCAACTGGCTCAATCTGCTCAACCAGACAGGGGACTTTCGCACGCTGGTTAATGGCTTCGTTAATTCGCTGGAGTACCGCCAGCGATTCGGGCCATAAGGATTGAGACATTGATTCATGTAGTCATTGTTTCATTGAATCAACGACTAAATGAATCAATGATTACATGACTCAATGATTCAATTCTTTTGAAGGGGAGAAGGAAGTTATGATTCGCCCACGCAATAAAAGAATAGCACTTGCCGTGCTTGCTCTGACCATCGCTGTGTCAATCATGTTGACGCCCGCGCCGACGATTGACGCCGCCGATCATGGCGATGCGCCGTTGACGGCTCACGATCAGGGATGCGACATCAACGATGTCTATCTCTTCCTCGACCCGAACGACAACTCGAAGGTCACTATTATCCTGACCTTTCACGGCTTCATCGTGCCGGGCGAGGCGAGCAACTTCGGCATCTTCGATCCGGCCATCCGCTATCGCTTCCAGATTGAGAACACGGGCGACGCCAAGCCGGACGCCTTCATTGATGTGAACTTCACGCAGCGCGTCGCCGTCAACGGATCACCTGTGGCGCAGACGGCCACCATCAATTGCGCAGGCTTCGCGGGCAATCGCTCCTTTACCGCGCCGGCCACGAATTCGAGCAACACGGCTGACGTTGCGCCCACGCCAGTCATCACGACTGATGCGACGACCGGCATCTCCTTCTTCGCCGGCCTGACGGATGATCCGTTCTTCTTCGACATCCCGGCCTTCAGTCGTTTCGTCGCCTCGGTTCGTGCGGGTGCTCCCAATACTTCTTTCTTTCAGCGTGGCCGCGACACCTTCGCTGGCTACAACACGCTGGCGATTGCCTTCAGCATTCCGGTCGCGCTCGTTCGCAACGGCGGCAATCAACTCGGCGTCAATTGCCTGACGCAGCGACACAGCCCGCGCATCTACAACACACAAACCGGCGAAGACACAGGCTCTGGCCGGTGGGTCAACATTGATCGGATGGGCATTCCGGCAGTCAACGTCGCGTTCGTCCCGTTCAACTCGAAGAACGCCTACAACGCTGGCAATACGATTGACGACGCCAACGGCAAGTTTGCGCCCGGCATCGTCTCGACGCTCAACCTGTTCGGCACGAACCCGACATTCCAAGCGATTCTCGCCAATGTTGCCATCAACAGAGGCGACATCCTGCGCCTCGATTTGACCAAAGCCAACACCGGCACAAACCCGGAAGCATCCTTCCCGAATGGGCGGCGCTTGACCGACGACGTGATTGACATCGAGTTGACGCTCGTCAACAACGGCAACACATTGGGTGATAACGTCAATGCCAACGACGTGCCGTTCCGCACGTCGTTCCCCTTCCTGGCTCCGTCACAACAGCCGCGCGTACCCGGCACGACTGACGACAACACGCGAAATTAAGAGCGAGATGAAGTGCGACGCGGAGACACGGCGACGCGGAGACGCGGGGAGAAAAGAACTGTTGATGCAATCTCTCTTCTCTTTTCGCCGTGTCTCCGCGTCTCCGCGTCTCCGCGTCTTGTCTTTCATCTTTAGTCTTCTGCTGTTCGCCAACGGTTGCGGGCGTTCGTCGTCAACGGAGTCTCGTTCGCACGTAGAATCGCCGACGCAGCCTCCGCCCGCCACACTGCTTCCATCTGACGACGCAGGAACGATGACCGCGATTCGCTTTCTCGAAGATCGAGTCAAGCGCGACCCGGACGATCTCATCGCCTACAACAAACTCGCCGTCTATTATTTGCAACTCGTCCGCGAGACCGGCGACGTGAAATATCTGGAGTTGGCTTCGCGCGCGGCACATGCTTCACTCAATGCGGTGCCCAAAGAGCAGAACCTCGGCGGCCTTGTGATGCTGGCGCAAAGCGAGTATGCCGCGCACGATTTTCTGTCGGCGCGCGATCATGCGAAGGAGTTGACCGAGTATGACCCGCGCAAAGGCTACGGCTACCAGATGCTCGGCGATGCGCTGCTGGAGTTGGGCGATTACGACGGAGCGAACACAGCCTATGCGCGCATGAAGCAATTCGACGGCAGCACCTCAACGACGGAAACACGCTTCGCTCGCCTCGCCATGTTGCACGGCGAAACGAATGAAGCCGCGCGCCACTACACCATCGCTCTCAAACTCGCGCTTGATGAAACGCCCGTCTCACGCGAAACGGTCGCCTGGTGTCGCTGGCAACTCGGCGAGACGGCTTTCTCCATCGGCGATTACAAAACAGCCGAGCAGCACTACCGGGACGCGCTCGTCACTTTCCCAGACTACTATCGCGCGCTCTTCGGCCTTGGTCGTGCGCTCGCGGCGCAGAATGATTTGGCGGGCGCTATCGAACAGATGGAACGCGCCGTGCGGCGTCTGCCCGATCCGGTTTACGTCGCCGCGCTCGGCGATCTTTACAAGTTGTCGGGACGCGACAGGGAAGCGGCGACGCAGTATGCGCTGGTCGAGCGGATCGCGCACTTGAGCGCTTTGAACGGCACGCTCTACAATCGCCTGTTCGCGCTCTTTCTTGCCGACCACGATCTGAAAGCTGAAGAAGCATACACGAACGCGAAGAAAGAGTACGAAACGCGGCGAGATATTTATGGTGCGGACGCGGTCGCGTGGACGGCGCTCAAGGCAGGCAAGCTGGATGAAGCGCAGTCCGCCATCAAGGACGCGCTCCGGCTCGGCACGCGCGACGCGAAACTTTTTTACCACGCCGGAATGATTGCGCGCGCGAGAGGCGACGCGGCCTCCGCCCGCGATTACCTGCAACGCGCCTTGAAGCTCAACCCGCAGTTCGATCCCTTGCAGGCTACGATTGCCGCCAAAGCGCTGGCAGAATGAGTCGCATCTAAATCGAGTCTGGCACAGAGACAGAAAAAGATGATCCACGAATTCACACGAAATCACACGAAACAACACGCAACATCCTTCGTGTGGTTTCGTGTGGATTCGTGGATCGTTCGCTCTTTCGCAACAACGAAGAGACTCCGTGCCACGATACTCACAGCCTTGTTCCTCATTATCGCTCTATCAAACATGGCGCAGGCGCACCCGCTCGGCAATTTCACGATCAACCATTTCGCGCGCATCGAAGTTGGCGACAGTCTTGTGCGCCTGCGCTACGTGGTTGACATGGCAGAGATTCCGACGTTTCAGGAATTGCGTGCGATGACTGCGGGCGAGAGTGACACACCGTCCGAAGCGGCGCTCGATGCTTACCTTCAGCGCGTCGCAGCGCAATACGCCGACGGTCTCGCCGTGATAATTGACGGCTCGCGCGTGCCACTGAAAAAGGGAGCCGCCACGATTAAGACTCTGCCGGGCGCGGGCGGCCTGCAAACGCTGCGCGTCGAGTGTGATTACGAGGGCGCGTTCCCAACAGCGACGGACGAGAGCGCGGCGCGGCGGCTGCGGTTCGAGGACTTGAACAACTCAGACCGGATCGGGTGGCACGAGATCGTCGTCGTCCCCTCGTCCGGCACCAGCATCTTCAACAGCAGCGCGTTCGCTAATGGAGTGACTGATGAGATCAAGGCTTACCCGCAAGACATGCTCCAAGCGCCGCTCAACGAGCGCGTGGCGGAACTATCATTCACGCGCGGCGCTGTTCCGGCGGGCGCGCGTCTCTTGCAGACACGCGAGGGTCGTCCCTTCGTTCAGGAGCGTGATCGCTTCAGCGAATTAATCAACGTCAAGGAGTTGACGCCGACGCTTGCGCTGTTAGGGCTGCTCATTGCCGTTGCGCTCGGCGCTGTCCACGCCCTCTCGCCCGGTCACGGCAAAACCATCGTCGGCGCTTATCTAATCGGCTCGCGCGGGACTGCCCGCCACGCAGTCTTCCTCGGTCTGACCGTCACCATCACACACACCATCGGCGTCTTCGCGCTCGGACTCGTGACGCTTTTTGCCTCGCGGTACATCATGCCTGAGCGACTCTTTCCAGTGCTCGGTCTCATCTCCGGCGCGCTCGTTTTCGTTGTTGGCCTGAGTCTCTTCATTCGTCGCCTGCGCACCGCACTCAAACCCTCGGCACACGATGAGACTCATCACGAACACGCTCATCATCACAATCACAATCATCTGCACGATGATGAGCACAAGCACAGCCACGCGCACCTGCACGATCATGCACACTCGCATGAGCACCCACACATACACGAACACGCACATTCACACGAGCACACACATTCGCATGATGATGAAAGTGGCGTTGGAGTTCACGACGTAGATGTTCCGGTTGTAGCGCATTCGCATGGCGGAAGCAGTCACACGCATCTTCCGCCGGGCGCTCGCGGCGACCGCGTGACGTGGCGCAGCCTGCTCGCGCTCGGCATCTCCGGCGGGTTGCTGCCGTGCCCGTCCGCGCTGGTCGTGATGCTGTCGGCCATCGCGCTGCATCGCGTCGCTTACGGCCTTATCCTCGTCGTGGCGTTCAGCTTCGGATTAGCCTGCACTCTGACGTGCATCGGGCTGGCTTTCGTCTATGCCGGACGACTGATGAAAGGGCGCATCAATGCAGGTGGGCGCATGTTGCGCTGGCTGCCAGCCATGAGCGCGTTCGTCATCGCGTGTCTCGGCGCGGCGATCTGCTATCAAGCGCTCGGCGAGGCCGGAATCCATCCGCTCGCGCTTCTATCATCTCTGCCCGGCGGCCAGATCATCTCGCTTTCGACCTTGGGGGTGCTCGTTCTCGTTCTCGTTTTCGGTCTCAAATATGCGGTTGAAGCCCAGCGCAGAGGCGCGCAGAGGAAAGTAAAATGATTTTATGGTCTGGTTGATTATTTCCTGTGCGCCCCTCTGCGTTTAATCTGCGCTCTTTTCCAAATCGTAGAGCGCTATCGAAGTTGTCTGACACACGCATGGTAGATGTAAATTATTGTTCATCATTTCCAACTTCAAAGCCTGTGATGAAAATTTTGGTTGCCAGCAACCTGCTACTGTGCTACAACGCAGTCACTCGCTTTATCAGGCTGTAAGAAGAAATACCTCGTGCAAGTAGTCTCTGAGATCGTTTGCAGTTCATCAGGGTGTACCGACTAGGACGAAGGCTGCGATGTCTGCCTCTTCTCGAAATCTGACGTTCAAATCCATAGCGTGGATGAGCATCGTCGTCTGCCTGCTCTCCGTCTTGCCTATTGGCGCTCTCGCTGAACACAAGAGCCAGTTCTCTACCGTCTCATATTTTGACGTGGCTTCGATTGAACCGGCTCTCGCCGAACAGAAGAGTCGTCTTTCAGGCGTCGTCGTCAGTCAAACGAAAGCACCAATTGCGGGCGTGGTCGTGATCGCCACCAATCAAGTCACACGCCGCACACATCGCACCAAGAGCGGCTCAAACGGTGAGTATTCATTCAATCTCCCGACCGGCGCTTATCGCATCAGCCTCGCCGCGCCTTACGTTGCGCGATTTTTGAGGAGCAGCAATCTGCCCGAACGTCAGTACGTCACAGCCGACGCGCCATATCTCGCTGAGTTTCCATCGGACAAAGATTATAAGGCAGGAAATTTCAACGACGTGCAGGAGAACGTCATCATCGTCGAGGGCAAAGAGACGAAGCTCAACATCCCCGCCGAGATTCCGAAAGCGGCAGAGAAGCCAGCCACCAATCCGAGCGACAAACAGGAGCAGCCATCCGGCTACACCGGAAAACCATCGGTTGAATCCGCGCCGCAAACCCAACCAGACCGCCGCGAAGTGCGCGACCGTTGGCGCATCGGCTTCCCGGAATACGACCGCTACGGCGACAAGGGTGCGCGCGGGCGCGACGTTCCTTTTGAAAAAGGTCGCTGGTACGACCCTTATCATCAGAGCAAGCTCAAAGGCGACTATCCGATTATCGGCAACAAGACTTTCCTGATTCTCTCCGCCGTCTCGACTTCCGTCGCCGAACAGAATCGCACGCCGAAACCTTCGGACGTGAGTTCGGATCGTCCGGGCAGCGCGGAGTTTTTCGGCAAGCCCGAACTGCTTGCTATCAATCAAACGTTTCAATTCACTTTCGAGATGTTTCACGGCGACTCGACATTCAAGCCGCGCGACTGGGCCATCAAGATTTCGCCGACGTTCAGTCTGCCTAACTACGCGCGTGCCAGAGAGAACGGCGTCCTCAACATTGACGTGCGGCGCGGTACGACTAGAACCGACACGCAGTTCTCGCTCGAAGAGGCTTTCGCCGAAGTCAAACTCTTTGACACGGATGCTAACTACGATTTCGTCTCGGTGCGAGCCGGAATCCAACCCTTCGTCTCAGACTTTCGCGGCTTCATCTATTCCGACAACAATCTTGGCGCGCGCGTCTTCGGCGCATTCGGCAACAATCGCTATCAATTCAACCTCGCCTACTTTCATCAACTCGAAAAAGATACCAACAGCGGTCTCAATCGTTTCGACCAGCGCCCGCAAAATGTTTTCATCGCCAATCTCTTCCGTCAGGATTTCTTTGCCAAAGGCTACACGATTCAAGCGAGCCTGCATTACAACGACGACCGGCGCAGCGTCGAATACGACCGCAACGGTTTTCTGGTGCGCCCCGCGCTCATCGGCGACGTGCGCCCGCACTCGATCAAAGTCGGCTACTTAGGAATTAGTGGTGACGGCCATCTGCGACGCCTGAATCTGACACACGCTTTCTATCACGTCTTCGGGCGCGACGACCGCAACCCGATAGCCGGACGCAGCGTGCGCGTCAGTTCAAACATGGCGGCGGTCGAGGCTTCGATGGATAAAGACTTCTTCCGCTTTCGCACTTCGTTCTTCTGGGCGCAGGGCGATAAGAATCCAACAGACAACAGAGCGACAGGCTTCGATGCCATCTTCGACGATCCGAACTTCATCGGCGGGCAGTTCTCGTTCTGGAATCGTCAGGGCATCCGCTTGACGCAGACCGGCGTCGGCCTCGTTCAGCCCAACAGCATCTTGCCGAGTTTACGCAGCAGCAAAACTCAGGGACAGGCGAACTTCGTCAATCCCGGAATCTTTATTTACAACGCCGGAGTTGATGTTGATGTCACGCAACGCATCAAGGCCATCTTCAACGTCAACTACCTGCGCTTTCATCGCACGGAACCGCTCGAATACATTCTCTTTCAGAATCACATTCGCCATGAGATCGGTTTCGACTACAGTCTCGGCGTTGAGTACAGGCCGTTTTTAATTAACAACGTCACGTTCACCTTCGGCGCGGCGTTGTTACAGACCGGCAAAGGCTTCCGCGATATTTTTACCAACGCCTCGCGCAACTGTCCGGCGAACCTGCGCGACTTTTGCACGCCGGATAATGTCGTCATCAATCCGAGCAAGCCGTTGTATGCACTGTTCGGGCAGGTAAAATTTATCTTTTAAGTTTTTATTATCGGAGTACAATGAGCCGCAACCGCGAGTGAAACATCATGCAACGCCACCGCAGCCACGTTGATCGCATCAAGCTAGTTCTCGTTCTGACCTTCATGGCGATACTCGCCGTGATCGGCTTCGGCAGTGTGCGCTCAAAAGCCACGAGCGATGATGTGAAGCCCGTGAATGTTTCGCCCGCGCGTAGTGAAGCCGTTATCCAAACTCAGACAAAACCTGCGACATCAACTCCACCACAACAGACCGCCGCGCCCGCAGCTTTTCAGGAAGGCTGCATCACCTGTCACACACAGATCGAGCCGATGCACGTCACGAAATCCGGCAAGCTCGAAGACGGCAAGGACGGACAGAAACTCTCCTGCACCTACTGTCACGGCGGCAACCCGGCGGAGAAGACGAACAAAGAAGTCGCGCACGTGCAGCCTCGCTTCCCAGACGAGTGGAAGAGAAACGGCCAGCGCACTAGCTCCAACCCGGAAAGCACCAGCACGTTGCTTGAGAAAGAGAGCCGCGAGTTTGTCCGCTTCATCAATCCGGGCGATTTGCGCGTCATGGGACAGACCTGCGGCGCTTGTCATGCGTCGGAGAATAACGCCGTCTCCAATAGCATGATGCGTCACGGTGCGATGCTCTGGGGCGCGGCGCTCTACAACAACGGCGGCTTCCCGCTCAAAGATGCGCGCTTCGGTGAAAGCTACAGCGACGAATCGGGAGCGCCCGAACGTCTCATCCAACAAGGCGCGATCAAGCCTGAGACGATGACGCTCAAAGGCATCCTCGCTTATCTTGATCCGCTCCCGCGCTGGGAGATTTCGCAGCCCGGTAACATCCTGCGCGTCTTCGAGCGCGGCGGAAAGCGCAGGTTAGAAGTCGCTCTGCCCGACAAGGAAGAAGACAATGGCAAGCCGGACAAGGGGCTGAGTGCGCGCGGATTCGGAACTCTACAGCGCACCGATCCCGTCTATCTCGGCTTGCAGAAGACGCGCCTGCTCGACCCGACGCTCAATTTCTTAGGCACGAACGATCATCCCGGCGACTATCGTTCATCGGGCTGCACAGCCTGTCACATCATCTACGCCAACGATTCGAGCGTCGTCAATTCCAGCAAGCTCTACGCGCAGTTTGGCAATCAGGGCACACCGCGTACAGCCGACGTGAGCTTTGACAATTTGCGAAACGAGCCGGGACATCCCATCCGCCATCAGTTGACGAGAAGCATCCCGACCTCGCAGTGCATGGTCTGTCACATGCACCCTGGAACGAACATGGTCGCAACCTACCTGGGCATGATGTGGTGGGACAACGAGACGGACGGCAAGGTGATGTATCCGGCGACGCAGCACACGCCGTCGCAGAGTGAGGAGCAACAGAAGCTCAACCGCAATCCAGAAGCATCGAGCTTGCGCGGCCTGTGGTCTGATGAAAAGTTTTTAGATCAAACGGGCACGCCGCAGTTCAACAAAGGACTCACGCGCACGCAGTTCGCGGACTTTCACGGTCACGGCTGGATTTTCCGCGCGGTCTTCAAGCGCAATCGGCAGGGCGAGTTCCTCGATAAAGATAACAAGCCTATCGCCAACGTCAACGCGGATGCTTTACAGCAAGCCGTCGCTTTCACTGACAGCGACAACTACAATTTGAAGAACGACACGCAGCCTGCGGGCACGCCTGTCCATCTCAAGGACATCCATCTTGAGAAAGGAATGCACTGCGTTGATTGCCATCTCAGAAACGACGCGCACGGCAACGGCATTCTTTACAACGAGCCGCGCGCAGCCATCGAGATCGGCTGCATTGATTGTCACGGCACGATTCAGAAGGCCGTCTTCCCGGACGGAAAAAATCCTCCGCGCACGTCCGGCCCGGCAGCAGGCCAGAAGATTGTGGGCGGCAGCTACGTCGTGGCTGAGGAAAAAGATAGGCTCAACCTGGCCCAGATTAACGCCGCCGCTCCGGGCACAAAGGTTCTTGAGAGAATCGGAAGAAAAGATACGCGGAAAGACGCCAACGGCAAGGATGTCGTCGTCCAGCCCGGTGACATCATCCAGCACTCGATGGTTGACCCGAATCTCTGGTGGCGCGTCAAACAGACCAAAGATACCGTTACTGAAGGCAACCGCGATTACAACTGGAAGTCTGCTTACGCCAAGACCGTCCGCCTCAACGATCAAGGCCAACTCGCGTGGGGCACTGTTGACGACAAGGTCGCGCACAACGATAACAACATCACTTGCTTTGCGTGTCACTCGTCATGGATGACGAGTTGCTTCGGCTGTCATCTCTCGATGCAGGCCAATCGCAAGATGCCGAATCGCCACAACGAAGGCGGCGACTCGCGCAACTACACGACCTACAACTTCCAGGTCTTGCGCGACGACGTGTTCATGCTGGGCAGGGACGGAACAGCCACGGGGCATCGCGTCGCGCCCGTGCGCTCGTCATCCGCCGTGCTCGTCAGTTCGCAGAATCAGAACCGCGAGTGGATTTACAGCCAGCAACAGACCGTCTCGGCTGAAGGCTACGCCGGACAAACATTCAACACGCACGTCCCGCACACAGTCCGCGCCAAAGAGACGAAGGATTGCGCCGATTGCCACGTCTCGAAAGATAACAACAACAACGCATGGCTCGCGCAGACGTATTTGGAGGGCACGAACTTCGTCAACTTCATGGGACGCTACGTCTATATCGCCGCCGAAGACGCGCTCGAAGTCGTGCCCGTGACGGAGCACACCGAGCCGCAGGCCGTTTTCGGCAGCACACTGCAAAAGATTGCTTATCCGGCGGACTACGATAAATTCGTCAATAAGGATAAGCGCAAGCTCTCTTACGGATTCGAGCACACAGGCAATCCGAAAGTCTTGCAGGTACAACTGCGCGGCGAGTATGCCTACGTCGCTGCGGGCGAGGGCGGACTGCGCGTTTACGATGTCGCGCAGATAGATCAAAAAGGATTTTCAGAGCGCATCACATCTGCTCCCGTCTCTCCCTTCGGCCAGAAGTTTTATGTCAAGACAAAGTATGCGACAGCCGTCGCCGCGCCTTCGACGCTCGCGGTTGATCCTGCGCGCTGGCGACTTGATCGTGAAGTTGGATGGTTCGATCCGTTGGGGAATGACGAGAAGAGTCAGAAGGCGTGGGCGAGATACAGAGAGTGGGCGAAGCTGCCTGTGGATGTGCGAAACAAGACGCCGAACCCCTGGGTCAACGAAGAGCAGCCGATTCATCCGCTCTACGCTTATCTCTACGTCGCAGACCGCGAAGAGGGCTTGGTGCTCGTCGGTGCGGCCACCTTGCTCGACGGCGATCCATTGAACAACTATCTCAAGCGCGCGCTCGATCCGGCACGCTATCCGAACGGTGCTTACAATCCTGACGGCGCGCTCACAGGCGCAAACAACATCACCATCGCCGGAACTTATGCTTACATCACGACCGAGAATGCGCTGGTCATCATCAACATCAACAATCCGCTTGAGCCGGTAAAGGTCGCCAGCATTCCGCTCAATCACCCGCGCTCTATCGCAATTCAATTCCGTTACGGCTTCATCGCGGACAAAGATGGCTTGAAAGTGATTGACGTGACGAATCCTGAGAAAGCACATCTCGTTGATGGAGCTACGTTGCGCTTGAATGATGCGCGTGATGTCTATGTCGCACGCACCTACGCTTACGTTGCAGACGGGCACGAAGGCATCGCTCTTGTTGACGTTGAGAATCCCGAAAAGCCCGCGCTCTACATGATGTACAACGCGCAGGGCGAAGAGGGTGGCGCGCTCAGGAACACGAATCAGGTCAAGGTGGCGATGACGAACGCGAGTCTCTATGCTTACGTCGCGGATGGTGAAGCGGGCTTGCGTATTCTGCAACTGACAGACCCGGAGACGATGCCGACTTACGCAGGCTTCAGTCCGCGCCCGCAGCCAAAATTGATCGCCACCTTCAAGACGAAAGGCCCGGCGCTCGCCATCTCGAAAGGACTCGACCGCGACCGCGCGGTTGACGAGAGCGGTAATCAGGTCGCCGTCTTCGGACGACGCGGCGCGCGTCCCTTCACGCTCGCCGAGATGCAGCGCATGTATCTGACGAAGGATGGCCGCGTCTTCTCCGTCACGAGCATCAGCCAGCTTGACGAGAAGAGTCCGCTGCCGAAAGTTCAACAGAGCTTTGCGCCGAATGAATCGTCGCCTTCAACCGCTAACCCGACGCTGACCGGAACTATCGAAACGGCGAAGCCTGCCTCCGCCACAGTGAAAACGAGCGCGCTCGTCGGCGGTCTCGGTCTCTTCTTCGTTCTCATCGGCTGGCGCAAGTTTCGCCGCCCGTATCGTCAACGTCGCTGACCGCGTTGACAAATCCTGCTGGCAAATGTCTGCGGCGGCGTTGTATGCTCAACGCCGCAATCGTCGTTTATCAAGAACGGGAGACAACTCATGCGAAAATTTCCGGCGTTTTTAATGTTGCTCGCTATTGCAGCTTTCTGGACAGGCTGTGCGAACAGTAACGACAATACGTCAAGCGTCAGCAACGTCGGGACGACGACCTACAATAAAGCGGACGCGAGTTCCGGCGCTCCTTCAACAACATCGGCACCATCCGGCGGCGGCGCGAGCAACACAGCAGCGCCCAAAGGAACACCGCCGACGAGAATCAAGCCGCCGACTTAACGATTGCGGATTTCGGATTGCGGAATGCGGATTGAAAAGAAAAACGATTCCGTCTTCTTCAATCCGCAATCCGAAATCTGCATTCCGAAATTGGCAGAAAGGCTCTGCGAATAATGAACATCAAGCTACGCATCCTGCTTCCCGTCATTCTTCTCGCCGTCTGGATGAATGTCGCAATCGTTTCCGCGCAGACGATACAGGCGACGAGCGCGCTTGATCCGCTCAACGCGCTTCCGACTTCTGACGTGGTTGCGTTCGCAGACACGCACCGCATCATGACGGAAATCGTCCCGCGCCTGCTGGCTAAAGACCCGGCCACGCTCCTCAAGCTGATGAACACCGTCAACGAGTTGAATACCAAGACAGGTATCAACATCCTTTCGATTGATCGCATCGCCGTCGGCGTGCAATTTTTAGGGAAGACGACGCACAATCTGAAAAAAGATGACGTTGGCGTTGCCATCATCGTGCATGGGGATTTCGATGCTGACAAGTTCTTCGCCTTTATGAAGAGCGAGACTAAAGGCAAGGCGCGGCAGGAGACTTACGGCGGAATAGTTATCCACATCGAGCCGCCGCCGACCGCGCCTCAGAAAAAATCTGAGCGCGAGACGGGCGCGCTCGCGCTGCTGGACGCACACACCATCGTGGTCGGCGACCTGCCGCAAGTGCGTGCGACGATTGATGCGGCTAGTGGGAAAGGGCGCGTGGATTCCGCGCTCGTTGGACTTGCGACGCATGACGCCAACACCTTAATCGGCATGGCCGGAAACGTCCCTCCGTCGCTCACCGAAGACATCAGCAAGAGCAACACGCAAGGCGATGAGACGGAGCAGGCCATCGGCAAGATCGTCGCCAACATCAAGCAGGTTTTCAGTTCAATCACCACGACTCCGACGGCGTTCGATGTGACTCTCGGCGCGCGCCTCGTCACTGCGGAGCAGGCGCAGAGCTTGAATGATCTGCTGCTCGGCATCCGCCAGCAGACCGCTCCCTACGTGCAGGATAAGACGACGCGCGAGATGTTCGACAGCTTGAAAATTACGGCGCAGGACAACGAGGTGCGCGTCAGCGCCGATATTCCAAACGGAGTCGCGCAGGATTTCGTCGCTTCGATGGCTAAAGATAACCAGTCTAAGGTCGTGCCCGTGACGAAACCTGCTGCGACTAAAAGGACGACCACCACGAAGCGTCGTCGAACCAGACGCCGCACGACACACTGAGCGAAAGCTATGGCTAAGAAGACCGGCGCGAAAACTTCCACAGTGCGCAAGCAGAAACGCGGCGCGAAAAAGTCGCAGGGGAGCGGCTCGTTCGAGACGCAGTTGCGCGATGCCATCCGCGCGGTTGATGTGGCGAACCTGATGACCGCGCCTTTGAAGCGTTCCATCGAAAATCTGTTACACGTCGCGGGCGATGCGATGGGGTCGGACGAAGTGTCCGTGCTGGTGCGCGACGGCAATCGCGGCGGCTTGAGATTCCTGGCAGCCATCGGCGAGGTCGCTGATAAGTTGGTGAAGGTTCGCCTGCCGCCGGGCAAGGGCATCGCCGGATTCGTCTTTGCGAGTGGGCAGCCCGTCGCCGTCGCTGACGTGGCGCAGGACGAGACTTTCTACGCCGCAGTTGATCTCGCCACAGGTTATTCGACGCACACACTCCTTGCTACGCCACTGCGTGTCAGCGACGAGACGGTCGGCGTGCTTGAGTTCGTCAATCGCTTAGGCGATCCGCCCTATCAACCTTTTACACCCGACGAGATGGACAAGGCCGCGCACTTCGCCGACGCCATCGCCACACTCGTTGACGCGCACGAGACAGCCGGACTGATCGAGACTCTCTTCGAGCGCTCGATTAAGAGCGACGGGGAGAAAGAGACTAAGCGCGGCCAGAAAAAGAATGACCTGTTTAAGTGGCTCGACGCGGTGCGCTCCGCTCCAGAGCATCGTGATCTACTCTCGCTCGCCGTGCGCCTGCGCGACATCGCCAATCGCGGCGACGCGGAACGCGCCCTCTGTCGTGAAGTGCTGGAAGCGATTGATCGGTTCACGGAGAAGAGGTCTGCGACGGGCGTGGGTTATTTTAGTTTCTAGCGGAGAGTGTCTCTGTGTTGTGAAAAAGGAGCGTGAGCGTAGCCTGAGATACACAACGCTTGACCAAAGCACTTCGTATCGAGATAAAATGTCCAATCAATTAACGCCCCGATCTAACTTCGCTACAACGAAGTTGCGTTAAAACTTACCTTCAAGATCAAAGGAAAATTTTATGTCTCAAGATCGCAATCACAAATGGGTTTATCTCTTTGAAGAAGGCAGCGGCAATAACAAAGCGCTGCTCGGCGGCAAAGGCGCAGGGTTAGCTGAAATGACGCGCGCCGGACTGCCCGTGCCGCCCGGCTTCATCGTCACCACCGAAGCCTGCAACGCTTACTATGCTCACGACAAGCAGTTCCCAGACGGATTATGGGAACAGGTCAGAGACGGGATGCAGCAACTCGAAGCCAAAGTCGGCAAACACTTCGGCGCTGCCGACAATCCGCTCCTGGTCTCCGTCCGCTCAGGCGCGGCTCTCTCCATGCCGGGCATGATGGACACCGTGCTCAATCTGGGTCTCAACGAAGAGACGGTTAAAGGGCTGGCGGCGCAGACGGGCGACCTCAGATTTTCGCTCGACGCTTATCGTCGCTTCGCTTCGCTCTTCGGCGAGATTGTGATGGGCGTCGCACACGAGAAGTTCGAGCGCGTGATGGATCGCTTCAAGTCGCAGACGGCAGGCGGGCGTGATACCGACCTCTCGCCCGAACACTTGCGCGAGATTATCACCGCAGAGAAACAGATCATCTTCTCAGAGCAGGCTGGACTTGGCATTCCAGAAGACCCTTACGAGCAACTGCGTGTGGCGATTGCGGCGGTCTTCGATTCGTGGATGGGACGCCGCGCCATTGACTATCGCCGCGTCAATCGTATTCCGCACGAACTCGGCACTGCGGTTAATGTGCAGGCGATGGTCTTCGGCAACATGGGACAGGATAGCGGAACGGGCGTAGCCTTCACACGCAATCCTTCGACGGGCGAGAAGGCTCTCTTCGGCGAGTATCTCATCAACGCGCAGGGCGAGGATGTCGTCGCGGGCATTCGCACGCCGAATCCGATCAGTCAACTGCAAGCGGAGCTGCCAGCCGTCTATGAGCAGTTCGTCTCCATCACCGGACTGCTTGAGAAGCATTACCGCGACATGCAGGACGTTGAGTTCACCATCGAGCGGGGCAAGCTCTGGATGTTGCAGACGCGCACGGGCAAGCGCACGGGCGCGGCCTCTGTTCGGATCGCTGTGGACATGGTTAATGAAGAAGTGATTGATCGCTCGACAGCCGTTGCGCGCGTCACGCCGGAACAGTTAGACCAGTTGCTGCACCCGACGGTTGACCCGAACACAGATGCGGTGGTGCTTGCCACAGGCTTGCCTGCCAGCCCCGGCGCGGCGCAGGGGCGTGTCGTCTTCGATCCTGACGAAGCAGAAGAGATGGCACGCGACGGAGCGCAACTCGTACTCGTGCGGCAGGAGACCAGCCCGGACGATTTTCACGGCATGGTTGCGGCGCAGGCGATTGTGACGGCGCGCGGGGGAATGACCAGCCACGCCGCAGTCGTCGCGCGCGGCATGGGCAAGTCATGTGTGTGCGGCGCGAACATGCTTAACATTGATTACAGCCAGCAACAGTTCAGCGTCAACGGGACAGTGGTCACCAAAGGCGAGTGGATCACAGTTGATGGCTCGACGGGCCGTGTCTTTCTCGGACAAGTGAAGACTGTGCAGCCGATCATCGGGCAGGATTTCAAAGAGTTGATGAGTTGGGCTGATGATCTTCGCCGTCTGCGCGTGCGTGCCAACGCAGACACGCCGAATGATGCGCGAGTTGCACGTGAGTTTGGAGCGGAAGGCATCGGGTTGTGTCGCACCGAGCACATGTTCTTTGGCGACGAGCGGCTCGCGGCGATGCGTGAGATGATTCTGGCGGACGGCGTCGGAGCGCGCGAGAAGGCGCTTGAAAAACTTCTGCCGCTTCAGCGCAAAGATTTCGTCGGACTCTTTCAAGTGATGGCCGGACTGCCCGTCACCATCCGATTGCTCGATCCGCCGCTGCACGAATTTCTCCCAAACCTTGAAGAACTGTTGGGCGAGCTGGCAGAGATGAAGATGATGCTTCAGCGCGCCGGCAGTATCCACGAGATGGATCAACTGCTCGACCGCATTGACGAGAAGCGGCGACTCCTTCGTCAGGTTGAGAGATTGCGCGAGGCCAATCCGATGCTCGGCCACAGAGGTTGCCGCGTTGGGCTAACTTACCCGGAGGTGACGCGGATGCAGGTGCGCGCCATCTTCGAGGCAGCCTGTCAGGTGCAGGGCGAGGGAAAAATAGTCAAGCCTGAAATCATGGTTCCGCTCGTTTCCGAAGCTGAAGAGTTGCGGCATCAATCAGAGTTGATTCACGAGGTCGCGCGACAGGTGACGGGCGAGCACGGCATGACGATAGATTACATCGTCGGCACGATGATCGAACTACCGCGCGCCGCGCTCACAGCCGACAAGATTGCCGCTCACGCAGACTTCTTCTCCTTCGGCACAAACGATCTGACGCAGACCACTTTCGGTCTGAGCCGCGACGATTCAAATCGTTTCCTCTCGAATTACGTCGAGCACAAGATACTGCCGGACGATCCCTTTCAAGTGCTTGATCGTGAAGGCGTGGGCGAGCTTGTTCGCATGGGGGCGGAGCGCGGGCGGAGCGTCAAGCCTGATCTCAAGGTCGGCATCTGCGGCGAGCATGGCGGCGAGCCGCGCTCGATAGCCTTCTGCAATGAGATTGGATTGGACTACGTGAGTTGCTCGCCGTTTCGTGTCCCCGTCGCACGTCTGGCCGCAGCACAGGCGGTTCTCAAGACAGAGCCGAAGGATTGACAGGGCTTTTGCACGATGGCGGTTTACAATAGAATTAAAAATTAAAAATTAAAAATGCAAAAGGGAAGATGAAAAGCTCGCTCTCCGTCTTCCCTTTTGCATTTTTAATTTTTAATTTTGCATTTCTCGATTAGCCTTGCGCGCCGCTATTACGGATACTCTCGGCGAGGCGTTTGGCATCCGGCAGCGCGTCAATCGCACGCAGCACCTGCGGGTCGCTGTCGAGTAGCACGCGCGTTCCGGCATCGCTGGCGTAAGCGGCGGTGATGATCTCCTCACGGACGCGCAGCTTCACGAAATCCAACTCCTGCTCAATCTGCGCCGGTTGAATTCCAAGATGCCCGTCACGCTGGACGAAGTCGCGGAAAGCTGCGATGACGTTGGCAGTGATTGGAAAATCTGTCGGGCGCAGGTTGTGTGAATAGTCAGTCTTCTCGACACGATAAGATTCGAGGCCGGGCATCTGTCCGGCGGTGAGTTCGCGTGTGAAGAAGAAGGCTGCTTCGGCGATCCGATTGCGAAGCGGCGTGATCGGAAGCGGTTTGACTTCAATATCGGGCGTGATGCCGCCGCCGCCGTAGAAGACGCGACCGCCCGCAGCCTTGATAGCTGGGCCGGAAGGTGTTGGCGAAGGTGCGGGCGCGGGCGTCGGTTGCGCCAGCACCGGGTCAATCGCTTTTTGCGCGGGAGTGCGAGACGTTTTCGGCGTCGGAAGCTCTTCGTCTTCGTCGTGTCGAACGTAATAATCGTAGAACGAGCCGTTGGAATAATCGCGCTGTAGCGAGCGGCCATAAGGCGTGTAGTATTTCGCGGTCGTCAACGTCAGGCCAGCGCCGAACGGAAGACCGTAGATACGCTGAACCAGTCCCTTGCCGAAACTGGTCTGGCCGACGACGAGTCCGCGCCCATGATCCTGAATCGCGCCCGTCACGATCTCTGACGCCGACGCGGAGTTATGATTGATAAGGACGACGAGCGGAAAATCTTCCGGGTCAGTTCCGGTCGAGCGATAAACGTAAGGTGTTTTATATTCGACGCGGCCATGCACGGAAGTGATCGGATAATCGCGCGGCAGAAACTCGCTTGCCACATCAATCGCCTGATCGAGCAGCCCGCCGGGATTGCCGCGCAGGTCGAGCACGATCTGATTCATGCCCTGCGCCTTGAGCTTGCTAATGGCCTCGCGCAACTCATCGCCGGTTGTATGTTGAAAGCCGCCGGTCAAACCGATGTAGCCCGTGCCGGGACGAATCATGTAGGCGTTGCGCAGTGAAGGCAGGGGAACAGATTCGCGCACTATCGTGTAGGCGAGTGGAGCTTTCTCGCCCGCGCGCTCGACACGGATGCGGACGGGTTCGCCCCGCTCGCCGCGCACGTTCTTCGAGACCTCTTCGCTCGTCCAATCGCGCGCATCTTTGCCGTCAACTTCGATGATCCGGTCGCCGTAGCGTAAGCCAGCGCGCTCGGCTGGCGTGCCATGAACTGCCGCTTGAACATAGACGCCGTCGCGGTGGCGCAGGATGGTCACGCCGATGCCGATCAGTTCCGAGTCCTGATCCTCTTTGAGCTTGGTGAATTCGGCGCGCGGGAAGAAGAGCGAGTGCGGGTCAAGTGTGGAGAGCATCCCTTGAATGGCGGCCTGCGTGGCCTTCTCGTAATCAATGTCGCCCGCGTACTCGTGGCCGATCATCTGGACAGCCTCCTGATAATCGTTCGTCACGTCCGCGCCGCTGGTCGTTTTGTTCGGGCCTCTGCCGGTCGCAACTCGTCTCTGAAAAATATCAACCATTCCTCCGGCGACCGTCGCCGAGATGATGATGGCGAGCGCAACTATCCCAAACTTCCTTGTCATGCTATGCTCCAAAACTCTGAACATCTGACGCGCTCTGCGAACGCGCGCGACACACGGTAAATATAGCATAGCCAGCCGCCTACTACCGAAAGGGGCGTATGCTATAGTTAAAAGCGAGTTTTGAGTTTTGAATTTTGAGTTTTGAATTTCGGCTTTTAACTCATAACTCAAAACTCACAATTCAAAACTTATTCAAATGTCTTTCTCGCTCTCAATCATCATCCCCGCATATAACGAGGCCGCGCGGCTCGGCGAGTCGTTGCGCGCAGTCTTCAAGTATTTGAACGAGCAGATTGCCGATAGCGAATTGATCGTTGTTGATGACGGCTCAAGCGACGCGACGGCGGAGATAGCAGAGGAGAGTTTTGCTCAGGCGGGCAATATCAGCGCGCAGTTAATTCGCGTCCAGCCGAATCGCGGCAAAGGCCATGCAGTCAGAACCGGCTTGCTCGCCGCCCGCGCGCCCATCGCGCTCTTTACCGACGCAGACCTTTCAACGCCGATTACGGAAGTTCCCAAGCTCGTCAATCCAATCGAGCGCGGCGAACTTGATTTGACTTTCGGCTCGCGCGCGCTTGATCGCAGTTTGATCGGCGTGCATCAGCCCTGGCGACGCGAACAGGGCGGGCGCATCTTCAATCTCATCGTCAGGCTCGCCACAGGCTTGCCCTTCTGGGACACGCAATGCGGCTTCAAGGCTTTTCGGATGAACGTCTGTCGCCCCCTCGTTGAGGCCGCGACGATTGATCGCTTCGGCTTCGATGTCGAGTTGATTTATCTGGCGTACCTCGCCGAACTCTCTTTGCGTGAAATACCTGTGCGCTGGAATCACGTCGAGGGCAGCAAGTTGGAAGTCGCGCGCGATAGCTGGCGGATGTTTAATGAAGTGCGCCTGATTCGCCGCCAGGCACGACGCGGCCTTTATGATTCGGCCATCGCCGCCGCGCGCGTTGGATCGAAAGACAGAGAGCGCGTGCATACTTCAATTCCGCCCGCATCGAAGAATGATTCATCGCGCGAGCTATCGAGCGCCTTCAAGACGGACTCTGGAAATTGAACGCGCTCGCGGTTGACGTTCACACAAACTAACCTCTAACATCTGACATCTAACCTCTGCTTTTTATGGCTGCGCGACTCAACGTCAACATAGATCACGTCGCTACTGTGCGCCAGGCGCGGCGCGCTCCCGAACCGAGCGTCGTCGCGGCGGCGCTTGTTTGCGAACAGGCCGGAGCCGACGGCATCACCACACATCTGCGTACTGATCGTCGTCATATTCAAGACAGAGACCTTCATACCTTGCGCCAAAGTGTCACGACCTATCTCAACGTCGAGATGGCTGCGACCGAAGAGATGATGAAGATTGCGCTTGATGTGCTGCCGGATGCAGTCACTCTCGTCGCCGAAAATCCGAACGAGATTACGACCGAAGGCGGTTTGGACGTGCGTGCCAATCTCTCAATTGTCCGCGCCGCAGTTCATCGCCTGCGCGAAGCAAACATCATCACGAGTCTCTTCATTGACCCAGACCCGCAACAGATTGAAGCCGCACGCGAAGTCGGCGCGCAGCAGATCGAACTCTGCACGGCTGAATATGCAGAAGCGACATTAGGCGCACGCGCCGCTCACAACGAAGGCGCGATGCGCGCTGCACAGGAATTGAGACGGCTACGCGAAGCCGCCGTGCTCGCCATGCAGTACGGCTTGCGCGTCGCAGCCGGACACGGGCTCACCTATCGAAACGTCGGCGCAGTCGCACGCATCGAAGAGATCACCGAATTCAACATCGGCCACAACATCATCTCACGCGCCATCTTCATCGGTCTTGAACGCGCCGTCACAGAGATGCGCGCAGCCATCGCCGCAAAAATCTGACTCAGAAGATGCAGCACTAATTAAACGATTGCTGTGAAACTGCTGCGCCTGAATCTTCCGGCATCTCATTTGAAGGCCATCTAAGCCAACATAGAAAGTTACAACAGCGCGGTATCTTTATTGCTTCAGCGATGACGCGAAGTTATCAATCTTCTCGGAGGAATTTGACATGAAGCAGAAAGCGCTCCCGCTAATAATTGTTCTGTCTCTCTTGGCCGCACCTTTGACAATCAATGCAGCAGGTCAAAACACGAGCACAGTCGAAGCGATCAAATCACGCGTCGGCGAAGCTCTTTCCAATGGAAAAGAGGTTATTGTTAAAGTCCGGCCCGGAGCGAAAGTTCTCGTCGGTAAAAAAGAGTTCCCGTTTGAATTCACAGATAGCGCGAGATTGAGCGGCAAGGTGACAGAGTGGCGAGAGAAGGATTTTACTTTCGCAGAGTCAGGCAGTCGTAAGGGCGAGGTCACAGCCGTTATCAGCTACGCAGATGTCTTGAGCATCAAACGCTTGTCCGGCTTTGATAAGATTCTAAAAAATGTCGGAAAGGTTTCACTGGGAGTAATGGCAATACCTGTCATCCTGCCGCTTTATGGCATTCTGGCTATGCTGGGACAACTTCCTGAATGTTAAGGCGTCAAGAAGCGACCGAGCAGAAATAGACTGAGAGCGACTCGAAGAAAAAGCGGCTCCCGATCCGCCTTTCTCCAAGTCGCCCTCAGTCGTTTTCGGTCAGCAAAGTAGCCGCCGAAACTTGCTCTCTCTTTTAACTCGCTAACAGGTCGCGCTGTTGCGCCTTCAGAGAAAAGCCCAGATGCTTGTAAGCCGCGCGAGTAGCGACGCGACCGCGCGGCGTGCGATTCAGCAGACCAATCTGAATCAGGTACGGCTCGATAATCTCTTCGATTGATTCGCGCTCCTCGCTGATTGAAGCCGAGATCGTGCCGACGCCGACCGGCCCGCCGTCAAACTTTTCAATAATCGCCGCGAGCAGCTTGCGGTCAACTTCGTCGAGGCCGAAGCGGTCAACTTCCATCTCGTCGAGCGCGCGGCGTGCGACCACCTGCGTGATGCGTCCATCGCTCAAAACTTCCGCATAATCGCGCACGCGACGCAGCAGACGATTAGCGATGCGCGGTGTGCCGCGTGCGCGGCGTGCGAGTTCACGCGCGCCTGTGGCTTCAATCTCAACGCCCAGGATTTCCGCCGAACGATGAATGATGATCTCCAAATCCTTCTGCGAGTAGAAATCAAGATGCTGGATGATGCCGAAGCGTCCACGCAGAGGAGCAGTGATGAGTCCGGCGCGCGTGGTCGCTCCGACCAGCGTAAACTTCGGCAGTTCTAATTTAATCGAACGCGCAGCCGTGCCCTGACCGATCATCACGTCGAGTTGGTAATCCTCCATCGCCGGATAGAGCACCTCTTCAATCTGCGGGCGCAGGCGGTGAATCTCGTCAATGAAGAGAACTTCGCCTTCCTGCAAATTCGTGAGCAGCGCCGCCAAATCGCCGCCGCGCTCAATCGCGGGCGCGCTGACGCTCTTTAACTCCGCGCCCATCTCGACGGCGATGATGTTGGCAAGCGTCGTCTTCCCCAATCCCGGCGGGCCGTAAAAGAGAACGTGGTCAAGCGCCTCACGCCGCGCTCTCGCAGCCTTGAGAAAAATCTTGAGATTGCTTGTGACCTTCGTCTGTCCGATATATTCGTCCAGACGACGCGGGCGCAGAGATGGCTCTGCCTGCGCATCTTCGGGCGTCGCTTCGCCCGCGATGGTGCGTGAAGACTCGACGGCGCTTGTTTCGGCTACAGCTTGTGACATTCTTTAGAAACCCTCTTGACGATAGAAACTTGCTCGTTCAACGAAACCGCATTATACCGTCTTTGGGCTATCGTTTCAAGTATGAAACAAGAGAAATGAGGTGGAAAGATAAGGGAAATTCGCTCGAATCACCCTTCACGTTACGGGGTTTTTAGTTAATGCTGGAACTTAGGATTAGCCGTGAATGTTTGAAGCGCTGGTTAATTGTAGTCGCACGATGTTGCGCTCAAGACGTGCGCGCGCGACCTCGAAATCTTCTTCAGTTCCGGTAAACGCGCTCAAAGTTTTTTCGGCGTGCTCGCGTGCCAGACGAGCACGTGCGGCGTCAATCTCTTCAGGGCGCTCGGCAATTTCGGCGAGCACCGAGACGCGATCAGCGTTGACCTCGACGAATCCGCCGGAGACATGAAGGCGATGCGCCGCGCCGTTCTGCATGTAAGAGAGCACGCCCGTCTGAAGCTGCGAGATGAGCGGCGTGTGTCCGGGCAGGATGCCCAACTCACCATTCAAGCCGGGCACATTGACTGAGTCCACCGTCTCCGACAACACGCGGCGTTCGGGTGTCACGACTTCGAGTTGAATTTGTTCAGGCATAACGTAAAGCAGAATCCAGAATCCAGAATCCAGGAGTCAGAAGAAAAGAAAATCCATAAAATCTGTCAAAGCGGCTTCCGCCATAGCCTTCTGGATTCTGACTCCTGACTTCTGTTTTATCCTTGCGCGGCCAATGTCTTCGCGCGCTCCTGTGCTTCTTCGATTGTGCCGACCATGAAGAAGGCTTGTTCGGGCAGATCGTCGTGCTTGCCGTCAACGATTTCGCGGAAGCCGCGCACGCTGTCCTCCAGCTTGACGTACTGACCCTTGAGGCCTGTGAACTGCGCGGCGACGAACATCGGTTGCGAGAAGAATCTTTGAATCTTGCGTGCACGCGAGACCGTCAGCTTGTCTTCGTCCGACAATTCATCAAGACCGAGAATGGCGATGATGTCTTGCAGGTCTTTGTAGCGTTGCAGCACCTGTTTCACGTCCTGCGCCGTCCTGTAATGCTCTTCGCCGATGATGCGCGGATCGAGAATACGTGAGCTTGACGCGAGCGGGTCAACCGCCGGGTAGATTCCGATTTCGACGATCTGGCGCGAGAGCGCGGTGACGGCGTCCAGGTGCGCGAACGTGGTCGCGGGCGCGGGGTCTGTGTAATCGTCCGCCGGAACATAGACGGCCTGAATCGAAGTGACCGCGCCTGTCTTCGTTGATGTGATACGCTCCTGCATCTCGCCCATCTCGCTCGCAAGGTTCGGTTGATAACCGACAGCCGATGGCATTCGACCGAGCAGGGCAGAGACTTCCGAGCCTGCCTGCGTGAAGCGAAAGATGTTGTCAATAAAGAGGAGCACGTCGAGACCTTGATCGCGGAAGTATTCGGCGACCGTTAAGCCGGAGAGTGCGACGCGCAGGCGTGCACCGGGCGGCTCAGTCATCTGACCGTAGATGAGCGCGACCTTCGATTTCTCGATGGCCTTCATGTCCACACGCAACATGTCGAACTCGCCGGTCTCCTTAAAGTGTTTGTCGAATTCCTCGCCATATTGGATGACTTGCGATTCGACCATCTCGCGCAGCAGGTCATTACCCTCGCGCGTTCTTTCGCCAACGCCCGCGAAGACGGAGAAGCCTGCGCGAGCTTTGGCGATGTTGTTAATCAACTCCATGATGAGCACTGTCTTGCCGACGCCCGCGCCGCCGAAGAGTCCGATCTTGCCGCCGCGCACGAAGGGCTGAATCAGGTCAATGACCTTGATGCCCGTCTCGAACATCTGCAATTCGGTTGACTGCTCGTCGAAGTCAGGCGCGTGACGATGTATCGGATAACGCTCCTCATATTTGACCGCCCCCAGATTGTCCACAGGCTCGCCGATGACATTCATCACGCGCCCCAGCGTTCCTTCGCCGACGGGCACAGTGATCGGGCCACCAGTGTTAATCGCTTTCATGCCGCGCACCATGCCGTCCGTCGGCAGCATGGAGACTGCGCGCACGCGGCCTTCGCCGAGATGCTGCTGAACTTCACAGATGACATCAATCGGCGCGGGCACGTCGAAACCTTCAGAGGTCACGCGCAGCGCCTGATAAATCGGCGGCAGGTGCTTCTCTTCAAATTCAACGTCAACGACGGGGCCGATGATCTGCACGACGCGGCCAAAGTTCTGTCCGTTCGTGCCAGCATTTCCGTTAGGCGTAGCCATACTCTACTAACTCCTCTACTAAATAGGCCGATGATAGCGAAAAATCCGGCAGGGTTAAAAGACGGTCAAGATAGCATAATGCCCGCATTTTTGGCAAAGCAGGCTCTCTGGAAGTAGTGGTTCAGTTTGAAATCCGAGAGAGCATTCTCCGAGATTTACTCACCGCAGAGACGCAGAGAGCGCAGAGCAGGCGCAGAGAAAATCACTCAACTCTCTCTCTGCGTCAACTCCGCGTCCTCTGCGCCTCTGCGGTGAATTGCTCAACGAAAATCGCTCTCAGATTTCAAACTGAACCACTACCGCCGCTTGCAACTCCTGATTCGCCTGCTATCTTCCTGTGCTATACTTCAAGTCTTTAGTGCTGCCTGGAGGTTGTGGAAAGTCAGTGAGCACCCTTAGAAAAGAGAATCCAGAGGTTGCTGACGCCTTGGCCGACAATGGTCAGCGTCTCTACGACGAACGCCTGCGTGCTCTCTTAGAGCCGGAACATACGGGCGAATTCGTCGCCATTGAACCGGAGACCGGGCGTTACTTCCTCGGCGCGACCGGCCTTGCAGCGTTGCGCGCAGGGCGACGTGAATTGCCCGATCATCTCTTCTATCTTTTGCGCGTCGGCCAGGATGCCGCGTATCGAGTTGGTGGCTATGGCGCGCGAAGACGGTAGCGTTAATGCTCAACTTGAGGCGTGGCTGCGTGTGCGAACGACGAGCGGCGAAGAGGTCTAGTGTTTGGTTGATACAGGCTTTGACGGCTCGCTCCTGCTCCCACGCTCGGAAGCCGCCCGCCTCAAGCTAACAGTCCTCGGTCGCGTTCCGATCATCGGTATTGGACGCGCCAGATCAATCGCCGACATTGCGGAACTGGAGATTGAGTGGCTGGGTCAGACGCGCGCCGTAGAGGTCATCATCAGCGACGGCGACGACTCCTTACTCGGCACGGGACTCCTGGACGGCAGTCACCTTATGATTGATTACGTCAGCTATACTGTAACTGTTGATGATGAATCCTCGCACTTTTGAAAAGCGATGCTTCATTCATCTGTATCTATCCTAATCTTCATCCGCCGAAGCGTCCGCATGTCTTCATCAGTCAATTCGAGCGCGGCTTCCTGAGATTCTGTCGCATCATCTTCCGACTGCTGGCGCAGAGCTATTTCCAGACGCAAGGTCAACTCCATCTCGTAGCCAGCCTCACGCAGCCGCTCAATCGCTTCTGCCACCTGCGATGATTTCTCGACCGCAGAGTTAATCGCCGTGCCTAAATCCTGCACGATCTGTTTGGCTTCGTCGTCAATCTCCACTAGGACACCTGCGCCTCGCGCGCTCGATTTTGTTACAAGATGCGCGTTCTGCTTTGAAAAGGATGCTAAGCGACGAGCAGTCTCGCGGTCAACTATGACGGTGATGAAGACCTTGAGCATTCAACTCTCGCCGCTCGCGTTTGCCGGGAGGCGTCGAGCGTAAAAAGGAAGCATTGACATTTAACTGCTGATTTATTATAACAACGCCAGCGCCACAACGGACTTTGATGTGACCGCGAAGTAAAGTTTTTCGGACATTCTATCCAACCTGGTCGGCATCCCTCGCTCGAACGAGCATCAACGCTTTTGCAAATCTGACAGGTCAACACGGTCGCAGTTCCGGCTGAACCGGGAGGAAGAGAGCGCTACTTTCAACTCGCCGCTGATTCTGGCGGTTGATAAAGATCGCTACTCGCAGGTCATCTCTATGCAGGATGGAAAAGAGTCGTGGCCGTCTCTCTTTCCAAGACTAAACACTGACCCAACTGAGAGGAGAGAATCATGTTCAGAGCGACAAACAACAGATGGATGCAACCCTTCGTGCGGAAAATCTTCTTCGGGGTACTGATCGTACTCTTACTTGCTCCGATGATGCTGGTCTTCGCCAAGCAAAAGCCGAAGCATCTTTATTTCAAGCAGGGGCACTCGTCGATCAGAGTCCGGGGTTACCTCAGTGGTAAAAACGACACCGCGTCTTATCTCATCACCGTGAAAGCGAACCAGACTATCGAGGTGCGCGTGTACGCCTGCGGAAAAGTCAACGAAGAAATTAGCACCGGCACTGCTATTTTTGATCCTTCGGGTAAAGAGGTTGACGACGACCACGATATGCAGGGAAACAACGGTGTCACTAAGACGAGCGTTGCGGGCACCTACCGCATTGAGGTTTCGCCAAGCGGCAAGAGTGGGTACAGGGGGCCGTTTTGTATTGATGTAGAGGTCAAGTGACATGAACCTGCCTGCAAGTGAACAGCGGGCTTTCATTCTGCACGAGCGTCTTGATCCCGATGAGCTATCGGTTGATCTTTCGCCCGTAACGAAAAGTAAGGAACCTTAATCATTGCTATAGACAACTGAGTGACGACCAGACGCTTCCCGAAGCGCTGGTTATCTCTTGCCGTGCTTCTCGTCCTCTGCGGTTAAAATTCAATCTCACCCTACGCGCAAGATTGAATAGACCTTGCGACGGAAGAGAGCGTGATTGCGACGCGCGCTCGCGCTGTGCTAGGCTTCTGGCAATTGCGGATTTCGGATTGCGGAATGCGGATTGAAAAAGCAGAACCCTTCCGCGCTCTCTAAATCCGCAATCCGAATTCCGCATTCCGCAATCGAAAAGATGGTCACCAAACAGCGCGTCGAGCGGCGGGAACATTTCGAGACGCCTTCCGGCATCGAGTTGCCTGTTGACTACAATCCGTCGAACACCGAAAGCATTGATTACGAGAAGGACTTAGGCGCGCCCGGCGAATTTCCCTACACGCGAGGGCTACGCCCGAACATGTACCGCGGTCGCCTCTGGACGATGCGCCAGTACGCTGGCTACGCGACCGCCGAAGAATCGAACGCGCGCTATAAGTATCTGCTCGCGCAGGGCACAACCGGACTCTCCGTCGCCTTCGATCTTCCGACGCAGATTGGTTTAGATTCAGATGATCCGCTCGCGGCAGGCGAAGTCGGCAAGGTCGGCGTGGCGATTGACTCGCTCGAAGACATGCAGCGTCTCTTCGACGGCATCCCGCTCGATTCCGTCTCGACTTCGATGACGATCAACGCAACAGCTTCAACACTGCTCTGTCTCTACCTCGCCGTTGCGAAGAAACAGAATATCAGTTTCGATAAAGTCAACGGCACGATTCAGAACGACATCCTGAAGGAGTACATCGCGCGCGGCACGTACATCTATCCGCCGCGCCCGTCGCTCAGACTCATCACGGACACCTTCGCCTTCTGCGCGCGTGAAGTCCCGAACTGGAACATGATTTCGATTAGCGGCTATCACATCCGCGAAGCAGGCTCGACAGCCGTGCAGGAAGTCGCCTTCACGCTCGCAGACGCCATCGCCTACATCGTCGCCGCGCTCGAAGCTGGACTCAGGATTGACGAGTTCGCGCCGCGCCTCTCGTTCTTCTTCAACTCGCACAACAACCTGCTCGAAGAGATTGCGAAATTCCGCGCCGCGCGAAGACTCTGGGCGCGCATCATGCGCGAACGTTTTCATGCACGCGACCCGCGTTCTCTGATGCTGCGCTTTCACACACAGACCGCAGGCTCATCGCTTCTAGCCCAACAGCCCGAAGTCAACATTGTTCGCACGACGATTCAGGCGCTCGCCGCCGTCTTAGGCGGCACACAATCGCTGCACACCAATGCGATGGACGAAGCCCTCGCGCTTCCGACCGAGAACGCCGCGCGCATCGCGCTCCGCACACAACAGGTCATCGCCCACGAATCCGGCGTCGCCGACACGGTTGACCCGCTCGCAGGTTCTTACGCCATCGAAGAACTAACCAACGAGATCGAAAGCCGCGCCACAGATTACATTGAGAAGATAGACGCGATGGGCGGGATGCTGCGCGCGATTGAAACCGGCTACGTGCAACGCGAGATTCAGGACGCGGCCTACAAGTACCAGCGCGCGATTGAAACGAATGAGCAAACGGTCGTCGGCCTCAATCGCTTTCAGACTGAAGAAGAGACGCGAATTCCTCTGCTGCGCGTTGACCCGGCGATTGAGCAAGCGCAGGTTGAGCGCCTGCGTGCCGTGCGTGAGCGGCGCGACAGTGAAGCCGCCGAGACCGCGCTCGTTCAGTTAGAAGAGGCCGCGCGCGGCTCAGAGAACATGCTGCCGCGCATCCTCACTTGCGTCGAGTCTTACGTTACCGTCGGCGAAATCAGTCATCGCCTGCGCCGCGTGTGGGGCGAGTATCAAGAGGCTGTAACAGTGTAGAATAGGGTAGTGAAAGGAGAATTGTATGGTGCAAAGATTGAAAGCAGTTTATCAAAACGGCGCATTCATTCCACAAGCGCCCTGCGACTTGCCCGAAGGCTCGGAAGTAGAATTGACGATTCATAATCCTTATACGATTCCGCCGTCTGTGACAGACCCAGAGGAGCGTAAACGCATTCTGGAAGAGCTGATTCAGAACATGCGCGACAACCCGATCCCCGCTAACGCCCCCGCGCGCTTCACACGCGAGGAACTACATGAACGCCGTTGACACGAACATTCTGATTTATGCTCACGACGCTCGCTATCCTGCTAAGTTGACGATAGCAGAGAAGCTGATCCGAACTCTGACGGATGGCGTTCTACTCTGGCAGGTGGCCTGCGAGTATATCGCTGCGAGTCGGAAACTCGCGGTCTTAGGATTTAGTCCAGACAAAGCATGGCAGGATATTTACAGATTGCAGAAGCTGTGGAACACTCAACTGCCGACATGGGAAGTTTTACGTCGCGTCGAAGGTTTGATGAATCGCTACAGCCTTTCATCATGGGACGCTCTGATTATTGCCGCGTGTTTGGAGAGTGGCGTGACGCGACTCTATTCGGAAGACTTCGACACATCTGCTCAAGCCGAAGGATTGGAAATCGTAAATCCGTTTAAGACTTCGTAAATTCTTGTGAGTGTCGGAAAGGATTGCTCTCGTGGCAAAGGCTTTCAAATATCGTGTGTGCCAGGTGCAGATGGCGCGTGTGACTTTCGTCAACGGGCACTGGCAGGGATTACAGGTGCCGGAGAATTCCGACCCGGCGCAGTTGTACAACTCCTGCCCGATGGTCTGGGAGTATCTTGAATCGGCGGGGCGTGATGGTTGGGAGTTGGTCGCAACAGCCGAGCAAGCCGTTCGCTATGGGCCGGAGATGTCGAATATGGCGAGCCTTCTGTTTCTGAAGAAAGAGGTCGCGCAGTATTCAAACTGAATTTCATGGCTCAGATGGCAACGACCGCTTCAGGAGGATGATGACTCATGATCTGTCCGCAGTGCGGTGAAGAGTTGAAGGAGAACGCGCGGTTCTGTTCGGGCTGCGGCCTCTCTTTCGCTGATACTCCGAGCGGGCGCGCGCACGCGCCAGATTCAGCCGGAGCGCGAGTTGATACTCTGCTCAATCAGGTGCTCGACGGAAAATACTTTATCCTGGAGCGTCTGGGCACAGGCGGGATGGGCATCGTTTATCGCGCGCGGCGCGTGCACATCGGCGACGAGGTGGCCGTCAAGGTGCTGCATAAACAGTTGGTGGCGAACGCGGATATGCTCGAACGCTTCCGGCGCGAGGCGCGTGCCGCAGCCCAACTCCGCCATCCCAACATCGTCTCGATTATTGATCTGAGCGAAGCGCGCGGCGAGGATGCGCCCGCTTACCTCGTCATGGAGTTGATCGAAGGCGAGTCGCTGCGCGCGCTGCTCAGGCGTGAGAAGAGTTTGGAAGTGGAGCGTGCGGTCTCATTGATGCGAGACATCTGCGCGGGCGTCGGCGCGGCGCATCGTAAGGGCATCTTTCATCGTGACCTCAAGCCGGATAATGTGATCGTGCTTCAGCCTAATGAAGACCGCGAGCGCGAGAGTGTCAAGGTCGTGGACTTCGGCATCGCTAAGCTGAAAGATGCGGCGGGCATCACCACACTGACGCAGACGGGCATGGTGATAGGCACACCTTACTACATGTCGCCGGAACAGTGTCGCGGCGAAGCGTTGGACGCGCGCGCCGATGTCTATAGCCTAGGCGCGATTGTGTACGAGATGCTGGCGGGCGTGCCGCCCTTCACGGCTGAGACGCCGACGGGCTTGATCGCGCGCCACCTCTTCGATACTGCGTCGCCGTTGCCGCCCAGCGCAGGGGTGAATCCTGCGCTCGAAGCGGTCGTCATGCGCTCGCTCGCCAAAGACCTTGAGCAGAGGCAGCGTGATGCCAGCGCGCTGGCGCGTGAGTTGCGCGAGGCTCTGCAAACATCTGGTGTGACTCCGCCAACGCAGGCATCGGCGCGTGACGTAGCGGCTCAGTCTGCGCCAACGCCGGAGTCTTCCGGCGAGCAGCCCGTGACCGGAGAGCAGCGCGCCATCTCGCAGGAGATTGTCTCTGCGCCGACGATTCCGGCGCACGCGACGACGCCCACCGGTCTCTCATTTGAGAGCAGCGCCGCGCCGCGCGAGAGAAAAACTAGCCGCGTGACGTTAGTGATCGGCGCTCTCGCGGTTTTGCTCTTGATTGGCGGCGTGGTTGTGTGGCTCTCGATGAGTCGCCAGAAAGAGAAGCCCTCTACCGCAAATCAGGGCAGCGTCAAGCCATCTGAAACGCCTGCGAATGTTAAGCCTCAGACGGTGAAGAATGGCCCCGGGATGGAGTTCGTTTTAGTTCCGGCGGGAACTTTTATGATGGGTGCGGAGAATGGCGATAAGGATGAAAAGCCTGTGCATCAGGTGACGATTAACAATTCGATTTACCTGGGCAAGTATGAAGTCACGCAGGCGCAGTGGCAACAGGTGATGGGCAGCAATCCTTCGCGTTTTAAGAACTGCGATCAATGTCCGGTGGAAATGGTGACTTGGAATGATGTGCAGGAGTTCATCAAGAAGTTGAATGCGATGAATGACGGGTACACTTACAGGTTGCCGAGTGAAGCTGAATGGGAATACGCCTGTCGAGCCGGAACGACAAATGATTATGCTGGCGATCTGGATGCGATGGGATGGTATGATAAAAATTCAGAGCGCAAGACCCACGCGGTCGGACAGAAGCAGCCAAATGCCTTTGGTCTCTACGACCTGCATGGCAACGTGTGGGAATGGTGCGAGGATTGGTATCACGATAATTACAATGGAGCGCCGACAGATGGGAGCGCGTGGCTGGG
>JAVHWW010000077.1:0-6667 GCA_032159235.1 Acidobacteriota bacterium
CCGAAACTTACCGCGTCGCACTCATCGGCGGCGACGTGTCGCGCACGCCCGAACGCATCGTGATTGATTCCATCGTCGTCGGCGAGGCAGCGCGTGGCCGCTCCGTTCAACGCTCAGGCGCGCGTCCCGGCGATCATATCTTCGTCACGGGCGCGCTCGGCGGTGCGGCAGCCGGTCTGCGCCTACTCGAACGCGGCTCACGGCTTGAAACGAAACCCTCGCGCTCATCCCGCTCTCAAGCCGTCGAACAACTCATCTTGCGCCAACTCCGCCCCGCACCGCGCGTTCCCTGGGGCGCATTGCTCAGCGAGGAACATCTGGCAACGGCAATGATAGACATCAGCGACGGCCTCTCATCAGACCTCGCGCATCTCTGCCGCGAAAGCAACGTCGGCGCGAGGATTGACGCCGCGCGCATTCCGATTGATCCGCCCGTCATTGATCTCTGTGGTCGTCGCGCACTCGACCCGCTTCTACTCGCCCTGCACGGCGGCGAAGATTTCGAGTTGCTCTTCACCATCCGCCCGCGCGATCTCAAACGTCTTCCGCGCGGTCTCGGCGGCGTGCCCGTGACATATCTCGGTGATGTCACAAACGATGCGGGGCACATCAGTCTCGCAGAAGGTTCTCGCGTTTCGACTATAGAGCCAGCAGGTTTTACTCACTTCAACCGCTGATATGTCTTTGCCGCCTTCTTATATTGCGAATTACAATAAGCCATGCCGGAACTCAGCCGCTTCTTTGGTATTATCATTCGTATGTACGCAGAACTCGGCGCGCCGCATCATCAACCGCATTTCCATGCTTATTACCAGGATGATGTGGCAATTTATACTCTTGTTCCGATTGACTTGATCGCTGGATCACTACCGAGACGGCAACAACGTCTGGTTGTAGCATGGGCTGAGTTGCATCAAGCAGAGTTGCTGGCTGATTGGGAACGACTGCAAGCTGGTCAAAGCCCGTTGCCTATTGAGCCGTTGAGATAAGGAGATAGTAATGACTCATCCGATTTATCGTGTTCTCTCATTTGAAATCGTGTCGCCTTACACGTTACGAATCCAATTCGACGATGAGACGAGCCAGATAATTAACTTTCAACCGGTGCTGGCGGGAGAAATGTTTGGCCCACTCCGTGAGTTGTCGCTCTTCAATCAAGTTCGGCTTGACCCGGAAGTCCACACTCTAGTCTGGCCTAATGGCGCGGACTTCGATCCGGCGACTTTGCACGATTGGCCTGCACAGGAAGAGGCATTGATAGCCCGCGCGCAGAAATGGGAACTCATTTCGGCTTGAACTTCTAACTTCATCAAAGCGTATCGCCATCACGATGCTAAAATTTCACAACACACTTTCCGGCCAGCTTGAAGAGTTTCATCCGCTCGCAGAAGGCGAAGTCCGTATGTACTTCTGCGGGCCGACCGTCTGGGATTACGGGCATATCGGTAACTTTCGTTCCAACATCTTCACGGACATCCTGAGTCGCTATCTACGCTTCAAGGGCTACCGCGTCACGCACGTGATGAACATTACGGACGTGGAAGACCGCATCATCGCGCTCTCGCAGAAGAACGGCGTGACGATTGATGAGTACACGGCGAAATATATCGCGGCGCTGTGGGAAGATTTCGATGCGCTCGGCTGCGCGCGTCCAGACATCGTGCCGCGCGCCACGCGCCACATCCCCGAAATGGTCTCGCTCATCGAACGCCTCGAAGCGCGCGGCCACGCTTATCGTTCAGACGATTCGATCTACTATCGCATCAGTTCGTTTCCAGAGTACGGCAAGCTCTCGAAAATAAATTTCGCGGGCAACATCGCTGGCGCGAGCGAGCGCGTTGACACGGACAAGTATGAGAAAGAGGACGCGCGCGATTTCGCTCTCTGGAAGGGCGCGGAGTCGCCGGACGAACCCGCTTGGGACACTCCTCTTGGTCGCGGTCGTCCCGGCTGGCACATCGAATGCTCAGCGATGTCCATGAAATATCTAGGCGAGACGTTCGATATTCACGCGGGCGGAATTGATCTGGTCTTTCCGCATCACGAAAACGAGATCGCGCAGAGCGAAGGCGCAACCGAAAAAACTTTCGCGCGCTACTGGATTCACTACGAGCACTTGAAGGTTGACGGCGAATCCATGTCGAAGTCGAAGGGCAACTACTACACTTTCCGCGATGTCGTGGCGCGCGGCTTCGCGCCCGTCGCCGTGCGCTATTTCCTCTTCAGTGTGCCCTATCGCAAGCAACTCAATTTCACGTTCGAGGCTCTGCGCGGCGCAGAAAAAAGCGTCCAAGGCTTGCGCGACTTTCGCTCACGCCTGAAAGATGCTCGCGTCGAACCCGGCACGAACCCTCGCCTGCATGAAGCCGCCGCACGCGCCCTCAAAGATTTTGAAGCAGGGCTTGACGACGACCTCAATACGTCCGTCGCGCTGGCCGCGTTGCACAACCTCGCGCGTGAAGTGAACACTGCGATTGACGGTCACGCCCTGCGCGAAGATAACCAGCGCGAACTTCTCAACGCGCTTGAGCGAATCAACTCCGTGCTGAACATTTTCGACGACGAGCAACCAGTCATGCTCGACGCCGAGATTCAATCTCTGATTGACGAGCGACAGGAAGCGCGCCGCCGCCGCGACTTCGCCCGCGCCGACGAAATCCGCGATCAGTTAGCAGAGCGTGGCATCACGCTCGAAGACACCAAAGACGGCGTGCGCTGGAAACGGCGTTGACAGCAGCAGAGGCCAGATGCTAAACAGCAGAGGTCAGAGGTTAGAGGTCAGAGATTAGTAAAGCCAAAACCCTGACCTCTAACCTCTGACCTCTAATCTCTATCTTTTATGTTTTATCTACGCGACACACATTTTCGTCCGCTCGACAACCGCGCTGATCTCTTCGCGGACTAGCTGCACTCTTTTCAGCTTTTCACATCAACCTGTCCTAACGAATTTCCCTCGCTTTCATCAAGGAGAAGAGTGTATGACTACGCTTGCACCGCCCAAGAGACCGGAGATCAAGACTGCTCTGCCCGGCCCGAAGGGCACACAAATCGTCGCAGCCGACCATCAATTCGTCACGCCTTCCTACCCGCGCCCGTCCTTCAAGCTCGTCGCCAAGCGCGCCGCAGGCGTCTGGGTCGAGGACGTTGACGGCAATATCTTTTTAGATTGCAACGCGGGTGTCGCCGTCTGCTCGACCGGCCACTGCCACCCGGAAGTCGTCCGCGCCATTCAGGAGCAGGCCGCGCAACTGATTCACATCTGCGGCACGGACTACTACTACGAGCACATGCCGAAACTCGCGCGCAAACTCGACGAGATTGTTCCCATCGAAGGCCCGACACGCACGCACTTTGCCAACAGTGGAACTGAAGCCGTCGAGACTGCTTTGAAACTCGCCATGTATGCGACAGGGCGCGAGAAGTTCATAGCCTTCTTTAACAGCTTTCACGGTCGCACGCTCGGCTCGCTCTCTCTGACTTCATCAAGAGCAGCGCAGCGCAAAGGCTTTCATCGTCAAGTCCTTGATGTGACGCACGTGCCTTATCCGAACATCTTTCGTCATCCGTTCACGGGTGAGCCGACTGATGCAGAGACGGCCAGCAGCGCATGTCTCGACTGGATTGAGAATCGCCTGTTCAAGACGACGCTGCCGCCGGAAGAGTGCGCTGGAATCGTCGTCGAGTGCGTGCAGGGCGAAGGCGGTTACGTTCCCGCGCCGAAGCAATTTTTGCAGGGCTTACGACGCATCTGCGATGAGCATGGCATCATGTTGATCGTTGACGAAGTGCAATCCGGGATGGGACGCACGGGCAAGATGTTTGCGAGCGACCACTACGATCTTAAGGCCGACATCGTGTGCATCGCCAAAGGCATCGCATCGGGTCTGCCGCTCGGAGTGTGCGTCGCACGCGCCGATTTGATGGACTGGAAACCGGGCGCACATGCTTCGACCTTCGGCGGCAACCCGGTCGCCATCGCCGCCGCGCTGAAAACGATTGAGCTACTCGAAGGCGGACTCACCGCTAACAGCGCGTTGGTCGGAGAGTATCTTCAGGCAGGCTTGCGTAAACTGATGCAGAAGCACGATTGCATCGGCGACGTGCGCGGGCTTGGACTGATGGTCGGCGTCGAGTTTGTCGAAGACAGCGCTTCGAGAGAGCCAGCGCCGGAGTTGCGCGACCGCGTCGAGAACGCCTGCTTCGAGCGCGGCCTTATCCTTCTCGGCGCAGGCTTCAACACGATACGCTGGTCGCCGCCGCTCATCATCACACGCGAGAACATTGACGTGGCGCTGGAAATTTTCGACGAAGCAATCAGCGCTTCATGCGAATAAAGCAGTGACGAGTGACAAGTGATGAGTGATGAGTGATGAGTGATGAGAAAAAGCGTTTTCCTTGTCACTCATCACTTGTCACTCGTCACTGCTTTTAAGATTTCTTTCATCCGCTCTCGCAATCGCTCTTCGTCAACTGTGACCACGCGGCCATCCCAATAAACTTCCCGGCCTGCCACCATTGTCATCAACACATCGCGCGCCGAAGATGAAAAGATCAGCGTGGCGATTGGATCATGCGCGGGAATTTGATGCGCGCCGTCAAGTGCGACAACTGCGATGTCCGCTTGAGCGCCTTCAATGAGGAGACCCGTTTGAGTTTCAAGGCCGAGCGCACGTGCTCCACCCGTTGTCGCAATTTGAAGCGCGACTTCTGCGCTCAACATTTGCGGCGAATTTTCTTTGTCTCCACTGAGGCGTGAGAGCAGCGTGGCGAAGCGCGCTTCTTCCAGGATGTCGCAAGTGTTGTTGCTCGCAACGGAATCGCTGCCGAAGCCGACCGCGACGCCTTTCTCAACGAAAGCCGCGAACGGCGCACGGCCATGACCGAGCTTGGCATTGGACTTCGGGCAATGGGCAATGCTCGCGCCTGCCGCTTTGATTGTTTCGATGTCTGCGTCGTCAACGGTGATGCAATGTGCGAGCAACGGTCGAGCGCGTAGAATATTATGTCGCGCGAGATATTGAATCGTCGAGATGCCGGGCGCGTGCCATTCGATGCCGCGCCGCGCGAGTCCTTCGGCGAAGGGGCCGCGTCCCTCGCGCATGAAAAGCGTCTCCGCTTCTGATTCCGCCGCGTGCATCATCAACGGCAAATTCTCTGCGAGTGCAAACTCCGCGATCAACTCAAGCTGCGGCGCGCTCACCGTGTACGGCGCGTGCGGCGAGACGCCGACTCGCACCAACTCAGTTTCAAACTCGCGCAGCTTTGAAACTTTTTCGCGCAGCTTCTCAAAATGCTCCTGCGCTTCCGAAGGTTCAGGGCCAAAGGATTCCTGATAGACGATCCCGCGCAAGCCGACATCTTTGAGAGCCTTCATGCTTGAGCTTGCCGCATCGCTCGCGTCGCCCACGCATGTCACGCCCGCTCGCGCCGCCTCAACCGCTCCCCACGCCGCCGAAACGTAAAGATCATCGGGCGTCATCCGTTCGAGCCGCGCAATCGTGACCTTCTTCAACCATGCGAAGAAATCACCCTCTTCGCGTTCGAGGTAGCCGCGCATCGCCGTCAACTCAAGATGCGAGTGTGTGTTGACGAAGCCGGGTACGATGGCAGCTTCGCCGAAATCGCGCACCTGTGCTTCCGTGTACTGAGCCGCGAGTTCGACGCGCGTGCCGACTTTGGCGATTGATGCGCCTTCAACAGCCACCGCTCCGGTTTCAATCGGAGAGGAAGCAACAGGTAAGACCCAGCGCGCGCAGTAGAGTGTCATCATCAGCGTTACGCTTATCGAGTTCTCATACTAGAGCCGTTTGCAAATGGATGCGACTTCCTTAACAACAGCGACGAAACTATCCACGAATTCACACGAAACAACACGAAGAGGCGGCACTTATGTTTCGTGCGGTTTCGTGTGGCTTCGTGGATAGCTATTCATCTTTTTATTCCGCAACTCGGTATCAGACTGTTTCGCCTGCGATTCTCGCATCAGCATTTCTACGTCGTCGCAACACGAACCACCAGATGCCGGAGAGCGCAATCATCACTCCGCCCGTCGTAGCGACCGGCCTGATGCCGAACCTATCTGCGGCAACACCTGAGACAAGCATCGAGCCGACCATCATCAGAGTCGTCAAAGTTTCATAAGAGGCGAAGACGCGGCCCGCATAAGCGTCATCCGTGCGGCTCATGATAATCGTTTGCTGCGCCGTCCACCAGATCGCAAAATTCATCTCGCGCGCAACGAGCACGAGCGCCGCGCCCCACAGAGTCGGCATCAGGCTGAAGAGCACGAGACCGCAGCCATCAAAGATCATTGAACGTCCCATGCGTGAACCCAGTGTATTGCCCGCAGCCGAATTGAAACGCCGTGCAATCGGCGCACCCGTAACGCCGCCGAGACCCATTGCGATGAAGAGCACGGAGATTCCAAAATCCGTCGGGCGTGCGACGAAACCTTGCGCCGCAGCCACGCCAAGCCGCGCGCCGAAAATACTGTAGAGCGCACGCGCCACGCCATTGCCCAAGCCCCATCCGGCAGCGACGACGAAGATCGCCGACAGCACATTCTTGCTTCGGACATAACGTAAACCCTCACGGAAATCGAAGAAAGCACGACGAAAGAAGTGGTCAGTGGTCAGTGGTCGGTGGTCAGTTCTCTTTTTAATCTGAC